>NZ_JBKGGT010000001.1:0-595168 GCF_052041995.1 Pseudomonas sp. SMV7 | reverse complement strand
CAGGTTGGTCGCGCCGGGGCCGAGGGTGGACAGGCTGACGCCGGTCTTGCCGGTCAGGCGGCCGTAGGTGGCGGCCATGAAACCTGCGGACTGCTCGTGACGGGTCAGTACCAGTTTGATCTTCGACTTGCGCAGGGATTCCAGCAAGTCGAGGTTTTCCTCACCGGGAATGCCGAATACATACTCGACACCTTCGTTTTCCAGGCATTGCACAACGACATCGGCGGCCTTGGCCATTTAGGGTACTACCTCAAAATCTTCGTGGGATGCAGCGTTATCAAGCTGCGTGACTGAGATGTTGCAGGATGTCTCAGTGGCGCGCATCGTAGGCCCTCCGGTTAATAATAATAAATATATTGTTATGATGCCTGAGATCACAGTTCGTTATGAATGAACCCCTCTGATGAGTAGTCCCCGACCATGAATCTCAAGGCATTGCGTTGCTGCGTCGAAATCGTTCGCCAAGGCAGCTTCACCAAAGCCGCGCAACACCTGCACATCGCCCAGCCGGCGCTGAGCATGGCGGTTACCCGCCTGGAGGAAGAACTGGGCGTGACCCTGTTCAACCGCACCACACGCAAAGTCATTCTCACCGCCGAGGGCGAGCGGTTCCTGCCGCGGATTGCTTCGGCCCTGCGCGAAATGGACGTGGCCCGCCAGGAACTGCGCGACATGGCTGACCTCAAGCGCGGCGAAGTCCGCCTGGGTATTCCACCCATGTTCGGCCTGCACTATGTGCCCGGGTTGATGAACGCCTTCCGCCGGCTTTACCCGGGCATCGCCATGACCGTATTCGAAGGCAGCGCCGAGGACATTGGCCAGCGCCTGGAACAGCGCGAAATCGACCTGGCGCTACTGGAGTCCAGGCGTGTTCCGCCAGACAAGGAATCGATCCTGCTGGGCAGCGACGAGATGCTGGCGTGCATGCACCCCGACCACCCGTATGCCGACAAGGCCTTCCTCACCGCCGAGGACCTGCGCAATACCGACATGGTGGTGTTCGATCGCACCTTCGTGCAGCGCCACCTGCTGGACGCGTTCTTCGCCGAACACGGCATCACTTACCAGGTGGCGCTGCAGAGCAACTTCGTCTCGCTGGTGGTGCAGGCCGCACTGGACAACATGGGCGTGGCCACCCTGCTGCGCTCGGTGCAGCAGCGCACACCAGGCATTGTCGGCGTGCCGTTCCGACCGGCGCAGCTGATGAGCTTCCGCCTGTGCTGGCGGTCGGGGGAATACCTGTCGCTGGCCAGCAAGCGGTTCATCGACTTTGCCGCGCAAACCCATTATCTGGAGCGCTGAGGCAAAACCTTTTGGGGGGCAAGGCGGTGAGGTTGCGCGGCGGGTCAAGGCCGGGCCTTGATTCAGCAGGCTGGCCAGCCTCGGCGAAACCATTACAATGCCGGCCCCTCCGCGAAATATGTTTTTCCCATGAAATCACTGCTTTACGCTGCAACCTTACTGTTTTCCTTCACCCTGCCGGCCCTTGCAAGCCCCCCGGCGACCTTCACCGAAGCCAAAGTGGTAGCCAAGCAGAAGGTGTACCTCGACCAGGCCAGCAGTGCCATGGGCGACCTGTACTGCGGTTGCAAATGGACCTGGGTGGGCAAGTCCGGCGGGCGTATCGATACCGCCTCGTGCGGCTACCAGACGCGCAAGCAGCAAAACCGCGCCGAGCGCACCGAGTGGGAGCACATCGTGCCCGCCTACACCTTCGGCAGCCAGCGCCAGTGCTGGAAGAACGGCGGCCGCGAACACTGCGTCGACGATGACCCGGTGTTCCGCGCCATGGAAGCCGACCTGTTCAACCTCTACCCGGCGGTGGGCGAGGTCAACGGCGACCGCAGCAACTTCAATTACGCCATGGTGAATGGCAATGCCGGGCAGTACGGCCAGTGCAGCACCAAGGTCGACTTCGTGCAGCGGGCCGCCGAACCGCGGGATGAAGTGAAAGGCCTGGTGGCGCGCACCACGTTCTACATGTACGACCGCTACAAGCTGAACATGTCGCGCCAGCAGCAGCAGGTGCTGATGGCCTGGGACCGGCAGTACCCGGTATCGGCCTGGGAGAAAGAACGTGAGCGCCGCATTGCGGCGATCATGGGCCACGCCAACCCGTTCGTGACCGGCGAGCGCAAATGGACCGCCGACTACAAACCGCAAGGTAGCGGTGTGGTGCAAGCGGTAACGGCGAAGCCCACCAAGGCCGAGGCCAAGCCGAGCCTGGCCGGCGGCGGGTCGGTGGGGGTGGTGCTTGGCAACCGCAACAGCCACGTTTATCACCTGGCCAGCGGCTGCCCGGGGTATGCCCAGGTCACCCCGAAGAACCAGGTCACCTTCGCCAGCGAGGGTGAGGCGCAAGCGGCGGGCTACCGCAAGGCGGGCAACTGCCGGTAAGCCAGCTTCTGGAAGGGATGGTGGATGGCACCGGCTTTGCCGGTGATCGCGGCTGAAGTCGCTCCTGCAGCTACGGCGTCAGCCTTGGCCGGCGCGGTTCACCTCGTAGGAGCGGACGTATCCGCGAAGCAGGCGCAACCTCAGACCCTGGGTACTTCATTGACCAGATTCGCCGGCCGTTCACCTGCCAGTGCGCTGAGCAAGTTATCCACCGCGCAACGTGCCATCGCCTCGCGGGTTTCCTCGGTTGCCGAGCCGATATGCGGGGTCGCCACCACGTTATCGAGCTGCAGCAGTGGCGAGTCCAGCGGTAACGGTTCCTGTACGAACACATCCAGCCCGGCGCCGCGTATGCGCCGCTCACGCAGCGCTTCGACCAATGCGGCCTCATCCACCACCCGACCGCGGGAAATGTTCACCAGGATCGCCTCAGGCCTCATCAGCGCCAGCTCGCGCACTCCGATCAAGCCTTCTGTGCCGGCACTCAGTGGCACGGTCAGGCAAACGAAATCCGCCTGCTGCAACAGCTCATCCAGGCTGCACTGCCGTGCACCATGACGCGCTTCCACTTCAGGCCTGGCACGCCGGTTGTGATACAGCACACGCATGCCGAAGCCGGCTGCGGCGCGTCTGGCCAAGGCCTCGCCGATACGGCCCATCCCGACGATTCCCAGCGTCTTGCCATGCACATCGCTAGCGAAATGTGCCGGGCCGAGGCTGGCCTGCCAACGGCCGTCGCGGACCCAGTTGGCCAGTTCCACAACTCGCCTCGCGGTGGCCAGGATCAAGGCAAAGCCAGTGTCGGCGGTAGTTTCGGTCAGCACGTCGGGAGTGTTGGTCAACATCACCCGGCGCCGGCTGAGCTCGGCGATGTCGTAGTTGTCCACGCCAACCGAAACGCTGGCTATCACCTCCAGTTGTGGCGCCAGATCGAGCAGGCTGTCGTCCACCCGCAGGCTGGCCCCCAGCAGCCCGTGTGCCCCCGGCAAGGCGTCGCGCAGGCGCGCCAGGCCGTCGGGCTGGTTGATATCCACCCAAGTCACCTCGACGTGCGCTTGCAGGCGCGCCATCAACTGCCCGGACAGGCGTTTGTACAGGACGATTCGCTTCTTCATCACAGGTTTCCTATTGGCTCATGGCCAGACGTGAACCGCCGCGCTTGGCTCGGCCTGAGGTCCGCGACGTATTGAGTGCGGCGGTAAGTGCCACTGCGGCGAGCAGCGCGCCACACATGAACAGGTAAGAAGCACCGGGCCCACCGGTGGCGCCATTGAGGTAGCCGACCAGCCACGAACCGCCGAACGACCCCAGCGCCCCCATGCTGTTGATCAGCGCCATGGCGCCGCCGGCGACATTGGCTGGCAGGATCTCGGGCACGATCGCGAAGAACGGCCCATAAGGTGCGTACATGCAGGCACCGGCGACCACCAGCAGCGTGTACGACAGCCAGAAATGCTGGCTGCCCAGGGCGTACGAGCCATAGAAGGCGACAGCGGCGATCAGCAGCGGCGGCCAGACGAAGCGCTTGCGCTTCTGCAGGCGGTCGGACGCCCACGACACGCCAACCATGGCCAGTACCGCCGCCAGGTAAGGCACCGACGCCAGCCAGCCGGCCTCCACGATATCGACCTTCGCCGCCTGCTTGAGGATCGACGGTAGCCACAACACGAAGCCGTACACGCCGATGCTCCAGCAGAAGTACTGCAGCGCAAGGATGATCACCTGTGGCGAGCGGAACGCCTCGCGGTAGTTCTTCACCGGCTTGATACCTTGCTGCTCGGCGGCCAGCGCCTGCTGCAGGGCGTCTTTCTCCTGCGCGCTCAGCCACTTCACCTGCGCCGGGCGGTCGTCCACCAGGCGCCACCAGAACAACGCCCAGACCACAGCCGGCAAACCTTCGATGATGAACATCCAGCGCCAGTCGTAATGCTTGATCAGATACCCCGATACCACCGACATCCACAGGATGGTCACCGGGTTGCCAAGCATCAGGAAAGTGTTGGCACGCGAACGCTCGGCGCGGGTGAACCAGTGGCACAGGTACACCAGCATCGCCGGCATTACCGCCGCCTCCACCACCCCGAGCAGGAAGCGGATAGCGACCAGCATGTAGACGTTGCTGACCATGCCGGTGAGCGTGGCCAGGCCGCCCCAGAGGATCAGGCAGACGAAGATCAGCTTCTTCACGCTGCGCTTCTCGGCGTAGATGGCGCCAGGTACCTGGAAGAAGAAGTAGCCGAGGAAGAACAGTGCCCCCAGCAAAGAGGACAGCACGGGCGTGATCTGCAGGTCTTCGGCCATGCCGGAAGCGGCAGCGAAGCCGTAGTTGGCGCGGTCCAGGTAGGCCAGGCTATAGGTGACGAAGACGATCGGGATGAGGTACCACCAGCGGCGAGGTGCCAGGCTTTGCTTGTGCATGTGTGCTTCTCCTGAGCTTGTTGTTTTTGTTGCAACAGGTGATTCGGGGTATGAGGTGTTCACGCGCTTTTGCGCAGTTCGTGAACCTCCAGTTCATGGCGCAGCGGCAGCCCCTCCATGTCGCCCCGCGATTGCACGGCGCGGCTGCCGCACCAGTTGCCGCGTGCCACTGCGTCGGCCAAGGGCCGGCCTTCGAGCAGCGCGCTGAGCACGCCGACGGCGAAGGCATCGCCGGCGCCGACGGTGTCCACGACCCGGCTGACCGGCACTGGCGCGACCAGGCCTTCGCCTTCGGCGCTACGGAAGTAGGCTCCCGCCTCGCCCAGCTTTATCACCACCCGGGCCACCCCCAGGTCGAGGTAGAAGGCCGCGATGTCTGCCGGGGTGTGCTGGCCGGTGAGCAAGCGGCCCTCCTCCAGGCCTGGCAACACCCAGTCAGCCTTGGCCGCCAGCGCATTGATCTCGCGCACCATGCTGCCCGGGTCAGGCCACAGCGAGGGCCGCAGGTTGGGGTCGAAGGAAATGCTGCGCCCGGCGGCACGCATGCCATCAACCAGTGCATGGGACAGCGCCCGACAGCCTTCCGACAAGGCCAGCGGGATGCCGGTGGCGTGCAGGTGGCGAGCTTGCAGGCAGCCCGGGCGGAGCAGCGCTGGCGACAGTCGGCTGGCCGCCGAGCCACGACGGAAGTACTCCACCGCCGGATCACTGCCATCGTCGCAGCGGCCCTTGAGCTGGAAGCCGGTAGGATAGCCGGGATCGACTTCCACGCCCGAGCAATCCAGGCCTTCACGGCGCAGGCTGTCCAGCACGAAACGGCCAAGCGAATCGTCGCCCACCCTGCTCAGCCAGCGGACCTTGAAGCCGAGCCGCGCCAGGCCGATGGCCACATTGCTGTCGGCACCTGCGATGCGCTTGCCAAACTGGCTGACATTGGCCAGGTCGCCGGCCTGTTCGGCGACGAACATGGCCATGGTCTCGCCGAAACACAGCACGTCATGTTCACGCATGGCTCGGCACCTCGCGCGCTGCCGCACGGCGCCCCAGCGCCGCCAGCGCGCGCACCTGGGCGCGCGTCAGTGCCAGCAGGTCGTCGCTGACCAAGGGGTATTCGACGGCACGCACCACGCCAGGCGTGAACTCGGCCATGAGTGCAGCCCATTCCTGCAGGTCCGCGGCGTTGGGCGGTACGGCAGCCAGGCGGCCATCGCCCAGGCGCTGCACGGCCTTGCAATGGACGTAACGCACCCAGCGGCCCAGCTGGCGTGCAGCCTGTCGGGCAGGCTCGCCCTGCCACTGCCAGTTACCGATGTCGAACGTCATGCCCAGGCTCAGCCCCAGGTCTTCGGCGCGCTGCAGGAACCTCAGCAGCGGCTGGATTCTGCCACCCTGCACCGTCTGGTCGTTCTCTACCAGCAGCAGCGGCCCGGGCCCGGGCAACAACCGCGCCAGCGCCGCCATATCGCAGCCGTCCCGGTAGTGCCCCAGGGAAACCTTCAGCGCCACAGCACCGAGAGCATGCGCGGTCGCCAGCTTCGGCGCGAGCTGCGGGTCAGGCAGGCCCTGCTCGGTCCACAGCTCAAGGGGTGTGGAATACAGGCACTCCAGGCGCAACGCAGCCATGGCTGCAGACAGTGCTGCAGTGTCTGGCGCACAGCTGAACAACTCTTCGCGCAGCTCCACGCGGGTAACGCCAGCGGCAGCCAGCAGGTCGAGGAAATGCGCCTGGCCATGCTGCCTGACCAGCTCGGCGCCATAGCTGGAGAGGCTGATGGAAACGGGGTTCGCGTACATTGTTGTTATCCCTCTGAAACCGGTTTCATTTTTATCCAGTAACCGCCAGCAGTCGCCTGCTGCCAATTACCGTGGCTGGGTTGAACCTCGGATGATCAGGTTGGCCTTGAAGTCGATGCGCCTGGCGGCGCCGCTGTCGCCGCGCAATCGACCGAGCAGGCGCTCGAATGCCGCCACGCCGATACGTTCGGTGGGCTGGGCCAGCGCAGTGATGCCGCTACCGACCAGCGGGTACCAGTCGAGGTCGTCGAGGGCAATCAGCCCGACTTCCGCGAACAGGTTGCGCCCGGCCTGGTGCAGCGCCCGGGTCACGGCCAGGGTGGCAATGCCGTTGAAGGTGAAGATGGCCTGCGGACCATGGCCGTTGCCCGCGAGGAACGAGGCCAGCTGGCCGTCCAGGCCAGGGTTGATTTCCAGCACTTGCTGGCGCATGCCGGGCCGACGGCCGATCGAAGCGCCGAACGCCTCGACCCGCTCCAGCCGTGAGCTGGTGCCATCCAGGGGCTCGGTGACCGCGAGGATATCGCGATAGCCTTGCGCCTGCAGGTGGTCGAGGGCCTGTTCGACCGCGTCGGCATTGTCCAGGCCGACCAGGTCGACATGCAGCTCGGGCAGTTGCCGGTCGACCAGTACCATGGGGATATCACGCTGCAGGTTGAGCAGGTCGCCGGGATGGTGGCCGAGGGTGTTCACGATCAGCCCTTCGACGTTGTACGACTGCAGGGCCATCAGGTGATGACGCTCCTGCTCGTCGTCGCGGTTGGTGTTGCACACCACCAGGCTGTAGCCGTGCTGACGGCAGGCGGTTTCCACGCCATGCATCACGGCTACCGAATAGGGGTTCAGAATGTCGGCCACCAGCATGCCGATCAGCCGCGTCTGGCCGCGCTTCAAGCCTCGGGCCATCTGGTTGGGGCGGTAACCGAGACGCTCGATGACCTGCTCCAGGCGCTTGGCTGTGGCCTCGGCCAGCAGCTGGCGATCGCCACCGATATACCGCGAGACGGTGGCCTTGGAAACGCCAGCGACACGCGCTACTTCGCTGATGGTGACCCGTTCGCGGGCATGGGCAGGCGCGTCGGTCATGGGCGGTCCTTATGATTGTAGTGGTACCGATGAAACCGGTTTCAATACAGCAAAACCGTACCCGTTCGTCAAGCCGCCGCTGGTCGGCAAGACGCGCAGACTCTTAACTGGAACTTTAACTAGCGGCGCTATGCCATTGAATGAAAAGACTTTAACCGGCCAAAATTCCTATCGAGTAAATCTGGAGCCATTCTTGTCCAGCGAATCGGGAGCAGCCCCTGACATTGACTCGACCATCGCTTTCAGCGCGCGTGCGGCCATGTAGAATTCGGCCACCCGTTCAGACGGCAAGTGGCACTCCCGGCTCCAGGCCTGAAGCTGATAGGCAAAGAACGTGCAAGCCTGCGGCTTACCGGCCATTACGTCCTCGATACGTTGCAACAGGGTATCCACCATCTCGTGTCGCCCGGCGAGGTCGGCTGACACCGCGAGGGCCGTGCCTATTTCCTCGATCAACCACGCCACCATCGGCGACATCCGATACAGGCTGTTGGCACGCAACGCTTGTGCAGGCGTGAAACTCAACGACATGGCAATGGCCCTCCCACCCGAAAGGATTAGCTCGTCTGGGTAAGAGGTGGCCGATGGCAAAAAAGTGGCATTTATTTTTCCAATTATTTCTTTACGCCGAGGTGGCTGTCGGGGATAGGCCCGCTGTTGCCCCCAATGCTGGGGCAACGCGGCCCACCCGACACGCCTGAAAATTGCCTGCGCGAAAGGCAAGGGCCTTGCAACGCAAGGCCTGCAGCACGATTTCCGCTACCTGGCATAGCTATTGCCCAACTCCTGCCAGCCCCAAGTCCATGGGCCTGTTTGCAGGAGGAAATGACTCATGCACCGATCGCTTCCCCGCCCGCTGGCTATGGCGATCTTCATCGGCATGCTACAGGTTCCGGCACAGGCTGCCTTGAACGCTGTCGATCCAGGCGCCTACGTGGCCGCCAACGGTGGTTTCCCCGCCTGGTACCAGGACAACCATGGTCGCGCCCTTGACCTGTGCCTGACCAAGGCGGTCAGCTCGCGTGTTGCGGGGGCCCCTGGCGCCCCTGCGTATATGTGCACGTTATTGCCTACCCCTGGCGTGTTCGACGATACCCAACCGATCGTCTTCCCCGGCAACTTCCCGGACGAGGCGTTCTGGTTCACCGCCGACGCCGCCATCGTCGATGCCAGCCGCGGCATAAACCTAAGCTACGGCACGGCGGTCGAAGCGGCGTTTGCCTCGGGAGAGCCGCTCGCCGGTGACCAGGTCAGCTTCGCCCGGGTGCGAATCCGGGTCGACGTCCCCACCGCCGGCACCTACGTGATTACCCATCCCTATGGTGTCGAAGTGTTCGATGTCGCTGCCGGCGGGCGCCGGGCGATCAACATGACCCGCGACATCGGCATTGCCGGCGCGGGCGATTTCAGCGGCGCGCTGAAAGGCGATGTCGGGCCTTTCCTGCGCAGCGTCAATGGGCCCTACAGTGAAGGCAGCGAGCGCTTCATTGGCGACCCGAACCTGGAAGAGCGGGTGACCGGCAGCCCGTTCAAGACCAATTTCGTGCGCATCGAGGGCCCGGGCGGCATCGACCTGCGCACCGAGCTGTTCGCGGTCTCGGGCAAGCTCTCCGATGTGGCCCTGCCAACCCCTTTGATGCCGCAGCGCAGCACCTACTCGCGGCATACCGAGAACGGCGACCTGCGTGCCCAGCAGGACATTTTCGTGATGGCCCCGCCGCCACCGGCCAGCGTCAGCCTGACCAGCCAGGCCCCTCAGCTCAACCTCTCCGAGGCCAACGGCACCGGCGCCTGGTACGCGCAGTCGGTACTCAACCCAAGCGTGGGCGCGGTGCTGACCCTGAATGCCGACAACCGCGCGGCGATCCCCACCAGCAGCCCGACCATCGCCAACGTGCCGCTGACCGACCTGGTCACCATCATCCAGGCCCAGTACCGGTTGTCCACCGGCCAGCTGACCCTGGTGGCCAGCAGCAGCGACGAAACGACTCCGCCGGTGCTCACCGCGCGCACCGGCAACGGCACGCTGATCGGCGACCTCAGCGGCGACGGCGCCTTGAAGAGCCTGAATACAAGCCTGTCCCCCATCCCGCCGGCCAAGGTGACAGTCACCAGTGCCAGCGGCGGCAGCGACACCGAAGACGTGGTGCTGGTGCCATGAACAGACAAAGGCCGAGCCTTGAAGGAGGTAGCATGAACACCTGGTCGCGCCGTGCACTGTTGGCCGCCGGTCTCTCTCTTGGCGTTACCGGCACTGCCTTTGCCGTGCTGTCCGACGTCGACCCGGGGCCTTACACCTTCGCCACCGGTGGCTACCCGATGTGGTACAAGGACAGCCTTGACCAGTCCCTGGAGCTGTGCCAGTCACGTGCGACCAGCACGCGCGCGCCAGGCGCGGCAGGTGCACCGGCGTATATGTGCACCCTGTTGCCCGAACCCGGCATCTATGACGATACCCTGCCGCTGGTATTCCCGGATAACTGGCCGCCGGAGATGTTCTGGTTCCTCGCGGAAACCTCGATCCCCGCAGTGGGCAACAGTGGCTATGAGCTGGAAGTCTACGTCGCCGGGCTGGAGGCGGCTTTCGCAGCGGGAAACCCGGTGGACGGCGATCAACAGAGCTTCGCCCGCATCCGTATCCGGGCTTCCGTGCCACGTACTGGTACCTACACCATCACCCACCCTTACGGCGTGGAGACGGTCAACGTCACCGCCGCCGGCCGGCGGGCGATCAATATCACCCGTGACATAGGCATTGGTGCGCCGGGCAACTTCCGGGGCGCGCTGGCCGGGGCGATCGGCCCTTGGCTGAAAGGAGTCGGCGGGCCCTATATCGAGGTCAATCCCGATACGGGCGCCAGCGAAACCTATGTTGGCGACCCCAACATCACCGAAGCGGTGACCGGCAGCCCGTTCAACACCAACTTCGTGCGCATCGAAGGCCCCGCCGGCACCCTTCAGACCAGCCTTTTCGCAGTCTCTGGCAAGGTACTGGACCCACGCGCCCAGACCCCGGTGACCCTGCAGCGTGCTACCTATTCACGCAGCGCGAGCGGCACTCGCACCGAAGTGTTCGCCAACGCCCCCAAGGAAGCCAGCCTGTGCATGCGCAACGGCCTGGCCCTGGCCGGCAACCCGCCTTCGCCGTGCCAGTTCACCCTCACCGCCGACAACAACGGGTTGTTCTTCCACCAGCAGCCTGGCCCTGACGCGCCGCCGCCGGTGGTGGTGGTGACCGCCAGCAACAGCACCGCCGGTACCCGGCCGACAGCGCTGTCGAGCAAGCTCAGCGACGTGGTCAAGGTCAGCACCGCACGCTACGAATGGGCCAGCAAACGCCTGCTGATCGAGGCCAGCTCCAGCGATGAAGTGGCCATTCCCGACCTGATCGCCCAAGGCTATGGCCGGCTGTCCAGGTCGGGCACGCTACAGAGCCTGACTATCAACGACGTAGCGCAGCCACCGGCCAGCATCACCGTCAAGTCGGCACACGGCGGCAGCGATATCGAGCCGGTGGTGGTCATAGGCAACGCCCCGGTCGAGGCGGCCAACCAGCCGCCGTTGGCCCAGGCCGACAGCGGCAGCACCAGTGTCGGCATTCCGATTACCCTCAACCTGCTGCAGAACGACAGCGACCCGGACGGCAACGTACCGCTGACCATCAGCGACCTGACCCAACCCGGTACGGGGCTGGGCAGCGTAGTGATGAACGGCACCACTGCGGTCACCTATACCCCACCCGCCGGAGCCACTCAGCCGCTGGTAGCCAGCTTCAGCTACCGCGCGGTAGACGCCAAAGGCCTGAAGTCGCTACCGGCCACGGTCACCGTCAACGTTGCACCCAACCGGGCACCGACAGCCAACCCGGAAACGGTCGCCACCCTCGGCGTGCCATTGACCATCAACGTGCTGGCCAACGACACCGACCCGGAAGGCAACCTGCCGTTGGTCGTTGCCGCTGTGACCCAGCCAGCCGCCGGCCGAGGCAGCGTCAGCAGTAACGGCACCACGGTGACCTATACCCCGCCAGCCACGGTCACCACGGCCTTCACCACGACATTCAGCTACCAGGCACGGGACTCGCTGGGGGCGCTGTCCAATTCCGCCACCGTCACCGTCAACGTGTCGCCACGGCCCGTCGTCGAAACCTTCACGGTCACGGAAGCCACCGTCACGGCGCGCTCGAACAACCGCTACAACTGGGACTTCAGCGGCACTTCGTCGGTAGCCACCGGCAATACCGTCACCGTGCGGGCCACCACGACCAGCGGGGTGCAGACCCTGGGCACCGCCACAGTGGCGTTGGGCGGGCGCTGGCGCCTGGCGGTGCGCAACAGCACCACGCTCATCCCGACTGCGACACCGACGGCGACGATCACCACCAGCCAAGGCACCACGCGCACGGTCAACGTCGCTGTGCGGTAACTGTCGGAGGTCGCGAGGAAACATCTGTCGGCACCGCCGTCAGCCAGTTCGGCAGTGACAACCTGGCCACTGTGAGCCAGCAGTACAGCTTTCCCCCTTGAACCGCGGTGCTCCTCTCCCTGGTGCCGCGGTTCCTTTTTTCGTGGCGTCCGGTTTTGTTTCGCCCTGTCGTGGGCAGGCCCACGGCACTGGTACAGGTGTTGAAGACCTTGCAAACCCGCAGATAGGCCAAGCCTGCCAGGCGCATTACAATGGTCGCCATCCAACCCGATACCGAGCACATGATCCAGTCCGACCTCGACCTGTTCGGCCCTCAGGCACAACGCCTGGCCAGTCATACCGTGCTGCTGCCCGGCTTCGCCCTGGCCGAAGTCGAGCCCGTGCTCGACGCCCTGCGCCCGGTACTGCGCGCGGCGCCGTTCCGGCACATGCATACCCCGGGTGGCCTGCGCATGGCGGTAGGGCTGACCAACTGCGGCACGCTGGGTTGGGTCAGCGATGAACAGGGCTACCGTTACAGCCCCTGCGACCCGCTCAGCGGCAAACCCTGGCCCGCCCTGCCCCCGGTATTGCTGGCCCTGGCCACCCGGGCGGCGGCCATGGCCGGTTTCGACCACTTCGTCCCGGATGCCTGCCTGGTCAACCATTACCTGCCCGGCACCCGCCTGAGCCTGCACCAGGACCGCGACGAAGTGGACTTCGGCCAACCGATCGTGTCGGTGTCCCTGGGCTTGCCGGCAATCTTCCTGTTCGGCGGCCTGCAGCGCGCCGACAAGACCCGGCGCATTGCCCTGAGCCATGGCGACGTGCTGGTCTGGGGCGGCGAAGACCGCTTGCGCTTCCACGGTGTGCTACCGGTCAAACCCGGCGTACATCCGCGCCTGGGCGAACGGCGGATCAACCTGACCCTGCGCAAGGCCGGGCGCTGAAGCGGACCTGTGCAAGCAGGATGAACGCGCATGAAACAGGTTGAACATCTTGGCCTGGCAAGCTTCAAAGGAAAGGCCATGCCATTTCAGCCTGGAGCCCGCCATGCCCTACCTGTACTCTGCCAACCGTCTTCGCAACGGAGCAGCGCGACCATGAAAATGCCCTGCCGCGCGCCCAGTGCTTCCTTGCAACTCGATTACGTACGCGACACCCTGTTCGGCCCGGTCGCACAAAGCATGGAATGCCAGTGCCAGATTGCCGCCCTCAACCTGCAAGGTCGCCCGGGCCTGCGCCTGCACATCTGCCCGCCGTTGCCCGACAAGGTGGAACGCGCCCACAGCGTGGCGTTTGTCTGGGATGGACGCAGCTACCACGGTGTGGTCCGCGACCAGGGCAAGTGCGGGGATGGCGGCCTGAACCTGCTGCTGGAACTGCAGTAAAGCCGATCGACGGTGACCAACCCGGCTGAACCTGCCGGGCGCAGCATGCCTCCATACAAAAGAGCCCATGCCTGCCGGAGAATGCCATGAACAGTCCGTTGCTCAAGCTCTTCACCCACCCCGCCGACGCCTGGCTGGACATCCGCCGGGCCGAGGAAGACCACCCGCAGCAATACCTGCCGCGCCTGCTGGCCCTGGCGTTGATCCCCGCCGTGTGCCTGTTCGTCGGCACTACCACCTTCGGCTGGAGCCTTGCCGCCGAGGAGCGGGTGCGCCTGAGCATGGGCAGTGCCGCGCAACTGGCAGGTTTGCTCTATGCCACCACGGTGGGCGGGGTCATGCTGATGGGCGTGATGATTCGCTGGATGGCGCGTGGCTTCGATACCCAGCCCAGCCTCAACCAGTGCATCGGCTTCGCTGCCTACTGCGCCACGCCCTGGTTCTTCGCTGGCGTGGTCGGCCTGCTGCCGATCCGCTGGCTGGCCGTTGCGGCGCTGCTGGCGGCCTCGGCGTATGCCAGCGTGCTGCTGTATGGCGGCTTGCAGACGTTCCTGCGGCTGAAGAAAGAACAGGCCATGCTGTTCGCGACCTGCGTCTGGGGGGTGGGCCTGTTGCTGCTGGTGACCATCCTGGTGGCGATGATCCTGTTCTGGTTCAATGGCCTGATGCCAGAATATGTGCGCCCGGCCAGCCTGGGCTGACCGGAACGCGATGGGCCACTCAGGCAATCGCCTTGAGTGGCGCCGGGTGAGTGCTACGCAGCGCGTGCAGCTGACCTACCAGGTTGACCAGGTCGCGGCAACTGTTCAGGCTTTGCAGCGGGACCCCGCTCAGGGTCACGCCTTCGTCGAGACTCTGACCCTGACCCAGGCGGATGGTCAGGTTGGCGCCGTCCGGGCAGCTGACTTCACAGCGGTCGGGCAGGCAGGCCTGCTCGATCATCTGCCGCATCTCCAGCATCGAAACTCCTATCAACGACATGGTACGACCCTCTCTGTGGGATGGCCTGTTGTGTGTGAGTACACCTTTGTCAGGCGAGGTGCCAATTGATATTGCGCATGCCGCGGCAGGTGTCCATGCGCCGGGGCAATGATGGTGCCGGAATCCTCTAGCACCTTAGTGGAAGATTGCCGGTGCGGGCCGGGTGTTCGGACGCGATGACAAAGTTAACGACGAGCGGTCTTGTCAGGCCCCAGCGACGCCCACAGGTGCTGGGCCGCATAAGCCCGCCACGGCCGCCAGGCCAGGGCCCGTTCGGCCAGTTGCGCCTGGTCTCCTTCCAGCCTGCGCAACGCCTTGACCAATGCAACATCGCCCAACGGTAGAGCATCCGCCGCACCCGCCTGGCGCAGCGCCAGGTAGTGCGCACTCCATGGCCCGATGCCCCTGAGCTGGCACAGCTTGCACAGCAGTGCATCGAGGCTCTGCCCGCGCCGCAGCAAGCCGGGCTCGGCCAGCAAGGCATTGGCCAGCGTGCCCAGGGTTGCGGCGCGAGCCCGCGGCATTCCGAGGTTGTCGAACTGCGCCGCCGCCAAAACCGTCAGCGTCGGGAACACGTGGCTCAAGCCCGGCACAGGCAGGCGCAGGGCTTGACCATGGCGCTGCACCAGCCGGCCAGCCAGGGTCATGGCCCCGGCTACGCTGATCTGCTGGCCCAGCACGGTGCGCATCGCTTGCTCACAGGCGTCCCAGCCTTGCGGCAGGCGCAAGCCTGGGCGTTGCTTGATCAGGCGGGCCATGAGCGGATCGGCGCAAAGCCCGGCGTTGATACACGCAGGGTTGGCATCGAGGTCGAAGACTCGCCTCAGCCTGGCGATCACACCAGGCAGCGCCCGCGCCGGAACGCCCTCGAGGCAAATGCGCAGGTGCTGGTTGCCCGCAGGCGTAACGTGCACCACGGCATGCCGGCCGGCAACCACCAGCGAACGGCTGTAGCTGCCGTCCACACAGGTTTCTACGCCGGGAATACAGCGCGCAGCAAGGAACGCCAGCATCGAAGGCCAGTGGTAAGGGGCACGGTAGCGTAGCCACAGGGTCTCCTGGCGGGCGCCGGGCAGCGACCGGCGCAACATGTGCAACGAACTGAGCTTGGCCATGGTTGCATCATGCCAGCAAATGCGTGACCTGTACCGGCCCTGTCGCCGCCGCAGTGTCGATCAGGTGGCCGCGGGGGCCTGCGCGGCCTGCATCTGCCCAAACCGCCCGGCATGGAAATCATCGAACGACTCGGCAATCTCCGCCTGGCTGTTCATCACGAACGGGCCATAACCGACGATCGGCTCGTCGATCGGCGCACCGCTGAGCAACAGCACGCTGGCGCCTTCCAGCGCTTGCACGACAACATCTTCACCGGCCCGGTCAAGCAACACCAGGCTGGCCGGGCCAGCTTCGCGCTCGTGGTTGATCCGCACGTTGCCGCGCAACACCACCAGCGCCGCGTTGCGCCCGGCCGCCACCGGCAGGCGCAGCGTGGCACCGGCATGCAGACGCAAGTCCCAGACGTCCATGGCGGTAAAGGTGCGCGCCGGCCCCGGATGCCCGCGATAGTTACCCGCGATCACCCGCAGGCTACCGCCCTCGCCGTCCAACTCGACCACCGGAATATCCTTGGCCAGCAGGGTCTGGTAGCCAGCGGCTGCTCGTTTATCCCGCGCCGGCAGGTTGACCCACAGCTGAACCATTTCCAGCATGCCGCCGCTGCGGGCAAAGCCTGGGGAATGGAACTCCTCATGGATGATGCCGTTGGCGGCGGTCATCCATTGCACATCACCGGGGCCGATCAAGCCACCGGCACCCGTGGAGTCACGATGCTCCAGCTCGCCCTGGTAGACGATGGTCACGGTTTCGAAGCCGCGGTGTGGATGCTGGCCGACGCCACGCCGCGCACTGGTCGGGGTGAACGGATGAGGGCCGGCATAGTCCAGCAACAGAAACGGGCTGATCTGGCTGGCCAGGTTGTCGTAGGTGAACAGGCTGCGCACCGGGAAGCCATCACCCACCCAATGGGCGTGAGGGCTGCGGTGGATACCCAGTATGCTTTTCATGAGAAGGCTCCTCTCTTGGCTGCGATCACCTTACCAGCGATGCCAATCAGGCAGTAGCCGGCAGAAATGGCATACATCGTCCTACTTGAGGGACAATCAGAAGAACATGGCGTGGAGTATCGGGTGCCCCGGGTATTGCGACCTCAACCAATGCTCCAGTTGCAACGAAAAGGCTTGCCCGCGCTTGCGCAGCTGCCGATAAAGCGGATCCGCCATTGCCTGCTCAGGCGCCAGTCGGTCCAGATAGCGGCGGTTTTCCGCCGAGGAAATCAACTCGAGAAAGACTGCGTAGTCTTCGAACAGCGCGTCGCTATGAGGGTTGTCAGCGCCGAGCGTGGCCAGGCGCTGTAACGGGGTCAGGGCCAGCAACTGTCGAAGGCGGTCGACCTTGGCTGGCGCAGGCAGGCCATGCGCTTCAGCAATGGCTACGATGCCGCCTGCGAGAAGCAGTTTCCGGGAAAACAGCAATTTGACGTTGCGTACCCCCCAGGCCTTGCCCTCGGCCCTTTTCTCCTCGAAGTTTGCCATCAGGGTCCGGTAGTAGCGAATCAGGTCGTTAAGCAGGAACCTGGCAAGGCCGTGGCCATGGTCATCAGGCACATAACGGCGCAGCAGGTCATGTTGCCACCTGGCAAAGGCGGCCTGCCCATACAGGGGGCGGCCTTCGAGCAGCAGCAACATGCGCCTGGTCAACGCGCTGCTGCCTTCACGCTTCCAGCCTATGTGCTCGCTCAGGTCCGCATAGCGGGCCAACGCTTCCCGGCCGAACTTGGCCACGTCGCTCTCGCCCGGGTGGCTGACAGGCCGCAGGATGTCGCCGACCTGGCGCAATATCTGGTCCAGACGCTGCACCGGCAAGCTGCTGTCATGCACGATGAAGAAGTCGATGTCGGAAACCTGGGAAACTTCGCATCGGCCGTAGGAGCCCACGCTGACCACAGCCAGGGGCGAGCAGGCTGTCAGCGGTGCCAGCGTACTGTGCATGGTTTTCCTGAGCGCCTCGATTGCGGCACAGGAGTAGTCGTAGCGCTTTTGCAGATAGGCGGGGGTCAGCAAGGTCTGGCTGGTCATGGACATAGGCTCGGGAAAAGCCCAAGGTTACCCACGCCGTCCTGCGCAACGCTGTCTGGAAAACTATCCCGCCGGTTGCTGCAACAGGAATGCCTGCACGGCATCGGCACAAGCCTCGGGATGTTCCTGCATGAAGCAGTGCCCACCGGCAACCTGCCTGCTGGTCACCCGAGCATTGAGCGCTGCCAGGCGGTTGACCGAATGGGGCACGAAGGGGTACGTATGCTCACCATACAAGACCTGTGTGGGTGTACAGATCGCCGCCAGGCTGGCCCAGAGACGCCGGGGGAACGAGCTGAATATTTCCACTTCGCGGCTGGGCCGGCACTTGAGTACCACCGCCTCGCCGCAATCACCAATGGCATGCTCGACATACGCTTGCAGCGCTGCATCAGTCCACCCCTTGAAGATGCCGCGGCCCTGCAGCGAAGCCAGCGCTGTCTCTCGATCGGGCCAGTGGCTGCGGCGGCTGGCAGCCTTGCGTGCAAGGCCGTGGCGCCGGTGCAGGCCAAGCAATGCAGCCGCGCCCATTACCCCGAGCATGCGCCGGCTGAACAACACCGGATCAAGCAGCACGGCACGGCTGAACAGGTGCGGTTCACTGGCCAGGATCAAGCCGGTGAGCACGCCCCCGAAGCTGTGCCCCACGGCAAACCGCGGTACCTCGCCATACTCGCCGCGCCCGGCGCTGAAGGCTTCCAGCGCCAACGCGGCGGTACGATTCCAGCCGCGAAATGCCCCACCATGGTCGCTGTCGCCATGGCCCTGGACATCGCTGAGCCACAGGTCGAAATGTTCACCCAGACGCATCAGCAAGGGCTGGTAGGTCAGGCAGCAAAAGCCGTTGCCGTGCAAGAAATGCAGCAGCGGCCGGCCACTGGCCGGGGTTCGCCAGCCACGCAGGGTGAAGCCTTCAGCGCATTCGTGTGACCAGGGAATCAACTGCATCGGTTTGGCGTGCTCGCAGGCTCAGGAAAACGCCGATTCTACAAACAGCAGCGGGTACAGTGAAATCACCAGCAGCAAGGCCATCAGGACATTGAACAGCATCAGCCAGCGCGGGTTCTGCAACAGGTTGCGCAGGGCGCTGCCGAACATCACCCACACGCCGACGCTGGGCAGGTTGACCAGGGCGAACAGGGCGGCAATCACGATCACGTTGGCCACATAGCCCTGCGCCGGCGTGTAGGTGGTAATGGCTCCCACTGCCATCACCCAGGCCTTGGGGTTGACCCACTGGAACGCCGCAGCTCCCCAGAAGCCCAGCGGTTTGCGGGCGGCGGACGAGGCCGTGCCGACCGGCCCGGAGGTGGCGATCTTCCAGGCCAGGTACAGCAGGTAGGCTGCGCCGCTGTAGCGCAGTACCGTGTACAGCGCCGGCCAGGCCTTGAACACCTCGCCCAGGCCCAGGCCTACGGCCAGCACCATCACCATGAAACCGACGCTGATGCCCATGGCATGGGGAATCGAGCGGCGCACACCGAAGTTCACCCCCGAGGCCAGCAGCATGGTGTTGTTGGGCCCCGGGGTGATCGAGGACACGAAGGCGAACAGCACAAAGGCGGTCAGCAGGTCGGCAGAGGCAAGCATGGCGGGCATTCCATTTTCTTCATGGGTGCTGTCACACTAACGGAGTCGCCTTGCCGGCGACTGGTACAGTTTTAGAAAAATACGTAGATACACATTACTGTACCGACCAAAAGCGCCCAAGGAAGCCTTCGCCATGACCGTCACCATTCGCCCTGCCGTCCCCACTGATGCCGCGCAGATCCTGGCCTTCATCACCGAGCTGGCCGAGTATGAACGCGCCCGTCACGAGGTGGTCGCCAGTATTGCCGATATCGAGCACAGCCTGTTCGGCGCGGGCAGCACAGTGCACAGCCTGATCTGCGAGCGTGACGGCCGGGCCATCGGTTTTGCCGTGTATTTCTACAGTTACTCGACCTGGCTCGGGCGCAACGGCATCTACCTCGAAGACCTGTACGTGACCCCGGAGCAGCGCGGCGACGGCGCCGGCCGGCAATTGCTGCGGCACATTGCCCGCGAAGCGGTGGCCAACCAGTGCGGACGGCTCGAATGGAGCGTGCTGGACTGGAACGAGCCGGCGATAGGCTTCTACCAGTCGCTGGGGGCCGAAGCACAGGACGAGTGGGTGCGCTACCGGCTGGACGGCGACAAGCTGGCCGCATTCGCGCGCGGTTGAACCAGCCCTTTGCACATTGACGCCACGCTCAACCCATGCTCTTCTTACACCTCGCGTTCAGGTGCCCCCCTTGGGGTGAAACGGGAAACCGGTGCGTCACAGGCCCTCGAGCAGGGCCGGACAAAGCCGGTGCTGCCCCCGCAACGGTAAGCGAGCGAAGCGTCAATACCACTGTGCCCGTAGGCGAGCATGGGAAGGTGATGCTTTCCAGGAGCCCGGCTCCTCCTCGCAAGCCCGGAGACCGGCCTGGCGTTCATGAACACCCCGCGGTGGGCGGGCGCTGTTGCATCCCCCTGGGCAGTCACGCCCGGGGCTGCCGCGCTTGCCCGTTGCCCCAAAAAGCAGAGGAACGCGTCATGCCCGTCACCAGTGCCAAACCACACAGCATTACCACCCCGGTCACCCTCAGCCAGCGTGTCGTCATCGCCGTCGGCGCCAGCCTGTTGGGCCTGTGCCTGGTGTACTTCGCCGGCTTTTCCCACATCGAGGCCGTGCACAACGCGGCCCACGACACCCGCCACAGCGCCGCCTTCCCCTGCCACTGAGTACGCCTGATGATCATGCGCATTGCCCGCACGGCGGGTTTCAGCGGGCTGCTTGCGGCCTTGTTGCTGACCCTGTTGCAAAGCTTCTGGGTCGCCCCGCTGATTCTCGAGGCGGAAACCTACGAGTCGGCGGTACCAGCGGCTCACCACGAGCATGGCAGCGAGGTGCCAGCCCATGAGCACGACGCCGAAGCCTGGTCACCGCAAGACGGCTGGCAACGGGTACTGTCGACCACCGGCGGCAACCTGGTGGTCGCGGTCGGCTTCGCCCTGATCCTCGCCGCCCTGTACAGCCTGCGCGAACCGCGGCGTATCGGCAGCGGTGCACTGTGGGGCCTGGCCGGCTTCGCCGTGTTCTGCCTGGCCCCTACCCTGGGCCTGCCGCCGGAACTGCCAGGTACCGCTGCCGCCGACCTGGGGCAACGTCAGGCCTGGTGGGTCGGCACGGCGAGCGCTACCGCCGCGGGCCTGGCCTTGCTGGTGTTCGCCCGCCACTGGCTGCTGAAAGTGCTGGGCACCGCGCTGCTGGTGATCCCGCATGTGCTTGGCGCGCCACAACCCGAGGTCCATGCAAGCCTTGCCCCCGAAGCACTGGCAAACCAGTTCAAGCTGGCCTCCTGGCTGACCAATGCCGCCTTCTGGCTGGCCCTGGGCATGCTCAGCGCCTGGCTGTTCCGCCGCACCCGCCAGGCCTGATGCAGGCTTTTTTCGCCGGCTTCGGCTGCCGCCGGGGTTGCCCGGCGGATGCCCTGGAAGCACTGCTGCGCCAGGCTTTGAACAACCAGGGCCTGGCGCTTGCCGACCTGCATGGCATCGCCAGTGTCAGCCTCAAGGCCGACGAGCCCGGCCTGCACCAGCTGGCCGAACGCCTTGCGGTGCCGCTGGTGCTGTACCCTACCCTGCAACTGCAAGCCTACGAGGCGCTGCTCAGCCACCGCTCTGCTGCCGCCCATGCCCACAGCGGCTGCTGGGGGGTCGCAGAAAGCGCAGCGTTGGCCCTGGCCAGCGAGCGCCTGGGCACCGCCAGGTTGCTGCTGACCCGCCAGGTCCTGGGGCCGGCCACCCTCGCCCTGGCCGGTTGAACGTTCCACCGCAACTTCCTGCAAGGACTATCATGACGGTCTATTTTATCGGCGCCGGGCCCGGCGACCCGGAACTGATCACGATCAAGGGGCAACGGCTGATCCGCCAGTGCCAGGTGATCATCTATGCCGGCTCGCTGGTGCCTGCTGCGGTGCTCGAAGGCCACCAGGCCGAAACCGTGATCAACAGCGCCGAACTGCACCTGGAACAGATCATCGCGGCCATGCGCAATGCGCACGAGCAAGGCCATGACGTCGCCCGGGTACACAGTGGCGACCCCAGCCTGTACGGTGCCATCGGCGAGCAGATCCGCCACCTGCAGGCACTGGGCATCGACTACCAGATCGTTCCCGGCGTCACTGCCACAGCGGCCAGCGCCGCCCTGCTCGGCTGCGAACTGACCCTGCCGCAAGTCGCGCAAACGGTGATCCTGACCCGCTATGGCGACAGCTCGCCAATGCCGCCTGGCGAGCAACTGGGCGACCTCGCGCGACATGGCAGCACCCTGGCGATTCACCTGGGAGTCAAGCACCTTTCGCGCATTGTCGATGAATTGCTGCCGCACTACGGCGCGCAGTGCCCGGTGGCGGTGGTGCATCGCGCCACCTGGCCAGACCAGGACTGGGTCCGCGGCACCCTGGGCAATATCGTCGAACGCGTGGCAGCAAAAGGCTTTCGGCGCACCGCGCTGATCCTGGTCGGCCATGTGCTGGGCGACACACCCTTTGCCGAGTCGGCCTTGTACCGTGCCGGGCACGCCCACCTTTACCGCCCTGGCGACTGAGCATTGCCAGGCGCGTCGCGGGCGTAGCAGACTCCGTGTTCCCACCTGCGAACAGGAGTCATGCAATGCTGGAGCTACGCCCCAACTGTGAATGCTGCGATACCGACCTGCCGGGTGACAGCAGCGACGCGCTAATCTGCTCGTTCGAATGCACGTTCTGTCGCGCCTGCGCTGAAACCCGTTTCCAGGGCCGTTGCCCGAACTGCTCCGGCCAGCTGGTGGCCCGCCCGGCAAGGGTCGGCCAGGCCCTGGCCAATAACCCCGCCGCTACCCAGCGCGTGAACAAGGCGCATCCCGCCTGCGCCAGCACGGCCTGAAAACCGGCATCGCCGCGTTGCCAGGCCGGTGGCTTCTCCTCCTTTGTAGGACTTTTCAACAACAAGCGCGGGGACTTTCAACACTTCTATACTCGGCATTACCAAATGTTCGGAATGATCGTATCGTGCAGCGCGTCCGATAACCCCATTTGTTGACGTATTCCTGAGTGATCCAGGAAGCGGACCACATCTTCACAGGAGTTTTCCTCATGACAACCGTGCTGATCGTTGACGACCACCCCATCGTCCGGCTGTCGTTGCGCCTACTACTCGAGCGCGAGCGTTTCAACGTCGTCGGCGAGGTCGGCAATGGCAGCGAGGTGGCACAGGTGGCCCGCGAGCTGCGCCCGGATGTAGTCATTCTCGATATCGGCCTGCCTGGCCTGGACGGCATGGAAGTGATCAAGCGCCTGCAATGCCTGGAGCCGGTGCCCAAGATCATGGTGCTGACCGGGCAGGCCACCGACCTGTACGTGCGCCGCTGCCTGGACGCCGGGATCGGTGCGTTCGTCACCAAGGAAGAAGACCACGAAGCCCTGCTGTTTGCCCTCAAGGCCTTGGTCAAGGGCTACTCGACCTTTCCGCAGATGTCGGTCAACAGCAACTCCCTGGAAAGCGAGCCCGTGCGCCTGGCCAGCCTCTCCAACCGGGAAATGGAAGTGCTGCGGCGCCTGGCACGCGGCGAAAACAACAAGAACATCGGCACCTGCATGAACCTCAGCGCCAAGACCATCAGCACCTACCGGGGCCGCATCATGGAGAAGCTCAAGACCGAATCCCTGGTGGAAATGGTCGACCTGGCCAAGCGCAACAGCGTCTACTGAGCGTGCGACTGCCATGAAGCGCCTGCTGGCAAGCGCCCTTCTGGCCATCAGCCTGGTCAGCTCCGGCGCGCTGCTGGCCAACAGCGAACCCCGCCAGTTGCTGGCCCGCTCGGTCAGCGCCGCCGCGCCTCTGGCCCTGTCCAGCGAGGACCGGCAATGGCTGCGGCAACGCCAGCGTCTGGTGCTGGGCAGTTCACGGCCCGACTACCCACCGCTGGAAATCAACGTCAGCCAGCGCGACTATGAGGGCCTCAGCGCCGACTACGCAGGGATCATTGCCGAGCAACTAGGTATCGACATCGAAGTGCGCCGTTTCGACAGCCGTCATGAAGCCATTGCTGCGCTGCGGGACGGCCGGATCGACCTGCTGGGCAGTTCCAATGCGTTCGAGGCGGCCGACGCCAAGCTAAGCCTGAGCGCGCGCTACGCCGATGACCTGCCGGTCATCGTTACCCGCGAGGGGGCGAGCCTGAAGCACACCTCCGATCTCGCCGGCCTGCGCCTGGCCATGGTCGACCATTACCTGCCCGCCGGCAACGTCCGCGCCCTGTACCCCAAGGCGCAACTGAGCCTGTATCGCTCGACCCTCGCCGGGCTGGCCGCCGTCGAGCTGGGTGAGGCCGACGCCTACCTGGGCGATGCCATCAGTACTGATTTCACGATTGGCAAGATTTACCAGGGCACCTTGAAGATCGACCACTTCTGCCCGGTCGCCCCCGGGGCGTTTGCCTTTGCCCTGGCCAATGACAACCCACGCCTGCGCCGGCTGGTCGACGCGGCGCTGGCGCGCATCAGCGATAGCGAACGCCTGAACATCCTGCGCCGCTGGAGCAGCGGTAACACCAGCCTGCTGTTGCAGCGCCATCTCGCCGCACTGACCGATGAAGAAGAGGCCTGGATTGCGGCCAACCCCGACATCAGCGTACTGGTCAACACGTCGCTGGCACCGTTGACGTTCAACGACACCCAGCATCGCCCCAGCGGCATCACCCTCGATCTGCTCAAGCAGATATCGCTGCGCACGGGGTTGCGTTTCAAGCCGGTCGAAAGCCCTTCGGCTCAGACCATGATCGAGCAACTGGTCCGCGGTGACGCGCAGATGATCGGTGCCCTGGGCTATGGCGCAGACCGTTCGAAGCAGCTGCGCTATACCCGCCCCTACCTGGTCAGCCCACGGGTACTGGTGTCGCGCAGCGACACTCCGCCAGCGGTGGTGGCCAGCGCGCTGCGAGACCAGCGTATTGCCCTGATACGCGGCTCTCCGCAACAGGCCCTGTTGCAGCGACGCTACCCGCAGGCCAAGGTGGTCGAAGTGGACACCCCGCTCGGCCTGATGGAGGCCGTGGCCAACGGTAACGCCGACGTCGCCCTGAGCAGCCACATCAATGCTGCCTACTACATCAACCATGTATTCAAGGACCGGTTGCGCATCGCCAGCGTGCTTGATGACGACCCCGCCGTCGCCGCCTTTGCCGTGGCCGCAGACCAGCCTCAACTGCAGGCGATCCTCGACAAGGCGCTGCTGAGTATTCCCCCGGAAGAGCTGGACCAGCTGAGCAACCGCTGGCGCACCAGCACGCTGGTCAGCGACAGCCCCTGGCGCGACTACCGCACCCTGGCCCTGCAGGTCCTGGTGCTATCGGCCTTGCTGCTGGCCGGGGTGGTGTTCTGGAACAGCTACCTGCGCAAACTCATCAACCAGCGCACCGAGGCCCAGCATGCGCTGCAAGCGCAGCTGGCACTGAGCAGGGGCCTGCTGGAGCAACTGCGCCAGGCCAAGGACGACGCCGAGCAGGCCAGCCAGACCAAAAGCACCTTCCTGGCCACCATGAGCCATGAAATCCGCACCCCGATGAATGCCGTGATCGGCCTGCTGGAGATGGCCCTGGAAGACAGCCGCAGCGGCCGATGCGACGCCCAGACCCTGCAGACTGCCCATGATTCAGCCATCGGCCTGCTTGAACTGATCGGCGATATCCTGGACATTTCGCGTATCGAATCCGGGCACATCACCCTGCAGCCGGTGCCCACCAACCTGGTCGAGTTGGTACGCGCCAGCGTGCGGGTGTTCGAAGGCAATGCACGGGCCAAAGGCCTGCACCTGCACGGCGAACTGCCTGCCGCGCCGGTCTGGGTCCTGGCCGATCCGCTGCGGCTCAAGCAGGTCCTGTCCAATCTGATCAGCAACGCCATCAAATTCACCGACCGTGGCGAAGTGCAGGCCAGCCTGCAGTGTTCCGCGCACGACACCGAGCGCCTGGCGGTGGTACTGAGCGTGCGCGACACCGGCATCGGTATCAGTCCTGCCGACCAGGCCAGGTTGTTCAATGCATTCGTCCAGGCCGACGGCCCACGGGCCCGCCAGGGCGCGGGTCTGGGCCTGGTCATCAGCCGCACCCTGGCCGAGTTGATGGGCGGCACCTTGAGCCTGCAAAGCGTAGAAGGCGTGGGCACCAGGGTGCAGGTCAACCTGCGGCTTCCCGCCTGCACGGCACCGCCGCCGGCCGAACAGCACGCCCCGGCCCTGGAAAGCGGCAGCGGCCCGCTGAACATCCTGGTCGTCGACGACTACCCCGCCAACCTGCTGTTGCTGGAGCGCCAGCTGCATACCCTGGGCCATCGCGTGACCCTGGCCGAGAACGGCGAAACCGCTTTGACACGCTGGCAGGCAGACCACTTCGACCTGGTGATAACCGATTGCAGCATGCCGGTCATGGACGGCCATGAGTTGACCCGTCGTATCCGCAGCCTCGAAGGCGAGCGCGGCCTGCCGCCATGCCGCATTCTCGGGGTGACCGCCAACGCCCAGGCCGAGGAGCGTGCCCGCTGCCTGGCCAGCGGCATGGACGAATGCCTGTTCAAGCCGATCGGCCTGCGTACGCTCAAGACCCATCTGCCTCAGGCCCAGCAGCCGCCGCAGCCGCAGCAACAACCACCAGCGCGACCTGGCAGCGGGTTCAACCTCGACGAACTGCGTCACCTGACCCAGGACGATGAACAACTGACGCGGCATCTGCTGGAGCAACTGCTGCAAAGCGTCAGCGACGACCTGGCGGCATTGCGCGCACTGCCCGCAGACGCCCCCGGCGAGGCGTTGCGCGCCCTGGCTCACCGGATCAAGGGCGGCGCGAAGATGCTCAAGGTGCGCACGCTGGTCAAGGCCTGCGAAGCGATCGAGCAGGCTCACGACCAAGGCCGCCCGACAGCGCAACTGCGCATGCAGCTGCAGGACAGCTTGCAGGACCTGCTGGTCGAACTGGGCGATGCACTCAGTGCAATTGCAACGTCGAACTGATCTGGCTGATGGCATCCACCACGTGCCGTGAGCCCTGCTGGATCTCCATGATCACCGTACCCGCCTCGTTGGCCAGCGCCACGCCATGACCGGTGCGGTTCAGGCTGGACTGCATGCTGGCCACTGCCAGCAACGACAGGTCATGGTTCTGGCGCACCACATCGACAATTTCCAGGGTCGCCTTGCTGGTCCGCGCCGCCAGGCTGCGTACCTCGTCGGCGACCACGGCAAAACCGCGCCCATGCTCCCCGGCACGGGCCGCCTCGATGGCCGCATTCAAGGCCAGCAGGTTGGTCTGGTCGGCGATCCCGCGAATGGTCAGCACGATCTGGCCGATCACATCCGACTGTTTGCTCACCGCATCGATACTGCGTGCGGCGTCGTTCAACTCATGGGAAATCTGCTCGATCACCTGCACAGCCTGCTGTACCACCTGCGTGCCCTTGCGCGCGCAGGCATCGGTTTGCACCGAGCTGGCGTGGGCGGCATCGGCAGCGCTTTGCTGGGTGCTGACCTGGCGAGTAATGTCGCTGGCGAACTTGACGACCTTGTACAAGCGGCCCTTGCTGTCGAAGATCGGGTTGTAGGAAGCTTCCAGATAGACCGTCCGCCCGTGCTTGTCGACGCGCTCGAAACGGTGCGAATGGTACTCGCCGCGGTTGAGCGACGCCCAGAACTCGCGGTAGCCGGCCGACTCACGCTCATGCGCCAGGCAAAACAGCCCGTGGTGACGACCGACCACCTCCTCCAGGCGATAGCCCATGGTGTCGAGGAAGTTCTGGTTGGCCGTGATCACCCGCCCTTGCGGGGTGAATTCGATCACTGCCATCGAGCGGCTGATGGCCTTTAGCAGGCTCTCGCTCTCGTGCTCCTGAACCACCCGCTGGCTGATATCGGACGCCACCTTGATCACGCTGCTGACCTGCTGCTGCTCATCCAGTACCGGCATGTAGCTGGCCTCCAGCCAGACTTCACGGCCGGCCTTGTCGACGCGCTCGAACGTACCGCTGATGGCCTTGCCCTGCGCCAGTTCACGCCACAATTGCTGGTATTCGGCGCTTTTCGCATAGGCAGGGTCGCAGAATAGCCGGTGGTGCTTGCCGCGCAATTCGTCAACGCTGTAGCCCATGGCCTGGCAGAAGCGCTCGTTGGCATCGAGGATGGTGCCGTCGGGGGCGAACTCGATCATCGCCATCGAACGGCTGATTGCCGCCAGCTTGGCCTGCAAACCGGCCAGCGCCTGATGGCTGCGCTGAATCTCGACCAGATCGGCTTTGCGATGGAAATCGAACATGACCCCGGACTCCTGTATGCGCGGTGTCCTGAGCATAGATCGCCGCCAGCGCCATGCAAGCACAGTGCTACCACTGCAGAAATCGCTATGGGTTCATTAGCCAATGCTGTTGTTCTGCAGCGTTGCAGGTCAGGAGCTTTCCCGCACCATCAACTCGAAGCCAAGGTCCTGCTGGGCGTTCGCTACTCGCTTGCCGTCGAGCAACGCCAGCAGCGCCTGCGCTGCGCCTCGCCCGACTGCGGCCCTGGGCGTGCGAATCGACGTCAGCCGCGGCACCATGTGCGCCGACGCCGGCAGGTCGTTGAAACCGACCATGGCGACCTGCCGCGGCACCTCGACCCCTTGGCGCAAGGCCTGCAGGACCGCGCCCTGGGCCAGGTCGTCGTTGCAGAAGAAAATACCGTCGACGTCCGGCGCCTGCTGCAACAGTTGGCTGAATAGCGCGCTGCCCAGGGCGATGGACGAAGGTTCCGGCGCCAGCACCTCCAGCTCGGCTGCCTGCAGGCCGGCCTCGGCCAGCGCCTGGCGGAAGCCTTCGGCGCGCTGCATCACCCGCGGGTCGAGCTGCGCTGCAATGAACGCCAAACGCTTGCGTCCGCGCTCGATCAGGTGGCGTGCCGCAGCGCGCCCGGCCTGCTGCTGGGAAAAGCCGACCGACAGTGCCCCGGCGTCGCCGTTGAGTTCCATCATGTGCACACAGGGCACGCCACTGGCCGCCAGCATCTGCCGCGATGCCTCGCTGCGTTCGAAGCCGGTCAACAGCATGCCGCAGGGCTGGTAGGCCAGGTAGTTGCGGATCAGGTTCTCTTCCTCGGCGAGATCGTAGTGGTAGTTGCCGATCAGCACCTCCAGCCCACGCGGACGCATGACATCGTGGATCGCCTCGAGGGTGTCGATGAACAGCTGGTTGGACAGCGACGGAATCAATACCACCACCGACTGGCTGCGGGCCGAGGCCAGGGCCCGGGCTGCCGGGTTTGCCACGTAGCCGAGGCTCGCCGCTGCGGCAACGACCTTTTCGACCAGTGCCGGGGCAACGGTGCTGACACCACGCAAGGCGCGCGATGCGGTGATCGGGGAAACCCCGGATTGCCTGGCGACTTCTGCCAGGGTGGGACGACCTGTGGTACGCGAGCCGGTGCGGGACATGGATGTTGTAATTTTACTACTTGCAAGGAAGGGGAACGGCCACTAAGGTAGCGCTGTCTCAGGACGCAGGCAATGTAATCTTTGGTCGCAGCCGCCACCGGCTCGCCGCCGAGCGTCCATACTGCGTATGACAAGATCAATAACACCGGGGAGGTGACTGTTCGTCGATGACGAGACAGCGCTATCTCACCCGCAGGAGGTACTGATGAATTCTCCCCTGTCTGCCATCGTGGTGATGGGCGTGGCCGGTTGCGGCAAAAGCTGCATCGGCGCGGCCATCGCCGCACGAAGCGGTGGCCGCCTGATCGAAGGCGACGCGTTCCACCCTGCCGAGAACATCCGCAAGATGAGCGCTGGCATCCCCCTGGACGACGGCGACCGCGCCGGCTGGCTGGTGCGCCTCGGCCAGGAACTGCAGGCAACCACCCAGGCCGGGGAGCGCCCGATCCTGACCTGTTCGGCACTCAAGCGCCGCTACCGCGAAACCCTGCGCGAGGCCATGCCCGGGCTGGTGTTCGTGTTCCTCGAACTGTCGCCCGCCGAGGCCGAAAAACGCGTGCTGGCCCGTCCCGGGCATTTCATGCCGGCGAGCCTCATCGACAGCCAGTTCGCTGCGCTGGAATCGCCGCGTGGCGAACCCCTGACCCTGGCACTGGATGCTACCCAACCCATCGACGCGCTGGCCGAAGCGGTAGACAGCTGGCTAAAGCAGCGCGGTGAGCGGAGCCTGGCCCAGACCGCCTGACCCGGCGGCTTCATCGGCCTGGCAAAGACAGCGCTACCCGACCCGTACCTGCGGGCAAAGTTTCAAAAATCTACGCCAAAACAACGATAAGACCGAGGCCTTCAAACCATGTTCGGACTGGCTACTGATACCTTCCTGCTGCTCGACGCGCTGGTTACCATCGTCGGGCTGATCCTGCTGATCACCCATTTCAAAGTCCACCCCTTCGTCGCCCTGACCCTCGCGGCCGGCTTCCTTGGCCTGACCTCCGGCATGCCGGTGGCCAAGGTAATGAAATCGTTCCAGGACGGCTTCGGTGGCGTACTGGGCTTCGTCGGCATCGTGCTCGCCCTGGGCACCATGCTCGGCAAGCTGATGGCCGACTCCGGTGGCGCCGACCAGATCGCACAAACACTGATTCGCGCCTTCGGCAAGAAGAACGTGCACTGGGCAATGATGTTCGCCGCCTTCCTGGTGGGTATCCCGCTGTTCTTCGAGATCGGCTTCGTGCTGCTGATACCGCTGGTGTTCATCGTCGCCCGGCGCTCCGGCGTGTCGTTGATCAAGATCGGCATTCCGCTGCTGGCCGGGCTGTCGGTGGTGCACGGCCTGGTCCCGCCGCACCCGGGCCCGCTGCTGGCCATCGGCATCTTCCATGCCGACATCGGCAAGACCATCTTCTATGGCCTGATCGTGGCCCTGCCGACCGCCATCATCGCCGGCCCGCTGTTCGGTAACTTCATCTCCCGCTACATCCCGGGCAGCCCCTCGCAGGAGCTGATGGACCAGATTGCCAAGGAGTCCGACCAGGGCAACCTGCCGAGCTTCACCATCACCCTGGTCACCGTGCTGCTGCCGGTGGTCCTGATGCTGCTGAAGACCTTCGCCGACGTGGTACTGCCCGCCGAGCACATCGTGCGCCAGTGGATGGACCTGATCGGCCACCCCATCACCGCGCTGCTCGCGGCCCTGCTGCTGGCTTTCTACACCTTCGGCGCGGCCCGTGGCTTCAACCGCCAGCAGATCATGAAAATGCTCGACCAGAGCCTGGCACCGACCGCCGCGATCGTGCTGATCGTCGGCGCCGGCGGTGGCTTCAAGCAGATGCTGGTGGACACCGGCGTGGGTAACGTGATCGGGCAGATGGCGGTGCAGGCCGAGATCTCGCCGATTCTGCTGGCCTGGCTGGTGGCCGCGGTGATCCGCATCGCCACCGGTTCCGCCACGGTCGCCACCATTACTGGCGCGGGCATCGTCGCGCCGGTGATTGACCTGGTTCCGGGGGTGAACCGTGAGCTGCTGGTATTGGCCACCGGTGCCGGCTCGCTGATCCTCTCGCATGTCAACGATGCCGGTTTCTGGCTGGTGAAGCAGTACTTCAACATGACCGTGGCGGAAACCTTCAAGACCTGGAGCATGATGGAGACCATCCTGTCGATCGTCGGCATCATCTTCATCCTGTTGCTGTCACTGGTGGTGTGACCGTTGATCGGGGTGATGGCACCCTGCAGCGCCGGGTAGGGCCGAAACGAAGTATCAGCCCTACCCGAAGCCAAGGAGCCTGCCATGCCCCGTTCAAACATCCTGCTGATCACCCTGTTCGCAGCGCCGCTGGCCCTCGCCGCCGGCACGGGCCCCACCTACCCCGACGACCCGCACAACCCGGCGCCCAAGCCGGGTGTGGACAGCACCCTCAACCCCATCGAGCAGCCCATGCCACGCGATACCGACCCGCGGATCAAGGGCAACGACCCCGACAGCCCGCCGGCCAAGCAGGATGACAACCGGGACTTGCCGGGAATGGATGGCAGCGGCTCGGAAGGAACCGGGCGGCAGGGTGGCGCCGACAACCAACGTTGAGCCAAAGCCGGAAGCTGCCACCTACCCTGTGGCAGCGCATCACCACTGGCGCTTGTCCGGCCTGGTCAGCCCCAGCTTCTCGATGCGGTAGCGCAGCATGTCCCGCGACAGGCCGAGCATGCGCGCAGACTTGGTCACGTTCCAGTCCGTGCGGTCCAGGGTCCGGCACACCAGGTCGCGCTCCATGTCCGGCAGGCTGGTCCCTGGCTCGGGCTCATGCCGGGGGGTGTCGAACGTCGCAGGCGCCGGCTGCTGCACCATCGGCTCGTCAATCAGGGTCAGGCACAGGTTCAGCTGGTGCGCCTGCACCACGTCGTTCGGAGCCAGCAGCACGGTCTGCTCCAGCATGTTGCGCAGTTCACGTACATTGCCCGGCCAGCTGTAGCCGAGCATCAGGTTTTCCGCTTCGGCGGAAAAGCGCAGGTTCGGCTTGCCATAACGCCTGCCGTGGTGGGCCAGGAAATGCCTCGCCAGCAGCAGCACATCCTGGCCACGGGCATACAGGCGCGGCACTTTCAGGGCAATGATGCGCAGGCGGAAGAACAGGTCGCGGCGGAACTTGCCCTGCTGCACCATCTGTTCCAGGTTGCAGTTGGTGGCGCTGATCACCCGCAGGTCGACCTTGCGCTCCTTCACCGCACCGATGCGGCGGATGCTGCGGTCCTCCAGCAATTTGAGCAGCTTGGCCTGCAAGGTCAGGTCCATCTCGCCAATCTCGTCGAGGAACAGCGTGCCGCCATCGGCCGCCTCTACCAGGCCCACCCGGCGCTCCTTGGCATCGGTAAAAGCACCCTTCTCGTGGCCGAACAGCTCCGCTTCCAGCAGGTTGGCCGGGATCGAGGCGCAGTTGAACTCGATGAACGGCCCTTTGCTGCGTGAACCGTCGAAATGCAGGGCACGCGCCACCAGTTCCTTGCCGGTACCGGTCTCGCCTTCGATCAGCACCGGCGGCAAGTCGTTGCTGGTCATGCGCCGCTCGGCGTCCAGCAGCTGGCGCAAGGTGTGCTTGAGGCCAAGCATGCTCGGCGATTCGCCGATCAACGCCTGCAAGCCGGACTTCTGCGCCTCGCGCTCCTGGTAGAACGACAACGTGCGCTCCATGCGTTCGGTGGCCAGGGCCTTGTCCAGGGTCAGCTTGAGTTCGGCCAGTACCACCGGCTTGGTCAGGTAATGGAAAGCCCCCTCCTTCATGGCCTGTACCGCATCTTCGACATTGCCGTAACCGGTCATCATGATCACTTTCAGGTCCGGCACCTGTGCCACCAGGGTGCGCAGCAGGTCGTGCCCGCTTATGCCCGGCAGCGAGTTGTCGGTCAGCACGGCATCGGGTCGGGCCCGCTTGATGTGCTCCAGCGCCAGTTCCGCGCTGTCGCACAGGGTGACCTCGAAGCCCTTGAGGCTGAGGTAGGTACGGATGTTGTCGGCGAGGACTTCATCATCCTCGACGACCAGGATGCTGTGCTCCATGGGCCCCTCCCGCTGCAATGTTGAATGTGAGGCTGACACGGGTTCCTTCCTGTTCACGGCTGCTCAGGCTGACCGAACCGCCAAAACGCTCCATGATGCGCTTGACCAGGGCCAGGCCTACGCCAAGGCCGCCCTGCTTGGTGGTGTAGAACGGCTTGAACACCATGCGCTCCTGCTGCTGGCTCATGCCCTTGCCGGTGTCGACCAGGACCAACTCGGCACGCTGGCCATCCTGCACGCTGACCTGGGCACACAGCAGGCCGCCCTCAGGCATGGCTTCCAGGGCATTGGAAAACAGGCTGTTGAGAATCTGCGTGAGCTGCAGCGGCTGGCTGTTCACCCACTGCAAAGCGGGGCCTTCGTAGCGGAAGCGTATGCCGTTGCGGTCGATCTGCTGGGCGAAAGCCAGCCGGGTATCCTCGATGGCCGCCACCAGGTCCACGGCTTCGGCCTCGTCGCTGGTGGGGCGCAGCGACACCAGAAAATCGCGTACCCAGCGCGACATGCGGTCGACCTGGCTGATGATGTCAGCGATGTTCTTTTGCGCCGCAGGGGCGGCGATTTCCTGGGCCAGTTCGGCGCTGGAGCGGATGTTCGCCAGCGGGTTGCGCAGGCTGTGCGCCACCGCAGACGACATCTCGCCCAGGGCGACATAGGTTTCATTGGCCACCAGCCGGTCCTGCTGCAGGTGCAGCAGCTGCGCGGCACGCCGCACGATCCAGAACAGGCCGAAGTAGATCAGCGCCCCGCCCACCAAAGTCGAGGCCCAGATCAACACGTAGCCGCGCTGGATGCGCCGGGCCAGGTCCTGGGGCTCCTTGTAGATTTCAACCATGGCCAGCACCTGTTCGCCTTGGCTGTCGAACAGCGGAATGTAGTTTTCAATGAACAGCGAACGCGGTTCACGCTGGAACTTCTGCTCTTCGCGGTCATCGTTGGCCTGGTGGTAGCTGGCCGAGACAGCCTTGCGCGAGTGGAAAGCGCGGTCGAGGTCGCCATCGGCCTCGATGCGCTCGCCGATCAGCGCCGGGTTGGTTGACCAGATGATGGTGCGATCGCGGGCATAGACGTTGGCCAGCAATATGTCCGGCAGGTGCGCGACATGGTCGAGGAATTCCACCCGGGTCGATTCGGCAAGCGCCGGGCTGAACTGCAAGTGCTGCTGGTCCAGGCGCGGATCGAGCAGCTCGCCCATGGTGCTGCCCGGCGGTAATTGCGAATGGCGCACCTCGGCCTGAGCGATGGCCTGGATGAACTGCGCGGTCAGCATGGCATCGCGCTCGACACTGTCGCGCACCACGAAACGCGTCGACACATAACCCAGCCCGCCCGCCACGGCGGCAATGATCAGCAGGCTGATCAGCGAGAACCAGCGCAGCAGGTTGAACTCGAGCAATGGCATGGCCAGACCGCGAGCGGTCGTATTGGCCTTGCCATGAACGTCGTTCTGCAGCGTCTGCATGTGCATCCACCCTGGCAGCCGCAACTGCCATACATTGTCGCGCTTCACCTAGCGGGCAGCAAAAATCCGGCCAGCCATGAATAACACTTAATAATCTTTCTAAATCAAAGAGTTAGACAATTTTTTTAAGTCCCAGTAGAGGGAAAAGCCCCACATTTGGGGTATCTCACCCATATCGATCATTTCCTTTAAAAACAGCAGCTTATAAAGGTTTTCTAATTTTTTTCAGAAGCATTGAACAGACGAAAACCTAACGAAACCCGGGTGCCAAGACCTTCGCGGCTGCTAAGCCGGACCGTGCCACCGAAGCGTTCCATGATGCGTTTCACCAGCACCAGCCCCACACCCAGCCCACCCTGCTTGGTAGTGAAGAAGGGCCGGAAGGCCATGCGCTGCTGCGCTTCGCTCATGCCCTTGCCGTTGTCGCAGAGGCGCAGGGTCAGGCTCCGCCGGTCATGCCGCACCACCTCGACACGCAGCCGCCCACCCTGCTCCATCGACTCCAGGGCATTGGCGATCAGGCTGCTGAAAACCTGCCGCAGTAGCGCCGGGTGCCCCAGTATCTGCACGGCCGGCAATGCCTGCAGATCCAGGCTCACCCCGCCGCGCGCCAGCGGTACCGCGTAGGCCTGCAGGCTATCCTGCAGCGCCTGCGGCAGGTCCACCGCCACCGCCTCATCGTCGATCGGGCGCAGCGATTGCAACATCTGGCGGATCCACTGCGACATGCGGTCGACCTGGCTGATGATTTCGTTGACGTTGCGCTGCGCCGGGCCATCGTCGAAGGCCTGCGCCAGTTCGGCGCTGGAGCGGATGTTGGCCAGTGGGTTACGCAGGCTGTGGGCCACCGCCGAAGACACCTCGCCCAGCGCCACATAGGTTTCGTTGTTGACCAGGCGCTTCTGCTGCACCGCCAGCAGCCGCGCGGCGCGGTGCATGATGCCGTACAGGCCGAAATAGACCAGGCCGGCGCCGACGGCGATCGCCAGCCAGATCAGGACCAGCCCACGCTCGATGCGCCCGATCAGGTCACGGGGCTCCTTGTAGATCTCGACCATCGCCGTGACCTGCTCACCATCGGCGGTGAACAGCGGAATGTAGTTCTCGATGAACAGCTGCTCGGGCGGGGCGACGAACTTCCGTTCGGCACGCACCTGGTCGACGTCCTGATAGCTGGCCGCGACCCGCATCCGGTACTCGAAGGCCCGCTCCAGGTCGGCATCGCCTTCGACCAGCTTGCCGACCAGCGCCGGGTTGGTGGACCAGATCACCGTTCGGTCCGGCGCATAGATATTGACCAGCAGCATGTCGGGCAGGTGGGCGATATGGTCGAGGAACTCGCCACGCGCCCTGCGCCGGGCGTCCGGGTCGACGTCGAGCAGGTTGTCGCGATCATTGCGCGGGTCGAGCAGCTCACCCATGGTGCGCACGTTGGGGATCGACACATGGCGCACTTCGGCGTCGGCGATGGAGGTAATGAACTGCGCGGTGAGCAAGGCATCGCGCTCGACGCTTTCGTCGATGATGAACCGGCTGGATATCAGCCCCAGCCCGGCCGCTACCGAAAGAATGATGGCCAGGCTGACCCAGGCGTACCAGCGCAGCAGGTCGAACGGTTTGCGCGAGGTGGCCAGCTCGCTACTGGCAGGCACTTCGATAGTGTCGGAACGAGGGGGGATGTCCATGGCGGACTCCACGGCTGGGCACCTTCAGAAGGTTAGCCCAGAGTCGGGGAAGCCATCGCTTCGGCCCGATGCTATCCGCCGAAGGGTATTGCCTGGTCCCGGCTGCCCGCGCGCCCGGTGGGCCTTGGCGCCTGCTGGTCGGTCAGGGCCTGCTGTCTGGCAGGCCCTGCAACCTGCGGTATTCCCGCAACACATCGGGCACATAGCGCCGGGTCTCGGCAAACGGCGGTACCGCACCGCGGCGCAGCACCGCCTCGGGGCCGGCGTTGTAGGCGGCTACCGCGAGGGTGATGTCGTTGTCGAACAGGTCGAGCATGCGCTTGAGGTAGCGCGCCCCGCCCTGCACGTTGTCTTCCGGGTCCAGGCGGTCTTGCACGCCCATTTCACGGGCGGTATCCGGCATCAGCTGCATCAACCCTACCGCGCCCGCCGGTGACCGCGCCTTGGGGTTGTAACCGGACTCGGTCTTGATCACCGCATGCAGCAGCGCCGGCGGAACATTGTGCGTGCGCGCTGCGGCGGCGACCAGCCTGGCGTAGGGGCGGCCGGTGATCAACTGCGCGTTGGCCGGCCCGGCCTGGCCCTGCGGCTCGCTGATCACGGTTTCGTAAAGGCGCCCGGGCCGATGGACGTTGGTCAGTATGTAGCTGCCTTTGGCATCGATGGACACGTACACATCGGCCTGGGCAGCGCCTGCGGCCAGCCAGACCAAACCGAGAATGAGTCCACGCATGTCGGTCGCCTCTTCGTCGTGCCCCCAAACTGGGGGAAATGCCCCGGAAAACCCAAGGTCGATGAGCACGACGCAAGCACTGTGCCGCTTCCGTTGCGGCATGGCGCAAGGCCCCGCGGCAGACGTGCACGGCTGTTGCATGGTGCCTGCACAACACGAGTCCCGATGCAGCGGAGGGCTTCACCATGCAGCGCAGAACCAACCCCCAGCGTGGCTTCACCCTGCTCGAACTGTTGGTCGTGCTGGTGGTGCTCGGCCTGTTGGCCGGCATCGTTGCGCCCAAGTACTTCAGCCAGCTCGGCCGTTCCGAAGCCAAGGTCGCGCGGGCGCAGATTGAGGGGCTGAGCAAGGCCCTGGACCTGTACCGGCTCGAAGTCGGCCACTACCCCAACAGTGAGCAAGGCCTGCAGGCTCTGGTGGTCGCGCCCAGTGGCGAAACGCGCTGGACCGGTCCGTACCTGCAGAAGGCCGTGCCGCAAGACCCATGGGGCCGGCCGTACATCTACCGGCAGCCCGGCGAGAACGGCGCTGAATACGACCTGCTGTCGATGGGCAAGGACGGCCAGCCGGGTGGCGACGGCGAAAACGCCGAAATCACCAGCTGGCAGTAGGCAGCGCGGCCATGCGCTATGTCCTCAAGGCCCTGGGCAGGCAGGGCGTGGTGCAGCTGCAGATCGACGCCGAGGACCCCGAGCAGGCCCGCCGTCAGGCCGAGGACCAGGGCCTGCGCGTGCTCAGCCTGCATGGCCAGGGTGGCGCCCTGTGGCAGCTGGCCAGGCGCCGCGAGGCCAGCTTCGAGCTGGTGTTGTTCAGCCAGGAGCTGGCGACCCTGCTCGGCGCCGGCCTGCCGCTGATCGACGCGCTGGAAAGCCTGGCGGAAAAGTCCCCGGCAGGCGCCACGCGCAAGGTATTGAACGAGTTGGTCCGCCAGTTGTACGAAGGCCGTTCGCTGTCCCAGGCCCTGGCCGCGCAACCACGGGCGTTCCCGCCGCTTTACGTGGCGCTGGTGCAGTCCAGCGAACGCACCGGTGCGCTGGCTGATGCCCTCACCCGCTACATCGGCTATCGCCAACGCCTGGACCTGGTACGGCAAAAGCTGCTGGGCGCTTCGGTCTACCCCTTGCTGCTGTTGCTGGTCGGCGGTGGCGTGGTGTTGTTCCTGCTGGGCTACGTGGTGCCGCGTTTCAGCCAGGTGTTCGAGGGCATGGGCAGCGAGTTGCCCTGGCTTTCCCGCGGCCTCATGCAGGTCGGCCTGTTCCTGCATGCCCGGCAACTGCCGCTGGCACTGGGCGGCATCGGCTTGCTCACGCTGCTGTGGCTGCTGCGCCGCCAGCCGCGGGTGCGGCGCTGGGCCGCCCGCCAGTTGCGGCGTGTGCCGGCGTTGCACCAGCGCTTGCTGATGTACGAACTGGCACGCTTCTACCGCTCGCTGGGCATCCTCCTGCAAGGCGGCATTCCGGTCCTCAGCGCCATGGGCATGGCCCACGGCCTGCTCGGCAGCGTCGCGGCCCAGGGCCTGGAGCAGGCCTGCCAGCGGGTCGGCGAGGGCCTGCCGCTGTCCGAAGCGCTGGAGGCCGGGCAACTGGTGACGCCGGTCTCGCTGCGCCTGCTGCGGGCCGGTGAGCAGTCCGGTAACCTCGGCGAGATGCTGGAGCGCTGCGCCGATTTTCACGACCAGGAGATTGGCCGCTGGGTGGAATGGTTCGTCAAACTGTTCGAACCGCTGCTGATGACGTTCATCGGCCTGCTGATCGGCCTGATCGTGGTCCTGATGTACATGCCGATCTTCGAGCTGGCGTCGAGCATTCACTGAGGCGTGGGCAGCTGCGCCTGTACGCCGCGCGGCGCTCTGCAATGCGCCCCGACCGGCAAACCGAGGTTGCCGTCGATGATCGCTCCGCAGATATCATTCGGCGTGATAATAACCTTCGTCCCGTTCGATTCGTGCCTTGCGCGCAAGACACTCACACTCCGCCCACTATTCATATTCTGGCGGAGTTCTCCATGGAACAATCACTCAAACCCTTGCGCTTGCCCCTCGCTGCCCTGGCAGTGGTGGTGATCAGCGCTTGCGGCCGAACCCCCGACGCTGTGCAGGCTCCCACCGCGCCGAAGGTCAGTGTGGCGAAGGTGATCGAGCAACCGATCAATGAATGGGACGAGTTCACCGGCCGCCTCGAGGCCCCGGAAACCGTCGAAGTACGCCCGCGGGTGTCCGGCCAGATCGACCTGGTGGCATTCACCGAAGGCGCCCAGGTCAAGAAAGGCGACCTGCTGTTCCAGATCGACCCACGCCCGTTCCAGGCCGAGGTCCGCCGCCTCGAAGCGCAACTGCAGCAGGCCAAGGCCACTGCCATCCGTAGTGCCAACGAAGCGCGCCGCGGCGAACGCCTGCGTGACAGCAACGCGATCTCTGCGGAACTGGCCGAATCGCGCAGCAGCGCCGCCGCCGAAGCCCGCGCCGGGGTTGACGCAATCCAGGCCCAGCTTGACCTGGCCCGCCTCAACCTCAGCTTCACCCGTGTCACCGCGCCGATCAGCGGCCGGGTCAGCCGTGCCCTGTTCACGGCCGGCAACATCGTGACTGCCGATGTCACCCCGCTGACCAGCGTGGTGTCTACCGACAAGGTGTACGCCTACTTCGACGCCGACGAGCGCGTGTACCTCAAGTACACCCAACTGGCCCGCGAAGGCCAGCGTGGCCAGAGCACCCCCGTGTACCTGGGCCTGACCAACGAAACCGGCAACCCGCACCTGGGGCAGATGAACTTCGTCGACAACCAGGTCAACCCGCGCACCGGCACCATCCGTGGCCGGGCGGTATTCGACAACAGCGACGGCCAGTTCACCCCGGGCCTGTACGCCCGCCTGAAGCTGGTCGGCAGCGCCCAGTACCACGCCGTGCTGATCAACGACGAAGCGGTAGGCACCGACCTGGGCAAGAAGTTCGTGCTGGTGATGGACAAGGACAACAAGGCCACTTACCGCGCCGTCGAACTGGGACCGAAGCTGGAAGGCCTGCGCATCGTGCGCAGCGGCCTGGGCAAGGACGACCGCATCGTGGTCAAGGGCCTGCAGCGTGTACGCCCGGGTTCGCCGGTCACGCCGGAAGAGACGCCGATGGCCAGTGAACAGACCCTCGCCGCCCTCGCCCAACAGCGCCAGGCCCTGGAGGCCAGCAACCCGGCGCCGAAGGTAGCGGGCAACAACGTGAAAGTCGCCAGCGCCCCGGCGCCACGCGGTTAAGGGACCCCACCGATGAACTTCTCGAAATTCTTCATTACCCGGCCGATCTTCGCCGCGGTGCTGTCGCTGGTACTGCTGATCGCAGGCTCGATCTCGCTGTTCCAGCTGCCGATCAGCGAATACCCCGAAGTCGTGCCGCCGACCGTGGTGGTGCGCGCCAACTTCCCCGGCGCCAACCCCAAGGTCATCGGCGAGACCGTTGCCGCGCCGCTGGAGCAGGCCATCACCGGTGTCGAGAACATGCTGTACATGTCCTCGCAGTCCACCGCTGACGGCAAGCTGACGCTGACCATCACCTTCGCCCTGGGCACCGACCTGGACAACGCCCAGGTGCAGGTGCAGAACCGCGTCACCCGCACCCAGCCCAAGCTGCCCGAGGAAGTGACCCGTATCGGTATCACCGTCGACAAGGCCTCGCCCGACCTGACCATGGTCGTGCACCTGACCTCGCCGGACAACCGCTACGACATGCTGTACCTGTCCAACTACGCCATCCTCAACATCAAGGACGAGCTGGCGCGCCTGGGCGGCGTGGGCGACGTGCAACTGTTCGGCATGGGCGACTACTCGCTGCGCGTGTGGCTCGACCCGAACAAGACCGCCTCGCGCAACCTCACCGCCAGTGATGTAGTGGCCGCGATCCGCGAGCAGAACCGCCAGGTGGCTGCCGGCCAGCTGGGCGCCCCGCCCGCCCCGGGTTCGACCAGCTTCCAGCTGTCGATCAACACCCAGGGCCGCCTGGTCAACGAGGAAGAGTTCGAAAACATCATCATTCGTGCTGGTGCCGATGGCGAAATCACCCGCCTGAAGGACATCGCCCGGGTCGAGCTCGGCTCCAGCCAGTACGCCCTGCGCTCGCTGCTGAACAACCAGCCGGCGGTCGCCATCCCGATCTTCCAGCGCCCCGGCTCCAACGCCATCGAGATTTCCGATGAAGTACGGGCGAAAATGGCCGAGCTGAAGAAGGACTTCCCCGAAGGCATGGACTACAGCATCGTCTATGACCCGACCGTGTTCGTCCGGGGCTCCATCGAAGCGGTGGTGCACACCCTCTTCGAAGCGCTGGTGCTGGTGGTGCTGGTGGTGATCCTGTTCCTGCAGACCTGGCGTGCCTCGATCATCCCGCTGCTGGCTGTGCCGGTCTCGCTGATCGGTACCTTCGCCGTCATGCACCTGTTCGGCTTCTCGCTCAACGCGCTGTCATTGTTCGGCCTGGTCCTGGCCATCGGTATCGTGGTGGACGACGCCATCGTGGTGGTGGAAAACGTCGAGCGCAACATCGGCCTGGGCCTCAAGCCGCTGGATGCCACGCAAAAGGCCATGAGCGAAGTGACCGGCCCGATCATCGCCACCGCCCTGGTACTGTGCGCCGTGTTCGTGCCTGCCGCGTTCATCTCCGGCCTCACCGGGCAGTTCTACAAGCAGTTCGCCCTGACCATCGCGATTTCCACGGTGATCTCGGCCTTCAACTCGCTGACCCTGTCGCCGGCCCTGGCAGCGGTGCTGCTCAAGGACCACCATGCGCCCAAGGACCGTTTCTCGCGGTTCCTGGAAAAGCTGCTGGGCAGCTGGCTGTTCGCGCCGTTCAACCGCTTCTTCGACCGTGCTTCCAACCGCTACGTCGGTGGCGTGCGCCGGGTCATCCGCTCCAGCAGTATCGCCCTGTTCGTGTATGCCGGCCTGATGGGCCTGACCTACCTGGGCTTCGCGTCCACCCCGACCGGCTTCGTGCCGGCGCAGGACAAGCAGTACCTGGTAGCCTTCGCCCAGTTGCCTGACGCGGCCAGCCTCGACCGCACCGAGGCGGTGATCAAGCGCATGAGTGAAATCGCCCTGAAGCAGCCTGGCGTGGCCGACTCGGTAGCCTTCCCTGGCCTGTCGATCAACGGTTTCACCAACAGCCCGAACAGCGGCATTGTGTTCACCCCGCTCAAGCCGTTCGACGAGCGCAAGGACCCGAGCCAGTCGGCCGCTGCGATCGCTGCAGCGCTGAATGCCCAGTTCGCCGATATCCAGGACGCCTACATCGCGATCTTCCCGCCACCACCGGTACAAGGCCTGGGCACCATTGGCGGCTTCCGCCTGCAGATCGAGGACCGCGGCAACCTGGGCTACGAAGCGCTGTACAAGGAAACCCAGAACATCATCGCCAAGAGCCGCAACGTGCCGGAGCTGGCGGGCCTGTTCACCAGCTACCAGGTCAACGTGCCGCAGGTGGATGCGGCCATCGACCGGGAAAAGGCCAAGACCCATGGCGTGGCGATCACCGATATCTTCGATACCCTGCAGGTCTACCTGGGCTCGCTGTACACCAACGACTTCAACCGCTTTGGCCGTACCTACCAGGTCAATGTCCAGGCCGAACAGCAGTTCCGCCTCGATGCCGAACAGATCGGCCAGCTGAAGGTACGCAACAACCTCGGCGAAATGATCCCGCTGGCGACCTTCCTCAAGGTCAGCGACACCTCCGGGCCGGACCGGGTGATGCACTACAACGGCTTCATCACCGCAGAAATCAACGGCGCTGCAGCGCCGGGTTACAGCTCCGGCCAGGCCGAAGCGGCAATCGAGAAGCTGCTGAAAGAGGAATTGCCCAACGGCATGACCTTCGAATGGACCGACCTGACCTACCAGCAGATCCTGGCGGGCAACACCGCGCTGTTCGTCTTCCCGCTGTGCGTGCTGCTGGCGTTCCTGGTGCTGGCTGCCCAGTACGAAAGCTGGAGCCTGCCGCTGGCGGTGATCCTGATCGTGCCGATGACCCTGCTGTCGGCGATTACCGGGGTGATCATTTCCGGTGGTGACAACAACATCTTCACCCAGATCGGCCTGATCGTGCTGGTGGGCCTGGCGTGCAAGAACGCGATCCTGATCGTCGAGTTCGCCAAGGACAAGCAGGCCGAAGGCCTCGACCCGCTGGCCGCAGTGCTGGAAGCCTGCCGTCTGCGTCTACGACCGATCCTGATGACCTCGATCGCATTCATCATGGGTGTGGTCCCGCTGGTGTTCTCCTCCGGTGCCGGCGCGGAAATGCGCCATGCGATGGGCGTGGCAGTGTTTTCGGGGATGATCGGGGTGACCGTGTTCGGCCTCTTCCTCACCCCCGTGTTCTTCTTCCTGATCCGCCGTTTCGTCGAACGCCGCCAGGCCCGCAAGGCCGAACGCGTGCACTCGCTGGAGAGCCATGCATGAACCTGCTCAAACCCTTGACCCCGAGCCTGCTGGCGCTGGCCTTGGCGGCCTGCGCGGTAGGCCCGGATTACCAGGCACCAGCCACCGAACCTGCGCAATTGGCCAGCGATGTACAGGCCAAGGCGTACGACCGTAGCCGCTTCGAAAGCCTGTGGTGGAAGCAGTTCGACGACCCGGTACTGAACCAGCTGGTGCAGGCTTCGCTGGATGGCAACCGTGACCTGCGCGTGGCCTTCGCCCGCCTGAAAGCGGCCCGCTCGATCCGTGAAGACGCCGAGAACGATCAGTTCCCGGTGGTCACCAGCCGCGCCAGCAGTGATATCGGCAAGGGCCAGGTCCCCGGCCAGACCACCCAGCGCGTGAACAGCGAGCGCTACGACCTGGGCCTGGACATGGCCTGGGAACTTGACCTGTTTGGCCGCATCCAGCGCCAGATCGAAGCCAGCGAAGCCCAGGAAGCGGTGGCTGCGGCCGACCTGCAGCAGCTGCAGGTCAGCCTGATTGCCGAACTGGTCGATGCCTATGGCCAGCTGCGCGGTGCGCAGTTGCGCGAGAAGATCGCCCTGGCCAACCTCAAGACCCAGCAGGAATCGCGGGCCATCACTGAAACCCTGCGGGACGCTGGTGTCGGCAACGACCTCGATGTGGTGCGTGCCGATGCGCGCCTGGCCGGGGTCGAGGCCACGGTGCCACAACTGCAGGCGGAACAGGCCCGCGCCCGGCACCGTATCGCCACCTTGCTTGGCCAGCGCCCCGAGGCGCTCAGTGTCGACCTGTCGCCCAAGGCCCTGCCGGCAATCGCCAAGGCGCTGCCGGTGGGAGACCCGGCAGAACTGCTGCGTCGTCGCCCGGACATCCGTAGTGCCGAGCGCCAGTTGGCGGCGGCCACGGCCAATGTCGGCGTGGCCACGGCTGACCTGTTTCCCCGCGTCAGCCTCAGTGGCTTCCTCGGCTTTACTGCCGCCCGCGGTTCGCAGATCGGTTCCTCGGCAGCCAACGCCTGGGCCCTCGGCCCGAGCATCACCTGGGCGGCCTTCGACCTCGGCAGCGTGAGGGCTCGCCTGCGCGGCGCCAAGGCCGATGCCGAAGGGGCGCTGGCCAACTATGAACAGCAGGTGTTGCTGGCCCTGGAAGAATCGGCGAATGCCTTCAGCGATTACGACAAGACCCAGCAGCGGCTGCTGTCGCTGATGCGCCAGAGCGATGCCAGCCGCAAGGCTGCGGAGCTGGCTTCGGTTCGTTACCGCGAGGGTACGGTGGACTACCTGGTGCTGCTCGATGCCGAGCGTGAGCGGCTCAGTGCGGAAGATGCGCAAGCCCAGGGTGAGGTCGAGCTGTACCGCGGCATCGTCTCGATCTACAAGGCCCTGGGCGGCGGCTGGCAACCGGAGACCGTCGCCAGCGCCCGCTGATTCGCCCTGTTCCAACGACTCCTTTGGTTGGCTCCTCCCCCAACCGTTTGCCCCGCAGGCGAAGGCCCGCGGGGCTTTTTTATGAACGGGGAGGTCTATCGTGCGCGGGGTGTACGCCATGGGATGTGCATTGCCTGTGAGGCCGAGCGCCGCCCACCAAACCCGAGCCAGGCACCTGACAACCCCCACCCGGTTGCATTTACCCCCCCACCTGCCCCAAGCTTTGCCTTCCCGCCGCCACGGATCGTCCGATGCCCAGACGCAACCGCTACCTGATCGCCCTGCTGCTGTTGATCGTGGTGTCGGCCCTGTTCGGCTACCTGTGGCGCGACGACCAGCCGCCGCCGCCAACCTTGCCTGCGCACAGCTACGCCAAGGCCTTGCGCCAGGCCCACGAAGGCCAGCCCGGCGCTGCGCGGGTGTTGTACCAGCAACTGCAACGCAACGACCTGCCCCCGGTTCGGCGTGCAGCCCTGTACGCCGAATTGCCCAATTACCCTTCGCCGCAGGCATTGAAGCTCGCCCGCCAGGACCTCGAGCATGGCGACCCACTGGTACGTCGGGCGGCCATCGCCAGCATCCGCCGCCTGCTGCCGGCGGCGCAGCGCAGCCTGGTGCTTGGCCCGCTGCTGGACGACCAGGAGCAAAGCGTGCGCTTTGCCGCCGTGGACGCCCTGCTGGGTCTCGACCCGGACGCCATCGGCCTGTATTTCGGCCCGCTGCAGGCAGCCCTCGAACAGTATCAACAGGCCCTGGAGCAACAACCCGGGGATACTGACGCCCAGGTCCACCTGGCGCGCCTGTACCTCCATGAAAACGACTACGACCAAGCCGCCGCCGCTCTGCAGCGTGCCTTGGCGATAGCCCCTGGCAACCTCGATGCCTTGGCCACCCAGGTACGCCTGCTGGAACGCCAGGGCCATCATGATGCCTCGCGGCAGGTACTGGCCAAGGCCCTGGCATTGAGTCCCGACTCGGCTTTCCTGCAGTACGAGCTAGGCCTCTGGCTGAACCGCCATGAACAGCGCGAATACGCGCTGCTGGCCTTGTCCCGCGCTGTCGAGCTGGACCCGGACAATACCGACTACCGCTACACCCTGGCGGTCACCCTGCATGAGCTGGAACAGGTCGATGCCGCGCAGAAGCAGCTGGAAACCGTGCTCAATCGGCAACCGGCCAATCGCCGGGCACGGGTGTTGCTGATCCAGTACTGGAAAGAGACCGGCCAGTTGCAGAACGTGCAGGTGCTGTTGGCCGAACTGGAACAGCAGAACCCGGACGACCCGGTGTTGCAACAAGGCCTGTAGGCAACGCTGCAATTCGGTTGAACCCCGCGGTCGTCTCCAAGGTCCAGTGGGTATCGGACCACCCTTGGGGGAATCGTCTTGGTCAGTTCGTCGGCGCTGGAAGAACGTGCCTTGATCCTCGCGCCCGCGCCGTTAGCCGCAGATATCGCTCGGCCGCTCGCTTGCGCCGGCATCGACAGCCTGTGCGCGCCCGACCTGACCCGGCTACAGGCTTGTCTGGCGGAGGGCGCAGGCCTCGCGATCATTGCCGAGCAGGTATTCGACGCAGGCCCGAGCCCCTTGTTGCAGGCGTTCCTCGACCAGCAACCCGGCTGGTCGGACCTGCCTATCGTGCTGCTTGTCCAGGGTAATCGCCGCGTTACGGCTTCAGGTCACACGCCACTGGGCAATCTGATGTGGCTGGCGGTACCGTTCGAAAATGCCCAACTGCTGCAGATGGCCCAGTCCGCGCTGCGCAACCGACGCCGACAGTATCTGGTACGCGATCAGCTGCTGGATCTGCAGCTACGCCTGCAAGCGCAGGGCGTATCGCCCGGCGAGGCGCAGGAGCGCAGCGAGTTTGCCCGCTACCAGGCGCGGAAAATGGAGGCCATTGGCCAACTCGCCGGTGGGGTCGCACATGATTTCAACAACCTGCTCACCAGTATCGGCGGCAGTTTCGAGCTGATTGACCGGCGCCTGCAGCAGGGCCGCAGTGACGGCCTGGACACCATGCTGCGCATGGGCCGCGAAGCGGTGTCACGCGCCGCCCGGCTGACCCACCGCCTGCTGGCCTTCTCTTCCCGACAATCGTTGCACAGCCAGCGCATCGACCTGCACCAGTTGCTGCAGACGAAGCGCCTGGTGGCCTGCGTGACCCCGTCCGTGCGCGTGCAGGTGGATCTTACCGAGGGTCTGTGGCCAGTAGAGGCCGATGGCCAGCAATTACAGGAGGCGCTCGACAATTTGCTGCTGAATGCCTGCGAAGCCATGCCCAGTGGTGGCCATTTGCGCATCGAGGCGACCAACCAGGCCATCGGTGCCGGGCATGTCACCGAAGGCGCCCTGTGTGCCGGTGACTATGTTCGCCTGCGAATCATCGATGACGGCCAAGGCATGGCGCAAAGCACGCTGGAGCACGCTTTCGAGCCGTTCTTCAGTACCAAGGCGATCGGCCAGGGCATCGGCCTCGGGCTGTCAATGGTGTACGGTTTCAGCAAGCAGTCCGGCGGCCATGTCACCCTGCATAGCCAGCTTGGCCAAGGGACCCAGGTGGAACTGTACCTGCCGCGCCACCTGGGCCAGGCCCAGCCCTCGCAGGAGCCGGTGTTACCCGTGCAGGGTGGCAAGGGCCATCACGTGCTGGTGGTCGAGGACGATCCGGATGTACGCCAGCTGCTGTGCCAGGCCCTGCGCGAAGAGGGCTTTGCCTGCCAGAGTGGCGCCGATGCCAATGACGGGCTGAAGGTACTGCGCTCGAACCAGCCCGTCGACCTGCTGCTCACGGATGTCGGCCTGCCCGGCATGAACGGCCGGCAACTGGCCGAGATTGCCCGCAGCCTGCGCCCGCGCTTGCCGGTTCTGTTCATTACCGGCTACGCGGAAACGGCCATGGTCCGCGACGGCTTCCTGGCCGCGGGCATGCACCTGCTGGGCAAGCCGTTCGAACTGCAGCAACTGCAGGCCCTGGTGACGCAGATTCTGGGCAGGCCCTGAGCCGTTCACTCGTCGAGCAGACGAAGTACCTCGTCCGCCAGGTCCCCCAGCGAGAACGGTTTGTTCATCAATGCCGTGCCTGGGTGTTCGAGCAACTGTGCCTCGATCCGCTGGTCGGCGTAACCGGTGATGAACAGGATCCTCTGCTGCGGAAGCTGCATGCGCATGGCCTTGGCCACTTGTCGGCCACTGAAACCACCCGGCAAGCCGATGTCGGTGATTACCAGGGCGAACGGGCCGTCATGGCGGAAGCGCTCCAGCGCGGTATTGGCGTCGCCCGCCTCAGTCACGTCGAAGCCACGTTCAGCCAGGTACTCGCGCATGACTGACCGCAAACCCAGCTCATCATCGACCAGCAGCAGGCGCTCTCCGCATGCCATGCGCTGCGCGCGCTGGATCACCCGCGGCGCCTCGGGGAGCGGCTCATGGCACCTTGGAAACAGCATGGAAACCCGGGTGCCCTGGTTCGGCGCCGATTCGATCCAGGTGTAGCCCCCCGACTGACCGACGAAGCCATACACCATCGACAAGCCAAGCCCGGACCCACGCCCGATGGGTTTGCTGGTGAAGAAAGGTTCAAACGCCCTGGCAATGTCTGCTGCTGCCATGCCGTGACCATCATCCTCGACCTGCAAGGCTACATAGTCGCCTGGCGGCAAGCCCTGCTCATCCGGAAACCAGGTCGTCAGCCGCTTGTTGACGCTGCGCAACGTGACATTGCCCCGCTCAAGGCAGGCTTCGCGCGCGTTGGTGCAGAGGTTGATCAAGGCATTCTCGAGCTGGGCCACATCCAGGCATACCGCCCACGGTGTAACATCCAGCTGCCAGTGCAGGCACATTTCCACGCCCAACGCCGTGAGCAGCAGAGGTTCGCTCAAGCGCAACTGCCGGTTTAAATCCAGCACCTTCGGGGCCAAGGGCTGGTGGCGTGAAAACGCCAGCAGGCGATGAGTCAGCTCCATGGCGCGCTGCACCGAATCGCGCGCCACTTCCACATAGGCCTCGACCCGTTCCAGGCGTCCCTCCTGAAAGCGGCGCTGCAACAGCTCGAGGCTACCGCCAATACCGGACAGCAAATTGTTCATTTCGTGGCCCACGCCGCCGGCCAACTGACCAACTACCTCCAGGCGTTGATGGTTGCGCATCAGTGCTTCGGACTGACGAGCGGCTTCCTCACGGTCTTCGGTAATGTCGCGACCAACCGCGGTCAGCAGGCTGCCATCGAACCGCGCGCTCCAGCGAAACCAGTGGTAATGGCCATCACGATGACGCAGGCGGGTCTCGATCTGCTCGGTATTGTGGAACTGCAGGAGCCCGCTGGCGGCCACCTGGACTTCAGCACGGTCGGCCGGATGTACCAGGTCCAGCACCAGGGCACCGCGTACCTGCTCTTCCGACCAGCCCAGGATACGGTACCAGGCAGGGTTGGCGGCACACAGCCTCAGGTCGGGGGTAACGGTCATCATCGCGTCACGCGACAACTGCCAGAACTGCTCGCGCTCAGCCACATGCCGTTCGATCTGCAATTCGAAACTACGTGCCTGTTCGCGCCAATGATAGTGGGCGTCGAGTCCGGCAGTGGTCTCGATCACGGTGTGCAGCAGCCCTGCCACGCTGCCCAGTTCATCGTGCAACGGGGCATACCCGAACGCGCACCAGAGCGGCTCGGCACCTGCGCCGCAGGTGATACGCAGCGGTGGATACTCGACAAAACTCGGGCGCCCCTCGAGGGCCTTGAACACCCACGGCCCCATGTGTGGCCAGACATCGCTCCATAATGCATCGAAGGCCATGCCCAACGCGTCCGGAGCAACGGCCCGCAACGCCCGGTAGGCATCATTGTGAACCACGCTGAGATCGGCCCCCCAGACCACGGCACATGGGAACGGAGACAGGTGCATCATGTCGACGGCGATACGCAGCGATGCCGGCCAGCGCGGCCAGGGCCCGAGCGAAGTTCGCCCCCAGTCGAACTGCGCAATCCGTTCGGCCATCGTCTCGCCCGGCGGCGCAGCAGGCGGCTGCAGAGCCACCTGCGACGCAGGTTCGTGCGGCGTAACGTTTGCGACCAATTATCCTCACCCCCTCTGTGCTCAAGGCTGAATGGGCATCACCGCCCGCGGCGGGCTCGCCCATGAGTGCTGTTCAAGTTAGCACAACGCACACCAGGCGCTATGACGCACCAGCAGCGGACAGCTATGCTCAATAGGCTTTTCCCGGGCCAGGGAGCAACGGCCCATTCAGGTTGCCAATGGGAGCGTGGTCATGAGCAAGAAAATGCTGGCGGTGCTGACCAATACGGCCAAGTATCCGACCCTCAAGCGGCCAACCGGATTGTGGCTCGGGGAAGCCGTGCACTTTGTCGAACAGGTCGAAAAGGCCGGCTACACGGTCGATTATGTGAGCCCCCTGGGTGGCTACGTGCCCATCGACCCGCACAGCCTGCAAATGGCCCCTGACCTGGACTGGCAGTGGTATGACGACAAACGCTTCATGACCCGCCTGGGTAACACCTTGAGCCCTGGCCAGGTGAAGGCCACCGAGTACAGCGTCATCTACTACACCGGCGGCCATGGGGTCATGTACGACTTTGCCGATAACCAGCCGCTGCAGGGGCTGGCGCGCCAGGTATATGAGAACAACGGGATTGTCGCTGCAGTCTGCCACGGTGTTGTCGGCCTGCTGAACATCAAGCTCAGCGACCACCGCCTGTTGCTGAAGGAGCGCAAGGTGACGGGCTTTTCCAACACCGAGGAGAAGCTCGCCGAACTGGACAACGTGGTCCCGTTTCTGACGGAGAACGAGCTGGTTGCCCGTGGCGGCCACTACAGCAAGCATGAGGACCCGTGGATGCCCTACGTGGTGGCCGATGATCGGCTGATTACCGGGCAGAACCCGGCCTCCACCGCCCTGCTGGCCGAGCAGGTATTGGCGAAATTGAAGCAGAGGTGAAGCTGACAATGAGCTTCGGCTTTTCTGTAAAGACGCAACACTAGTCGCCTACAGCAGAAGTGTCATCAAGCACATAGGATCGATGCCGACCTGTTCACCCCGAACAGCAAAGGTCAACGGAGCGGCACGCCTATGGCAATTATCATGATTCAAACTATCAATTGGCGAAAATTGTTACTGATTCTGGCCATCGGCATCATACCCGTGCTCTCCGGGTTGCTGATGATGAATTACCAGCTGGGAAGGAAACTCGAAGAAAATGCCCAGGTTTCCGTCAAGGAGGCGGTTTTCAGCGTCGACCACGCACTGGGCCGCATGGAGTCCAGCCTGGAAGCAATCCTGCCGCTGGCCGGCAAACCCTGTGCCGAAGTGCTGGATGCGCTCGACCAGAGCGTCGCCAGCAGCCCACACCTTCGCTCATTGGCGCTGACCCGCAGCAAACAAGCGTATTGTGCGACGGACATGGACCCCTTGGAGTACCTCTCCGCTTTTTCCGAGTCCGGACAGCAGGTGAAACTGGCATTCGACGTCCCTTCGTCGCCCAACGCGGCAATCATCAAGCTCCAGAAACCGCACAGCGATCCCGGTGTCATCGCAACAGCCTACGGTCGCTTGCTACGCGACGAACTTCGCGGCTTCCAGGACGGCCTGACCTTGCTGCTGGAATTCAACGACCAATACATCTGGAGCGACGGGGATAGCCGCGACGCACAACGCCCTTCGCAAGCCGAATACAACCAGCGAGCAGTATCGGAAAAATATGGCTACGTGGTGATCGGTGGCTACGCCAAAGGGTATGCAGCGCAGGAGTTCCGCCTTTCCCTGCATCAGGTACTCCCCTCGCTGGTACTGGTCGGGGTCGCCAGCATGTTCATTACATACCTGGGCCTGGCCAGAACGCGCAAGAGAAAGGGTGACACCGCCGCCATTGACCCATGACGGCGGTTCCCTTGAGCTATCAGTCGGTACTCAGTACACCACGGCGTACCTGGTCACGCTCGATGGATTCGAACAGCGCCTTGAAGTTGCCCTCACCAAAGCCATCATCGCCCTTGCGCTGGATGAACTCGAAGAACACCGGGCCGAGCAGTGTTTCCGAGAAGATCTGCAACAGCAGGCGCTTGTCGCCTGGCTGCGAGGCACCATCGAGCAAAATACCCCGTGCCTTCAGCTCATCGACTGGCTCGCCATGGCCAGGCAGGCGTTCTTCCAGCATTTCGTAATAGGTTTGCGGCGGTGCCGTCATGAAGCGCATGCCAAGGCCTTTCAAGGCATCCCAGGTCTTGAGCAGGTCATCGGTCAGGAAGGCCACGTGCTGGATGCCTTCACCGTTGAACTGCATCAGGAACTCTTCGATCTGCCCGGCGCCCTTCGAAGACTCTTCGTTGAGCGGGATGCGGATCATGCCATCCGGTGCGGTCATGGCCTTGGAGGTCAGCCCGGTGTATTCGCCCTTGATATCGAAGTAGCGGATTTCACGGAAGTTGAACAGTTTTTCGTAGAAGCCGGCCCAGTACGCCATGCGCCCGCGATAGACGTTGTGGGTGAGGTGATCGATGATCTTCAGGCCGGCACCCACCGGGTTACGGTCCACACCTTCGATGAACTTGAAGTCGATATCGTAGATCGAGCTGCCCTCTTCGAAGCGGTCGATCAGGTACAACGGTGCACCACCGATACCCTTGATGGCTGGCAGGCGCAGCTCCATCGGCCCGGTTTCGATTTCCACCGGCTGGGCGCCCAGCTCCAGCGCACGGGCATAAGCCTCATGGGCGTTGCGCACGCGGAACGCCATGCCGCACACCGAAGGGCCATGCTCGGCGGCGAAGTACGAGGCGATGCTCTTGGGTTCGTTGTTCAGGATCAGGTTGATGCCACCCTGGCGATACAGGTGCACATCCTTGGAGCGGTGGGTAGCCACCTTGGTGAAGCCGAGCATCTGGAATACCGGCTCGAGTACGCCAGGGGTCGGCGAAGCCAGTTCAATGAATTCGAAGCCCATCAGGCCCATTGGATTGTCAAAGATATCAGCCATGTTCGTGTCCTCATCTGCAGCGAAAATTTATAGGTTGCGCGGGATGTCGAACAGAACTGGCGGTGAGCAGGGAATTCCACGCACGCTGCGGGCGAGGAAGTCACCTATGATCAGCTTGAACCCATGGTATGTCATATGGACCATTCTCGGCGGGCTTGATCCTTCGCCATTGAAGGACCTTATTGTTGTATTCGTAAATCGATTCTACAGGGCGTAAAAACGTTTGTCGCGTTTTAGTTACTCGTGGGTGCCGACAAACGGCTATCCTCTCGTTATTGTTCCTGCAGATCAGTCAGTATGCCCCTTACCGCCAAACGCCGCGCCGGCCTTACCTGGCGCACCCTGCTGCCCTGGGTCGTCGGCGCGCTGCCGGTGATAGGCGGCCTGGCCGTGATGAACTGGCAGATCGAACGTGAAATGCAGGCCAGCAGCCAAGCCACCACCCGCCAGGTGGTGGCGCATGTCGAACGTATTCTCGACAACCTGGCCAGCGCTGCCGATGCCCTGCTGCCGCTTGCCGGCAGCCCATGCCAGCAGGCCAAGCTCAGATTGCGCGCCGAAGTCACGCGCAACGCCTTCGTTCGCTCGACCAACCTGGTCAGGCACAACACCCTGTATTGTTCCTCGCTGTTCGGCGACTTCGACGAGCCGGTCAACGCCGGCGACTACGCCGACGGCAAGTTATGGCTGATGGATGGCAACTCGGTCACCCCGGGCCACCCGCTGCTGGTCTACCGCGTCAGCAAGGGGGACCAAGGCGCGATCAGCACGGTGGACGGTGAGCACCTGCTCACGGCGCTGCGCCTGATCGGCCCTGACGAAGTGCTGCAGCTTCGCGTGGGCAATGCCTGGCTGGGCAAGGATGGCATCGTACGCCAGGGCCAGCCACCTGCCGCAGCCAAGGCCAATGTGCAGTTTGGCTCGACACGCTACCCGTTCAGCGTGCAGGGTGGCTATGGCAGCGACAGGCAAGGCCAGCTCTGGCGCAGCCACTACCCCGCCCTGTTCGGCTTGCTGCTGGTGCTGGGTACGGTTTCTGCGCTGGTGTGCCGCTGGCAGATACGCCGTATCACCTCGCCCCGTGCCGAACTGCGCCGTGCCCTGGAGGCTGACGAATTCCTGCCGTATTTCCAGCCAGTGGTACGCAAGGGTGACTACCGTTGGGCCGGCGCCGAAGTGCTGATGCGCTGGAACCACCCGCAGGAAGGCCTGGTGAGGCCCGACCTGTTCATCCCCTATGCTGAACACAGCGGGCAGATCGTCGCCATGACCCGCGCCCTGATGACCCACACTGCGCAGAGCCTGGCGCCCTATGTCGGGCTGCTGGACGACGGCTTTCATATCGGCATCAACATCACCGCCGACCATTGTCGCGACTTCAGCCTGCTGGACGACTGTCGTACCTTCCTCCAGCATTTCCCGCCTGGCCGGGTGGTGCTGACCCTGGAGCTGACCGAGCGCAAGCTGATCGAGGCCACGCCAGTGACGCTGGAACTGTTCGAAAAGCTGGACGCCATGGGGGTGAAAATTGCCCTTGACGACTTCGGTACCGGCCAGTCCAGCCTCAATTACCTGCGCCAGTTCAAGGTCGACTACCTGAAGATCGACCAGAGCTTCGTCGCCATGATCGGTGGTGACGCGCTGTCGGTGCATATCCTCGATACCATCATCGAGCTGTCGGCCAAGCTGGGCCTGGGCATCGTCGCCGAGGGCGTGGAAACCGAAGCCCAGCGCGACTACCTGGCACGTCACCACGTGGACTACCAGCAAGGCTACCTGTACGCCAGGCCCATGCCGGCGGCCGCGTTCCTCGAAGCGCTGGCTGCACATGCGAGCGCATCGCGGTTGCCGCAAGCTGCGCCCCCTGAGATCATGCGCGGCTGATCCAGTCGCTCAACTCCCAATTCGAGGCATTCGTGTCAAAAGGCATTTTCTCGTCGGTCATGGCGTCCTGTCTGTTCGCCGTGATGTACTTCTATACCTCATTGCTGTCGCCACTCGATGGCGAGGAGATCTTTGGCTGGCGCACCCTGTTGACCCTGCCTTGCCTGACCCTGTTCATGCTTGTCTCGAAAGACTGGAAGCGGGTCGGCGAATTGCTTGCCCGGGTAAAGCGCACGCCGCTGCTGGCACTGGGCATGCTCGGCACCTCATGGCTAATGGGTGTGCAACTGTGGCTGTTTCTCTGGGCGCCCCTGCATGGGCGCAGCCTGGAAGTGTCGATGGGCTATTTCCTGCTGCCATTGGCCATGGTCCTGACCGGGCGGCTGGTGTATGGCGAGCGGCTGTCGCGCCTGCAAAAGGTGGCGGTGGCCTGTGCCGCGCTGGGCGTGGGCCACGAGCTGTTCCAGCATGGCAGTTTCGCCTGGGAAACCCTGGTGGTCACGATCGGCTACCCGATCTACTTCGTCTTGCGCCGGCGTTGCCGTACCGACCACCTGGGCGGCCTGTGGTGCGACATGTGCCTGTTGTTGCCATGGGCGTTGTATTTCGTTATCCAGGGCCCGCTGTCCGCTGCCGACCTGCAGGCCCACCCCGGCCTATATGCATTGATCCCGGTCCTTGGTGCAATCAGCGCCTCGGCGCTGATTGCCTACGTGCTGGCCAGCCGTTTGTTGCCCTTCAGCCTGTTCGGCCTGCTCAGCTATGTCGAACCGGTGCTCCTGGTAGGCGTGGCTTTGCTGCTCGGTGAAACCATCGGCCCGGACCAATGGTTGACCTACCTGCCAATCTGGGCCGCGGTGCTGGTGCTGATCCTCGAAGGTATCAGGCACCTGCTGCGCCAACGTCGCCGTTCGGTGTAAGCCGAACCTGGCGCACACGCCGTTCTTCCACCGCCTCCACGGTCAGCGTCCAGCCATTCCAGGCCAGGCGATCACCTACCACCGGCAGGCGGTCAAGCAGGCTCATCACCAGGCCCGCGAGGGTCTGGTAGTCCTCGGTGGCGCGGGCGCTGAAACCGGTGCGCGCCTGCACCTGGCTCAGGTTCACCGCACCGCTGACCACGAAGCCCGTGCCGTCCTCGACGATGCCCGGCCCTTCAACCTCGCTGGCATCGGGCAGTTCACCGGCAATCGACTCGAGGATGTCGGTCATGGTCAGCAGGCCGGTAAAGTCACCGAACTCGTTGACCACGAAGGCAATGTGGGTGGACTGGCCACGCATCTGTTCCAGGGCGTTGAGGATGCTGAAGCTCTCCAGCAGGTTCAACGGTGCCCGTGCCATGCCTTCCAGGTCCGGCTGGTTGCCTGCCAGCAGTTCCTTGAGCAGTTCCTTCTTGTGCACGAAGCCCAGCGGCTCGTCCACCCGGCCATCACGGATCAACGGCAGGCGCGAGTACGGCGAGTTGGCCAGGGCCTGGGCAATGGCCTCGGCCGGCTGCGCCAGGTCGATCACATCGACCTCGGCGCGGGCGGTCATCAGCGTGCGGATCGGCCGCTCGGCCAGGTTCAGCACGCCACTGATCATCACCCGCTCGCGGCGGTCAAACACGACCTGCTCCCCACCGCCGTCGACCAGGTCGGCGATCTCTTCACCCACCTCGTCAGCCTCGACCCGGCGGCCACCCAGCAGGCGCAGCACGGCATGCGCAGTACGCTCGCGCAACGGCCGATGCTGCTGCAGGCTGCGCTTGCGGCGGGCACGGGCCAGCTGGTTGAACAGCTCGATCAGGATGGAGAAGCCGATCGCCGCGTACAGGTAACCTTTCGGAATATGGAAGCCCAGGCCTTCGGCGGTCAGGCTGAAACCGATCATCATCAGGAAGCCCAGGCACAGCATGATCACCGTGGGGTGGGCGTTGACGAAGCGGGTCAGCGGCTTGCTGGCGACAATCATGATGCCGATCGAGAAGACCACCGCGATCATCATCACCGACAGCTGTTCGACCATGCCCACCGCGGTGATGACCGCGTCCAGCGAGAACACTGCGTCGAGCACCACGATCTGCGCCACGATCGGCCAGAACGCGGCATGCCGTACCGCGCCGCTGGCCTGGGCCACATGGCCTTCCAGGCGTTCATGCAGCTCCATGGTGGCCTTGAACAGCAGGAACACGCCGCCGAACAGCATGATCAGGTCACGGCCGGAGAAGCTCTTGTCGAACACCTCGAACAACGGCGCGGTCAAGGTGACCATCCAGGAAATGCTGGCCAACAGGCCCAGGCGCATGATCAACGCCAGGCTCAGGCCGATCACCCGCGCGCGGTCGCGCTGATGCGGCGGCAGCTTGTCGGCGAGAATGGCAATGAACACCAGGTTGTCGATACCCAGCACCAGCTCGAGGACGATAAGCGTCAACAGGCCCAGCCAGGCCGTGGGGTCGGCTAGCCATTCCATTAGCGGATACTCATGTGGGCAGCGTCACGAGGACGGGGGAAGGGAGGCCGTGTAGGCCGGGAACTGGGGGGCTCCGCGAAGGTGCTCATATAGACCTTGATTGCAAGTAGGGAACAGGATCGTACAGCCTGAACAAGCAACCTCGATAACGGAAAACTATTACAAAACCTGTAACAAGCCCGCGGACGCGAATGCGCTGGGCACTGGGTACTTTTCTTCAATATCACCGCCTGTCGATAGCCGAGCATGACAACCCTCCCCTAGCAAACGGAGCTCCGCATGAGCCTGTCCTTGTCCATGGCCGCCTTCGCACTGGCGGCTTCGATTTCCCCCGGCCCGGTCAACATCGTCGCGCTGGGCAGCGGTGCCCGCCATGGCCTGCGCGCCAGCCTGACCCATGTGGCTGGGGCCACGCTGGGCTTCTGCCTGCTGCTGGTGCTGGTCGGCCTGGGTGTGCACCAGTTGCTGTTGCGCTGGCCGCTGCTGGGCTTGCTGCTGCACTGGGGCGGTGTCGCGTTTCTGCTGTACATGGCCTGGAAGCTGGCTGGCGACGACGGGCAACTGGGCAGCGCGCACCTGCTCCGGGCGCCTTCGGCGTGGCACGGTGCCGCAATGCAATGGCTCAACCCCAAAGCCTGGCTGGCAGCGGTGGCCGGCGTCGGCGCCTACACCGGCGGTGAGCAACAGTTGCTGTGGTTGTTTGCCTGGATCTACGGACCGATCTGCTTCCTCTCGGTAGCCAGCTGGGCGTGGGCAGGCAGCGTGATCCGGCAGTACCTGGGCGACCCTCGGCACCTGCGCCTGCTGAATCGGGGCCTGGCGGTGTTGCTGCTGGTCAGCGCAGCCTGTCTGCTCATGCAAGGTCAGCAAGCGGCAGCCTTGCGGTAATGCCCGGGGGTCGTCGCCAGGTGCTGCTTGAAGGCCCGCTGCAGGTGCGCCTGGTCGGCAAACCCGGCCTCCTGCGCAACCTCGGCAATCGCCCGCCCTTGGCGCAACTGCGCCCTGGCCAGTTGCACGCGCTGGTCGAGCAGGTAGCCGTGCGGTGTCAGGCCGAAGCGCTGGCGGAACGCCCGGATCAGGTACGAGCGTGACAGGCCGCAGGCTGCACAGATGTCTTCCAGGCTCAGCGGGTCGCAGCGATGGGCACGTATGAAGGCTGCCGCGGTGTCCAGCCGCGGGTTACCGGCGTCGTGCACGTCGGCACTACCAGCCTCGAGCAGCGACGGCAACGTGGCAAACAGTGCCGCCAGACGGTCTTCCCGGTCTGCCAGGCTGGCGTCGAAAAGGTCGGCGAACAGCTGCAACAGCCGTCGGTACAGCGCTGGCGAGCGGCTCCAGGCCTGGGACGGCAAGGTAAAACCCTGTGCCTGCAGCCAGGGCATATCGACGAACAGCATCAGGTACGACCACGGTTCCCCTGCGATGGGATTGCAGGCATGCACCACGCCTGGGTTCATCAGCACCGTGGTACCGGCCTCCACCTCGATGTGCCGGTCGGCGTTCCGGTAGGTACTGCGCCCTCCGGTGATCACCCCGAGGGAAAAGCTCTCGTGGGAATGCGCGGCATAGCACACCTGGCGCCCGTCCCCTACCCGTCGGGCTTCGACGAAGGGCAACGCCGGATCGCGCCAGAACCTTGATACTTCGATCATTCCCCGCCTCGCTCGCCGCAGTCATGCATCCGGATACTACACACTTTGCCGAGGGAACAGGTCGAGCGTCCGTTCCACTTCGCCGATATCAATGCTGAAACCATCGCCTTCCGGGGTCCCGACCACGAAGCCGAAATGCTGGTCGTCACGGTCCGTCAGGTACTTGTAGTAGCTGACGAACCGGTTCGGCGGCTGCAAAGTCAGCAGACAACCGCCGGGTTGCAGTACGTTCACGCCATGCACCAGCTGGCTACCCTCCACCCCCATCACCACCCTCGCCCCGGCGCAGGCCGCCACAATAGCGGGTACATCGCACTTCAGCGGATTGACGATGCGAAAGCCGCGGCTGGCCCGCAAGTGCTCGGCCAGCGCCAGCTCATTGCGCAACAGGCGCAAGTCGCCATCGCCCCCGCGCAGCAGGAACACGCCAGGGTGTGGCGCATGCGCCACGTGGGCCAGCAACTTGTCGCCCATGGCCCGGTAGCGGACATGCCGGCTGCGGTTGTTGCCCTGGTCATCGAACAGCACCAGTTCGCGAAAGAACGCGCTGCGCAGGCGCAGCGGTTTCATCTCCAGCCAGTCTTCATAGGCCGGCACCTGGGGATACAACGGGAACCTCGCCGAAGGCGCGGTGGTCACCGGTACGCCCTCGTTACAAGCCAGTGCATAGGTCGGGCAGTCTTCCGTCATCCAGTTGCCGAACCAGGTATTGCCGTTCTGCGTGCAGTAGATCGCCGCGCGATCGACTTCGTGGTCCACGCTGATGGTCGGAAAGGTGCTTGGCTTCAGCGACAGCCAATGGCTGGCCCTGCCCTTGTACAACGCCCCCTCGACCAGCCATACATCCTTGAGCAGGTAACCGCGGGTAGGCGCTTGCTGCATGCTGATGCCGCCCTGCATGGTCGGGCCCGGATGCACGTACGGATAAAAGCGCTTGCCCTCCCAGCCGGTCACCCGCTCCAGCTGGCCTGGCAGGTAGAAGGCCGATGGCGAGACCGTGAGCTCACCAGGAGCGATCTCCCAGCGCTTGGCCGCCACGCTCCTGAGGTCGATGTTGCTGCGCCTGCCCAACCGTTTGCGCAGCATGTAGCGGTAGGCAGCCAGGGTCCAGGTGTGCTGCCGGGCCAGCGGCGATGCACTGAACTGCGAGATGTCGCTGTCCATGAAGCGTCCTCCCTTGGTGACGAAGCCAAAAGCCTGGCACGGCGCGGCCGGCCAACGCAGCCTCGGCAGCTTTCAGCTGCACATGACCCGCTCCAGGGTGGGCGGTGACTGCAGGTTGGCGTAACGATTGCGCAAGGTTTCCAGGAATGACTCGCCCGCGCCGTTACGGCCATAGAGATAGATCTTGTGCACGCCGCCAAACACCATTTCCTGATAGCGGCTGGCCACTTCCTCGTCACTCGGGCCGTCGGGCAGCCCCAGGTGCAAGGTGAGTTTGTCACCTTCCACCGCAAACATCGGTGTGTCCCAGAGAAACTTCGCCGTGCCGGTCCTGGGCAGGCGGACAAACAGATAGGCATGGTTGCCCAGCGAATCGATATCGCCGCCGCGACGGCGCTTCCATTTCAACAAACCGTCATCCGGGCGCGCCAGGCAAAGGCCGATATCGTAGTAATCAAACCCCTTCTCCAGTGCCCACTCCAGCGCCATGAACGTGGTGATGGAATTCACCTCGCGCAACTTGCGCGCGTCGGAGAACACCGCCTGGCAATAACCGAAACGCAATGTGCTCCAGTAACGTTTGCCACCACGCACTACCTCGCAGCCCAGATGACAACCAATCACCTCGTCACCACAGGTGATCAGGTCGAGCCGGCCGACGCTTCTGGCGATACGAAACACTTCCGCCGTGGGAAACTGTGCCGCATGAATACCCTGCCTGGCGCTGGCATACGGGCGCAGAAGATCACGGTCGGCCATGGCGATCTCCTCGTCCGTCAGGGCCTGGCGCATGCGGTATAGCGGGCGATGCTTGCGAATGCTCCGCCTGAGTTCGCTGTCGTAGCGCGCCGTGATGTCCTCCAGCGCACGGCCCAGCGGCACCACCGCGCTCAGGTAGTGCGGTACCGACAATGCTCCTGCCGTGGGCATTTCGCTGACCACCACCACATGGCTGGCCGCCGTCGTCGCGCTCGTGCTGTCAACGATCCCGGCACTGCCCTGGCCCTTGCCGGCGATCAGCAGCTTGGCCATCTCCCTTTGCTGCTTGCGGCCGACATAGACAATTTCGTACGGGCTTTCCTGCTGCAGGCGGAACCTGGCAACTTCCCAGCGCCAGAAACAGGCACGCGCCAGCACTTCGCGCACTTGGCTGGCCAAGTGTCTCATTTCGTAGCGTATCGAGGGCGACAGGTGTTTTCGCGCCAATGCCGTCAAGGTCGCTTTCATTTCTGCTTCGACGTCCTTCGATGTGCACTTGGTCTATCGGAAAAGAACAATTGTTGTTACCGGATACGCGCGCTTCAGTCACAAAGCCGACTATCGATTCCATTTAAGGTGCCCATAAACCGTTTCGCAAGCAGCACCCTGATTGCATTTCCCGACGCCTGTGCAAGCGCCTGCAACGGTTCATGGCGCCAAATTTCCTGCCACGGTGACGCTTCTGGATACCTGCCGTTCCCGCGTTATCCCGCTACCACTTGGCAATCGAGAAATAACGTTTGATGCCTTCTTTGCCTAGAAGGAGCATCGTCATGCGCGCCAGCAACCCCCATCAATCCATGCTCGAAGCGCAACTGCCGCACTGGGCCCACCACGCGACAGCCGAGCAGTGGGCCGCGTTACAACGGACCCAGGCCACCCCATGGCAGGCACAGGACTGGTTCGCCAATTCTCCTCCAGACCTGCGCCAGGCCGTGCACACCAGCAGCACGCGCCTGCTGCAAGCGCAAGCAGCCCTGGCCCACGCACTGAAAGGCCTGAAACAGATCACTGAATTCGCTGAACCCTTGCTCCAGGAGCGCCTGGCCGAACAAGGCATTCACGCGCCCCCGCGCACCGCCGAGCTACTGCGGGTCGAACGCAGCTGGCATTGGGTCGGCCTGCGCTATCTCTATCGTCATCAGCGCCATAACCTGCTCCAGGCCGCCCTGCAGAACTTCGCCGACGACGAGGCGTTCACCCCCGAGAGTGCCGTTGCCCTGAGCAGCAACATCCAGGTGACGACGGTTGAAGTACAAGGTTCGGTAACATTGGGCATGCAGGTACCCGCGGCCCACTTTCCGCTACAGTCCGAGCGTTACCGGGTGGAGCGCCTGCCGCTGGTACCCGCCGCCTTCGCCACACTGTGCCGTGACCTGGACCTGGGCGGTGCGTACCAGGCCCACCTGGAACACTACTTCGCCCGGCCCGCTACCCGCGCGCTGGCCATCCAGGTGCAAAAGAACCGCTTGCGCCTGGCCGCCGACCTTGCCTACCTGCGGCATCTGGTCGATGGCAGCACGCGTGATCAGGTCGAGCGGCTGTTGCAGGGTGGCGAGGTGAAGTGCTGGCAGCTGGCGCTGTTCGGCATCACCCTGCACGACGTCATGCTGATCGACGCCGGCCGCGCGGGGCTGGCGCTGTACCTGCCCGGCCATGACCCGGCACTGCGCCAGTGCCACAACCTGGACGCGGTGCACGAGGCACTGGCGACCTTGCTGCTGGAAGCCGATGCCCGCCAGGCATTCACGGCCTACATCAGCCAGGACCAGCGCGCGCAGTTTCTCGACCTGCTGCAGCAGAACCTCGACGCTGCCGGCAACACAGCCTTCGACCGCACCTGGCAGCGGGCCGCGCACGCAGACCTGCGCCCCACACGCCTGGCCTTGGCGGCCGAGCCTTTCGGCCACTGCCAGGACCTGCACCTGGCCCGCCTCAGGCACGAAGCCAGCCTGCTGGCGGTGCCGACCGCCGCAGCCGATGCCAACGCGCGGGCCAGACGCCTGGAGGAATGGGCAAGCCTTGGCCTGGATGTACTGAACATTGCCGGGTTCTTCATTCCGTCTGTAGGTACCCTGATGCTGGCCGTTACGGCCTGCCAACTGCTTGGCGAAGCCTTCGAGGGCTACGAGGCCTGGCAGGAAGGCGACCGCCACCTGGCACTGCGCCACCTGGAGGCCGTCGGGCTGAACCTGGCCCTGATAGGCGGCTTCGCGGCAGCGGCCAAGGGCGTACCCAAGCTGTTCAACAGCCGGTTGATGGAAAGCCTCCAGCAGGTACGCGGCAGCGATGGCCGCTACCGGCTCTGGAATGAAGACCTCACCCCCTACCGCAGTGCCGTGCTGCTGCCGGAGCATCTGCGGCCCAATACACTTGGCCAATACCGCTACGAGGGTCGCCATTTCATCCGTATGGACGGCCATCTCTTCGAACAACGGTTCGACAACGACCTGCAGCAATGGCGGGTCGTTCACCCGCAGACGCCGGATGCCTGGCAGCCACCGCTGACGCACAACGGCGAAGGTGCCTGGCGCGGCCAGCATGAACAGCCCGGCCAGTGGCCATTCGCGAAGCTGGCGCGCCGGCTTGGCGAGGCATACACCGCGTTCACGCCAGACCAGCTGGCCCAGGCAGGCCGCCTTTGTGGCATCGACGCCGCGCGCTTGCGCCGGGTGCACCTTGAGGGCCAGCCGGCGCCTGCGCTGTTGCTCGATACCCTGCAACGCATGGCGGCACAGGCCGAAGTACAAGCACTGGCGAGCAAGGCCCCGCCGGGGCTGTTCGACAGGCTCTACAACGGCAGCGCGCCCATCACCCCGTCGTTGCAGCAACTGCTCGAGGCCTACCCGCGGCTTCCCCCCGCCCTGGCCAGGCGTTTGCTGGCAACGCTGGGCCAGGCCGAAACGCTCGCCTGGCAACAGCATGGTCAGTTACCTGCGTACCTTCGCCAGACGCTGGAGCAGGTGCACAGCGACCTGCCGCTGGTACGTGCGCTGGAGGGTGTGCTTCAGCCAGCCCGGGCCAGCAGCGATAGCGAACGCCTGCTATTCAGTGCCCTGGATGCCATGCCTGAATGGCCCGCAGACTTGCGCCTCGAGTTGCGCGGCGCCAGCCCCGAAGGCCCGCGACTGGAGCATGTCGGCAGCGGTCAGGCGCGCACACTGTGTCGTGTGATCAAATCCGCCGAAGGCTATGAGGCCGACCTGGGCGAACGTCCTGTGCCCGCCGCGCGGAGTCCGGACCTGTGCCGCGCCGTGGAGCAGGCACTGCCGCGCTCGCAACGCCCGGCGCTGGGAATCACCACGGACGATGGCAGCGCACTGCGCCAGCGGGTACTGGACTGGGCCGACCAGCACAGAGCGACATTGGCCCAACGGCTCTGGGGCCAACAAGCGTTGCTGCGCAGGCCCAAAGGCAGCTTGCAGGGCGGTCGCCCGCTTGACCCCGAACCACCGCGGCCGCGCCTGACAGGCTCGCTGGTCGGGGCTTATCGCCGCCTGTACCCGGACGCCACCGATCAGGAATTCGAAGCCTGGCTCGGCAGCGATGAGGACAACCCGAACCTGTATGACATGCGCTCGCCCAGCCAGCGGCTGCATGACCTGCAACAGCGTCTGGATACCCTGCGCCGCGACCTGCAGGAATGGGCCCGCCCGGACCCGCAGCGCCCCCACCAGAGGCACCGGGCCATCCGCCCCATCCTCAATGCCTGGCGGCGGTTGTCGACCGTTTGGTTTGAAGGCGGAGAGCGTCTGCACAGCCTGGACCTGTCCGGCCTGGACCTGGACAACCAGGCCCTGGCCAGCCTGGCCTTGCCCGATGACTTCAGCCACGTGGAGCACCTGTGCCTCAGCAACAACCGGGCGCTCAGCCAGTTGCCAGCCGAATTCCACGAACGCTTTCCCAACCTGAAACGCCTGCTGCTGATCGACTGCCGGTTCGACACACTGCCGCACCTGGGCAACCCCTCCCAGCTCCACTGGCTGGACCTGGAAGGTAACCGCATCACTTGGGATGCCAATGCCCAGCAGGCCCTGAACCGCTGCACAGGGCTGGCAGTTCTGGACCTGTCGGCCAACCCCTTGCTGGAGGCACCGGACCTGCGCCAGCTGGGTAATCTGAGAACGCTGTTCCTGAACGACTGCATGCTCAGCGAATTGCCACAGGGCCTGGACCTGGTAACCACGCCGGTCATCCTCGACATTGGCCGCAACCAGCTGCTGCGGCTGCCAGACGGTTTCAACGTGCCTCGGCCAGTCGCAGACGCCTTGCGCCTGGAAAGCGACTGGTTGGGTGCTACGGTACTTGCCCAGATCGAAACCTACAACGCCATGCACCAGGTGGACCTGCTGGTGTGCGAAGGTGACTACCTGGAATTCTTCGAACAGACCGGCCCGGCCGAAGCGGCGCTGTGGCAGCGGTTACCGCTGCAGTACCGCCGCGATCTCCGGCCCTTGCTAGAACTTGAACCATTCCTGTCGCACCCGCGACAGGCCCGTGCAGAGTTCTGGCGACGCCTGGCCCTGATCGACGCAGAACCCGCCCTGCGCCAGCAATGGTTGACGCACCCGCCGTACGACCTGTTCAACCTGCCGCTTTGACATGGCCCGGGTGCCTGCCTGAACAACAGGCAGGCACTTGCGGCCAGCTTGGGCCAGACTGGTGTTTTTCCGGTAGCCGGTGCATGCTCGCAGCTGAAGCGTTTCACCCGGCTCTAAACCCGCCCAGCAATGTGAGGTGCAGTACCCATGGACCGTCTGCTCGATTCACTTTTCCCCAGTGCCGAAAACATCCCGGAAACCTGGCGCCTGGGGGCTCCCCTGGAACAACGCGAATACCTGGTGAACGGCGAGCTCAGGCGCTGGGACGGCCCCCTGGCCACGGTGCGCAGCCCGGTGTGGCTCAAGCAAGGCAGCGAAGAGCAGCAAGTGGTGCTGGGCAGCGCTCCGCTGCTCGATGCCGACACCGCGCTCACCGCCCTCGATGCCGCCGTGCAGGCCTATGACAAAGGCCGTGGTGCCTGGCCAACCCTGCGCGTGGCCGAGCGCATCCAGCATGTGGAAAGTTTCCTGGCGCGCATGCGTGAGCAGCGCCAGGCAGTGGTCAAGCTGCTGATGTGGGAGATCGGCAAGAACCTCAAGGACTCGGAAAAGGAGTTCGACCGTACCTGCGACTACATCGTCGACACCATCAACGCGCTCAAGGACCTCGACCGCCGCTCCAGTCGCTTCGAGCTGGAACAGGGCACGCTCGGGCAGATCCGCCGCGCGCCGCTGGGCGTGGCCCTGTGCATGGGGCCTTACAACTACCCGCTCAACGAAACCTTCACCACCTTGATCCCGGCGCTGATCATGGGCAACACCGTGGTGTTCAAACCGGCCAAGTTCGGTGTGCTGCTGATCCGCCCGCTGCTCGAAGCGTTCCGCGACAGCTTCCCGCCAGGCGTGATCAACGTCATCTATGGCCGGGGCCGGGAGACGGTCAGCGCGCTGATGGCCAGCGGCAAGGTCGATGTGTTCGCCTTCATTGGCACGCACAAGGCCGCCAGCGACCTGAAGAAACTCCACCCACGCCCACACCGTCTGCGCGCTGCGCTGGGGCTGGATGCCAAGAACCCCGGCATCGTCCTGCCCCAGGTCGACCTGGACAACGCCGTCGAGGAAGCCGTCACCGGTGCGCTGTCGTTCAATGGCCAGCGCTGCACGGCGCTGAAGATCCTGTTCGTCCACGAGGACGTGGTCGAGGCGTTCCTCGACAAATTCCAGCGCAAGCTGGCCGCACTGAAGCCCGGCATGCCCTGGGAGCCTGGCGTGGCGTTGACGCCGCTACCCGAACCCGGCAAGGTCGATTACCTCGATGGGCTGGTCGCCGATGCCAGGGCCAAGGGCGCACAGGTGCTCAACGAAGGTGGCGGGCACAGCCGCGGCTCGTTCTTCTACCCGGCCGTGCTGTACCCGGTAAAGCCGGACATGCGCGTATACCACGAGGAGCAGTTCGGCCCGCTGGTGCCGGTAGTGCCCTACCGCGACCTGCAGACGGTGATCGACTATGTCCTCGACTCCGACTACGGCCAGCAACTGAGCCTGTTCGGCAACGACCCGGCAACCATCGGCAGCCTGGTCGATACCTTCGCCAACCAGGTCGGGCGGATCAACATCAATGCGCAGTGCCAGCGCGGCCCTGACACCTACCCGTTCAACGGCCGCAAGAACAGCGCCGAAGGTACCCTGTCGGTGCATGACGCCCTGCGCGTGTTCTCGATTCGTACGCTGGTGGCAACACGCTTCCAGGCCGCCAACAAGGAACTCATCAGCGAGATCATCCGCAACCGTCAGTCCAGCTTCCTGACCACCGATTACATCTTCTGAACCGCGCTTATGGAAAATCGATCTATCAATACGGTCGATTTTCCCTCCGCGCAAACGACTCTAAGCAACAGGGCGCCCGCCGGCGCCCACTGCGAAGGAGAGTCGAACATGGCAGCCAGACCCATTCCTGAAGGCCAGCACAGCATCACCCCATACCTGGCCATCAACGATGCCGCCAAGGCCATCGAGTTCTACAAGAAGGCCTTCGGTGCCGTCGAGATGTTCCGCCTCGACGCCCCGGGTGGCCGCGTTGGCCACGCCGAACTGAAGATCGGTGACTCGTCACTGATGCTGGGCGACCCCTGCGACATGGAAGGCGGCCTCACCGCCAGCCAGAAGCTCGGCGGCGCAGGCGTCGGCCTGCACCTGTATGTCGAGGACAGCGACAAGGTCTACGCCCAGGCCCTGGCGGCCGGCGCCACCCAGCTGAACGCAGTGACGGACCAGTTCTACGGCGACCGCAGCGGCACCCTGAAGGACCCGTTCGGCAATATCTGGTTCGTGTCCACCCACAAGGAGGACCTGACCCCGGACGAAATTCGCGCCCGCGCCGCGAAGCTGTTCGGCGGCAACTGAGCGGCAGGTTGAAAGCGGCGCGACTTTGCCTGAAGCTTGGCGCTCGTAGCCTGGAGCCGCTTCATGCGAATCATCGACAAAACCGCCGCACAGGTGCGCAGCCTGACCCCCGCGGAAGAGGAGCTGCTGGTCGGCTTTGCCAGCGGCACCCTCGCCGGCCCGCGCCTGCTGCAAGCCAACCAGATGCTGATGAAAGTGCGCAGCGCCAACCAGTGGTTGGCCTGCGACTGCCGCAGCGATGCCTTGCCGGTGCTCAATGTCACCCTCAATGGCAACACGGGCACACTGTTTCTCAAAAACAACCCGGGTACAGCCGAGCACGCGCCCGGCTGCCCGTTCACCAAGGACGAGCGGGAAGCTGCCGAGCGCGAAAGCCAGCCCACGCCGCCTGCGGCCTGGCTGCCTCCGGACACGCCCCTGCGCCTGATCGGCGACTTCCGCAGCGGCAGCGCCCCAGGTGCCAGCGGCGACAACCACGAGCGGCGCGAACAGCAGCGCTTGCTGGCGCTGTTACTGACCTGGATCGAAACCAGCGGCCTCAACCTGTATGCCACTCACCTGAAAAAGGACCTGACCGGGCAGTTTGCCGAATTGCGCAGCGTGGCCAGCCGCTACCCGCTGCTGGAGCGGGTGCCGGCCAGCAACTACCTGGAAACCCGCCTGGACATGAAGCACATGATGATGCTCAAGGCTCGCCTGCGCGAAGCCACGGTGTTCGGCAACCATCGCCGCCACGGCTTGCTGCTGGACTGCGTGGACCAAGTCAAGGGGCGCAAGCTGTTCAATAACGGCAATGCCGAAGGCTTCGACTTCCAGGGGCACCACCTGTACTGGGGCGGCAGCCGTACCGCTGGGCCGTTGCTGGCCCTCGCGCTGTACTCGCCAACCAGCGCTGGCAGCCATTTCTATGAACTGATCCATGTAGCCAGCGTACCGGTACTTTCGCGCGCACACCTGTTCCCGGTCTATCGCGCTGAAGAGCGCGAACCGCTCAAGGCCCTGGTGTCACTGATCGACTGGATGGCCAGCAAGGGCGTGAAAGTGCAGATGCGCCGCCCGGTGGTCGGCGGCGAAGTGATGGATGAACTGGTGCTGACCTCGGACCAGGACCGGGTGCTGTCGGTATCGCTGCTGGAGCAGCCGATCGGGCCCGAGCCGGATACCGACAACTTCAAGCGCTACGCTGACTTCAAGAGCCCGGAAACCTTCCGCAAATACGTTGCGGGGTTCTTCATGCGCGAGCGTTGAACGACATTTTCCGTCAACTATGGAACCTCCTGCGGGCCTTGACGCGGTGGATGGCACCGGCCTTGCCGTTGATCGCGGCCGAAGCCGCTCCTACCGGTGCAGCGTCAAGTCAAAGCCGTGGGTAGGAGCGGATTTACTCGCGAAACAGGCGACGCGGTGGAGGCCCCGGCGTTTACCTGGTCAGCCGAGAAACAGCTGGTACGCCGGGTTGTCGGTCTCGTCCCAATAGCGGTACCCCATCTCATCCAGCGCCAGCGGCAGGCCTGCCAATTCATCACTCGGCACTTCCAGCGCGGCGAACACCCGTGCCTCCGCCGCCCCATGGTTGCGGTAATGGAACAGGCTGATGTTCCACTGCTTGCCCAATCGTTCGAGGAAGCCCAGCAAGGCCCCCGGGCGCTCCGGGAACTCGAAGCGCAGCACCCGCTCGTCAGCCCCCGGTGCGGCGTGGCCGCCGACCGTATGGCGCACATGCAGCTTGGCCAGTTCGTTGTCGGTCAGGTCCAGTACGCTGTAGCCCTGCTCGCGCAAACTGGCCAGCAATTGTTCGCGCGGGTCGTGCAGCGGGTGGGTCTGCACGCCAACGAACAGGCGCGCCTCCTTGCCAGGATAGTAGCGGTAGTTGAACTCAGTGATCTGCCGCTTGCCCAGCGCCTGGCAAAAGGCACGGAAGCTGCCCGGCTGCTCCGGGATGGTAACGGCAATGATCGCCTCGCGCTGCTCGCCCAGCTCGGCGCGCTCGGCGACGTGGCGCAGACGGTCGAAGTTGACGTTGGCGCCGGAATCGATCGCCACCAGGGTCTGCCCCTGCACGCCATGGCGCGCCACGTACTTCTTGATTCCGGCCACAGCCAGGGCTCCGGATGGTTCGGTGATGGAACGGGTGTCGTCGTAGATGTCCTTGATCGCCGCGCACAGCTCATCGCTGCTCACGGTCAGTACTTCATCGACGAAATGCCGGCACAGCTCGAAGCAATGGGCGCCCACCTGCGCCACCGCCACACCATCGGCGAAGGTGCCGACCTGCGGCAGGACCACCCGTTCGCCAGCGGCCATGGCGGCCTGCAGGCAGTTGGAATCTTCCGGCTCGACGCCAATCACCTGCACTTCCGGGCGCAGGTACTTCACATACGCGGCAATGCCAGCGATCAGCCCGCCACCGCCAACCGGGACGAAGATCGCGTCCAGCGCACCCGGGTGCTGGCGGAGGATTTCCATGGCCACGGTGCCTTGCCCGGCAATCACATCCGGGTCGTCGAACGGTGGCACGAAGGTGGCGCCCTCGTTGTCAGCCAGTTTCAGCGCGTGGGCCAGGGCATGCGGGAAGCTCTCGCCGTGCAGCACCACATGCCCACCGCGCGAACGCACGCCTTCCACCTTGAGTGACGGTGTGGTGGTGGGCATGACGATGGTGGCCTTCAGGCCCAGGCGCGCGGCCGCCAGGGCTACGCCCTGAGCATGGTTGCCCGCCGACGCGGTGATCACCCCGCGTTCGCGCTGTACTGGGCTCAGACGCGAAAGACGCGTGTAGGCACCGCGGATCTTGAACGAGAAGGTCGGTTGCAGGTCTTCACGCTTGAGCAGCACCTGGTTGCCAAGGCTCGCCGACAACGCAGGGGCGGCCTGCAAAGGCGTCTCGATGGCCAGGTCGTACACGGGCGCGGACAGGATACGGCGCACCTGCTCCGACAGCAATTGCTGCACGCTGGACGAGGTACGAGGGCTGTTGAGGCTGGTCATCGATGGCAACTCCTTGGCTTTTATTCACGTTGCCCAGGAGTCAGAGAGAAGAAACCCGCCTCCAGGGCGGGTTCGGTGCACGTACGCGCTAGCCCGCCAAGCTGATAATGGCGGTAATAATAATGGCGTGGGCGTGCGGGAAAGTTCTCATGGGGTAGGAACTTAGCTGCTAGTGCGGCTTGAAGTCAACACTTCGCCTGCTGCGCCGAAAGCGGCACATCGAATACCTTGTCGAACCCCCACTGGAAGACAAACGCATAAACGAAGAAGAACACGAACAACGCCAGGTTGGTCAGCAGCGCCGCCCACAGGCTGACATCCAGCCAGTAGGCTACCAGTGGCAGCAGAATCAGCACCAACCCGCCTTCGAAGCCCAGGGCGTGCAGCAGGCGGCGCAGGAAGGTGCGCTCACGTCGGCGCTGGCGCGCTTCCCAGCGCTCGAACACCCAGTTGTAGGCCATGTTCCAGCTCATCGCGATGGCCGACATCAGCACCGAGAGCACGGTTGACTGTGCCATGCCAGCGCCGAACGCCAGTTCCAGCGCGGGCGCCACGCAGGCGACGGCGATGGCTTCGTAGAGAATGGCCTGGACGATCTTGCGTGCCTTGCCTTGCATGTTCCTGCTCCCTGGGTAAACGACCTGTAAACTACAAGAAGTGGCTTGTAAGAAAAAGCCTGAAATTTGGACAACCCCGCATTCGGCTGCTTGTATCTATCCAGTACAAAGGCCGAATGTCGTACAACTTCGTCCAAGGACCCGAACGAGGATTAAAGACAATGGCTAACGCCTTTCCGCCGGTGGCCGGCACATGAGCCTGGCATTCATCGACTTTCTGACCTACGTGCTGTTCGGCCTGAAGATCCTCGCGATCGTTCTGGCCTCGCTGATGTTTCTGCTCGGCCTGGATGACCTGTTCATCGACCTGTGTTTCTGGGGCCGCAAACTGATCCGGCGCTTTCGCATCTATGACAAATACGAAAAGGCCGATGAGAAGCGCCTGTTCGAAGTGCCGGAAAAACCCTTGGCCATCATGGTTCCGGCCTGGAATGAAGTGGGCGTGGTAGGAGAAATGGCGCGCCTTGCCGCCTCGACCATCGACTACGAGAATTACCAGATCTTCGTCGGCACCTACCCCAATGACCCGCAAACCCAGGCCGATGTCGACGCGGTGTGCCTGCACTACCCCAACGTCCACAAGGTGGTCTGCGCGCGCCCCGGCCCCACCAGCAAGGCTGACTGCCTGAACAACATCATCGACGCCCTGCTGCGCTTCCAGCAGGACGCCGGCATCGAGTTCGCCGGGTTCATCCTGCACGACGCCGAAGACGTGATCTCGCCCATGGAGCTGCGCCTGTTCAACTACCTGCTGCCGAACAAGGACATGATCCAGATCCCGGTGTACCCCTATGCACCGGAATGGAAAGGCTTCACCGCCGGCCACTATGTCGACGAGTTCGCCGAAAATCACGGCAAGGACGTGATCGTGCGCGAAGCCCTGACCGGTCAGGTACCGAGTGCCGGCGTGGGTACCTGTTTCAGCCGCCGCGCCATCGCCGCGCTGCTCGAGGATGGCGACGGCATCGCCTTCGACGTGCAGAGCCTCACCGAAGACTACGATATCGGCTTTCGCCTGAAGCAAAAGGGCATGAAGTGCATTTTCGCCCGCTATTCCATTACCGACCCGGCGCTGACCCTGAAGCAGGAATGGCGCCCAGGCATGAGCCGCGAATTCTCCCAGGTGATCTGCGTACGCGAGCATTTCCCGCGCGACTGGCAACATGCCATTCGGCAGAAGTCACGGTGGATCGTCGGCATTGTGTTCCAGGGCACCAGTAACCTTGGCTGGAGCCGCAAGGGCGCCCTCAACTACTTCCTCTGGCGTGACCGCCGCGGGCTGTTCGCCTACCTGCTGAGCTTCCTGGTCAACCTGTTGCTGCTGGTGCTGCTGGCCATGTGGCTGGTCACGGTGATTGCGCCAGAGTCATGGCGCTTCATGTCCATCCTCGATGACAGCCCGCTGTTGGCCGCCCTGCTGTGGCTGAACGGCCTGCTGCTGGTCAACCGCCTGTTCCAGCGCGCCTGGTTCGTCACCCGCTTCTATGGTATCGGCGAGGGCCTGCTGTCGGCGCCGCGGATGATGTGGAGCAACTTCGTCAACTTCTTCGCCAACCTGCGCGCCTTGCGCCAGGTGATGGAAATGGGCGACTCGCGGCGCGTGGCCTGGGACAAGACCACCCACGAATTTCCTGCCATTGCCGCGCCGGCCCGCACCCCGCTGGGCCAACGCCTGGTAGCCAAGGGCCTGATCAGCGACGAACAGCTGCAACAGGCGATCACCAGCCCGGTGCGCCGACGCCTGGGCCGCGAGCTGCTGCTGCGCGGCTGGCTGGACAGCGAACAGCTGGTAGCGACCCTGGCCGAACAACTCGACCTGCCCTGGGCACCGCTCAACCCGTTCAAGCTTGACCCACAACTGATCGCCAAACTGCCACGCAAGCTGGCGACCCACTATGGCGTGCTACCGGTGGACGAAGACGGCAAGACGCTCATCCTGGCCAGCGAAAGCCCGGTCAGCCAGGTGTCGCTGGGGGTCATAAGCCGCCAACTGAAACGCCCGGTCAGCGCCCGCCTGGCGCCACAGGGCCGGGTAACCCTGGGCCTGCGCTACCACTACCCCAGCCCCTGGCAGAAGCCGGAAACCCGCGAGATGCTGGCCGTGCTGGAACGCAACCAGGACGACGAAGCGCTGCTGGAACGGGTCAGCCAGCACCAGGTGATGCTGGGTGCCCTGCTGCAGGTGCGCGGCATGGTACCGGTCACCCTGTTCAACCAGGCGCTGATCGACTTCAACCCCGAACAGCAAAGCCTCGGCGAATACCTGATCACCCGCGGCATCATCACCGAGCAGGTGCTGCAACAGGCCCTGATCGAACAGGCCAGCGAACAGCAGGCCGCCTTTGACCTGACCCGGGAGGTGGCATGAAGCCGCGCTTTTCCCTCACTTTCACTGGCCTGTTGCTGTGCTCCACCGCCCTGCCCGCCGCTGCCTCGTCGTCGATGACCGACTTCCAGCGGTTCACCAGCTACCCGTTCATGGAGCGCAGCTACCGCGAGGCGAAGAAGGACAACTGGGCCGAGGTCGAGCGCCTGACCCGCCATGTGCTTGCTCGGGTACCGAACAATGACGAAGCCCGCTCGCTGTTGGTGGAGGCCCTGGCCCATCAACGCCGCTACCAGGAAGCCGAAGCGCTGGCCGAACAACTGGGCGCCAGCCCGGCGCATGCCGACGCCCTGCTTGAACTGCGCCTGACCTGGATCGAGCAGGACCCACCCCCGGCCAGCGAGGTGGAGCGCTGGCTCGCCAGCAGCGCGGGTGCCCAGCGTGTCCGTCTGTGGCAGGCCTATGGCTTGAGCCTGGCCAAGTCCGGCGGGGCCGCCCGGGCGCTGGACTGGCTCAATCATCTGCCGCCACAGGAAGATGGCCAGGTCCTGCGCCTGGCCAGGGCCAACTTCGCCGAACAGCTGCGTGACTGGAAGGAAACCATCGAACAGCTGCAGCCACTGGCCGCCCAGCGCCAACTGCCTGCCCAGGACTGGCAGCGCCTGGCCAATGCCTATGTCCAGCAGCTGGACGAAAACGGCTTGAACGCCTTGCTGCCCAGCGCCCCATCCCCGGAAGCCGCCAACCAGGCCCGCCTGGCCATGGCCAACCGGGCCATCGCCGTCGGCCAGAACCAACAGGCCCAGCGTTGGCTGCAAGCGCTGCCGGCCGAGCAGCTGGACCAGCCGCTGCAGCGCCAGCAGCTGTGGGAACTGGCTCGTCAAGGCCAGGACGCCGCGCTGGTGCAACGCCTGAGCAACGCACTGCAACGCCCTTGCCTGGAAACCGTCGACTGGCTGTCGCGCCGTGACCCGGCGCTGGCGCGCGAGCAGTTCAAGGGCTGCAATACCAGCACCGATCCAAGGGCCTACGCCGTGCTCAGGCAGCGTCTGTACGGCGACCCACCCCAGCCACCGCAACCACGCACAGCCGCCGAGTGGGAGAAGCGCTACCGGCAAAGCGGCGACCTGGCCGCACTGGAACAAGCCACCTTCCTGCTCACGCAGCAAGGCCAAACCGATCATGCCCGGCAACTGCTGGAGCAGGCCTACGACCGCCGCCAGGGCCGTCTCGCCCCGTCGCTGCTGCAGCGCCTGGGCAACCTTTATGCACGCAACGACGGGCCGTTGCAGCCCCAGCGCATGCTTGGCCTGGTTCCCCAGGTCGATGCCAAAACCCGCGCCCAGCTGCTCGGCCGCCTGGCCGAGGCCGGCCACTGCGACACCGTGCGCCAGGCCATACCGGCCACCCCCAGCGAGCCCGGCCAGTACCGTGCACTGGGCCGTTGCGCCATGCCCGACCAGCCCGGAGAAGCGGTCGTCTACTACCAGGCCGCCGAGCGCCTGGGTGACCGCGGCAGTCGCCTGCCGCTGGCCTATGCCCTCGAGGCCGCCGGCGATTCCGAGGCTGCGCTGGCCATCTGGCGCAGCTTGCCAGACAGTGCCTGGACCGAAAACGCCCGCCTCACCGCTGCCCGTGGCGCGCTGAACGCCGGCGACCCGCAGGCGGCGCGCCGCTATTGGGACGCCGCCGGGCACCATAGCGCCGACGATTGGGCGCTGGGTGCCGCGATCGCCCAACAGCAAGGCGATTATCAGGCCGCGCTGGGCTTGCAGCGCCAGGCCTTGGCGCATGACCCGCGCGCCGAGCATTACTACGCTGCCGCCAGCACCGCGCAACTGGCCGGCGACAGCGCGCAAAGCACTGCCTGGCTGGCCGAAGCCGTGCGCCTGGCCCCGGAGCAGCCGCGCTATCGCGCCGACTACGGCATGCGCCTGGCCGGCTCGGCCGACAAGGCCCAGCGCCGCCAGTCGATCCCGTTGCTGGAGCGTGCCACCCACGACTTCCCCGAGGACTACCGCCTGGGCGAGACGCTGGCCCTGCGCTACGACGAAGTCGAAGACAGCGCCGCCGCACGTCGCCAGCTGCGCCGGGTGCTGGATGTGGAGCAGGACCTGGTCGACGGCGGCGATGAATATGGCAGCCTGGAAGCGCGCAAGTATCGCCAGCGCCGGGCCCATGAAAGCCTGTCGCGGCGCGATACCATCACCCTCGCCAGCACCTGGTCGCCGGCGGGGACCTCGACCAACGACAAGTTCCTCGACGACGGCCAGCGCAATGGCACTTCACGCCGGGCGCAATCACAGAACGTGCAGCTGGCCATGTGGGACCATGCCCTGGGCGCAGAACCCAGCCGCAACGGCAGCACCCTGTCGCTGTATGGCCGGGTGCTGTTCGGCGGGCAAAGCCGGACCGACTACGCGCAAAGCATGGGCACCGGCGTCGGCCTGCGCTACAAGCCGCTCGGCCAGGCCAACCTCAACCTGTATGCCGAGCTGTACCACCAGCGGCAGATCGACGAAGCGCACAACAGCGGCCTGAGCCTGGGCCAGTTGCTGAGCCCGGCCAAGGTCGGCGGCAACTGGGGCGACCTGCGTCACCACGCCGAATCGAGCAATGACCTGTTATTGCGCGCTACCGCCTCGTTCCTCGACCAGGGCGCCTGGCGCAATGACTGGCGGGTCGATGAAGACCATTGGAACGAGCGTTTCCTCTACCTCGACGCCGCCTGGTGGACACGTGCTGGCGACCATGCCTGGCTGTCGCGCTACCAGCAGGGCCACGCCTGGAAGCTGCCGGGCAGTTCACCGCAAACCCTCATGCCGTACGGCTTCGTCGAGTTCTCCAGCCAGGACCCGAGCAATGACTGGCGCCAGGACACGCGGGCCGGGTTCGGCGTGCGCTGGCAATGGTGGTTCGACGACGACCGCTACAACGCCTATCGCGGTTCGCTGAAAGTGCGTGCCGAATACCAGCAGTCGCTGGGTGGCAATCTATACCAGCGCGCCAACGGCGTGCTGGTCGGTGCGGAGATGACGTTCTGATGCGTACGTTCCTGGCCCTCTGCCTGCTCGCCCTGTGCCTGCCGGCCAGCGCCGACCAGCGCCTGTTCTACCAGCCCCTCAACCGCGACGCCGGCGTCACCCCCGGCCAATGGCAACAGCTATGGCGGGCCACCGTGGCCCAGGGCGGCAAGACCCTGATCGTGCAATGGAGCGCCTATGGCGACAGCGATTTCGGCGGTGCCCACGGCTGGCTGGCCAACAGCCTGCGCAGCGCCCAGGCCGAAGGCTTGCAGCTGGTGCTCGGGCTGTACCTGGACCCGGCCTATTACCAGCGCCTCGACGAGCTGGATGGCGACGGCCTGAACAGCTACTGGAAGGCGCAGCTGGGGCGCTCGCTCAACCAGTACCGGCAACTGCGCCAGACCTGGCAATTGCCGGTGGCGGGCTGGTACCTGCCGATGGAGCTGGACGACCTGCATTTCCGTGACGCTGAGCGGCGCGATGCGCTATATGGCCAGTTGCAGGCGTTCAACCGCCAGCTCGACAAGCCGCTGCACATCAGTGCGTTCAGTGCGGGCAAACTGTCGCCTCGGGTCAATGGCGCATGGCTGGATCAACTGGCCGGCCTGGGCTTGAGCGTGTGGTGGCAGGATGGCACTGGCACCGAGCGCTTGCCCGCACTGGTGCGCCAAGGCTATGAGCAGGCCTTGCCGTGCCGGGTAGGCGTGGTGCGCGAGGCGTTCCGCCAGGTGAGCGCACCAGGGCAGGCGTTCCGCGCCGAGCCCGCCGAACCGCAGTTGGGCCGCGGCTGCCATGCCGAGGCGGTGTTCGACCTGCGTTACCGGCCCTGGGCCCGCGGTGTTCTGCCCGAAAACTGAGTCGCCAGGGCCGGCCTGGGGAGCCACGAATGTTCAAGACCATCGAAGCGCATGTACGCAAACAGGTCGCTCCGGCCGCCCTGCGCGCCGAGTTCCGCCAGCACGAATTCGAGTCCATGCGCCCGTTCTGCCTGCTGGTGTTCTGCGTCAGCATCCTGATCTGGCTGGTCTTCGACCTGATCGTCAGCTTCCTCGGCGGCCAGGACCTCACCTGGCTGTCCGGGCTGTTCATCGCCCTGCTCGGCTGCCTCACCCTGGTGCTGCGGTTCACCCGCCGCAGCCAACACTTCGATGTGCTCAACCTGTTGTTCATCAGCGTGATCACCCTGGGCATGCGCCTGGTGATCGAAGGCATCCCGGTGGCCCAGCGCCCGGTGTGGCTGGTACTCGGCGTGTCCACCGTGCTGTATGCCGTGTCGGTGCTACCGGTCCGGCGCTGGTCGTTCTTCTGCGCCATGCTCATCACCTGGGTGGTGCTCAACCCGTTCTATCACACCCGTATCGACGCGGGCGAGCTCGAAGGCGCCATGCTGCTCAGCTATGCGGTGTTCCTCAGCGGCCTGGTGATCTACAGCTACCTGCAGATGCGCAAGGCCAAGCTGCACAACTTCTACCTGTCCAAGGTGCTGCTGGAACAGGCCTATATCGATGCCCTGACCGAAATCCCCAACCGCCGCTCGTTCATGACCCAGGCCGACCGCCAACTGCGCACGACCACGTCCGAGCGCTACCTGGCGATGATCGACATCGACAACTTCAAGCGGGTGAATGACCGCTTCGGCCATGAGGTCGGCGATGAGGTGCTCAAGCGCGTGGCCACGCATATCAAGGCGAGCATGAGCGGTTTCGAGTATGCGCGGCTGGGCGGCGAGGAGTTCGCGATCTTTTTCCAGGGGCTGGGCCAGCAAGACGTCGAGCAACGGCTGGCAGGGTTGTGCCAACGGGTGCGCGAGGACACTGCCGAGCACCCGGTGACCGTCAGTATCGGCCTGGCCCGGGTCGACCAGGACGACAGCCTGACCACGGTGCTGGTCCGCGCCGACCAGGCGCTGTATGAAGCCAAGCACAGTGGCAAGGACCGCTTTGTGCTGTGGTCGGCCCGGCTGGCGAACAGCGAATAGCAGGCCAGGCGACGCCTCAAGCGGCAGGCAGGCGAATCCGGAACTGCGCCCCGCCCAGCGCCGACTGGGCCACGGTCAAGGTCCCGCCCTGCCCCTCGATCGCCCGCCGGCTGATCGCCAGCCCCAGGCCAAACCCGCCAGTATTGCGGTCGCGGCTACGGTCAAGCCGATAGAACGGCTGGAAGATCCGCTCACGCTCTTCTACCGGAATGCCTATGCCGTCATCCTCCACCGTCACCAGACAGCTGCCATCCTCTTCGCGGCGTAGACGCAGCAACAGGCTTTCATCGCAGTAACGCATGGCGTTGCGCACCAGGTTCTGCACTGCCCGTGCCGTCAGCCTCGGGTCGAGGACAAAACGTGGCAGATCACCTTCGGCCCGCACTTCCCACTTGATGCCGCGGCCATCGAGCTCCTCGGCAAAGCCGCCGAGTACGCTGTCGACCAGCTCCAGCAACGACACCTCGACCCGCTCGCGCGCCTGGTCGGCGTTGTACAGGCGGCTATAGGACAGCAACTCCAGCACCAGCTCATCCAGCTCGCGCACATGCCCCACCAGCTCCAGCAGACGTTTGCGGCTGGCCGGCGGGACTTCGTCGAACAGCAGCACCAGGCCGAAATCCAGCCGGGTCAGCGGCGTGCGCAACTCGTGCGATACCGCATTGAGCAGCTCGCGCTGCTGGTTGACGTGGCGTTCCAGGTCGCCAGCCATGGTGTCGAACACCCCGGCCAGCTCACCGATGTTGGAGTGCGGCGAGATGTGCGTGCGCTCGGCCATCTGTCCCTGGCCCAGGCGCCGGGCGGTTTCCTTCAAACGCTCCAGGTCGCGCCAATGCGGCCATACCCACAGCAGCAGGCAGCCGAGCATGACCGCACCGATCAGTACGGTCACCCCCCACGACAGCACGTTGATGTCCAGCGGGTCGGGGGGCGAGTGCAGGCGCACCAGCCACTCCTTGTCCAGCGGTGCCAGTACCGTTTCGTAGTAGCCCCACTCGGCGATGCGCACCACATGCAGGCCATGCTCCAGGCGCGCCTGCTCGGCCTCGCTCAAGCCGGCCTGGTCCATGCGCAGCAGCTGCAACTGCAGCGGCGCGAAATCCCTGGCCAGTTCCTGTTCCACCGCCGGCCACTGCTCGCGCGGGACCTGGCGGAACTGGCGCACGATCAGCGCCTGCACACCCTTGGCCTGGTCCAGGTTGTAGGCCATGAAGCGCTCCTGGAACAGCCCGACGATGGTGTCAGGAATGAGCAGCAGCGCGCCGGCATAGGCGACGATGATCACCAGGTACAGGCGCACCAGGATCTTGAGCATGGCCGATCAGCACTCCCACTCGACGCGGCTGAACAGGTAGCCCTTGCCCCATACGGTCTTGATCTTGCGCGCTTCGCCAGCGTTGTCGTCGAACTTGCGCCGCAGCTTGGAAATGGCCACGTCCACTGAACGGTCGGTGCCATTGAATTCGATGCCGCGCAACTGCTGCAGGATGCGGTCGCGGTTCATTACCTCGCCGGCATTGCGCGCCAGCACCACCAGCAGGTTGTACTCGCCGCTGGACAGTTCCACCTCCTCGCCGCGCCAGCTCACCGTGCGTTCGGCCAGGTCGATGCGCAGGCCGCCGATCAGGATCAGCTCGTTGTCCAGACGCGGTTCGTGGATGCTGCTGCGGCGCAGCAGGGTGCGCACGCGGGCCAGCAGCACGCGCGGCTCGCAGGGTTTGGTCACATAGTCGTCGGCGCCCATTTCCAGGCCCAGTACCTGGTCATGGCTGTCGTCGCGGGCGGTCAGCATCAGGATCGGCAGGCTCTGCGATTCCTGGCGCAACAGGCGGCACAGCTGCAGCCCATCGATGCCCGGCAGCATCAGGTCGAGGATGACCAGGTCGGGCTTTTGCCGACGGTACTCGTCCAGCACGTGGTCGCCACGGGCGATCACCTGGACATGGAAGTCGTTGCGTTGCAGGTAGCTGGCGATCAACTCGGACAGGGCGCTGTCGTCTTCGACCAGGAAAATGTTCGGCATAAGCGGCTGGGCATCCGGGTGTGGTAGACCTTACCGACCGGTTCGCGAAAAAAACCACGAACAGGCCGGTACAGACGTACGCAGAATATAGAACCCGAGGGCAACACAGGATTGTTCTTCACACTTTTTCACACTCGTCCTACAGGTATTAACAGCCACCCAGGCAGCGCCTGCCTTAGCATATGGGCGGTCATCATCGGAAGATCCGTATGTCTACTACCCTCCCCCAATGCCTGCGCCCCGTGGCGCTTCTGGCATTTCTGAGCCTGTCCCTGGCTGGCTGCGGCGACAGCGCCGAGCAAGATGAACAGGCCGCCACCCCGCAAGTACGGGTGGAAACCCTGCAGCTGCAGCCACTGGCCATCAGCAGCGAACTCAGCGGTCGCATCCTGGCGCCGCGCACCGCCGAAGTCCGCGCCCGGGTTGCCGGTGTGGTGCTCAAGCGGGTGTACCGCGAAGGCAGCGACGTCAAGCAGGGCGATGTGCTGTTCCTGATCGACCCGGCACCGTTCAAGGCCGACCATGATAGCGCCCGGGCCACCCTGGCCAAGGCCGAGGCCACGCTGTACCAGGCCCGCCTGCAAGAGCAGCGCTACCGCGAGCTGGTCGACGACAAGGCCGTCAGCCGCCAGGAATACGACAATGCCAAGGCCGCCTTCCTGCAGGCCGACGCCGCCGTCGCCGAAGCCCGCGCCGCCCTCGAGCGCGCGCGTCTGAACCTGGGCTACGCCACCGTGACCGCGCCGATTTCCGGCCGTATCGGCCGCGCCCTGGTCACGGAAGGTGCGCTGGTCGGGCAGAACGAGAGCACGCCGCTGGCGACCATCCAGCAGCTGGACCCGATCCACGCCGACGTCACCCAGTCGACCCGTGAGCTCAACGCCCTGCGCCGCGCCCTGCGGGCGGGCGAGTTGCAGCAGGTTGGCGAGGGCCAGGCCCGCGCCACGCTGATCCAGGATGATGGCAGCGCCTATCCGTTGCCCGGCAAGCTGCTGTTCTCCGATATCAGTGTCGACCCCAGCACCAACCAGATCACCCTGCGCAGCGAGTTCCCCAACCCGGACCTCGACCTGCTGCCCGGCAGCTACGTGCGCGTGCGCCTGGAACAGGCCGTGCAGCCCCAAGGCCTGAGCGTGCCGCAGCGCGCCATCCTGCGCGACAGCGCCGGCGTGCCCAAGGTGCTGGTGGTCGACCCACAGGCCCGGGTCAGCGAGCGCCAGGTGGTCCTGGGCAGCGCCCAGGGCGACCGCTGGATCGTCAGCGAAGGCCTGGCGCCCGGCGAGCGGGTGGTGGTCGAGGGCCTGCAACACGTCAAGGCCGGTGACCAGGTGCAGGTCGACAACGCATCCGGGGCACCGCCCATCGCACAGCACACTGGCCAGTGAGGGCCTGATTCATGCCGCAATTCTTCATCGACCGCCCGGTATTCGCCTGGGTGGTCGCACTGTTCATCCTGCTCGCCGGCGCGCTGGCCATCCCGCAGCTGCCGGTGGCCCAGTACCCCAATGTGGCTCCGCCGCAGGTGGAGATCTACGCCGTGTACCCGGGCGCCTCGGCGGCGACCATGGACGAAAGCGTGGTCAGCCTGATCGAGCAGGAGCTCAACGGCGCCGACAACCTGCTGTACTTCGAGTCGCAGAGCAGCCTGGGCAGCGCCACCATTACCGCCACGTTCGCCCCGGGCACCAACCCGGACCTGGCCCAGGTCGACGTGCAGAACCGCTTGAAGGTGGTCGAGTCGCGCCTGCCGCGCCCGGTCACCCAGCAGGGGCTGCAGGTGGAGAAGGTATCCACCGGCTTCCTGCTGCTGGCCACGCTCACCGCCGAGGACGGCAAGCTCGACGAAACCGCCTTGTCGGATATTCTCGCGCGCAACGTGATGGATGAGATCCGCCGCCTCAAGGGCGTCGGCAAGGCCCAGCTGTACGGCTCGGAGCGCGCCATGCGCATCTGGATCGACCCGCGCAAGCTGATCGGTTTCAACCTTACGCCCAACGACGTGGCCGCAGCCGTCGCGGCGCAGAACATCCAGGTTGCGCCTGGCAGCATCGGCGACCTGCCCGGCCGCAGCACCCAGGAAATCACCGCCAACGTGGTGGTCAAGGGCCAGTTGAGCACCCCCGAGGAATTCGCTGCCATTGTCCTGCGCGCCAACCCGGACGGTTCCAGCGTTACCATCGGTGATGTCGCCCGGGTCGAGATCGGCGCCCAGGAATACCAGTACGGCACCCGCCTGAACGGCAAGCCGGCCACCGCCTTCAGCGTGCAGCTGGCACCGGGTGCCAACGCCATGGAAACTGCCACGCTGGTGCGGGCGAAAATGCAGGACCTGGCGCGCTACTTCCCTGAAGGCGTCAAGTGGGACATCCCCTACGACACCTCGCCGTTCGTCAAGGTGTCCATCCAGCAGGTGATCAGCACCCTGTTCGAGGCCATGCTGCTGGTGTTCGCAGTGATGTTCCTGTTCCTGCAGAACCTGCGCTACACGCTGATCCCGACCCTGGTGGTGCCGGTGGCGCTGATGGGCACCTTTGCCGTGATGCTGGCCATGGGCTTCTCGGTCAACGTGCTGACCCTGTTCGGCATGGTGCTGGCCATTGGCATCCTGGTCGACGATGCCATCGTGGTAGTGGAAAACGTCGAGCGGATCATGGCCGAGGAAGGCCTGCCGCCGAAAGCGGCCACGCGCAAGGCCATGGGCCAGATCAGCGGCGCGATTGTCGGCATCACCCTGGTGCTGGTGGCGGTGTTCCTGCCCATGGCGTTCATGCCAGGCTCGGTGGGGGTGATCTACCAGCAGTTCTCGCTGTCGATGGCGGTGTCGATCCTGTTCTCGGCGTTTCTTGCCCTCAGCCTGACCCCGGCACTGTGCGCCACCTTGCTCAAGCCGGTGGCCAAGGGCGAGCAGCATGAGCGCAAAGGCTTCTTCGGCTGGTTCAACCGCCGCTTCGAGCGCATGAGCAACGGCTACCAGCGCTGGGTGATGCAGGCGCTCAAGCGCAGCGGCCGTTATCTGCTGGTGTACGCGGTGCTGCTGGCGGTGCTGGGCTTTGGTTTCAGCCAGCTGCCGACGGCGTTCCTGCCCACCGAGGACCAGGGCTACACCATCACCGACATCCAGCTGCCACCCGGCGCCAGCCGCATGCGCACCGAACAGGTGGCGGCCCAGATCGAGGCGCACAACAGCGAGGAGCCGGGCGTAGGCAACACCACGCTGATTCTGGGCTTCAGCTTCTCGGGTAGCGGGCAGAACGCGGCACTGGCCTTCACCACGCTCAAGGACTGGTCCGAACGCGGTGCCGACGACAGCGCCCAGTCGATTGCCGACCGTGCCACCCTGGCCTTCACCCAGCTCAAGGATGCCGTGGCGTTCTCCGTGCTGCCGCCACCGATCGACGGCCTCGGCGAGTCGACCGGTTTCGAGTTCCGCCTGCAGGATCGCGGCGGCATGGGCCACGCCGCGCTGATGGCGGCCCGTGACGAGCTGCTGGCCAACGCCGGCAAGAGCAAGGTGCTGGCCAACGTGCGCGAAGCCTCGCTGGCGGAAAGCCCACAGATCCAGCTGGAAATCGACCGCCGCCAGGCCAACGCCCTGGGCGTGTCGTTCGCCGATATCGGCACGGTGCTGGATGTGGCCGTTGGCTCCAGCTACGTCAACGACTTCCCCAACCAGGGCCGCATGCAGCGGGTGGTGGTGCAGGCCGAAGGCGACCAGCGCAGCCAGGTCGAAGACCTGCTGAAGATCCACGTGCGCAACGACAGCGGCAAGATGGTGCCGTTGGGTGCTTTCGTCCAGGCCAGGTGGGTCACTGGCCCGGTGCAACTGACCCGCTACAACGGCTATCCGGCGGTGTCGGTTTCCGGCGAACCGGCAGCCGGCTACAGCTCGGGCGAAGCCATGGCAGAGATCGAGCGCCTGGTGGCCCAGCTGCCGGCCGGTTCCGGCCTGGAGTGGACCGGCCTGTCGCTGCAGGAGCGGCTGTCCGGCAGCCAGGCACCACTGCTGATGGCGCTGTCGTTGCTGGTGGTGTTCCTGTGCCTGGCGGCGCTGTACGAAAGCTGGTCGATCCCGACCGCAGTGCTGCTGGTGGTGCCGCTTGGCGTACTCGGCGCGGTGCTGGCCGTAACCCTGCGCGGCATGCCCAACGACGTGTTCTTCAAGGTTGGCCTGATCACCCTGATCGGCTTGTCAGCGAAGAACGCCATCCTCATCATCGAGTTCGCCAAGCACCTGGTCGACCAGGGTGTCGATGCCGTCGACGCGGCCGTACAGGCCGCCCGCCTGCGCCTGCGGCCGATCGTGATGACCTCGCTGGCGTTCATCCTCGGCGTAGTGCCCCTGGCCATCGCCAGCGGCGCCAGTTCGGCGAGCCAGCAGGCGATCGGCACCGGGGTGATCGGCGGCATGCTCAGCGCCACCCTGGCGGTGGTGTTCGTGCCGGTGTTCTTCGTGGTGGTGATGCGCCTGGCGGGACGAGGTCGAACGCGTGACACCGACCTGGCCAGCGCCAACCGCGAAAGCTGACTGGACAAGCCTCACATGACATGGGAGGGTTCCCGGCAATGACTGCCCGGAACCCTTTTTCATGCCTGATGCACTGCCACCCTGCTCGATCCTCATTCTCGCCGGTGGACGCGGCCAACGCATGGGCGGCCGCGACAAAGGCCTGCTCGACTGGCACGGCGTACCGCTGGTGGCGCATGTGCAGCGCGTGGTAAGGCCGCTCAGCGATGACCTGGTGATTTCCTGCAACCGTAACCAGCAGGCGTATGCCATTTATGCAGACCAACTGGTGGGCGATGCCGAGGCAGACTTCCCCGGGCCGCTGGCCGGGGTGATAGCTGGGCTGAGGGTAGCCAGGCATGAGTGGGTGGTGCTGCTGGCCTGCGATGCGCCTTTGGTTGACCAGGCGCTGATCAATGCGCTGCGGGAGGCTGCAGTGTCCAGTTACGGTGCTGCGATGGTGCGTCAGGGGGGGTATTGGCAGCCGATGTTCAGTGTACTGCCGCGCCGGGTGCTGCCGGTGCTGGAGCAGGCCTGGGCGGCGGGTGAGCGGAGTTTGCAGAAGGCCTTGCTGCGGGAGGCGGTGCAAGGGCTTGAGTGTGCCGAGGATGATCGCAGGTTGAGCAACTTCAATAGCCCGGCGTTGCTACAAGGCTGAAACCTCTGCTGCCTTTGATGGCCTCTTCGCGGGCTCGCCCGCTCCCACAGACTTGCGCATTACTTGAGCTATACGCTGTACCTGTGGGAGCGGGCGAGCCCGCGAAAAGGGCCGGCACAGGCAATACATCAACTGGCCGTCAGCTCCTCGATACTGATCTCACGCATCCTGAACTTCTGCACCTTGCCGGTCACCGTCATCGGGAACTCGTCGACGAAGCGGAAGTACCTGGGCACCTTGAAATGGGCGATCCGTGCCTTCGCCCAGTCGCGCAGTTCATCGGCGTTCGCGGTATGCCCCGGATGCAGCCGCACCCAGGCGACGATCTCTTCGCCGTACTTGCTGCAGGGCACGCCGATCACCTGCACATCGGCCACCGCCGGGTGGGTGAAGAAGAACTCCTCCAGTTCACGCGGGTAGATGTTCTCCCCGCCACGAATGATCATGTCCTTGCTGCGCCCGACGATGCGCACGTAGCCCTGTTCGTCCATCAGCGCCAGGTCGCCGGTGTGCATCCAGCCGTCCTGGTCAATGCTTTCGGCGGTCGCTTCAGGGTTGTTCCAGTAGCCCAGCATCACACTGTAACCACGCGTGCACAGTTCACCGACCTCGCCGCGCGGCACGGTGTTGCCGGCGCCATCGACCACTTTGCTCTCCAGCCGCGGCTGGGTGCGCCCGACGCTGGTCACGCGACGCTCCAGGTCGTCGCTGGCGCCAGTCTGCAGCGATACCGGGCTGGTCTCGGTCATGCCATAGGCAATCTGCACCTCGGCCATGTGCATCTCGCTGATCACCCGGCGCATCACCTCGATCGGGCAGGTGGCGCCGGCCATGATCCCGGTGCGCAGGCTGGACAGGTCGAATTCGCCGCGCTGCGGGTGGTCCAGCTCGGCGATGAACATGGTCGGCACGCCATACAGCGCGGTGGCCCGTTCTTCCGCCACCGCGCGTAGCGTGGCCAGCGGGTCGAACGCGTCACTGGGGTAGATCAGGGTACTGCCGTGGGTCATGCAGCCGAGGTTGGCCATGACCATGCCGAAGCAGTGGTACAACGGTACCGGCACCACCAGCCGGTCATGCTCGGTCAGGCCCAGGCTTTCGCCAACCATGTAGCCGTTGTTGAGGATGTTGCTGTGGCTGAGCGTGGCACCTTTGGGGAAACCGGTGGTGCCCGAGGTGTACTGGATGTTGATCGGGTCATCGCAGTGCAGTTGTGCCTGGCGCCCGGCCAGGGCCTCGCGGCTGACGGCCGCGGCAAGGGCTTGCAGGTCATGCCAGGCGAGAAAGCCCGCCGGTGGCGCAGTGGCCAGGCTGATGACCCCACGCAGTTGCGCAAAGCGCTCGCAGGCCAGGGCACCCGGCTGAGCGCAGGCCAGGCCCGGCACCAGGCCTTGCAGCATGGCGTGGTAGTCGGAAGTCTTGAATGCGTCGGCACAGATCACCCAGCGGCAGCCGGACTGGCCGAGGGCATAGTCCAGTTCGCTGGAACGGTAGGCCGGGTTGATATTGACCAGTATCGCGCCGACCTTGGCGCTGGCGAACTGGGTGATGCACCATTCGGCGCAGTTGGGCGCCCAGATCCCCAGGCGCTCGCCGGGCTGCACGCCCAGGGCCATCAGTGCCCGGGCATGCTGGTCGACGGCCTCGGCCAGTTGCCGCCAGGTGTAGCGCAGGGCCTGGTGGCGCACCACCAGGGCTTCGCGATCGGGGTAGCGGGCAACGGTGCTGTCGAAAGCGTCGCCGATGCATTGGCTGAGCAGGGCCTTGGTCTGGTTGCCCTGGGAGTAGCTTGGCTGGGGCATGGGCGTTCTCTTGTTGTTCTTGTGTGGGTTGTACCGGCCCTGTCGCGGATAAATCCGCGCCTACAAGATCACCGTTGACCTGTAGGCGCGGACTTATCCGCGATGAAGCCAACACCTGGTCAGCGGATGAACACCTGCGGCGTAGTGGTCGACATGTCACCGCCCGGCAGCCTGATGTTCTTCACCTTCTCCAGCGTATCGGGGTTGAACACCGCCAGGTCATTGAAGGTACCGCCCAGGTACAGCTTGTCGCCCTTCTTGTCGAAGGTCACGCAGTAGTAGGTGTGCTCCAGATTGGCCGCCTTGATCAGCTTGCGCTGCTTGATGTCGTACTTGGCCAGGCGGTTGAGCACGCCGTAGATCTGGTTCGGGTCTTTCGGCGAACGCAGCCCGGTGAAGTACAGCTCGGTGAGGTCGGCGAACTCCTGGGTGTGGGTCTTGCCGGTCTTCAGGTCGACGCTCAGGTAGCCATACAGCAGGTCGGCAGTGGCCGGGTCCTGCTTGTCGTCCTTGAACCGGGCAATGGTGTACAGCATCGAGAACTCGTGGCGCGGGTTCTGGTGCGGCCAGAAGTACAGCACGTCCGGGGCGCTGTAGCCCTTGCGCTGCCAGTTGCGCAGGGGTAGCGCCACCGTGTACTTGCCCGTGTGCACATCCATCTTGTAGATGTCCGGCCCGGCAACATACAGGCTGCCGTCGTCCGCGGCGCGCATCAGGTACACCTGGCGCGGCATCGGGAAGCTGCGTACGGGCTTCGCCTGCAGGCCATCGGCAGTGCTGAACACCTCAAGCCGCGGTGGCTTGACCACATAGTGGTCGTTCAGTCGCTGGGTCGGGTTGACCGTGGCGTACACTTCCTTGCCATCGGGGCTGATGGCGAACGAGTACATCGACTTGCCCACTTCGCCCGCCACGCTGGACAGGCTGGCATGGAAGGTGTTCTTGCAGGTGTCCAGGTCGATGCCGTAGATGTCGCCGTAGTGGTTGTTGAGCACATAGGCGGTGCGGTTGTCCGGCGCCATCATCGCGGTGCCGGGGCCGAACCTGTCGGGCATGACGCAGCTCTTGAACACGCTGTCACTGGCCACATCGACCACATGCAGGTTGTTCGGGTAGTTGGTCACGATCATGTATTCGTGGCCAGCCTTCAGCGCCGGCCCGGTGTCGGCGGCCTGTACCAGCCCGGCGCATGCCGTGGCGGCGATGGTGAGCGCGAGTGACGCGCAGCGTCCAGCTTTCATGCGGTTTCCCCTTGTCGTTCTGGTTGGGCCGGTCACTTGTCTTTCGGGAACACGGTGCCGAGGTTGCGCCAGTCTTCGGCCGAGTTGCTCGCCTGGGCGTTCCAGTCCTGGTAGGTGCTCATCATGTCCGGCACCTGGGCCGGCCACCAGCAAGGGTCGGAGCAGCCATACAGGTCGGCCTCCATCGGCTGGCACAGCGAACTCACGCCGCCGAAGGCATCCACTTCCCAGCCCGGGTCGGTGGTGGCGGTGCAACCCGCCACTGCGCTCATGGCCATGACTTCTTCGACGCGGTCCTCGGCGGCGGCCTGCTGGAGAATCCGCGCCTTGTTGTTCAGGGGCTTCAAGTGCTTCATGTCAGTGCGCCTTCCGCGGAGTGATGTAGCGATCGATGAAGGCCGGGTTGGCGGCCATGATGCGGCTGTAGACTTCGATGCCGAAGTCGACCCAGTCGCGCATCAGTTCGCAATAGTGGTAGGTCGGGTGCTGCGGGTCGCCATAACGGGCGTAGCTTTCGTGGTAGCAGCCGCCGGAGCACAGGTTGCGGATGCGGCAGCTGTCGCAGCCGGTGTCGCTGCGGTCCAGGCGCTGCGACAGGAAGTCGTTGAGCTGCGCCTGCTTCACCCCCTGGTGCACATTGCCGAAGGTCGGCAGGCTGGAACCGGTGAAGCGGTGGCACAGGTTCAGCTCGCCCTGGTGATCCACCGCCAGCATCTTCAACCCGGCACCGCACGGCAGGGCCTTCTTGTGCCCTTCGTGGATGTCGGTGATCAGCTGGTGCAGGTTGGAGAAGCCGATGTTGCGGTGCTCCAGCGCCGCCTGCAGGTACTTGCGGCCCAGCGCCTTCATGTTGGCGAACACCTGCACCAGCTCTTCGCCGGTGAGGTTGAAGTCGGCCATGTCGCCGGAGGTGACCGGGGCAAAACCGACCTCGGCAAAGCCCATTTCGTTGAACAGGTGGTTCCAGATGGTCTCGACGTCGGTGATGCCACGGGTCAGCGTGACCCGCGCACCCACCGGGCGGCTGGTGTAGCGCGACAGCAGCAGGTCGGCCTTGCGCCGCACCACGTCATAGGTGCCCTGCCCGCCCACGGTGATGCGGTTGCGGTCGTGCACGGTCTTCGGGCCGTCGATGCTGATCGACAAGCCGAAACGGTGGGCGTTGAGCCAGTCGATGATCTCTTCGGTGAGCAGGGTCGCGTTGGTGGTCATGATGAATTCCACCTGCTTGCCGGCTTCGGCGAAGCGCCGCTCGCAGTAGCCGACCATGTGCTCGATCAGCGGCCGGTTGGACAGCGGCTCGCCACCGAAGAACACCACGCTGTAGCGTTCCTCGTCGGGCGACTCCTTGAGCAGCATCTCCACCGAGGCTTCGGCGGTGGCGGTGCTCATCTTCTTGCCGGCGGAAGGTTTGTCCAGGTCTTCCTTGTAGCAATAGGTGCAGCTGAGGTTGCAGCCGGTATTGACGTTGAGCACCACGGTATTCAGGGCGGTGCGTTCGACCTGCCTGACGGCGATTTCCGGGGTCAGCGGCGAGCCGTCGCTGACCAGCTCCAGCGCAATCAGCTCGCGCAGGGTGTCCTGGATATCATCACCGGCAAACTGCTGACCAAGGCGCTGCAACAGCTCCTCGGCCGAGCAGCCGTGCTGGCGCAGGGTGTCGATGATGCCCCCGGTCACCGCATCGGCAGTGAACAGCGAACTGCTGGGAATATGGAACAGCATGCGGTCGGCATCGACCTGCACTTCGTGCAGGTTGCGTTCGACCAGGTTCAGTAGTGCGCCCATGGCGACCTCCCGATAATCGATTCGTTGGCAAAACCGTTGTGCCCTGCCCTCAGGGCAGCGGCGGGTTGTTCCAACGCTGGACGGTGACAATCAGGTGCCCTTCACCGCTCTGGCCGCCGTCGGCCAGGGTGGCGACGACCTTCAGGTTGCCGGCATTGTTGGTCATCATCCTGCGCGCCGGGTTGGGGCCGGCACCGCCAGGCACGAACACGCCATCGGCCTGCATCTGCCCGGCGAACTTGACGTCTTGGTCCTCGACCGCACGCTCGTTGAACGGCTCGACCTTCCAGCTGGCCGGCAGATAGCCGATGCGCAGCGGCTGGCCGGCGGCGTCCTTGCCCCAGGCTTCGGCTTCGAAACGGCCCTGGACCTTGGGCACCGAGGCACCGTTCTCGCCGATACGGGCGATGGAGAATGCCGGCACCACTTTCACTTCTTCGACCTTGTCGTAGACCGCCAGGCTGACGCCCTTGAGCCCACCCACCGCCACGTCGCGCTGGCCAGGCTTGGCATCCGCCGCCGCACGGGCCTTCACCCGCACCAGGGTCGGGGTCTGTTCCAGCACCTCGGTCACCTCAACGCCAGCCCCCAGCTCAGGCTTGCCGGCCAGGCCGGTGCCGACCAGGGTGATCTCGCTCTCGCCACCGGCCTTGATAAACGCAGGTTGAGCCGCCAACAAGCGCGCCTTGCCCTCTTTGGCGGCGATGAAGTCCAATCCACGCTCGTCGTGATCGGCCTCGAACATACGGCCTTTCATCTCGCCGTCCAGCGCAGCGAACACCTGGCGCAGGTTGCTGTCGCCGACCTTGACGTTGCCGCGCCATTCATAGCCGTTATAGAGCAGCGCCGTGCCGCTGCCGTTGAACGGCGTGCCGTCGGCGTAGCTGCCTTTGACCTCGACCTTGAAGGTATCGTCCTGGTCGGCAACCACCGTCATCACCCCCCGCACATCGCCCTTGGCCAGCATGTGGCCGCTGAACGCCCACTGCCCCGGCAGCGCGTCGGCTTTCGGCCTTGCCTGCTGCCATGCGGCCCATGCCGGGCTTTCCAGTGGGTAGCGTTTGGCCAGCTCGGGCACCACTTGCTGCAGGGCGATCGGCAGCCAGTCGCGGTCACGCGCCTGGGCCTGGTATTCGAGGGATGGCCACTGGCCGAGGTGGAAATTGACCAGGTGTTCCCATTCCTTGGCCGGGCGGCGCTGCAAGGCAACGCGGGCCCCCGAGTGGCAACGGCCACAGGTTTCACTGAGCTGGGTGTCGAATTGCTCGACGGTGTTCAGCCGGCGCTCCATGGCGTAGCGCACGCCATCGGTCTCGCTGGGCGCCAGGCCCTGTTTGTCGGCGAGGTACTTGACCAGGGTACGGCGCTCGTCGTCACTGATCTGCAAGCCGTGCATCACCTGCATGCGCGCGATGCTCATCAGCCAGCCTTCGGGTGTTTTACGCTGATGGCTGATACGGCTGTAGCTGTCGTTGCCTTCGGGGATATGGCACCCCATGCACTTGTTCTGCAACAGGCTCGGGCCCTGCTCGGCCGCCATGGCCTGGGTGCTCAGCAGCGCGGCGGCGACCAGCGCCAGTTTGCCCGCATGCCGCCGGAGTCGAGTCGTCTTCAAGGTCAGACCTCCACGGTTGTTGTTCTTATGTTTTCGCACGCTCGGGTACAGCAGATGTGCATGTGTCGGTGGCGATACAGGAACTGTGCCAGTTGCTGTAAAAGTGTGTTCTTTCAACCCCTTAGCCGGTCTCCAGCGCTTGGCCGCCATCAGCGAAAGCCAATTGCAGCGTGCCATTTCGCGACAGGGTGTTTCATCCTGAGACAGCGCAGGCCCTCGCGGGCATGCCCGCGCAGAAGCCGGCAATACGCACTGTGTCACCACCGTCTCACACCGTCTCAATGTGCAACAGCGCAAGCCTGCAATCCCAGCCTTGCAGCAGGACAAAAGCCAACCGTTTCAACGGGTTGCGACCATCGCGCCAGCTTGGCACGCCCATTGCGCCGGTGCCGGTCACATCCAATGACAAGAGGCACAGCCCAATGCTTTCCGAACTGCCCATCCTGCCCGCCACCCGCGCCTTCCTCGAGCGCAAGCTGAAGATGCGCATTGGCGCCGACTGGCAGGACGCCACCAGCGGCCGCACCCTGTCGTTCCGCAACCCGGCCACGGGCGACGTGCTGGGTGAAGTGCCCAGCGCCGACGCCGAAGATGTCGACCGCGCCGTCCGCGCCGCGCGCCAGGCCTTCGACGACTCGCCGTGGAGCCGCCTGCGCCCACGGGAGCGGCAGAACCTGTTGTGGCGCCTGGCCGAGCTGATGGAGCGCGACGCCCGTCAACTGGCCGAGCTGGAATGCCTGAACAACGGCAAGAGCGCCGCGGTGGCCCAGGTGATGGACGTCCAACTGGCCATCGACTTTCTGCGTTACATGGCAGGCTGGGCCACCAAGCTCGAGGGTAGCACCGTCGAACCTTCGATGCCGTTGATGCCCGACGCGCAGTTCCACGGCTTTGTCCGGCGCGAAGCGGTGGGCGTGGTCGGTGCCATCGTCGCCTGGAACTTCCCGCTGCTGCTGGCCTGCTGGAAGCTCGGCCCGGCCTTGGCCACGGGTTGCACCGTAGTGCTCAAGCCCGCAGACGAAACGCCACTGAGCGTGCTCAAGCTGGCGGAACTGGTGGAGGAAGCCGGCTACCCGGCCGGGGTGTTCAACGTGGTCACCGGCACCGGCCTGAATGCCGGTGCCGCGCTCAGCCGCCACCCCGGCGTGGACAAGCTGACCTTCACCGGCTCCACCGAGGTTGGCAAGCTGATCGGCAAGGCCGCCATGGACAACATGACCCGCGTCACCCTCGAGCTTGGTGGCAAGTCGCCGACCATCGTCATGCCCGACGCCAACTTGCAGGAGGCCGCCGCTGGCGCGGCCACGGCGATCTTCTTCAACCAGGGCCAGGTGTGCTGCGCAGGCTCACGGCTGTATGTACACCGCAAGCACTTCGACAATGTGGTGGCCGACATCGCCGGCATCGCCAATGGCATGAAACTCGGCAGCGGCCTGGACCCGGCAGTGCAGATGGGGCCATTGATCTCGGCCAAGCAGCAGGACCGCGTCACCGGCTACATCGAGCTTGGCCGCGAACTGGGCGCGACCGTCGCTTGCGGCGGCGAGGGCTTCGGGCCGGGCTACTTCGTCAAGCCGACGGTGATCGTCGATGTCGACCAGCGCCATCGCCTGGTCCAGGAAGAAATCTTCGGGCCGGTGCTGGTCGCCATGCCGTTCGATGACCTCGACGAGGTGATCGGCATGGCCAACGACAACCCTTATGGGCTTGGCGCGAGCATCTGGTCCAACGACCTCGCCGCCGTGCACCGGATGATCCCGCGCATCAAGTCGGGGTCGGTGTGGGTCAACTGCCACAGCGCCCTCGACCCGGCCTTGCCGTTCGGCGGCTACAAGATGTCCGGCGTCGGCCGCGAGATGGGGGCGGCTGCCATCGAGCATTACACCGAGCTCAAATCGGTACTGATCAAGCTCTGATCTTCCGCCTGTTGCCGGCCTCTGCGTGGGGTTTGCCCACGAAGAGGCCGGCCAAGGCAACAAAAACAACAATAAGAAACCATGGAGCAAACCCATGAGGCACACCCTCGCCTGCACATTGGCCCTGCTGTTCGCCGCCCCCGTCAGCCAGGCCTACGAGCTGTACAACCACGGTGGCAGTATGCTCAACGCCGACCTCGAAGCGCTGTTCGGCAGCTTCCACAGCGACGAAAGCTTCAACCTGGCCGGCAACCGCCAACCCGGCAGCAGCGCCTGGCAGGAAGGCTACGTCAAGTACGGGCTCAGCGGCAGCCAGGCCATGGCCGATAGCGGTACCCTCTACGGCGCCTTCAACCTGCTCAGCTCCGCCACCTGGGGAGATGGCGATGCTGCCGGCCTGACGCTGGGTGATGAGCGCCGCACCGCCATCGAAGACCTGTACCTGGGCTGGCGTTCAGCCAACCTGTTCCCGGCCCTGGGCGAGGACGGCGTGGATATTTCCGGCGGCCGCCAGGTGGTGACCCTGGGTGACGGTTTCCTGATCCAGGGTGACCCGGTGAACCTGGGCAAGGTCGACCTGGGGGCCAACTTCGACCGCGGCGGCGCCTACTACCTGGCCGCACGCAAGGCCTTCGACCGCACCGCAGTCCTGCGCCTGGGCGGCAAACAGGGCTGGCGCGGCGACCTGATGTGGCTGAAGTCCGACAACCACTACCAGGCCGATACCTCGCTGGCGGTGGCCAACCTGGAACACGTCGCCGATGCCGGTAGTGTCGGCCTGAGCTGGATCCACGGCCTCGACGTGGACCAGCGCTACGCGCAGATCATGGGCCTGCAACACCGCGATGGCATGGACACGGCCAGCCTGCGCGGGCGCGGCAGCCTGGGCGTCAAGGATCTGGAGCTGGCCGCCGAATACGTGACCCAGGACCAGACCGGCAGGCGCGAGAACGCCTGGTACCTGGAGGGCAACTGGACCTTTTCCGAACGGCCCTGGACACCCACCGCGACCTACCGCTACAGCCGCTTTTCCGAAAACTTCGACCCGCTGTTCTACGGCCTGAGCCGTGGCTATGGCACCTGGTTCCAGGGAGAAGTGGCGGCCAACTATGCCGGGCCATTCAACAAGAATACCCAGGTACATCACCTGGCGCTGAAGGGCAAGCCACGCGACAACCTGACCCTGGGCGCGCTGTACTTCGACTTCGACACGCTGGACACCGACCGGGGCAACCAGGGCGGACGGGAGCTGGACCTGTATGTGGAATGGATGGTCAACGAGCACCTGCTGGTCAGCCCGCTGGTGGGTTTCTACCAGCCGGAGCGCAGTGCGGCCGATGGCGGCACCCAGCTGAGTGGGCGGGATAGCGGGACCTATATGCAGGTGATCGTCGGCACCTTCTTCTGATCCGAAATCCTCGGGGCCGCTACGCGGCCCATCGCGACACAAGGCCGCTCTCACAGGGACCGCGTCAACCCGAAGCCGGGTGGTTCACACCTGTAGGAGCGGATTTATCCGCGAAGCAGGCGACGCGGTAGATGGCACCGTCGCGAGTGGGCCGCAGAGCAGCCCGGCCATCTCAAGCCAGGCCCTGCTCCGACAACCAGCGCCGCACCCTCATCTGTTGCTCCCCCGGCAGGCCTGCCAGCACTGCCTCAACTGGCCGACCGCCCCACAGTTCGCGCACTACCGGCGCCAACTCCACACCCTGCAAATGCCACACCCCTAACGGCTGGTCCGCCGTCACCACCACCTCGGCCTCGTCCACCAGGCCGTCACGCAACACCGGCCGTCGCTCCACCCGCAGCGCCTGCCAGTCCGCCGCCACGTGCAGCGCTTGGCTGTCCGGCCAGCCCTGACGCCGTGCCCAGAACGGCTGCTCGGCCCGGCCCTGCTCCTGGCCATGGAAATCCCGGCCAATGCGGGCAAAGCGCAAGAACAGCTGTTCGACCCGCTGCTGGTGAAATTGCCGCGCCAATGCAGCCCGCCCGGGCCTGCGCAGCAAGGTATTGATCACCACCGGCGCCTGCAACGCCGAAGACAGCGACTGGAATATGCCGTTGCCCGACAATGGGTCGACGGCCATCGCGGCATCGCCTACCCGTATCCAGTCCTGGCCGACACATTCACCCGCCAGAATCGCAGTACTACTGCGCGCATGCACCTGCGCCGGCGCCAGCGCCCGGGCATCGAACAGCTCGGCCACCAGCGCGCTGCGGGCTCGCCGCGCTGCGCAGTACGCTGCCAACCCGGCCTTGCCCGGCAAGCCGGCGGCGTCCAGGGTGACCTGCCAGTAGCAGCGGCCATCTTCCAGCCGCGCCATCCATGCCCAGCCATCCTCCAGGCTTTCCACCGCCGAGGCAGGGGTCCCAGGGGCACCCTGCCAGGCATTGAGCAGGCTGACCGTCTCCGGCCCACGCAGGCGATCAGCCGCCAACGGGGCCTGACGGCCGCGGGCTTCGACCAGGAAATCAGCCAGCAGTAGCTGGCCATCGACCAGACGCACCTGGTGCCCTGCGTCGTGCCGGAGCTCGCCGACCCGCCCCTCGACCACGCTTACCCCGGCGCGTTGCAGATCGTCGCGCAGTGCCCGGTCAAACTGTTGCCGGTCGAGCAGGAACTCCTGGTTCAGCTGGAGTTGTTGGCCGCCCCAGTGCACCCGCCGGGTGGCCGCTATCGCCGCCTGGCCCAGGGCACCGCCAAGGCCAGCATGACGCAAGGCGTCCAGCACCCGCTGCGAAACCCCTTCGACCGCGGCAAAGCGGCGCCATTCGGACACCACCGTGACGGCGTAGCCCAGGCGCCGCAGGCCAATCGCCGTGGCCGCACCGGCCGGGCCCGCGCCCAGCACCACAATGCGCGGTTCAGGCATGCTCGGCCCCCCGTCGCTCGGGGCCGGCAAACGCCGCGTGCTGGCGCAACCAGTCGTGCACCTGCTGCTGGCGCATGCCCGGCTGCTCACGCAACAACGCGGCAATCCTGCCGCTCAGGGCCGCGCAGCCCAGGCTCGCACCTGCCTTGCCGCCCGCCCCCACATAGCCCCCGAAGTCGGCCTGCCGCGAGCCCAGCCATGACCATTGGCCTGGCGCGCAGCGCGCATCGCCGGTGACCCGAATCACGCCAGGGTAGCTGGCCGGGTACACCGGCCCGCCTTGTGCCGGGCTGGACGCGCACAGCAGCACTCCCGCAGCCACGGCTTCGGCACAAGCCTGGTGCAACACCGGCCGGTCCTGCTGCAGGCCCAGGCTGAGATTGACCAGCGTGGCCCCCGCCTCCACCAGCCACAGCAACGCAGCCGCCACCTGCAATGCGCTGGTACTGGCCTGGCCGGCGAACACCTGGGCTACCAGCAGCGGCACCGGCCCGGCCTCGCGCTGCACAGCCTCTACGACCGCACTGCCGTGCCCGAGCTGGTCGGGCAGAGGTTCACCTTCGCGCAACTGACCGTCCTCCAGCCAGAAGCGTCGTGCCCCCAGCAGGCCGCGGCCCTGCGCCAGCGAGCAGCCGCTGTCGATGACGCCAACGCGCAACTCAGTGCCCATGCCTGATTACCTCGCGGGGCAGTACCTGCAGTTGGCCAGCCTGCAGCTGCAGATGCAGGTCGGCATCGGCCAAGGTCGAAGCGCGGTGGCTGATCAGGATGCGGGTGCGGCCGGCGAACAACTGGTCGATGGCCGCGATCACCTCGCGCTCGGTAGCTTCGTCCACTGCCGACGTGGCCTCGTCCAGCACCAGGATCGCCGGGGCCTGCAGCACCGCGCGGGCAATGGCGATACGTTGTTTCTGGCCGCCGGACAATTGCTGGCCGCGCTCACCGAGCAAGCCGTCCAGGCCCAGTGGCAGGCTTTCGACCAGGCTGTCCAGCCGGGCCAGCTGCACGACCCGCTCAAGCTCGGCGCGGCTGGCCTGCGGCGCGCCGTAGGCGAGGTTCTGCGCCAGGGTGCCGCGGAACAGCACGATGTCCTGACTGACCACCGCGATGCGCCGGCGCAACGCCACCAGGTCCAGCTCGCGCAGGTCGATGCCGTCCAGCAGGATGCGCCCGGCGTGCGGGTCGTAGAAACGCTGCAGCAGATCGATCAGGGTCGACTTGCCCACCCCCGAGGCACCGCTGATGGCGACTTTCAGGCCACCTGGCACACACAGCTGCAGGTTGTTCAGCACCGCGCCCTGGCGCCCTTCATGGGCGAAACTCAGCGCCTCCAGGCGCAGTTCGCCCGGCCCATCGGGCATCGGCTGCGGGTTGGCCGGCGAGCGCACCGCCACCGCTTCCTGCTTCAGTTCCATGACCCGCCCCAGGCTCACGGCCATGCGTTGCACTGCCACGTACAGGCCCAGCAGGCTCTGCACCGGCCCGACCGCCATGCCCATGTAAGTGGAAAAAGCGATCAGCGCGCCCAGCTGCCAGGTGCCCTGGATCACCCACCAACCACCGACCAGGAACGCGCAGGCGCGGCACCAGGAGGTCAGTGTGCCCGGGATGGCCTGGGTGAAGAACTCGGTCACCTGGACCTTGAGCAGCTGGCGCATGTAGCCCTGGCCCAGTTGGTCCAGGCGCCCGGCCTCGCGGCTTTGCTGGCCAGCCGCCTGGATGAACTTCATCGCTGGCAGCGTTTCCACCAGAAATGACGACACATCCGCCGAACGCTCGCGCAGCTGGCGCACTTCACGCTCCACCTTGCGTCGCATCCAGCGCAGCCACAGCACCTCGATCGGCACCAGCAGCACCAGCAACAGGGATAGCTGCCAGGAGAGCATCAGCATCAGTACCACCGCGCCCACCAGGCCGATCACCGCCGATACCGCCGAGAACAGCGAGTCCACGGCAAAACGCTGGATTTCCGCCACGTCGCCATCCAGCCGCGAAAGGATGTCACCGGTACGTCGGCGGCCATAGAACGTCGGCGACAACTGCTGCAGGTGCCGGTAAAGATCATCGCGCAGGGCAAACAGGATGCGCCCCGACAGGCGCGTGTGCAGGTAGCGGTTGATCCCGGCCAGCCCGGTGCCCAGCAGGCCGGCGGCGATCATGATCGCCGCCATGTGCCAGAGGGTCTGGTAATCCTTGGCCAGCAGGCCCTGGTCAATCAGCGTCTTGACCAGCCAGGGTTGCGCCAGGGCCAGCAGCGAGGCACCCAGCGACAAGCCCAGCAACAGGCCGATGGCGCGCCGATGCGGGCGCACGAAACCATACAGCCAGGCCAGCGCCTGACGCATGAGGTGCGGGTCGCTGGATTCCACCAGCCGGGCGAACAGGCCGCCCACGTCAGCCGCGCAACGGTTTGAGCTTGCGGTACAGCGTTGCCCGGCTGATGCCGAGCGCCTCGGCGGCGGCCGACACGTTGCCCTGGTGGCGCGCCAGGGCGCCGCGGATCAGCTCCAGTTCGTTGTCCTTGAGGCTGCCGGAGGGTGTCGTGCCGCTGGCCAGTTCTTCCAGCAGGCAATCGGTGAGGTGCTCCAGGGTCAGCACCTGCTCGCCGTCCTCGCGCATGGCCAGCGCGGTGCGTACGACCATCTCCAGCTGGCGGATGTTGCCTGGCCAGTCGAACCCTTCGAGCAACGCGGTCAACCCCGGGTCAAGCGTGACGCCGCGCGCATCCGACTTGTCCAGCAGCCCCTGGATGATCGCCGCCAGGTCATCGCGCTCACGCAATGCCGGCAGGCGCAGCGACACGCCGTTGACCCGGTAGTACAGGTCTTCGCGGAAATGCTGTTCCTGTACCAGGCGCTTGAGGTCGCGGTGGGTGGCGCAGATCAGCGCCACATCGATATCCTGCTCGTCTCCTGCCCCCAGCGGCGCCACCCGGCGCTCCTGCAATACGCGCAGCAAGCGCGCCTGCAGGGCCAGCGGCATGTCGCCGATCTCGTCGAGGAACAGCGTGCCGCCATGCGCCTGCATCAGCCGCCCGACCATGCCGCCCCGGCGCGAACCGGTAAACGCTCCCTCGCGGTAGCCAAACAGTTCGGACTCGATCAGCCCTTCGGGAATGGCCGCGCAGTTGACCGCCACGAACGGTTTGCCGGCGCGCGGGCTGGCCTGGTGCAGGGCCCGGGCGACCACCTCCTTGCCGGTGCCGGTCTCGCCCAGCAGCAGCACCGGCAGGCCATTGCCCAAGCCCTGGCGGGCCATGCGCAAGTTGCGCGCCAGGCGCGCGTCACCCCCGGCCAGGGCATCGAGTGCCGGCGCCTGCTGGCCCGCTGCCGGCTTGCTGGCCGGCGTGCCGGCGTTGACCCGGCCATGGCGCGGCAGCTGCAGGGCGCGAAAGTGGAACTCGCCCTTGGCCGTTTGCACGCTGCTCACCCCACCCTGCCACAAGCGCGCAATGAAGGCGGGCGAACGCTCGCCCAGCAAGTCGCTGCTGCGCCGGCCGATCAGCTCATGGCGTGGCACCTGCAGCAGCTGGCAGGCACTGTCGTTGGCGGCCAGCACTTCGCCATCCAGGCTCAGGGCCAGCAGGCCATGCCAGGCGCTGTTGAGGTACTGCGGGCGGCTGTGGAAGGCCAGCACCAGCTGCTCGGGGTGGCACAGGCCGAACAGCCGGCTTTCGATGTTGCCGGCCGCCAGCATCAGCGTGGTCAGGCTGTCCTGTGGCTGCGCCATCACCCCCTCGCGGGTGATGTCCAGCACGCCGATCACTTCGCCGCGCGGGTCGCGCAGCGGTACGGAGGTGCAGGAGAACGGGCTGAGGCGGTCCAGGTAGTGTTCGCCGCAATTGATCAGCGTCGGCCGGCCTTCGACCACCGCCGTACCGATGGCATTGGTGCCGCGCAGCGACTCGCTCCAGCAACTGCCCGGGTGCAGGTCGCGCAGGCCCTCGCGGCTGAGCACGTGGGTCTGGCCCTCGATCGCCAGCACGTTGGCCTGGGCATCACCGAGGATGACGATACCGGCCTTGCCCTGGCGCGCGACCAGGTAGTCCAGTTCGGGAGTGACGGCGTCGACCAGCAGGCGGTTGCGCTCCAGCAGCATGCGCAGGTCATGGCCGTGCTCCAGGCCCAGGCCGACCTGCTCGCCCTGCAGGCAGTCCAGGCCATGGCCGAGGCTGCGGCGCCAGGAGGCATCGATCTCGTCGCGCAGCATGCCCGATGGCAGCTCGCCTTCGCTGGCCAGCTTGAGGCGGGCCTGGCGGGATTCATGCAGCGGGTCGTGGGCGTTTGTTATGGGCAATTGTCGCGCCATTTGTTGCTCCAGCTGTGCCCTGGATCGGGCAACGGGCTTGGTGTTTTTTCCGCAGTGTGGGGGAGATTTCTGTCGGCGTCGAGGTGCATGCCTCACGAGGTGTGGCGCCTGTGAGTTCGAGCGCCGCCCGCGCGGCGCATCGCGGATAAATCCGCTCCCACATTTGTTGCAACGAGGCCATGCCTGTGCGGCCATGGTTGTCAGCCGGTTTGCGTGGCTCAAGACATGCGTCAAGGTAGGCGTTTCAGGGTGCGTCTCCCGGGCCGGCATGGGTACGGGCGCCATCGGCGCTTTCATTGAACGGCTGCTCGGCGACAAACTGCCAGTCGCTGTAGTGTTCCAGGCCCTCGAAAGCGGAGAACTGCGTCTCGAAGCCACTGCGCTTGAACGGGGTGGCGTCGGAGCGGCTGTGGATGCCGGTGATACGGCCGTCGAGCCCGCGCAGCAAGCCCCACTCCTGGCTGTTGGTGATCGGGTCGGGGTACAACCGGCGAATGTGCCGCCGGGCCTGCGGGAAGCGGTTGTCCTGCAGCAGGTCGGCCAGCGCCTGTGGGTACTGGGCCAACCCCGGCGAGGCGCGGTAGTAGCTGCGCAGGGCCTGGGCGTACTGGCCGCCGACCCACAGCAACTGGCGTTCACGATCGCGCTGGCCAGCACTGGTCCACAGCGTGCCCGTGGCGGCCAGGGCCACGCTGCTGACGGCAATCAGCAGCAGCACGCCGAGGTAGGTGAAGCCGCGGTTGGCCTTACCATTCCGCGAACAGGCTGCCATCGCGGGCCCTCCCGGTAGCACCGCTCTTGACATCGGCCACCCCGCCGCCCACGCCTTCGGGTGGCGGCACCAGCTGCCAGGCATCGCTGCGCTCGGTGATCGGGTCGACCGGGGTGTTGCGCAAATAGCGTTGTTCCACCAGTTGCTCCAGCGAGTCCGGGTAGTGGCCGGTGTCGCCGTAGTAATGGTCCAGCGCTTCGCGCAGCACCGCCAGGCTCTGGCGCAAGGTGGCTTCGCGCGCGCTTTCCAGGCTGTTGAAGTAGCGCGGCATGGCGATGGTCATCAGCGTGGCGATGATCGCCAGCACCACCAGCAGCTCGATCAAGGTGAAGCCTGTGCGGCGTTTCATGGCTGTCACCATTGCCGGTAGGGAATGCCGTCGAGGCCTTTGCCACGGGCCCTGGAGTACACGTCGAACACGTCTTCACCTTCGCGCGGGTTGTCCGGGCTGCTGTCGTAGGCGCGCAGGCCCCAGCCGCCAGCGTCGTCATGCCTGGCGGCCAGCAGCGGGTCGTGCGGAATGCGCCGCAGGAAATAGAACTTGGCGCCCTTGGCACTGCGCACATCGCGAACACCTTCGACCAGTACCTGCAGGTTCGGCGGGTAGCCGCTGGCATCCAGACGCTTCTCGATATAGCCGGCATCGAACGCCCGCTTGTAGGCATCGATGGCATCGCGGATCTGGTACAGCGCCTCGCGCAGCTGCTGCTCCTTGCCGCGGCGCACCACGGTTTCGGTCAGCGGTGCGGCCATGCTGGCGAGCAGCCCGAGCAATGCCAGGGTCAGCACCACTTCGATCAGGCTGAAGCCGCGCATGCAGCGCTGCCCGGTCATGGCTGCGGGCTCCGTTTCACCGGGGCGACGGCCATCTGGCTGTCTACTACCGGTGCATCGCTGGCGGGTGCATTGCCCGGCACGTCCGCCGGCGGCAATGGCGTCATCTGGCGCACCTGCATGGCCGACTCGGTGCCGGTGGCGAACTCCATATCCGACGGGCTCTGGTACGGCAGGTTGCGCACGATGCGCGGGGTGATTGCCAGCACCAGCTCCGACTTGCTCATGTCGTCCTTGTTGCTGCCGAACAGCCGGCCCAGGCCGGGGATGTCCCCCAGCCCGGGGATCTTGTTGCCACTGGCGTTGTGGTCGTTGCGCACCAGGCCTGCCAGCACCTGGGTTTCGCCATCGTGCAGGCGCAGGCTGGTCTGCGCGTTGCGGGTGTCGACCTGGACCGGGATGGTGCCCTGGCGCGTCGGTTCCAGCGGCGTGGCGTTGCTCACTTCCAGGGCCACCTTGATCGCCACTTCGTTGTTCAGGTGCACGGTCGGCTGCACTTCAAGCTTCAGGCCGACGTCCAGGTAGGTGACGCTTTCGGTAATCACCGGGCCCTGGGTGGAGGGCACCGACGTGGCGCTGATGATCGGTACCCGCTGGCCGATGTGGATGCGCGCCTGCTCGCGGTTGCTGACCCGGATCACCGGGCTGGCCAGGGTATTGATGTCCTTGTCCTGGGCGTTGATCTTGGCCTGTGGTGCCGGGGAGATGCTGATGCGGCTGGAATCGATGCCCTTGAGCTGGTCGAGCACGCTGACCGGCTGGCCATCGGAGGTGAGCACACCGAAGGTGTTGGGCCATTGCAGGCCGAGGTCGAGGATGCGCGAAGTGGCCACTTCCATCACCTCCACCTCCAGGACCACCTCGGGGTTGGACTGGTCTTGCGATTGCAGCAGTTTTTCGGCCATGCGCACGGCATCGGGGGTGTCGCGCATGGTCAGGGTATTGAGGCGTTCGTCGACGAACACGTCGCGGGTCTTGAGCATGGTCTTGACCATGTTCAGTGCGGTATTGGCATCGATGCTGGTCAGGTAGAACGTGCGCATGACCAGCTCCTGGTAGTCCTTGGCCTTCTGCGGCGAGTCGGGGTAGATCATCAGGGTGTTTTCGTTGACGATCTTCTGGCGCAACTGGTTCTGCTCGAGCAACAGTGCCACGGCGTCCTCGATGCGCAGATCGCGGACGAAGATGGTCGCCTTCATGTCCGGGCGCAGGTCCTTGTCGAAGATGAAGTTGATGCCGGCGACCTGGGACAGCACTTCGAAGATGCTCTTCAGGTTGGCATCGCGGAACTCCAGGGTTACCGGCCGCTCCAGCTTGCTGCGCAGTTGCGGGTAAGGCTGCGCGGTACGCGCCTGGACATTCTCGATGTCGCTGCGCAGGGCCAGGCCCTTCTGGTTCTGCGGGTCCAGGCGCAACACTTCGCGCATGTAGCGCTCGGCGCCGAACAGGTCACCCTGGCGTAGCGCCGCCTGGCCCAGCGCGACGCGCTCGTCGAGGGTGCGGATCAGCTCCAGCTGGCGGATGCCTTCCTGCGCGCGGCGGTTGTTCGGCTCCAGGGTCAGTACCCGGCCATACCCCATGCGCGCAGCGGCGAAGTCATGGCGGACGCGACTGGCATCGGCCTGGGTCAGCAGCGCCTCCACTGCGGCCTGGCGGCTGTGTGCCAGGGCAATGTTCAGCTCGGTGTCGCGCGGGTCTTCGAGCAGGGCCTGTTCCAGCTGCGCGATGCCCGCCTCGTACTGGCCCTCCCGCATCAGCTGGTCACTGTCCTCGCGTACCGCATTGGAAGCGCAGCCGGCAATGGCCACGCACAGCGCCACGAGCAGGAACGGGGCCGGCTTGCACAGCGTTGACGACTTCATGGAGCGCTCCCTACAGACAAGGTCTGCGGCTGATGCAAAGGCAGGTAGACCAGGCTCAGCTCACTGGCCGAGACGCGGTCGAGGCGGTAGGTGTCATCGATGACGTCGCCCTGGCGCACGACGTAGAGCTTTTCGCCGCTCTGCAGGAAAATCTGCAGGTCGTCACGGTCGCCGATGCGGCCGATGAACTGGAATGGCAAGGCCGGCGCGGTGGGCGCCTGAGGTACGGCCGGGGAGGCAGCCTCGGGCTGTTCGGTGATGCTGGCCAGGGCCTCGGGGGCGCTCCACTGCTGGGTGGGGAACAGGTCCCTGGGCGCCGGCTCCGGCCCTTTCGCCGCTGAAGCCGCTGCCACCGGCCCGGCATTGCCTGCCGGCTGGGTGGCCGCGTACTTGCCGGCGAACGCCACGCCCCCGTCCTCCTGGCCGAACCAGTGGCCCGGCGCCCAGGCCAGCGCCGCGCTCACGCCGAGAAAGCCGGCCCAGATGACTGCACGCTGTGTGTTCATCACGACCTCGACAGGTAAAGGGTCATGCGCAGGCGGGCGTCGAGCTCGCTGTCGCCGATACGTTTGCGTTGCAGCTCCAGGTCTTCCAGCACCAGGGTCGGCAGCTGCTTGAGCAGGCCACGGACGAAACCGCGAATCTGCAGGTAGCTGCCATGCACCGGCAGCACGATCTGATAGCGTGCCAGCTGGGTCTTGGGGTCGATGCCCAAGGCGTATTCACCATGGGCCAGGCTGATCTGCTCGGCGCTGGCCAGGTGGTACAAGCGTTCGATCAGCGCGCTGGCCTGGGGCTGCCCCGGCAGTTGCTGGCGCAGGCTGTCGAGGGCCTGTTGCTCGGGCTGGGTGGCGATCTTCAGCTCGCCGCGTCTGACCCGCTCCAGCTGCAGCCGGGCATCCGCTTCGCTGGCACGCAGCTCGCGAATCGCCTGCCATTGCGGCAAGACCTCGGCACACAGTACGCCCAGCGCCAGCAACGCGACGATGGCAGCCGCCACGCCGACCGGGCCGAGACGACGCAGGCGCTCCTGCAGGATCAGCCTGTTCAGCGGTTCACGGGCGCGCATGGCCGGTCTCCCAGGTGGCCGTGAGGGTGAAACGCACAGGCTGCTCGGGCTGGCTGGCCAGCACCTCGTGGTTGAGCAACGACACGTCGCTGAGCTCGGCACTGGCCTCCAGGCGCTGGTGGTATTGCAACATCGCTTCGAGGTTGCGCGCCTCGGCGGCGATGCGCAGCTGGCCCTTGCGCGCGTCAGGCGCCAGGCTGAGCAGCGCCACGTCGTCCTGCGGCTGCGCCTCCAGCATGGCGAACAGTTGCTGCCACGGCCGTTGCAACTGCTGCGAGACGCTTTGCATCTGCGCCAGGCGCTCGGCCTGCTCGCGGCTGGCCGCGCTGCTCAGCGGCGCGGCGCTGGCCGGACGGCGGCCCAGCTGCAGTTCCAGGTTGTGCACGCTGGCCTGCCGTTCGACCTGCTCGGCCTGCAGGCGCTGTTGCAGCAGCAACAGGCCGGCGACCACGGCGCAGCCCAGTGCAAGCAGCGACCAGGCCAGCGGGCCACTGCGCCGGGGCTGGAATTCCAGGTCGAGGCGGCGCATCTCAGGCCACCGCCCGCCACATGGCACACAACGGGTCGGCATCGCTGGCCGGTGGGCACAGCTGCAGCGCCGCCACCCGCGGCACATCAACCCGCGCCGGGGCATGCAGGTAGACCGGTGGCAGGGGCTCGCCATACAGCTCGCAGGTCCGCTCGATCAGCGCCTGCAGGGCCTGGTCGCTGTCGGCACAACCTTGCGCCAGCACTTGCTGCCAGGCCCCCCCGGCGGCCAGCAGCAGCACGCTGCGCTGTGGCTCGGCCAGGACGAACAGGAAGTCGCCCTGCGCCAGCTGCTCCGTGCATCGGTTGTAGGCGGCCATCAGGTACGGCTGCACCGAGCGCAGGCTCAGGTGGTGGTCGCGGCCGAGCGCCTGCAGCCGCAACAACAAGGCTTCGGGCAGCGCCGTGGCGATACGCGCGGCACCGGCAGGCTCCGGCGACAGGACGATGCGCCAGTCGTCCAGGGTCTGCCCGTAGAGCGCTTCGAAGCAGGCCCGGGCATAGGCGTCCAGTTCGCGCGGGTGGCCGATGACATCGCTCCAGGGCACCAGGCAGAAGCGGCTGTAGCGGGCCGACAGCAACACCCGCAACTGGGCGCCGCCTGCGCCACGCTCGCTCAGCATGGCGGCCAGTGCGTCGACGGCCGCCACCCAGGGCGCTTGGCCGACGGCGCAGGTGAAGGCACGGCTGCCCAGCCAGTGCTGACGGTTGGCCTGCCAGCAACCCAGGCCGACCCCCTCGGCGCCGAGCACCGCCGTGTATCGACACGAACCATGGTCAGATGAACGTGACACGGTTGATCTCCTCGAGGGTGGTACGGCCATCGCGGACCAGGTCCAGGGCCGAGGCGCGCAGCAGGCGCAGGCCGCGCTGGCAGGCGAGCGCCTTGATCTGCGACAGTGGGCGGCGCTCGACGATCATCTGCCGCAGGTCATCGTCCAGGTGCAGCAGTTCGGCGATCGCGCTACGGCCACGGTAGCCACTGCCACGGCACTGGCCGCAACCCATGGCACGCACGAACCTCCAGCCAGCCACGCTCGCGCGGCTCAGGCCTGCCCCATCCAAGGTGTCGTCATCTACCTCGCACGGCGTGGCGCAATGCGGGCAGGCCAGGCGAATCAGGCGCTGGGCCAGTACCGCATTGAGCGCGGAAACGAAGCTGTACGGGTCGACCTGCATCTGGCTGAAACGGCCGATCACGTCGAACACGTTGTTGGCGTGGATGGTGGTGAACACCAGGTGACCGGTGAGCGCCGACTGCACGGCGATTTGCGCGGTATCCGGGTCACGGATCTCACCGACCAGGATCTTGTCCGGGTCGTGACGCAGGATCGAACGCAGGCCGCGGGCGAACGTCAGCCCTTTCTTCTCGTTGACCGGGATCTGCAGCACGCCGGGCAGCTGGTACTCGACCGGGTCCTCGATGGTGATGATCTTGTCCACGCCGTGGTTGATCTCGCTGATCATGGCGTACAGCGTGGTGGTCTTGCCGCTGCCGGTGGGGCCGGTCACCAGGATCATGCCGTAGGGTTCGGCGGCCAGCCGGCGCAAGGCGCGCAGGGTGTCCTCGGCAAAGCCCAGGGCTTGCAGCTGCACGCCGTTGACCCGGTCGGACAAGTCCTGCTTGTCCAGCACCCGCAGCACCGCGTCTTCGCCGAAGATGCTGGGCATGATCGACACGCGAAAGTCGATCTGCCGGTCGCCCACGGCGACCTTGAAACGGCCATCCTGGGGCACCCGTCGTTCGCCGATGTCCAGCTCGGCCATGACCTTGATGCGCGAGATCACCTGGTCGGCGAAGGCGCTGCCACTGGCCTTGCCGGCAGCGTTGAGCACGCCGTCGATACGGTACTTGATGGTCAGCCCCTGGCCGGTCATGCCCAGGTGGATGTCGCTGGCGTGCAGCTTGAGGGCGTCGTACAGGGTGGAGTTGACCAGCTTGACCACACGGCTCTGGTCTTCGCTGATGCTGGCCAGCGACAGGCGTTGCAGCGGGCCGCTGTCATTGCTGGCCTCGGCGTCGTGGCCGAGGGCGTCGACGGCGTGGAAGCTTTCTTCCTGGCGGGCGAGGAAGGTGGCCAGGTCGGCGGCATGGGCCAGGTACAGGGGCGCACCCTGCAGTACATCGTCGATCCAGGCCAGCCGGGCAGGCTCGAAGGGGTCGGCGAACACACCCAGCAGTTGGCCGCCTTGCTCGATCAACACGAATTCGCGCTTCAGGCACACCGCCAGGCTGACCTTGTCGAACCGTGGGGTGCTGGCCAGCAAGGTGTGGCTGTCCAGCACCGGGTAATGCAGGGTCAAGCCCAGGCGCCGGGTGAACGTGTCAGGCGTGTCGCAGGCCAGTTGTTCCAGGCGGGTGAGCAGGCGTTCGTCGCTGCTTTGCAGGCGGGCCTGGGCCAGGAGGTCGCGCGGGTAGGCTGGGCAGGGTGCCCGCGAAGAAGCCGGTGCAGGCAGTAGCGCGTCCCGTGATGCATCGAATGCTTCTGGCATGGCCTGCGACTCCGCTCAGGGGCACGTCGCAGACTGGCTCGGCCAAGGGTGCGGGCGCCGCTATTCCCCGGTGAGCAGTTGGTCGTCGTCCGGGCCGGGGGGCTTGGCGCCGTTACGGCGGCGGTCGGCCAGTACCCAGCTGCCATCGTACAACTGCAGGGGGAACGACTCGTTGCTGTTATGGCGTCGCTCGACGAACCCTTCAGCCGGGGTGTCCGTAGCCCTGTGCTGGCGCTCGATGCCCAACAGGTCGAAAATCGCACGGGCCAGTTCCGCCAGCGGGAACGGCTTGAACAGGACATGACTCACTCCCAGCCCGGCAGCTCGCTCACGTACCTCGACGGTGGGGTGGGCGGTAATCAGCACGAAGTGGCACTGCCTGTTCCTGCGTACGGCTTCCAGAACCTGAAAACCCTCTATGTCGGGCAAGCGATAATCCAGCACGATGACCTGGGGCGCCAGCTTTGCAGCCAGCTCGATACCACCGGCACCATCGTGGGCAACATGGACGTCCAGGCCTTGCGCCTGCAGATACGCCTGCAGGTTCTGCGCAAGAGTCCGTTCGTCATCGACTACCAATACGCTGTTCACCAAGGTCGACTCCCAAGAACTGCCCGGTCAGCCGGTCTGCGAAGTGCGCCCTCGTACAGGCTTGAGCAGGCTTCGTGCCAGGCGTTGAAGGTCATGCTGTATCGCTTCAAGCCCTTGATACCGATCGGCTTTTTTCCTGAAACCGGCACTGCTGCGGACAGCCGCACCGGCCCGTTTCCCCATATCCGGGGAAACTGCCGGTACAGGGCAAATTGGTTAAGCCCCAGTATTGGGGCAAAGCCATGTCTGACCTCAATCGGCGATTTCCACTGTAGCGGATGCACGCAAACGTTGGCGCACGGCCTGGCGCGCATGCGCCTGGCGTTGGGCGATGAGCGTGGCCCTGGCCAGGGCCAGGCCGTGTTCGCGTATGACCGAAGCATTATCACTTTGGTTCTGCGCTCCTTGCAGTTCTTCCCGGTTGGCCTCGTAGAACGCCTGCACTTCGTCCGGGCCGGGTGCGTCGACCGCACTGAGCAGGTCATACACCTGCTGCGCGGCCAGTTCGTACCGGGCGTAGTCATTGTACTGTGCCCTGTCCAGGCCCGCCTGTGCCAGCCGCCGCTCGAAAACCGCCACGCTGCCGACCGCGGCCTCGACCTCGCCGACATGCGCCGATACTTGTTGCGCGCTGACAGTGATGCCAAGGCGCATGGCCTCCTGCCACAGCAGTTCCTTGTCGATCAGCTCGTCCAGGGCCTGGTCGCGCCAGCGCTTGTACAGGGTCGGGTTGCCGATGCTGGTCACCGCGCGCCCCCGCGCCTGCAGGTATACGCCGAGATAGCACTCCAGGCGCAGCAACCCGATTGTCACGCCATTGACCCGCGCCGCCGGCACATCGGCCCAGCTGGCCTTGGCCAGCACCTGCAACAGGCACAACAACAGCATATGCATAGCAACCTCCGTCCAAGGGTTGTCCGGCGGCGGCCGGCACGGGGTGACCGCAGTGAACCGGGGCCCAGCCAGGGCCACCGCCGTCGCCGCCCATCGCCGGCACTGCCGGCTGCGGCTCCGGCACCTGAGGCGCATGGCCCTGACGGGCAAACGCCACCGAGGCAAGGATCCACAGGCAAGCGCCCAGCACCAGCCAGTCGACCCCGCGCATGGCCACGCGGCGGGAAGCTGCCTGGCTCATGGTTGCACCTCGTGGTGGTCGGCAATGGCCGTGCTTTTGACGTGTACCCGGCGGGCGCCAAGGCGGTTGAGCTCATCGATCAGCACCGCCGGGTCGGTAACGCCGTAATAACGTCTCCAGTGCCCGCTGCGCCCGTCACCCACCAGGATCAGTGGCGGGTGTCGGCTGAGGTCGGCGCTGAAGCCCAGGCCCTTGAGTGTTTCACCTATGGCATACGGTGTGCCGGTCAGCCAGCTCCAGCCGGGGCCCTTCTGGAAGGCCCGGGCATAACGTTGCAGGCGCCTGGCGTCGTCGTGTTGCGGGTCGACGCTGATCGACACCAGCTGAATGTCCTGCCCTACCCGGCCACCCAGTTGCTGCTGGACCTTGCCCATGATCGCGGATACCACCGGGCACACCGTGGTGCAGCGGGTGTAGATGAAGCCCATGACCACCAGGTGCTCGCCCACCAGGTCTTGTTCCAGGCGCACCGGCATGCCGTCCTGGTTCAACAGCGATACATCGGCAAAGCGGACGCTGGCCTTTTCCTGGGTGGCCGCCGCTGGCTGCCCGGCATCGTCGCCATGGGCCAGTGCCAGGTTGCCGGCCAGCGCCAGGGCCAGGGCTAGGGCCAATGCTCTGCAAGCGTGCCTGGTAGTCATCGCAGATTCCTCGCACCTGTCTGGGAAGCGTTGACCGCTGCGGCCGGCATGACCCGCAGGCTGGTGTAGTTTTCTTCGGCAAACCTGCGCCCCAGCGACGGCGACTGCACATGCAGCTGCCAGGCGCCGGCTTCGGGCAGGCTCAGGGCCGTCTGGTAGATACCATCGCCCACTTCTTGCAGTTGCAGGTTGCGCGGCATGGAAGCCGGCGCCAGGAAGTAGCGCAGGCTCAGGTCGCTCAGGCCCAGGCGGGGCTGGCCGTCGTCGCCAATGATGCGCACCCGTGCGGTAATCGCGTGGTCCTGCGACAAGGGCCGGTCCAGGCCGATGAACTCGGCATGCGCGCCCTTGCGCGTGCCAGCATCCGGCGCTTCGGCCACCTCGGTGCTGAAGCAGTGGATGATCGGCGGCTGCTTGAGCAGGAAGGCCACGTCGAACTTGCCGGCGGCGGGCATCTTCACCGTCGAGCCGTACACCCCCGGTGCCACCTCGCGCAGGCTGCGGTCGACGATGAGCGCGGCGCGGGCCTGGTGGCCACGGTTGTTGTAGCCGGACATTGGCGCATTCATGCCCTCGGTATACAAGTAGGTGGTGTTGTCCACCGGGTTTACCACGAACACCGAGTTGCCATCGCGCGACACCGCCATGCCCTGGGCCAGCGGCAGCTCACCGGCCTGGCGTGGCGCCGCCGGGCCGGCCTCGAAGCCCTGGATGATCGGCGTGCGCCCTTCGCCCAGGCTGGCCAGGTTGATCATGCTGACTTGCGGCGAAGCCAGGCTGCGTACGTAGGCGTAGTTGTGGGTAAAGGTCAGTTGGTACGGTTGCGCGGCCACCGGAATATGGTGGATCAGCTTGTCGCTACTGGCATCGATGACCAGGGCCTGGTTTGCCAGGCTATCGAGCACCAGGCCGTAACGCCCATCGTGGCTGAAGCGCATCGGCCCCAGGCCCTGTCCGGCCTGGACGGTGTGGCGCAGTTGCTGGCTGCGGGCATCGAACACCCGCACGCTGCCCTCTTCGCCATCGACCACGTACACCGCCTGGGACCGCGCCGAATAGCTGACCGATAGCGGCTGCGGCCCCACCTGGAGGGTCTTGGCCAGGCGCATCTGCGGGATGTCGATGACGCTCAGCGTGCCACTGGCGCGGTTGCTGACGTAGGCAAAGTGCGAGTCGGCGCTGAAGGCGATTTCGTGGTGCCCGCTGCCGGTGTTGAAGGTTTTCAGGGTGTTTCGCCCCGGCACATCGATCACCGTGACACCGCCCCTGGCCGGGTCGCTGCTGTCGTTGCCCACCCACAGCCGGTGCTGGTCCGGCTGCAGGGCCACGCGCAGCGGCTGCTCGCCGGCGTCCAGGTCGGCCACGCGGGAGAAGGTTTCGGTGTCGATCACCGAGACCTTGCCACGCTCGGGGATGGACACGAACACCTGCTTTTCGTCCGCGGTGGCCACCCAGTCCATGGGCCGCCCAGGCAGCTCGATGCGGGCCAGGGTACTGGTCACGCCGCCCACCGACACCGTCGGGTCGATCACTGTCAGGCTGGCGTCCTGGTTCAGCATCAGCAGGAAGTAGCTGTTCAGGTCGAGCAACGGCCTTGCGCCGATGCTGCTTTTGAGAAACAGCGCAACCCGGGCCTTGCAGCTGTGCTCCCGGTCGCCCTCGGTGCTCGCCTGGGTCGGGTCGATCCACGCCCCCGGGGCCATGCCCGACAGGGGTCGGCCACTGGCCTGGTCGCTGACCTTGAAGCGGATGCTGGCAATGCTGCCCTCCTGCAACGCCTCCCCGGCCAGCGGCCTGGCCTCGAACTCCACGGTCACGCCGTCGCGGCTCAACCGGTGCAGGGCCAGCGGGTCGGCGGGTGCCTGCAACAGCTCGCGCGGGTCGCACCAGAGGCTTTCATAAGCTACCCCCAACGCGATCAGTGCGCCGCCAAATGCCATCCCCAGGTAAGCAGGGCGAGTGTGTGGCATAGCCATGCCGGACCTCCGGGACACAGGATCTCTGCGAGGGGCCGGAGCAAGGTATATGCCACAAGATAATTGCCTTGTTTTTCAACACTTCAGGTCGGCAAGCGAAACAGATTGGGGAGGATGCCCCAGCGGTATTCCCCGAATCGGGGGGGCGGCAGTGATGGCAGCGGTTCGCGGGCTGGCACCGCTTCGCTGCCGCTACCATCACACTGTGCCGTTGCCCGCCTTGGTCCGTCAGCCGACCAGGCCGCGTACGCAGAAGTACAGGATCGAAGGCCCCATCAGGCAACCCAGGCCGGTGTGGAAGGTAGCCGTCAGCGCGCCATACGGCACCAACCGCCGGTCCGTCGCCGCCAGCCCGGCGGTCACCCCCGACACGGTGCCCGCCAGGCCGCCGAACACCATCGCCGAGCGCGGGTTGTCCAGCGCCAACAGCCACGCCGATACCGGGGTGAACACCATCACCAGAATCGCCTTGATCAGCCCGGTGGCAATCGACAGGGCCATCACCTCCGAGCTGGCGCCCAGCGCCGCGCCGGTCACCGGGCCGACGATATAGGTCACGGCTCCGGCGCCGATGGTGGTCATGCTGACCGCATCGCGGTAACCGAAGGCATAGGCCACCGCCGCACCGACGATGAATGGCAGCACCGTGCCCAGCAACAGCGCCAGCGCGCCGATCATGCCGGCCTTGCGAGCCTCGGTGGCCTGTACCTCGAAGGCCGTGGCGACAATGGCGAAGTCGCGCAGCATGGCCCCGCCCATCAGGCCGATACCGGAGAACAAGGCCATGTCGGCCAGGCCTTTCTGCCCGCCGGTAAGGGTGCCACCGACCCAGGCCAGCACCAGGCCGATGACGATGGCGATGGCCGAGCCATGCACGCGGCCGAAGGTCAGGTACTTCGACAGCAGCACCGACAGCCACATGATGGCGCCCACCACCGCGAACGCGGTGATCAGGGCGTTGTGTTGCAGCGCATTGTCAATGATCGGCCACATGATCAACGCCCTCCTGCAGGCGCAGCCTGCACGTTGCTTTCGGGGCCGGTGTCTGTCGGCAGAGGGGTGCCACGATGGCTGCGGCTGATCATCGCGATGGTGGCGCCGCACACCAGTACTGCGCCCACCGCCGCCAACAGCGCCACCGGCCCGCCGTGCAGGGCGGTGACCACGTTCTGCTGGGCCGCCATGGCAACCACCACCGGGATGTACATGGCGCCCCAGAAGCCCACGCCGAATTCGCATTCCTTGCTCATGCCACCGTTGCGGTGCATGTACAGGCGCGCACAAATCAGCAGGATCATGGCGATGCCGACGCCGCCCACGTTGAATTTGACACCCAGCAGCAGGCCCAGGAAGTCGCCGACGATGACGCCGGCAAGCGTGCAGACCGCCAGCAGAGCCACACCATAGATAATCATTGTTGTTGTCCTCAGGTAGTGTCGAAGTTGCTTGTTGTTGTCCTTCGTGAACACACAGCCGCCGGCAGGGACCAGCTGCCCTCATCGATCGTCGGCCACCCCCTGGCGCAAAAGCGCATCCAGGCTGTCCCAACGGGTGCCTTCGACGGTCACCACCCGGCCCTGTACGAACACCGGCCTGGCCAGCCCGCTGAGTACACTGCCGGGCGGCATTTCCAGGTGCAGGCGCACGCCGCGCTCATAGGCGTTGCGCAACGTACCACGCCAGTCGACCCGCCGCGCCATGTTGCCGGCGAGGTCGTCGCGCAACTGCTGTGGGTCGCACACCGGGCGTGCGCTGCTGCCACTGAGATAGCGGATGCGTGGCCGCCGCAGCTCTACCGTGGCGAAGGCACTGGCCAGTTCCGCCGCCGGGCCCTCCAGCAGCGGGCAATGCGACGGCACACTGACCGCCAACCGCCGGGCCATGCCCTGCCCCAGCCGCCGCACCTGGTCGGCCACGGCAGCCATCGCCGCGTCGCTACCGGCGATGACGATCTGCCTGTCGCTGTTGAGGTTGGCCACATAGACCTCGCCGCCTGCCGCCATCAGCAGGCGCTCGACGCTGGCCAGGTCCAGGCCATTGAGGGCAGTCATGCCATAACCTTGCGGGTAGGCGCGCTGCATCAGCTCGCCACGCAGCGCAACCAGGCGCACGGCATCGGCAAAATCCAGGGCGCCTGCCGTGACTGCCGCTGGGTAAGCGCCAATCGACAGGCCCGCCACGTAGCCCGGTGCGGGGCTACGTTGCATCAGCCAACGTGCCCAGGCCACGCCAGCCAGCAGCAGGCACAGTTGCACGGCACGGGTTGTCTGCAGCGACTGCTGGCTGTCCAGCGCCAGCGCCTGCTGGCCGAGGATGTCGCTGGCCTCTTCGAGCAAGCGCCCGGCACCGTCAGGCAAACGCTGCAGCATGCCCGCCTGCTGCGCGCCCTGGCCAGGGAAGGCAAACAGGCTGCTCATGCGGCACGCTCCAAGGCTGCCCATGGGTCGCTGACCAGGCGTGGCCCCTGGGCTGTCCTGAGCAGCACGCGGCGGGCCAGGCCAGCCCACTCGCGCAAGGCGATGCCGCCCGCCGGCGTTTCCAGCTGCACGTCGATACGGCACGGCGCACAATCGAGGGCATCCAGCAGCTCCCGCGCCTGCGCGCGGGGTAGCGGTTGTGGCGTATGCAGCAACACGTCGAGGTCGCTGGCGGCGTGGACGACCTGGCTACCGCTAGCGATCTGGTAGCCGACCGCGCCGGTAGGTCCCCAGGCCAGGCCGCTGGCGTCCAGTAACGGGGTGACCGAGCGCAAAGCCTGCAAGGCAGGCCAGCGGCTTTGCGCTTGCCAGCGCAGTGCTTCGGGGCCTTGCCGACGCTGGATATCCGCCAGGCGCATCATTGCCGCCAAGCGCTGTGCCCGGCCCTGGCCGCGTAACCCCACCGCCACCCAGCCATCGTCAACGATGGCACGACGCACTACCACCGGCTGGCCGCCGCGCAATACGTCCCGCGCCCATTGCGGCGCATCACCAGGCAAGCCCGAGGCGGGCATGCCCCAGAGCAGGTCGTGCGGCCTTGGCGCGTTCATCTCAAACGCCCTGCCATTGCTGGCGCAGCTGTTCGCGTACCTGGCGCGAGGCGCTGCGGTGCTCGCCCGCCAGCCGCGATGACAAATCGGTCGAGGTGCCGATATCCCGCACGGCTTCGGCCAGGCAGGCGCGCACCCGGGCGATGTCGGCGGCGTTCGGTGCCTCGGCGTCCGCTACCGCCAACCGCCGCCACAGCAAGCCGAGGGACGCGTAGCTGGCCAGGTCGTAGGCCATCGGCGGCAGCTCGGCAGCCAGCGCCTCCAGTTGCTCGACACTGCGCAGGGTAATCCGCGCTGCCGCCGCCTTGCCCATGGCGTGCACCATGACCCCGGCATCGTCCAGGGCGATCAGGCGCTGGGCCTGGTAGCCGTGGGCCAGGAAGGCGCCGGACATGGCCTTGCCGACCAGCAGGCCGATCACCGGGTGCCCGGCCAGGCGTGCCTGGGCATAGGCCTGCACCGCAGCCGCCAGCGCCTGGTGAATGCCCAGCGCTTCCTCGCGGCGGCCATAGGCCTGGCTGGGCACGTCGATCACGGCGACGATCGCCCGCTTCTGGCTGTCACGGTCAGCCTCGACCGCCTGGCGCACCGCCTTGGCCAGGCCCCAGCCCTCCAGCAAGCCGACTTCGCCTGAGCGGGCCCGGGGGAACGGGTTGTCGGCATCCGGCACCACGGCGATGAAGCGCGCCAGGCGGTTATCCAGTTCACCGTCGACTACCCGCAACGACGCCGGGTAGCCCGGCAAGGCTTGCCCGCCGGCCAGGCCCGGCAGCCAGTTCAAGGCACGGTTCATTGGCGTTCTCCTTGGTAGAGGGCGCGCACAGCAGTGGCGTCCAGTTGCGGGCAGGCAGCACCCAGCCGGGCCAGGCGCCCGAGGAACCAGTCGTGCTGGCTGGCACGCTGCCTGGAAGGCTCGTCGAGCAGTTGCAGCAACCGTTCGCGCAGGGCCTCGATGTCATCGGCCACATAGCCATCCGCCAGCCCGCTGGCATGGCGTTGCTCGCCACCGCTCAGAGCCCAGATGAACGGCCGGTCGCTGGCATCGTATTCGGCGATGCCGGCCTCCTGTTCGATCACCTGTGGGCCGTTGAGGCCCAGGCGCGCCTCACGGGTAACCAGCAAATGGCTGCACAGGCCAGCGGCGATGGCCATGCCGCCGAAACAGCCGACCGCGCCTGCGACCAGCCCGATCACCGGCTGCCATTCGCGCAGTTCGACGATCGCCGCATGGATTTCGGCAATCGCGGCCAGCCCCAGGTTGGCCTCCTGCAGGCGCACACCGCCGGTTTCCAGCAACAACACGGCACAGGTGGGGATGCCGTTGCGGTTGTCTTCGCAGGCCAGTTCCAGCGCAGCCGCGATCTTGGCCCCACCGACCTCGCCCATGCTGCCCCCCTGGAAGCCGCCTTCGATGGCCGCGACCACGGCGTTGCGCCCGTTCAGCCGCCCCTTGGCGATGACCACGCCATCGTCGGCCTGCGGCACGATGCCCTGGCGTGGCAGCCAAGGCGACATCAACCGGTCGAACGGCCCCAGCAGCTCACGAAAGGTGCCGGGGTCGAGCAAGGCGCGGGCACGCTGGCGGGCGCCCAGTTCGACAAAGCTGCGGCTGCGCAGCAAGCGTGCGGTGTCAGTCATGGGCGATCTCCTCGAAGCCTTGTTCCAGGCGCAGGCGGACCACGCCTGGGGTGGCGCCGAAATCATGGATGTCGATATTCATGGCCGGCCAGGTGTGGCCTGCGAACAGGCGCTGGAACAACTGCGTCCAGCGGGCGCCGCTACCGTTGACCGAGGTCACCACCTGGATCTGCACGGTGCCGGCGGTACCCGGTTCGATCAGCACTTCGAGGTCGCCAGAGCTGACGCAACCCACCAGCGTGCGGCCACGGCCCGGTTCGGCGGCGGGGAATTGAAAGGTCAGGGTTTCCATGTCACAGGCTCCCGGCTTTGTCGAGGAACAGGCAGGCGGCCAGCAAATCGGCGGCACCGCCCGGTGAGGCGTTGAGGCGCAACAGTCGGGCGTCCAGCGCACGCAGCTGACGACGACCGCCAAGGCTGGCACTACCGCCGGCATCCAGTACCGCGCGGGCGCCTTGCTGCACGGCGTGCAGGCCTTGTGGGCCGGCGCGCCAGAGCACGCAGGTATCGCTGAGCACGGCCATGATCGCCAGCAAGGCGTCAAGCCGGGCATGCACCTCGCTGGCGCCGTTGGCGCGGCTGCGCCGCAGTTGTGGCAAGCCGTGGCCGATGACCGCAGGGAAGCCTTGCTGGGCCTGTTCGCGGGCGCCTCCCGAGCCATAGCGGCGGCGCACCTGCTGGCCGTGGCTGTCGTGTGCAAGCGTGGCCGGGTCGTCAAGCAGTGCAATGCGCCCGGCGCGGGCGGCCAGGGTAACGGCGTCAGCGTGGCTAGCGAGGGCCCTGGACGCGACCAGCAGGCCCAGTGCCCAGATGGCGCCACGGTGGGTGTTGACCCCGCCGGTGGCAGCCAGCATCGCCGCCTCGCCTTCGCGGCCGATGTGGCCGAGGCTGGCACGCAGCGCCTGGCTGACGCTGCCGAGCGCCTGGGCGGCTTCGGCCATTTGCCGCAGGCATGGCCACAGGGCCAGCGCCGAAGCGTGCATCAGGGCCAGGGTCATGTCGTGGTGGGCGCCGTTGTCGCGGCGGTCGACCAGGCCGGGCTTGGGCGACAGGTCGGCTTCGTCGATCAGGGCTTCCACGGCCAGGTCGGCCAGGTGGTCGGCCAGGGCGATTCCAGTTGGCCGCGCTGGCCTGTTCACGGGCAAGCCCGGCGCTACAGCGACCGCAGCGGTTTCGCGGATGTCGAGTGCGTTCATCACCAGCTCCTGAATCGTGCGGGCGGGTTGTACAGGCCGCCGGACCATTCGACCAGGTCGGCAATGCTGCGCGCGGCCAACAGCTCGCGGCGGGCGTCGGTGCGGCGGATGCCGAGGTCTTCCGGCAAGGCAACCAGGCCCTGCTGGCGCAGGCGCAAGGTAGCCTTGGGGTCGTGACGCAGGCCGATGACAGTGACCCCGGCCACAGCGGCGATCATCTGCTGGCGCTCTTCCAGGCTGCGCGCCTTGTACAGGTAGGCAATACCCTCTTCGGTCAGCAGGTGGGTGACGTCGTCGCCATAGATCATCACCGGTGCCAGCGGCATGCCGGCTGTCCTGGCCATCGCCACGGCATCCAGGGTTTCGACAAAGGTGGGCTTGCCGCCCTCCTGGTAGGTCTCGACCATCTGTACCACCAGCTTGCGGCCACGTTCGAGCAGCGTTTCCGGTACGGTCATGTCCAGCCACGCCGGGGTGGCATGGCGCCGGCCACGCGGGTCGTGGCCCATGTTCGGCGCACCACCGAAGCCGGCCAGGCGGCCACGGGTCACGGTCGAGGAATGGCCATCACCATCCACCTGCAGGGTGGCGCCGATGAACAGGTCGACGGCGTACTGCCCGGCCAGCTGGCACATCATGCGGTTGGAGCGCAGCGAGCCATCGCGGCCAGTGAAGAACACATCGGGGCGCTGGGCGATGTAGTCCTCCATGCCCAGTTCGGTGCCGAAGCAGTGCACGCTTTCCACCCAGCCGGTCTCGATGGCCGGGATCAGGGTCGGGTGTGGGTTGAGCGTCCAGTTGCGGCAGATCTTGCCCTTCAACCCCAGGGACTCACCGTAGGTCGGCAGGATCAGTTCGATGGCCGCGGTATTGAAGCCGATGCCGTGGTTCAACGACTGCACCTGGTGTCTTTCGTAGATGCCGCGGATGGCCATCATCGCCATCAGCACATGCACCGGCTTGATATGGCGCGGGTCGCGGGTGAACAACGGTTCTATATAGAAGGGCCGGTCGGCCACCACCACGAAGTCCACCCAGGATGCGGGAATATCGACCCGTGGCAGGTCAGCGCCGCGCTCCACCAGCTGGTTGACCTGGGCGATGACGATGCCGTCACTGAAGGCCGCAGGTTCCACCAACGCCGGGGTGTCTTCGGTGCTGGGGCCGGTGTAGAGGTTGCCGTCGCGGTCGGCCATGAAGCCTGCCACCAGGGTGACGTTGGGAATCAGGTCCACCAGCAGCCGCGAGTACAGTTCGATGTAGGTGTGGATGGCCCCCACTTCCAGCAGGCCGTCTTCCAGCAGCTGGCCAATGCGCAGGCTCTGCGGGCCGGCAAAGGAGAAATCCAGTTTGCGCGCGATGCCGCGTTCGAACAGGTCCAGGTGCTCGGCGCGGCTGACACTGGGCATGATCATGTGCAGGTCGTGCAGGCGCCCGGGGTCGACCTTGGCCAGCGCACGCGAGAGAAAGTCGGCCTGCTTCTGGTTGTTGCCTTCCAGCACCACCCGGTCGCCGGGGGCCAGCAGCAGTTCCAGGGCTTCGACGATACGTTCGGTGGGCAGCACAACGCCATCGGCGAGGTGGCGTACCCGGTCAAGGCGACGCTGTTTCTCGGCGCGCCGTCGCGACCATTGCGGCGGTGGATTCTGTGTTGTTGTCATGGTGACTCCACGGGTTCGCTGTCGTGGGGCCACCTTAGGGCCGGGGTGACGGGTGCATCAATCAAGCTCACGGACTGATCGTTACGGTAAAGTTAACGAACGCCGGGTCTGGCTGCCTCACGTTCGAGTGCCAGGCAAATTGTTGCTAGAGTGGCGCTAGGCTTGCCCAAGGCAAAAATGCAGAATCCCCCTGCAGATTTGTCGATTGTGCACGGCAAATTCGCATGACAGGATTCTGCGATCCTCCAGCGAACTCCAGACTTCACTTGGAAAATCAATAACAAAGCAGGGAGAACGCAATGACTGCGCACGCTACTACCTCAGCCACCGACCCTGTACTGGCCGAAGTCCGCAACCACATCGGCCACCTGACCCTGAACCGCCCTGCCGGCCTCAATGCCCTGACCCTGGACATGGTGCGCAGCCTGCGCCGGCACTTCGACCTATGGGCCAACGACCCGCAAGTGCAGGCCGTGGTCCTGCGTGGCGAGGGCCCCAAGGGCTTCTGTGCCGGTGGCGACATCCGTTCGCTGCATGACAGCTTCAAGGCTGGCGAAACGCTGCATGAAACCTTCTTCGTCGAGGAATACGCGCTCGACTTGGTCATCCACCATTACCGCAAGCCGGTACTGGTGCTGATGGACGGCTTCACCCTGGGCGGCGGCATGGGCCTGGCCCAGGGTTGCGAACTGCGCGTGGTCACCGAGCGCAGCCGCCTGGGCATGCCGGAGGTGGGCATCGGCTACTTCCCGGATGTCGGCGGCAGCTACTTCCTGTCGCGCCTCCCCGGCGAGCTGGGCACCTACCTGGGCGTCAGCGGCACGCAGATCCAGGCCGCCGATGCGCTGTACTGCGGCCTGGCCGACTGGTACCTGGCCAGCGACAAGCTCGCGGACCTCGACCAGGGCCTCGACCAGCTGCGCTTTGGCGACCACCCGCTCAAGGACCTGCAGAACTTGCTGGCCAGGCTCGGCACCCAGGTGCTCGACGATGCGCCGCTGGAGAAACTGCGCCCGGTCATCGACCACTTCTTCGCCTTGCCCGATGTGCCGGCGATCGTCGAGCAATTGCGCGCGGTCAGCATTGGCGACAGCCACGCCTGGGCCGTGGCCACCGCCGACCAGCTGGAAAGCCGCTCGCCGCTGGCCATGGCGGTTACCCTGGAGATGCTGCGCCGCGGCCGTCACCTGGGGCTTGAGGACTGCTTTGCCATGGAGCTGCACCTGGACCGCCAGTGGTTCCAGCACGGCGACATCATCGAGGGCGTGCGTGCGCTGATCATCGACAAGGACAAGCAGCCACGCTGGAACCCGCCGACCCTGGCCGCCTTGCAGCGCCAGCGCGTCGAACAATTCTTCGAAGGCCTGTGAGCCGGGGAGTACACAGATGCAAGACCTGGAACTGAGCGAAGAACAGATCATGATCCGCGACATGGCCCGGGACTTCTCCCGTGGCGAGATCGCCCCGCATGCGCAGGCCTGGGAAAAGGCCGGCTGGATCGACGATGGCGTGGTACGCAAGATGGGCGAGCTGGGCCTGCTCGGCATGGTCGTGCCGGAACAATTCGGCGGCAGCTACACCGACTATGTCGCCTACGCCCTGGCCGTGGAAGAGATCGCCGCCGGCTGCGGTGCTACCGGGGCGATGATGAGCATCCACAACTCGGTAGGCTGCGGCCCGCTGCTGGCCTATGGCACAGCGGAGCAGCAACAGCAGTGGTTGCCGCGCCTGGCCAGCGGCGAAGTGATCGGCTGCTTCTGCCTGACCGAACCGCAGGCCGGCTCCGAAGCGCACAACCTGCGCACCCGCGCCGAATTGGTGGACGGCCAGTGGGTAATCAACGGCGCCAAGCAGTTCGTCAGCAACGCCCGCCGCGCCGGGTTGGCGATCGTCTTCGCGGTGACTGACCCCGAGCTGGGCAAGAAAGGCCTGTCGGCATTCCTGGTACCCACCGACAACCCGGGCTTCAAGGTTGACCGCAGCGAGCACAAGATGGGCATCCGCGCCTCCGATACCTGCGCGGTGACCTTCGACAACTGCCGTATCCCCGCTGCCAATATCCTCGGTGAACGTGGCAAGGGCCTGGCCATCGCCCTGTCCAACCTCGAAGGCGGCCGGATCGGCATTGCCGCGCAAGCCCTGGGCATTGCCCGCGCCGCATTCGAGGCGGCGCTGCTGTACTCACGTGACCGCGTGCAATTCGGCAAGCCGATCAACGAGCACCAGAGTATCGCCAACCTGCTGGCTGACATGCAGGTACAGGTCAATGCCGCGCGCCTGCTGATCCTGCATGCCGCGCGCCTGCGCAGCGCCGGCAAGCCGTGCCTGTCGGAGGCGTCGCAGGCCAAGCTGTTCGCCTCGGAAATGGCCGAGCGGGTATGCTCGATGGCGATCCAGGTGCATGGCGGGTATGGCTACCTGGAGGACTACCCGGTGGAGCGCTACTACCGCGACGCGCGGATCACGCAGATCTATGAAGGCTCGAGCGAGATCCAGCGGATGCTGATTGCCCGGGAGCTGAAGCACTACCCGATTTGAAGCCTTGCGCGCCCTGAGCGGCCTGGTGTCGCGACAGGGCGCCAACGCGGCTCCAAGATGTCAGCTTCGATGCACAAATTGCTGGGGCCGCCATGCGGCCCTGGCGCGACCCAAGGCCGCTCTTACAAAGGCCGGCGTTAACTGCCCCCACTCGGCTATCGCCAATAGCGCGCATCATCCACCACCCTGGCATGGCCCTCGAACAACGCCGGCAACTGCTCCTTGAGGTAGTCGATCCAGGTCCGCACCTTGGCATCCAGGTAATGGCGTGACGGGTACATCGCGTACAGCGCGTTTTCCCTCAGCCGGTACGGCGCCAGCAGCCGGCACAAGCGCCCCTGTTCGATCGCCTGGCTGGCGGTATAGAACGGCAGCAGGCCAATACCCATGCCCAGCTCGCTGGCCACCAGCATGGCGTCGGCGACGTTGGTGGAGAAACTGTCGTTCGGCGCGATCACGCACTGGTCCACCCCCTGCGGGAACACCCAGTCACCTTCGTACATCGGGTAGGCCATGCGCAGGCAGCGGTGCTGGTGCAGGTCTTCCGGGCGCTCGGGTACACCGTGAGCCTGCAGGTAGCTGGGCGCTGCGCAGGGGATGCTGAAGATGTTGCCCAGCGGCACGGCGATCAACTGCGAATCCGGCAGGGCACCGTCTACGGTGATCACCACATCATGCCCTTCGGCCAGTGGGTCCGGGTTGCGCTGGGACAGGGTCAGCTCGATCACCACCTCCGGGCACAGGGCGTTGTAGCCGGCCACCAGCGGCATCAGCAACAGCCCCAGCCCGTGCGGGCAATGCAGACGCAGGTGGCCACGCGGCGTCAGGTGTGCACCACGGGCTTCGCCCACCGCTTCTTCGGTCAACAGCAGGATCTGCCGGGCACGTTCGAGAAACCGCTCGCCGGCCTCGCTCATGCGCAAACGCCGCGTCGTGCGGTGCAGCAGGCGGGTCTGCAGCTGGTTTTCCAGCTCGGCAACAATGCGCGACACCTGCGCCGCGGAAATGTCCAAGGCATTGGCCGCCGCAGCGAAGCTGCCGCATTCCACTACCCGGGCGAAGGTACGCATGGCATGCAGCATGTCCATGGAGGGCTCCTTGTTCGATGTATTCTTGCGCCACAGGCAGGAATCTATCACGGATCGGCCCATTTATTGTGGATGACCAATGAATACATCATGGGTCATCCATTGAAAAAGGAGCCTGCCATGAAACGCTCGATCGCTGCCCTTGTCGTTGCCACTACCCTCGCCTCGTTCGGCGCCTTCGCCGATACCGGCAGTAGCCAGCCGGTGAGCAGCCAGTACCGATACGGCATGCCGCTGGACGTGGCCAAGGTCATTTCCATCACGCCACCCAGCAATGCCGCCGACTGCCAGGTGGGCACCGCGCACATGGTGTATGTCGACCATCAGGGGCAGAAGCGCGAGATCGACTACCGGGAAATGGGCAACTGCTCGCAGCAGTGAATCAGGCCAGTACCGCGTTGATCCAGCCCACCTGCTGGTTGAAGTCATCGATCTTTGCCCGAGGCACCGCATCGCGGGCACGTTCGAAGTTGGCCAGGGTCTGCTGCTTCTGGCGCAGCATGCGCCGCCACTTGACCAGGAACGCCTCGCTCTTCTCCTGCAACAGCACCGGGCCGAAGTACAGCTGTTCGGCGCTGTATGCCGCCGTGCCCGGCTCGGCGACGATGATCTCGTAGTCGAAGCGGTTTTCCCGCAACAGCTCCTCGCTGACGATGCGCAGACCGTTGTCCATCAGCCATTGGCGCAGCTCGCGCTCACCGCCATTGGGCTGCAGCACCAGGCGGGTGACGCCGGCCAGGCGCTGCTTGCCGGCCTCGAGAATGTCACACATGGTATCGCCGCCCATGCCGCAGATGCTGATCACCGAGATACGGTCCTGCGGCTCGATCGCTGCCAGGCCATCGGCCAGGCGCACGCTGACCCGGTCTTCCAGGCCGTTCCTGCGCACGTTGCGCCGGGCCGAGGCGAATGGCGTTGACGCCACCTCGCCGGCAACCGCCGCCTCCAGCACGCCGCGCAACATCAAGGCCACCGGCAGGTAGCCATGGTCCGAGCCGATGTCGGCCAGGCGCGCGCCCTGCGGCACATGGGCGGCCACGCGCTCCAGGCGCCTGGACAATGTCTGTTCGTTCAAGGTAGCCCCCTGGCTTAGCAATGGGCCGCGATTCTGACGGCGAACGCCGCGCATTTCAAACGCCGGGCTGCCCTCGACCGGGCCAGCGTGCTCGCGTAGGCTTGCCGCTTTCCTTCCGTTGCAAGGCAAGACACACCATGGCAAATGCAGACATCATCTACACCCCGGACCCGGACGCCGAGTCGATCTCCTCTGACGTCGCCGAATTCAATGGCGTGCTGGTCTCCACCCAGATCCCGACCCACGCCGATGGCAGCCTGGAACTGGGCGACATCGTCGCACAGAGCGAGTGCACCCTGCAGGCGCTGAAGGTTGCCCTGGAAAAGGCCGGCAGCGGCATGGACCGGGTCTTGCACCTGACCATCTACCTCACCGACATGGCCGACCGCGCGGCGTTCAACGAGGTGTACCAGCGGTTCTTCAGCAAGCCCTGGCCAGTACGCGCCGCAGTGGGCGTGGCCGCGCTGGCGGTGGAAGGCATGCGCGTGGAAGTGACCGCGATGGCTGCCAAGCGCTGATTCATCCAGGCAGGTCCAACCTGATGGGAGCGGCCTGTGGGAGCGGCCTCGTGTCGCGAAAGGGCCGCAAAGCGGCCCCAGTGATCTTGCAGTGGATCCAAGCCCCTGGGGGCGCTACGCACCCCTTTCGCGACGCAAGGCCGCTCCCACAGTTGCCCGTGCCCCACAATATTCCTGCATCCTGCGCCTCTCGGCACCCCAATGATGCCGCCAGCCCGTTTCGCCGCTACAATGCCCGCCTAAACCGTGCCAGCCCGAACCTAAAACGACATGTCCCTTCCAAAGAACCACCTGGAACTGCTCAGCCCTGCCCGTGACGTCGCCATCGCCCGCGAAGCGATCCTGCACGGCGCCGACGCCATCTATATCGGCGGCCCGAGCTTCGGCGCGCGCCATAACGCCTGCAACGAAGTCAGCGATATCGCCGGCCTGGTCGAGTTCGCCCATCGCTACCACGCACGCGTCTTCACCACCATCAACACCATCCTCCACGACAACGAACTGGAACCCGCGCGCAGGCTGATCCACCAGCTGTACGACGCCGGCGTCGACGCCCTGATCGTGCAGGACCTGGGTGTGATGGAGCTGGACATCCCGCCGATCGAGCTGCACGCCAGTACCCAGACCGATATCCGTACCCTGGCGAGGGCCAAGTTCCTCGACCAGGCCGGTTTCTCCCAGCTGGTGCTGGCCCGCGAGCTGAACCTGCAGCAAATCCGCGCCATCGCCGCCGAAACCGATGCCGCCATCGAATTCTTCATCCACGGTGCGCTGTGCGTGGCCTTCTCCGGCCAGTGCAACATCTCCCACGCGCAGACCGGGCGCAGCGCCAACCGTGGCGATTGCTCGCAGGCCTGCCGCCTGCCCTATACCCTGAAGGATGACCAGGGCCGCGTGGTGGCTTTCGAGAAGCACCTGCTGTCGATGAAGGACAACAACCAGACCGCCAACCTGCGCGACCTGGTCGATGCCGGCGTGCGCTCGTTCAAGATCGAAGGCCGCTACAAGGACGTGGGGTACGTGAAGAACATCACCGCCCACTACCGCAAGGAACTCGACGCCATCCTCGAAGACCGCCCGGAGCTGGCCCGCGCCTCCAGTGGCCGCACCGAACATTTCTTCGTGCCCGACCCGGACAAGACCTTCCACCGGGGCAGCACCGACTACTTCGTCACCGACCGCAAGGTCGACATCGGTGCCTTCGACTCGCCAACCTTCACCGGCCTGCCGGTGGGCGTAGTGGAAAAGGTCGGCAAGCGTGACCTGCAAGTGGTCACCGAAGTGCCGCTGACCAACGGTGACGGCCTCAATGTGCTGGTCAAGCGCGAGGTGGTGGGCTTCCGCGCCAACATCGCCGAACTGCGCGGCGAGTTCGAGGAAGACGGCGAGAAACGCTACCGCTACCGCGTCGAGCCCAACGAAATGCCCGAAGGCCTGCACAAGCTGCGGCCCAATCACCCGCTGTCGCGCAACCTCGACCACAACTGGCAGCAGGCCCTGCAACGCACCTCGGCCGAGCGCCGGGTCGGCGTGCAGTGGCATGCGGTACTGCGCGAGCAGCGCCTGGCGTTGACCGTCACCAGTGAGGAGGGGGTAAGCGCGCAAATGGCACTGGACGGGCCGTTCGGCCCGGCCAACAAGCCGCAGCAGGCGCTGGAGCAGCTGCACGACCTGCTCGGCCAGCTGGGTACCACGATGTACCACGCCGACAGCATCGAACTGGATGCCCCGCAGGCGTACTTCATCCCCAACTCGCAGCTCAAGGCCCTGCGCCGCGAAGCCATCGAGGCCCTGACCGCAGCACGGGTGCAGGCGCACCCGCGTGGCGGGCGCAAGGCCGAGACCAACCCGCCGCCGGTGTACCCCGAGTCGCACCTGTCGTTCCTGGCCAACGTGTACAACCAGAAGGCCCGCGACTTCTACCACCGCCATGGCGTGCAGCTGATCGATGCGGCCTACGAGGCTCATGAAGAGCATGGCGAGGTGCCGGTGATGATTACCAAGCACTGCCTGCGTTTCTCCTTCAACCTGTGCCCCAAGCAGGCCAAGGGTGTGACCGGCGTGCGCACCAAGGTGGCACCGATGCAGCTGATACAGGGTGATGAGGTGCTGACCCTGAAGTTCGATTGCAAGCCGTGCGAAATGCATGTGATCGGCAAGATGAAAAGCCACATCATCGACCTGCCGACCCCAGGCAGCGCGGTGGCCCAGGTGGTCGGCCACATCAGCCCGGAAGACCTGCTCAAGACCATTCCGCGCGGGCCGCATTGACCTTGCCGGGCAAGCGCCCCTGCGGCTAGGCCCGGTGCTCCAGCACCGGGCAAGCCGCCCGTTCAGCGTATCTGGTGCTTGTGCAGCAAGCGATAGAACGTCGGGCGCGAAATGCCCAGTACCTTGGCTGCCACGCTGAGGTTGTCACTGTGCCGGTCGAGCACGTCGCAGAGCGCCTGGCGCTCGGCCCGGTGCTTGTACTCCTCCAGCGTGCCCAGTGGCGACCGGGCCTGGTCGGGCGTTTCCAGGCCCAGGTCCTGCGCCTCGATTTGCCGGCCTTCGGCAAGTACCAGCCCGCGGCGAACCCGGTTGGCCAGCTCGCGGACATTCCCCGGCCAGTCATGCCGGCCCATCGCCGCCAGGGCATTGTCGCTGAACGAGCGCGGGCGGCGCCCGGTTTCCGCGCTGTAGAGCTGGGCAAAATGGTTGGCCAGCATGGACAGGTCGCCATGCCGGTCACGCAACGGTGCGGTTACCACCTGCAGGACGTTGAGCCGGTAGTACAGGTCTTCGCGGAAACGCCCTTGCTCGATAGCCCTTTCCAGGTCCACATGGGTGGCCGCCAGCACGCGCACGTCGACCGGGATCGGCTGGCTGCCCCCCACCCGTTCGATGTGCTTTTCCTGCAGAAAGCGCAGCAGATTGGCCTGCAACTCCAGCGGCAGGTCACCGATTTCATCGAGGAACAGCGTGCCACCGTGGGCGGCTTCGATGCGCCCGCTCTTGCGCTGGTGAGCACCGGTGAAGGCACCCTTTTCGTGGCCGAACAATTCCGACTGGATCAGGTGCTCGGGGATCGCCCCGCAGTTGATGGCGACGAACGGTTGCTCGCTGCGCTGCGACTGGCGATGCAGGGTGCGCGCCACCAGCTCCTTACCAGTGCCGCTTTCCCCGCGAATCAATACCGGTGACTCGGTAGGCGCCAGCTTGCCAAGTAACTTGCGCAACTCGCGGATCGGCCGGCTTTCACCGAGCAGCTCATGGGTAGAGCCGTCCACCTTGCGCACACCCCTGCCGCGCAGGCGCGCCATACCGAAGGCACGACCGAGGGTGACCTGGACCCGGGAAACGTCGAACGGCAAGGTATGGAAGTCAAAAAACCACTCGCAGACAAAATCACCGACCGCTGGCATGCGCAGCTGTTCGGCGCTGAGCACGGCAATCCATTCGGTATTGCTGCGTTTGATCAGGTCCTTGACCGCATCCGGGTGCCGCAGGTGCCCGGCCTGCAAGCGCAGCAGGCCCACATCGCACGGATGATCCAGCGCGGCGCCGAGCATGCAGCTGTTTACATCCCAGCCTGCGATGCGCAGGCCTGGCAACAAACGGTGGCAGTCATCGCAAGGGTCAACGATGAGCAAACGGCGTTGGGCGGCTGGCTGTTGCATGACCGATCCTTGGCGCCAGTTTTTGGTTTTTTGAGATAAAACAGCAAGTTGTGGCGCCCGATTAACAGTAGCAACGAAGTTGACGGTTCCCAGTACCGTCTGTCTGCCGAATTATCTTTTTACAATCTGTCATGGGAATTTTCGCACTTTATCGACATCACATGGCGGCCAGGGCAGAAACGGAAGCCCGCCCTGGAAAAATTTTTACAACGCCTGTGTGACTTGCCCCCGGACATTGAGCATCAGTACACATAACCCCGCGCTGCAGTTCGCGACCACTGAGGCGACTTCCAGGCAACGCGGACTTTATCTGGATGTTTGGGACCAATAGAGAGACCGCACCATGAATGCCCCGCTCCGTGTCAACGAAGCACTGCTGATTGCCGACCACGCCTTCGAACCCTTCCAGTGCGTAGCCTGGGATGCACCCAACGGTACTGGTGAGCTGAGCCTGGCAGTGATCGACCGGACCAGCACCCGCATCGGCAGCAAGCAAGTGTCGTCGCGCATCTATTCCGACCCGGCCCAGTGGGCCAGCCTGCTCGAGGAAGTACGCGCAGAGCTGAGCGAAAAAGGCTACGACCTGCAACCGTGGTCGATGCCGAAATAATATAAGCCGGTCAATCAAGTGCGTGCGCCAGCACGCACTTGTACAACTAGCCAGTTGCTGTTCTGGCTATGTTTTCCTGTTGCGACATAGTGTCGCGCAAGCCGTTTTCAATCGACGATTCTGAACTGTTGCAAGTGCTGATAATCCGCTTGCAGTTGTTCTGCCAGACGCTGCGCGCGGCCCAGGCGCACCGGCGCCAGTTCCATATCTACCAGCAACGTGGCACACGGCATCGGCTGTACGCCATTGCAGTGCTGCAGGCGGCCATCGGTGAACACCAGGCAGCGCTGCGCTTCATGCGGGTGGGCGCGTTGCCGCGCCTGCAGCCAATGCCGGGCCTGTGCCAGTGCCGCGAGCAACGGCGTCCCGCCACCTGCCCCCAAGGCTTGCAGCCACGGCTGCAAGGCGGCGGAAGCCTTCAGGCCATGGCGCTGCCATTGCGGCGTGCGCCCGCTGGCAGTCAGCAGGGCCAGCCGGGCGCGCTGGCGGTATGCCTGGTCGAACAGCGCCGCCAGCAGCCCCTTGGTCTGCGCCAGCGCCTGGTGACGCCGGGTCGAGGCCGAGCTGTCGACGATAACCAGCCACAACTCTGCGGGGCTGGCCTGGCGCTGCTGCCAGCACAGGTCCTGGCGCAGCCGTGGTCGGCCCTTGAGCAGGGTCGGCAGCCAGGCCACCCGGCCGCTGGCGGCAATACGCGCGCGGCCTGTGCGGCTACCGTCCTGCTTGCCTGCGCCTGCTTTGGCATCCGGCCCCTTGGCAGTTGGCTGGGGGATGCTCAGGGCTTTTTTGTCCAGTTCGGCACCTCACGGCGGGCGCCGCTGGCGACCGGCTGTGGCGGCAGCGCCCCCCAGTCACCCTGCCCGCCCTGCTCACCCGGCTGGCGGACGCCTTGCGGCAGGGGCTGCTGTTCAGCGGGTGGCGGCGAAGACGGGTTGGCCTGTGGCGTGACCCGGCGGCGGTGGCGCAAGGCAAACTCTGCCACCGCCTCGACATCGGCTTCTTCGATGGCTGCGCCGCCACGCCAGGCGCAGTGAGCGCGTGCAGCCCGCAACCAGACCAGGTCGGCGCGCAGGCCATCGACCCCGGCGGCGTAGCAGCGCTCGGTGATCCAGGCCAGCGCCTGGTCGTCCAGGGCAATATCGGCCAGGGCCTGGCGAGCGGCCTGGCAGCGTTCGCGCAATTGCGCCTGAGCCTGGGCCCATTGCGCGCAGAAGGCCTGCGGGTCAGTGTCGAAGGCCAGGCGGCGACGAATGATCTGCTGGCGCGCCTCGGGCTCGGGCAAGCCCTCCAGGGCCACATTCAGGCCAAAGCGGTCGAGCAGCTGTGGGCGCAGCTCGCCCTCCTCCGGGTTCATGGTGCCGATCAGGACGAAGCGCGCATTGTGCCGGTGCGAAATGCCGTCGCGCTCGACGCGGTTGGTACCGCTGGCGGCCACGTCGAGCAGCAGGTCGACCAGGGTGTCGGGCAGCAAGTTGACCTCGTCGACGTACAGCACGCCGCCATCGGCCTGGGCCAGCACGCCGGGGGAAAACTGCGCCTTGCCCTGGCCGAGCGCGGCATCCAGGTCGAGGGTACCGACCAGGCGCTCCTCACTGGCCCCCAGCGGCAGGGTGACGAACGGCCCCTCACCCAGCAGGTCGGCGAGGCCACGGGCCAGGGTGCTCTTGGCCATGCCACGCGGCCCCTCGATCAGCACACCGCCGATCTTCGGGTCGATGGCGGTCAGGCACAGCGCCAGTTTCAGCTCGTCGGCTCCGACCACGGCAGCCAGCGGGAATTGCACGGGTTCACTCATTTCAAGCCTGTTCCTCGCCGTCGAGCAGTTGCTCCTCGAGGGCTTCGCGGTAATCGCCCGGCGCCTGCCACAGGCCTCGCTGCTGGGCCTCCAGCAGGCGCTCGGTAAGGTCGCGCAAGGCCTCGGGGTTGTGCTCGCGCATGAAGTTGCGGGTCGCCGGGTCGAGCACATAGGCATCGGCCAGCGCCTGGTAATGATGGTCGTCGATCAGGTGCGTGGTGGCATCGAAGGCAAACAGGTTGTCGACCGTCGCCGCCATCTCGAACGCGCCCTTGTAGCCATGCCGCTTGACCCCGTCGATCCACTTCGGGTTCAGCGCACGGGCGCGGATGACCCGGTTCAGCTCTTCCTTGAGGGTACGGATGCGTGGTCGGTCGGCCTGGCTGTGGTCGCCGTGGTAGCTGGCCACGGCCGCAGCGGACAAGGTTTCCGACGCCGCCAGCATGCCGCCCTGGAACTGGTAATAGTCGTTGGAGTCGAGCAGGTCGTGCTCGTGGTTGTCCTGGTTCTGCAACACCGCCTGCACCCTGGCCAGGCGCTGGGCGAACTGGGCGCGGGCCGGAGTCCCGTCGTCGCTGGCACCGTAGGCGTAGCCGCCGTGGTTGAGGTAGACCTCGGCCAGGTCGTCGCGGCTGTGCCACAGGCGCCCGTCGATGGCGTTCTGTACCCCGGCGCCGTAGGCCCCGGGCTTGGCGCCGAACACCCGCCAACCGGCCTGGCGTGCGGCCTGCGCGGCATCCAGCCCCTGCGCCTGCAGCGCGGCACGCTCGCTGCGCACGCGGGCGGCCAGGGGGTTGAGGTCGTCGGGCTCATCCAGCGCAGCGACTGCCTGCACAGCGGCATCGAACAGGCGGATAAGGTTGCCGAAGGCGTCGCGGAAAAACCCGGAAACGCGCAAGGTCACGTCCACCCGCGGGCGGTCGAGCAGGCTCAACGGCAGGATTTCGAAATCGTCGACGCGCTGGCTGCCGCTGGCCCATACCGGGCGCACGCCCATCAACGCCATGGCCTGGGCGATGTCGTCGCCACCGGTGCGCATGGTCGCCGTGCCCCACACCGACAGGCCGAGCTGGCGCAGGTGGTCGCCGTGGTCCTGCAGGTGGCGTTCGAGGATCAGGTTGGCCGAGGCGAAGCCCAGACGCCAGGCTGTGGTGGTGGGCAGGTTGCGCACATCCACGGTATAGAAGTTGCGACCGGTGGGCAGCACATCCAGGCGCCCGCGGCTGGGTGCACCACTGGGCCCGGCAGGCACGAAGCGCCCTGCCAGCGCGGCCAGCAAGCCACTGATTTCGGCACTGCCGCAGGCATCCAGGCTGGGGGCCACCGCTTCGCGCAGGGCCTGCACCACGTCATGCACCGGCTGCCATACGCCCGCGACCGGTAACCGTACGGTGCCGTCTAGTGCCTGCTCGATCACCTGCAGCGCCAACAGTTCAAGGCGCTCGCGGGTGTCGCCACAGGTGCGCCAAGGCTCGGCACTGATGGCCAGCAGGCGCTCGGGACGCGCCCCCTGCCATGCCTGGCCCAGGTCGCAATCGAGCGGGTCGAAACCGGGCACCAACACCTTGGCCAGGGCGCGCAGCAGGCTGGCATTACCGCCGCGTCCATCGCCCCGCTCGACCCGTAACAGCGCCAGCAGGGTATCCAGGCGCAGCCGCCCCTGCGGCGACTGGCCGAACACATGCAGGCCATCACGAATCTGCGATTCCTTGAGGTCGCACAGGTAGGTGTCCAGGCGCGGCAGCCACACGGCAGCGTCGTCCAGCTGCCCTTCCAGTTGCAGCTCGCGGTCGATGTGGTTGGCCTTGACCAGTTCGAGGATGTCACGCTGCAGTTCGCGCGCGCGCCTTGGGTCGAGCAGTTGCGCTTCATAGAATTCATCGGCCAGTTGCTCCAGATGGCGCAACGGGCCGTAGGTTTCGGCACGCGTCAACGGCGGCATCAGGTGGTCGATGATCACCGCCTGGGTACGCCGTTTGGCCTGGGCACCCTCGCCCGGGTCATTGACGATGAACGGGTAGATGTTCGGCAGCGGGCCGAGCAATGCGTCCGGCCAGCACTGTGCCGACAAGCCGACGCCCTTGCCAGGCAGCCATTCGAGGTTGCCGTGCTTGCCGACGTGGATCACCGCGTCGGCGGCAAAGGCGTGGCGCAGCCAGAAGTGAAACGCCAGGTAGCCATGCGGCGGTACCAGGTCGGGGTCGTGGTAGACCGCGCTGGGGTCCACCTGGTAGCCGCGTGCAGGCTGGATGCCGACGAAGGTCAGGCCGAAGCGCAGGCCGGCGACCATCAACCGGCCACTGCGGTACATCGGGTCCTGCTGCGGCGCCCCCCAGCGTTCCAGCACTGCCTGGCGGTTGGCTTCGGGCAGGCGGTCGAAGGCCGCCTGGTAGTCGGCCAGGCCCAGGCTCTGCGCGCAGGGGCGCAGGTCCAGCTGGTCGAGGTCATTGGTCACGCCGCCCAGCAACTGCTGGATCAGCTGCGTGCCGCTGCCCGGCAACTCCGCCACAGGGTAGCCCTCGGCCCGCAGCGCCTTGAGGATGTTCAACGCAGCCGCTGGCGTATCCAGGCCGACGCCGTTGCCAATGCGGCCATCCCGGGTCGGGTAGTTGGCCAGCACCAGGGCCACGCGCTTCTGGGCATTCGGCAGGCGCGCCAGCTCGACCCAGCGGCGGGCCAGTTCGGCGACGAAATCCATGCGTTCGGGGTGGGCACGGTAGCAGACCACATCGGACTGGCTGCGCTCGCTGCGCCAGGCCATGTCCTTGAAACTGACCGGGCGGGTGATGATGCGCCCGTCCAGTTCCGGCAAGGCAATGTGCATGGCCAGGTCGCGCGCACCCAGGCCCTGCTCGCTGGCTTCCCAGCCGGGCTGGTTATCCTGGGCGCAAATGGCCTGGAGTACCGGGATGTCGCGGCGGAACGGGCGCAAGTTGGGCCGCTCGGGACTGGACAGGGCAAAGCCGGTGGTATTGACCAGTACCTCGGCGCCAACCTCGTCCAGCCAGGCTTCGACCTGTTCCAGGCAAGCGCTTTCCTTGAGGCTGGCCACGGCGATCGGCAGCGGGTTGAGCCCGGCGGCCTGCAGCCGCTGGCAGAACACGTCGATGAACGCGGTATTGGCCGCCTGCAGGTGCGAGCGGTAGAACAGCAGCGGTGCCACCGGCTGCTCGGGGTGCCACTGCGGGTACCAGTCCTGCAACGTGGCACTGCCCCGGGCCGGGTGATACACCGCGGTGCGTGGCAACGGCTGCGGCTCGTCCCAGGCATAATCGCGGCCCAGCCACTGGCTGGCCAGGCAGTTGAACAGGTTGATGGCGTTGGCCTTGCCGCCCTGGCGCAGGTAATGCCAGAGGCGCTCGGCCTGCTCGTCGCTGACGCTGCCCAGGCGGGTCAGCTCCGGGTCCGGGCGATCATCGCCCGGCACCAGGATCAGCTGCACGCCCCGCGCGGCCAGTTCGACCAGTTGCTCGACGCCATAGCGCCAGTAGCCCACGCCACCGTGCAGCGACACCAGGATGAGCTTGGCATGGCGCAGCACCTGGTCGACGTACAAGTCGACCGAGGCATGGTTCTGCACCTGCATCGGGTTGGCCAGGCGCAGGCTGGGGAAATCCTCGGGCAACAGCTCGGCGGTATCGGCGAGCAATGCCAGGTGCGAATCGCCGCTGCAGAGGATCACCAGCTCGGCGGGGGTCTGGCCAAGGTCGGCAATGCTGTCATCCGGCACGAAGCCGCCGGGCTGGGTCCGCAGCAGGTGCATGGGGTCAGGCGCCCAGGGCCTGGCGCAGGCGCGCTTCCAGACGGGCGGCGTCAAGGTCCTGGCCGATCAGCACCAGGCGGGTGATGCGTGGCTCGTCGGCACGCCAGGCGCGGTCGAAGTGCTTGTCGAAACGGGTACCCACGCCTTGCACGAGCAAGCGCATCGGCTTGCCCGGGATGGCGGCGAAGCCTTTGGCACGGAGGATGCCGAAGTCACCCACCAGTTGGGTCAGGGCATCGAGCAGCAGGCTTTCGTCGGCCTCTGGCAAGTCGATCGAGATCGAATCGAAGGCGTCGTGGTCATGCTCGTCATGGTCATCGCCGTCATGGTGCGCGTCGTGGTGGGTACGGCGGCCATCGATGTGTGCCTCGGCTTCGGCGCCCACGCCCAACAGCACGTCCAGTGGCAACTGGCCGCTGCTGGCCTCGATCACCTTGACCGCTGCAGGCAGCTCTTCGGCCACTTCGGCCCGGACCTTGGCCAGGCCCGCAGCGTCGATCAGGTCGGCCTTGTTCAGTACCACCAGGTCGGCGCTGGCCAGCTGGTCGGCGAACAGTTCGTGCAGCGGCGACTCGTGGTCGAGGTTGGGGTCGAGCTTGCGCTGGGCATCGACCTGCTCCGGGTAGGCGGCAAAGGTGCCGGCGGCCACCGCCGGGCTGTCGACCACGGTAATCACCGCATCGACGGTGCAGGCATTGCGGATTTCCGGCCACTGGAACGCTTGCACCAGTGGCTTGGGCAGGGCCAGGCCGCTGGTTTCGATGAGGATGTGGTCGAGGTCGCCACGGCGTGCCACCAGCTCGCGCATGACTGGGAAGAACTCTTCCTGCACGGTGCAGCACAGGCAGCCGTTGGCCAGTTCGTAGACCCGGCCGCTGGCTTCCTCCTCGGTGCAACCGATGCTGCATTGCTTGAGGATTTCACCGTCGATGCCCAGCTCGCCGAACTCGTTGACGATCACCGCGATGCGGCGGCCCTGGGCATTGTCGAGCATGTGGCGCAGCAAGGTGGTCTTGCCCGAGCCGAGGAAGCCGGTGACGATGGTGACGGGAAGCTTGGCCAGTGTTTTCATGTCGCATTGCCCTTGGCAGATTGGCGCGGGCATGCAGGACGACAGCCCCAGGCCAGGCCGGCCGGGCGTGTTCGCCACCGGATCACCCCGCCCGGTTGAAAGTCGAAAACGTGACGAGGCAGGTCTCCTGGCTCGCACCACTCCAGTTGCACGCCGCTGCGGCAGGCTGGCAGGACGACGCCTTCCCGCGCGCTGGCGCAGTGGCTGTGTCGATCCGTTGTCGGTGCTTACAGTTGCGGGGGCAGCCGCGGCTTGTACCGCGTTCCCGTCTTAGCTTCGGCCAGGCCGAAGAACCTCGAAGTGGCAAGGCTACGCAGTGCTTGTCGGGTGGTCAACCATTGCCGCCGGGGCTTGCCTCGATATGTTCAGCGCTCGGTCCCCCAGGCGCTGAATGACCTTCGCCAGCAGGGAGTTTCGTGACTGGCCGTTCCCGATCTGCCGCGGATGTATTATGGTGGCGTGGTGCGCATATAACAGCAGCCCGATCGATTGGGCACTTGCAAGACAATGAGGGTGTCATGAGCAACGAAAGCATTAACTGGGACAAGCTGGGTTTCGACTACATCAAGACCGACAAACGCTACCTGTCCGTATGGCGCAATGGCGAGTGGGACAAAGGCACCCTGACTGAAGACAACGTGCTGCACATCAGTGAAGGCTCCACGGCCCTGCACTACGGCCAGCAATGCTTCGAAGGCCTCAAGGCCTACCGCTGCAAGGACGGTTCGATCAACCTGTTCCGCCCGGACCAGAACGCCGCGCGCATGCAACGCAGCTGCGCCCGCCTGCTGATGCCGCAGGTGCCGACCGATGTGTTCATCGAGGCGTGCAAGCAAGTGGTCAAGGCCAACGAGAAGTTCGTCCCGCCACACGGCAAAGGCGCCCTCTACCTGCGCCCGTTCGTGATCGGCACCGGTGACAACATTGGCGTGCGCACCGCCCCCGAGTTCATCTTCTCGATCTTCGCCATCCCGGTTGGCTCGTACTTCAAGGGTGGCATGAAGCCGCACAACTTCCAGATTTCCAGCTTTGACCGCGCGGCCCCGCAAGGCACTGGCGCGGCCAAGGTCGGTGGCAACTACGCCGCCAGCCTGCAGCCGGGCGCTGAAGCGAAGAAGGCCAACTTTGCCGACGCGATCTACCTCGACCCGCTGACCCACACCAAGATCGAGGAAGTCGGTTCGGCCAACTTCTTCGGCATCACCGCCAACAACGAGTTCGTCACCCCGAAATCGGCCTCGGTGTTGCCGGGCATCACCCGCCTGTCGCTGATGGAACTGGCGCAATCGCGCCTGGGCCTGACCGTGATCGAAGGCGATGTCGAAATCAACAAGCTGGACCGTTTCGTCGAAGCGGGCGCCTGCGGTACTGCTGCGGTGATTACCCCGATCGGCGGCATCGAGTACAACGGCAAGCTGCACGTGTTCCATGACCTGGAAAAGGTCGGCCCGGTTACCCAGAAGCTCTACAACGAGCTGACCGGTATCCAGAGCGGTGATATCGAAGCACCGGCAGGCTGGATCGTCAAAGTCGCCTGAGGCGCCTTGGTGGAATGAAACGGGGCATGCCAGCGATGGCATGCCCCGTTTTTACTTGCATCCATGGAACGTGCGCGCTGCTACAGGGCTCGTGTCGGGCTGCTGACTTGTTCAGCACGGCGCTGCAGAAACAGGTGCCGCGCCTTGTCGAACACCCAGTTGTACAGCACGGTGTAAGGCAGGATGATCACGAAGAAGCCCAGCTCCACCATGAACGCCTGCACCAGGGAAATATCCAGCATCCACGCCGCCAGCGGCAGGCACCAGACCACCAGCCCCGCCTCGAAACCCAGGCCGTGCGCAAACCGTGCGCGGGCCGTCCAGTGGATTCGCTCAAGCCGTACATGGCGATCGACCAGCGCGTTGTAGACCATGTTCCACAGCATCGCGACCAGCGACAGCATCACCGCCAGCAGCCCGGTCGTTGCCAGCGACTTGCCCATGATCCAGGACAACAGCGGCGCACACAGCAGCACGGCGAACACTTCGTAACCAACGGCATGAACCAGGCGTTCAATGAAGGAAACGTTTTTCATGGCAAAGCCCATCATATTGCTTGAGTCGTGCTTCCCATTTTCTTTGTTAAAACTGATACTCGCGACATAGCTACCATCGGTTTTATCAATACCATGCGCTACTCACCCGAAGCTCTACTCGCCTTTGTCGAAGCCGCATCGCTGGGTTCGTTCTCCGCGGCAGCGCGCAAGCTGCGTAAAAGCCAGTCCACCATCAGCATCGCCATCGCCAATTTCGAGGCCGATATCGGCTGCCCATTGTTCGACCGCAGCGGTCGCCATCCCACCTTGAACCAGGCGGGCCGGCAAGTGTTGAGCCACGTCGAGGCGATTCTCGATGCCAGTGCCCAGCTGGATGCCTTGGCGGTACGGCTGGCGGAAAATGTCGAGGCGCTGGTGTCCGTGGTGATGTCGGACAGTTACAGCGTCACCTTCCAGGGCGCGTTGATGGCCCGCTTTGCCGAGCGATATCCGCATACCGAGCTGCGCTGCGGGCCGTCAGAAGATGCCGATGTGATCGAGCTGATCCAGCAAGGCCTGGCGCAGGTCGGCATTCTGGCCGCGCAACCTGGATACCCCGCCGACGTGGCCGTGGCCCGCTTGCCGGAACAGGCGGAGTTCGGCGTGTACGTGGCCAGCGACCACCCGCTGGCGAACCGGGCCGCGTTGCAGATGCGGCATCTCGAAAGCACACGGCAGCTGTACATCAAGACCTATGCCCCCAGCCCGCACCAGGGCCGCGGCCAGGCCTGGTCGGCGCCGGACTACCTCACCCTGCTGGAGTTCGCCGTGCGCGGGTTTGGCTGGGCAGAACTACCCAGGGCGCTGGTGGCGCGGTTTGGCGAAGGCTTGATGGAGCTGCAGGTAGCCGGTTACCCACGGCGTGTCGCCATGGATGTGGTCTGGTCAGGCCGCCAGGCGCTGGGGCCTGCGGGGCAGTGGCTGGTGCGGCAGATGCTGGGGCAGCAGGCTGATCTCGCCGGCACGCAGCCAGCCCGCACCGGACACTAAACCGAAAGGTCCTACAACGTTTTAGGAAGCCCGTTGCTCCCCCGCGAAGTCGTTCCTCGCTAGTGTTCTGACCGTTGCGTCAATCACTGGAAAAGGAACTCCTCATGAGCATCAGCAAAGCCATCCACATCGCCATGCAGGAAGAGATTCCCAACACCTATGGCCACTGCAAGGCCTGCGGACGGCTCGGCCTGCCGATCCTGCTGCTGCGCGAAGCCTACGCCCCGCGCCCGGATACCGACCGCCCCTATCGCCTGGCGGACGACAGCGAGATCACTTTCCACCCGATGCACACCGACCAGTTGCGCCTGCTGCGCCAGGGTTACGTCTACGTGCTGCTCGACCAGGAAATCTGGCAAGCCTACGAGGTTGCGGCAGCCGGGACCCTGCAGCGTTTCCCGGTGTCGCAGATGCCCCTGGCGCCACCCAGGCCATTGCCCAAGTGGTGCGCCACCGAGGGCCATGACGTCATCGCCTCGTTCATCAACATCGATACCCTGCGCTACCGCAAAGCCTGGATCGCCTTCGCCAACGCCCCCTGGCCGCGGGCGGTCCTCGACCGCTACCGGCAAGGCATCGCCAGCGGCGACCCGGGCACCCTCGCCCGCTTTGTCGAGGTGGACCTGGACACCGCGCGCAACGACCCTGCCAGCCTCGGCATCGCCATGACCGACAGCTTCCGCTTCGGCCTGGAGAAGGTGCTGGAGTTCTCGACGTTCTCCTCCGCCAGGTATGCCAGCGTGCATGGCTTCTACAGCCGCCTGGGGCGCTGGCATGAAACCCGCGTCCAGGTGCGCAACGCCATCCAGCGCGAGCAACTGCCCAACGGCATCCTGGCGCTGACAGTGCCCGACCCGGTCGGCATGGTGATGGAGCTGAATGCGCAGCGCACGGGCTGGGTCCAGTCCATGCAGGCGTGGCGCGCGCAGCCGCAGCGGCACTTCGAGTACTTCACCTCGCAGGCGCTGCTGGGCATCCGCGAGCTGCACGCCGCCACCGCCGCCGCGCAGGGTACCGAAGATGCACAGCGCGAGGCGCGAGAGGTCGAGCAATGGAACCACAGCGCGCTGGCCGGCAAGGCGCCTCTGCCGTCGGTGGACATCGAGGCAAGGAGCGAACGCAACATCGCGCGCAAACAGCAGGAAGCCCGCGAGCGCCTGGAGGAGCGTTACGACGAAAGCGCCCGCGCCGCGTTCCAGGCCGATTACGATCGCGAGCTGTAGAACTGGCAGGCAATGATCGACCAGGTCGGCAAGCTGTATGCACGGCACTATGCCGCGCGCGCGTTCCAACAAATCGGTTACTTCGACTATGACGCGGCAGACCCTGTGTCGGTCGAGTATTTCATCCAGATGATGGCGGCCTGCCTGGCCGGTGGCCCTACTGAAGCCCTGCCCGCGCAAGGTCAGCCGCTCGGGCTGACCCAGCATGTCTGGCAGCAACTGCTGGAAGATGAGCAGAGCCTGCTGTACCAGGCGCTGCTGGCCAAGCACCAGGGCCTGATGCAGCAGGTGGTCGCTGCGCTGTCCGGGGACGACTTCGGCAAGGTGCACGACATCATCAAGGGCATCGCCGGGACTGACGACGGCCAGCTGTTGATGATCAAGCCGATCCAGGATGCCGTCGGCCAGTTGCTGGGCGCGACCAACAGTGCGGGGAACGCACTCAGCCAGCACCTCAGTGAACGGGCCAGGACGCTGATCGGCCACGTGCACCGCTCGGCGTTGGCACTGTTCGCCGGGCAGCAGGTGACCCCGTTCCGGCTCTCGCTGACCCTGGGCGAGTACATGAGCCTGCTCGACGAGGCCGTGCAGGCACGGACCGAGGCGTTCCTGCAGCAGGTCGACCAGCAGTTCCGCGATCCCCTGGGGCGCAAGGTGCGGGCCATGGTGCTGAGCGGGGCGATCAATATCGCCGCACCGGGCAATCGCAACCAGATGATCGAGGTGGTGCTGTGGACGTTCGAAAGCGCCGAGAGCTTGCAGGCGCGGCTGGTACAGCTGCGGGAAGGAGCAGCCGGTGGTGTCGGGGCGCTGGTACGGAATATCGCGATAGGTGCGGGTACGCTGCGTACCCAGGTCACGGAGGGGTTGAAGATCAGCTCGCTGGCCGCGCAAAGCGTGGCCAGCGATGCCATGCGCAGCCTGCGCGATGCCGCCGCCAGTGGCGGCAGCGTCGGCTTGCTGTTTGCCCTGGGCAGCCTGTGGTTTCACCAGGACAGCCTGGGCAGGAACTATCGGGCGTTGCAGGAGACGCATCAGAACAACCCGGAAGCGCTGGCGGCGATCTGGTCTTCGTCGCTTGGGTTGTTGGGGGTTGGGGTTGAAGTGGCAGGGGGTGTTGTTGCGGTAGTACGCCCGAAGATACCGTGGCCTGGGATGGTAACTGAGGCAACACTGGGAAAGAACCTGGCCAGGTATGGCGGTGCTATTACCGCGCTCGCGGGTGTCATGGATGCAGCGCAGTATTTGAATGCGCACGTTCGGGCTGATCGCCAAGGGGACAGTTCTTCCGGTTACAAGTACGCACAGGCGGCAGCGTTTGCCGCTGTCTCCGCCTTTTCCGGGATTTACTCCGCACTATTCGCAAGCTCGCTACTCGGCCCCTTGGGCGTTGCAATTATCTTTGGCCTAGCCGCCTATGCGCTGGCGATGGATGCCAAAAGTCAAGAGTCCTCATTGTTAGAACTTTGGTCTCGACATAGTAGATGGGGAATACCAGAAACCCATCGACGATGGGTAGACTCAAGAGACCTCGACACCTCGATTGGCGCACTGCATGCGGCAGCTCTGGGGATTACGGCCAAAACTTCTATCGAAACCAGATTTCAAATATCTCAAAACGCTCATATACAAGAGCAAACTGGTACTTTAATCGGCGATAGCTCTGCTGTCGCGGCAGGCTTCGTACTTGACTTGCATATCAGCTTGCCTAATTTCAATCCAGAAGATGCACATTTCAAATGGCAACTGACTGTATACCCGGCAGGCGTTGCCCGGCAGCCATTTCATCTTTATAGCAACAGTTCACGCCCCAAAATAATTGAATACACCCCCGAAGAAACAACAAACACCTTTGCCAATCCTAAAGTCATCAACGACTACTTACAACTGAAAACCACCCACAACACCCTCCATATTAGCAACTCAATCCCTTTACTTGAAAATCATAATGCAAAATCGATTGAATTAACACTCACCTACTGGCCCAACAAAAACGACCAGTCGCTTTACGCAAAGATTACAGCAAAAGAAAATAATCTATCCTCGCTGAGGAGTCTATTCTAATGTCTCGCCCACTCCTTAATCCACCCTGCAAAGGCTGGATAGAAGATCTCCCCTACCCTGACATTCCTCCTACGATTGAAACCAGCTTGGGCAGTCAAAACCCAAACCACCAAGATCTGGTCTACCTCGAGCTACCCAGAACGTTAGGTTGGGCAAGGGAAATAATGGCTTTTCTAGCATTTCCCACTGTCGCAATAAGCTTATTCCCACTCAGCCTTATACCATCAAGCTTAGAATACCGAGATTTTGAAAATACATTCCTAAGCATACTAGCTTCCGCATGTGGAATATGGATGTTTATCATTGGCCTCCGAGTAAGTTTATCCCCTCCTCGAGACGAGCCCATTCGCTTCAATCGCCCACGCGGAAAGATGTATGCATATAATTTTAAATACTGCTGGTGGAACCCATTCGCGACCTGGAAAGTCGAGACAGTGTCTTACGACTGGTCCCAAGTTCGCGCAGAACGCTGGTCACAAAATGGCGCCCTGCCGAACGGTGGGCTCATTATCAAGTGGGGGGTCATGTTATCAATCGTCGCACCAGGCACGAACAACGTCATCGACCGTTTCCCTTTGGGCATCATGGCAGACCAGCATACTTGGGCCTACATCTGCACCTACATGCAAGAAGGCCCCTCAGCCCTGCCGCCCCCCGGCGAACCCAAAGACCACAACGACGTGCTCTGGTGTGAATTCGCCCTGCGTTTAGCCCCCAAGGTGAACTGGCCAGCCGAAATGGACCTTGAATCGCGAACCGCGCCGTGAACCACCCTGTGACTCGATCACTCAATCCTCCGCCGGCACCTCCACCACCTTCCAGCTGTCATCCGGGTCGAAGCGCTTCATCTGCCTGGCCAGGTGGTCACCGTTCGGCCCGAGGTCTTTCTCGAACACCTCGCCGTCATGGCTGATCATGAAGCTCATCACCCCGCTGTCGTCGTACTTCGCCGGCCAGGCGACCATGGCGAAGCCGCGGCTCATGTGCTTGCCGATCAGGTAGCTGTAGGCGCCGCCGGGGGCGGACGGGCCCTGGCCGTCGAGGATGCGGAAGTGGTAGCCATACCAGGCGTCGCCGACCACGTCCTGGCCAAACAGCGGGCCCAGCGGGCTGACCTGCCCGTCACCGTCATCCTCCCAGTACAGCCCGTCATGCTTGCCGGGCTCGCTGAAAATCTTCTGCGCGTACTCCAGGGCGCCGTCACCGTTATGGTCCTGGGTGGCGTAGTCCATCTGCGCGTCGTGGTAGGCCAGTAGCGACTGCATGGCCCCCAGTTCGTTGCGGCCAATGCGCCGCGCGCGGATTTCGCCACTGCCGGCCTTGAGGTCGAAGCGCCAGCCCTGGCTGCCTTGCGTGAGCGGGATAGGCAGGGTCCAGTGCGCGCTGCCCACCGCGAGGACGGCCTTGCCATCCTCTGTCCTGTCGATGCTGTGCTGCGCGCGATACTGCTCCAGGAAGGTGTCCACGTCACTGCGTTGCACACCACCGCGCGGTATGTAGTTACGCCAGTCATCGCCCAGCAGCTGGGCCAGGCGAGCTTCATCGGGTTTCGCTTCGCCCAGCGCCGCAACGAAGGCGTCCACGGCCTTTTCCGGTGTCGGGAAGGCTTCCTGCGCCGCAACCAGGGTTGACCAGAGGATGCCGGCCGCGATTACCAGTGCCGCTATCGGTTGACGGTTCATCGACGGCCTCCTCCTCCGCGGCGTACAGGCGCACTGGGCCGGGAAATCGTGTGCCCGGCGGCACGCGAGGCGCCCGGTCGCTGGGCAAGCGACTGGCTGGTACGACCACGGCTGGCCTGCAGATTGGTGCGCGACGGCGCACGCACGCCATCAAAGGCATTGTTGCGGGCCCGACCGGCGCTGCTGCCAGGCCGGTTCTGCGCTACCTGTCGCGCCTGGCCTTCACCCTGCCTGCGGTTAACCTGGTTGTTCTGCTGGCGGGCCTGGGTGCTGCGGGTGTCCTGACGACGCTCGGCTGCCCTGGTGTCGTTCCGGGGTTGCATGCGGTTGCCAGGCGTATTGCCTGCTTGCGCCTCGCGCATCTGCTGGCGGGCCTGGCGATTGCTGGTGGCCGGCCGTTCGATGCCGGCCCGGTCCATGGAGGCGCGCGCCTGGTCGCGGGCCCGGGCGCGCTGGGCGTCGTCGCCACGGAAGGCGGTACGCTGGCTGGCACCGTCAAGCTGGCGACCATACTGCTGGCGACTGCGGGCGTCGCGGTAAGGCACACCGTCGCGGTTGGCGGCGTTGTGCTGCCATTTGTTCTGGTTGTTGCTGATGCGGTTGTTGGCATTGATGTTGTTGTAGCGGTTGACGTCGATGTCGATGTCATTGTTGCCCCAGTCGCAGTCGCCCCACAGCGAGGCGACGATCGCCACGCCGGTACCGAAGGCCAGGCCGGCAACCAGCGCGGAACCGGGGTAGTACATCGGCGGTGGCGGATAATACGGCGGTGGCGAGGCCGGGTAGGCCCAGGTGCCGTAGGTGGTGGTCGGGTTGTAGCTGGGCACGTACACCACTTGCGGGTCGGCCGGTTCGATGATGATGGTGGTGGGCGGACTGCTGGCCGCGACCACCTGGGTGCTGCTGGAGGCCGGCGCCGGTGCCGGCGCCGCCTGGACGGTCACATTCTGGTACTGGTTGCTCTGCAGGTTGCCAGCGGCCTGGGCCTGGTGACGCAAGCGCTGCACGCCGCCCATGACATCGTCGGGCTGGGCGAGGAAGGCGTCGCCCAGGCGCTGCACCCAGACCGGGTCCTGGCCCAGCGTGGCCAGCACCTGGGGAAAGGCGACCAAGGCCTGTACGCTCGGGTCCCAAGGCTGGTTCGCCACTTTTCTGACCGCATCGTCACCTGAAGCCTTGGGGTTGGCCTTGGACCAGGTCACCGCTTCGCTGACCTGCCCCGGGTAGGTGGCTGCCATCAGTACCTGGGCCAGCAAGGCATCCGGGTACAAGGCGACAGGCGCGAGCATCTGGTCCAGTTGCTCCTGGGTGAACACCGGGTCCTTGGCCGTGACCGTGTCGGCCTGGGGTGCCGGGTCGGGGGCGGGTACGTCTTCCGCCAGCACCAGGCCGGGCATGGCGCTCAGATACAGGACCGCCGACAAGACCGCAGACAATGGCATGCGCATCGCTTCTCCCCAACAGGTCAGACCGCGTGGCTTAAGGGTAGCAATGACACTGCTTTTGGCCACCTGATGGAGCGCAAACTTTTTGCACTCTAAGGGTGAGGATGGTTGCTGCTTTTGAATCTATCCAACGGCCTGGTTGCCAACTGTAATTGTCCTGTACCGGCCCTTCGCTGCGCGCCAGCTTCATGCAAGGCGTGTTCGCGTAGCGCCCTGCCTGCTGAAGAGCGGGTACAGCCATGACGAATAACGTTCAGACAGGAGCCACCCCGATGAACATACCCCGCCTCATCGCCGTCATCGCGCTGGCCGCGTTATGCTCCTCGGCCTGGGCGGCTACCGAGCGTGCCGAGCGGCGCCGCGAGGCCCGCGACGTGCGCCAGGAAACCCGTCAGGACGCACGCCAGACCAAACAGGACTGCCGTTACGCCGACCAGCAAAGCAACGCTGGATGCCGCCAGGACAAACGCCATACCAAGCAACAAGGCCGCGAACGCGCCCGAGACATCAAGTATTGAAAGGGCAGTGCTTAACCGCCCAAGGCAATGATGGCCAGGATCAATGACGCCCCGACAGCCGCCAGGACGACGCCGGTCAACTGGGTCCGACCACCGGAGTAGCGGGCCAGCAGCCAGCCCGCCAGGTACAGCATGGCCAGGGCCACCAGGTGCGATACGCGGATGGCCGTGGCGGTGGTGTCAATCAGCAGGAACGGTATCACCACCGGGAATGTTGCCAGCACCACCAGCAGGAACGTGGCCAGGGCAGCCTTGAAATCATCCACGCCCAGACGTGCCGGTATGGGGCGGGCGGCATCCCGCAGCATGCGTTCGCGCAACACTTCCAGGCCGTCTTCATCCAGCGCCAGGCTGATGCGCGCCGGCAACGCAGCAGCAATCAGCCTGCGCCCCTGGCTGCCCTCGCCGGCCTGCATGCGGGCCAGCAGCGTACGGCTGCGGGTGCGCTCGGTCCAGGTGCGCAGCAGGTAGATGACCGCATCGGCCAGGCCCCAGGCCAGGTTGCAGCCGAACGCGGCAATCAGCATCAGCCGGGCATCTTCGCGTCCCGCCGTGGCGACGCTCAGCGAGCCGATGAAGGTCATGGCCATCAACAGCCCGAAGATCACTTCGGTAATCCGGTCGATCGGCTCCAGCACACCCCACTTGCGCGGTTGCTCGTCTTGCCCCATCACGCCCTCCCGGTTCCGCTGGAACCATCGATAGTCACTATCGAGAACGGCAATTTCTGTCCAGCGGCCTGGCCGAATACCCTGGCTCCATCGACCTGACCTCACCACACCGGTTCCTGGAGCTACCCGATGAACACCCTGGCCCGCCTGCTCTGCGCCACCCTTGCCGTTGTTGCCGTTGCCCTTGCCGGCGGCTGTGCCAGCCACCCGGAACTGCGCCCATACAGCGCGGAGGAAACCCGTCAGTTGCAACTCGAGGCGCTGCAACGCCGCGGCCTGTCGCTGGACGACTACGAGCAGCAACGGCGGGCCATCCAGCGTGCCGACAACCTGCCGGTGGTTACCGAAGCCAGCGTCACCGGGCGTTCGAACCAAGGCTGAAATGGCCAGCACTACGAGGCAGGTTGAACCAGTATAGGCATCAGCAGCTATCGCGACAGCACGCCCCGGCTCCAGGCCGCAGGCCGTTTCTTTCAGCGCCGTGGTGCCAGCGCCAGTGCGATTCCGCCGAGCACCACAGCGCTGGCCGCCAGCAAGCGCAACGACAGCGGTTCACCGACCAGCACAACCCCACCGAGCGCCGCGATCACCGGCACGCTCAGTTGCAGGGTCGCCGCCTGCTGCGCACTGACCTGCCTGAGCACGCCGTACCACACGGCATAACCGGCCCCGGAAGCCAGCACGCCAGAGCCCAGGGCATACACCAAGCCCACCGCCGTCACGTGCACGTCAGTGCCGAGCAGCAGCATCGGCGCCAGTAATACCAGGCACGGCAGGCTCCGGGCGAAATTGCCCGCCGTGTCGGCCAGCGGCCTCGGCGAGCCCTTGCCCAGCAGCGAGTAAATACCCCAGGCGACACCCGACAGGGCCATCAACAAGGCACTGCCGAGGGGCGGCGCCGAGGCCCCGGGCAACAGCAGCAGCAACAGCCCGGCAAAAGCGACGAGCATGCCCGAGAGCATACGCGCAGTGATGTGCTCGCCCCGATACCAGGCGAACCCGAACATGGTGATCTGCACCGCGCCGAACAGCAGCAAGGCCCCTGCCCCGGCGCCCAGCTGCAGGTAGGCTGCGGAAAACAGGAACGCGTACAGGAACAGTGCCAGCCCACCCCGCCAGCTGCCACCGATGGCCAGCGCCGGTCTGCGCAAGCGGATCAGCAACAGCAGAAACGCAGCGCCACTGGCCAGGCGTAACACGGTGAACGAAACCGGATCGACGGCCCCGTCCTTCAGTGCCAGCCGGCAGAATACCGAGTTGGCGGCGAAGGCCACCAGGCTGAAGAGCGCGGCCCACAGCCAGGGTCGGGCCTTGCGGTGGTCGAGCGTGGTGGTGCCGGTGCTCATGGTGTGGTCACCTCTGAAAGCGCTGTTGTTGTTATCGGTGCGAGGCTGACAGGCCCGGCACCGGTATACAACAACGCGCTTCCCTGGCGCTACAGCGCGGCCACCGCATCGATCTCCACCAGCATGCCGTCCAACGCCAACCGAGGTACCGGTATCAGCGTGCAGGTCGGTTTCATGTGCCCGCCCCAAGCCCTGTCAGCCTCGGCTACCCACTCCCGCAGGCGCGTTTCGCTGTGGGCGACGATCAGCAGGGTGAGCTTGCACACCTGAGCCAGGCCGGCGCCCTTCGAGGCCAGGGCCAGTTCCAGGTTGGCCAGTGCCTGCCGCGCCTGTTCGGCGAACAGGGGTGACAGCCGTCCCTCGCGGTCCTCCCCGCCCTGGCCGGCGATGAACAGCAGGCGGCTGCCTGCCCGCACCTCGGCAACATGCGAGTAGGCATTGCCACTGGGGTCGTACAAAGCTTCGGGGTTGCTCAGCTGGAATGCGCCTGAACGGGTCACGGTAAGCCCTCGATTAAGGAAAGAGCTGCGCAGTATCGGACCTCAAGTCAGCTTCAGGTCAAGCGCTCCCGTGTAGGATGTTTCGCACAGAGCGCGTGTCTTGGTGAACCACGCGTCTGTTTGCACAATGGCGAGCAGGCGCTAGATTGCAGATCCCGGCACGGAGGCCTGCATGCACCAAGGACATATCCATGACCAGACACAACTTTCAACTTGCCTACACCATCAAGCCGCATCACCCCGACGACGAGGCTGATGCTGCCACGGCCCGCCAGCACCTGCGCGCAAACCTTGGCTGGGACACCGTGGAGCACATCGAGACAACCCTGCTCGGCGTGGTTCACCTCTACCACAGCACCACCAGCGATCGTCTGGACGAAGCCGAGCGGCAGATTCGCGAGCGTATCCGCGAAGAACTCAAGAGCCTTCGGCTGCTGTCACGTGTGAAATTCTACGGCAGCCTGATGGTCGATGGCCTTGGCTCAGCCATCCGCTTGAGCATCGTGCCCTGACCACAGGGCAGGGCAACCAGGCGCCCCCGCGCCTGGTTGCCGCCTGGGGTCATTTCTCCTCCAGCACCGCCCTGCCCTTGACCGCCCGCGGCCCGCGCCAGGCCCAGAACAGCAGGCCGGGGAATGGCGCGTAGACCACGAACACTACCCACAGCATCTTGCGCTCGGCGCGCCGGTCACTGCCGATGATGTGCCAGATGGCCCAGATTTCCAGCACGATCACCAGCATGGCGACGATGAACCAGATCGTTCCGATTTCCATGAGCATCCTCCCAATGGCATGTACTGCTTTGGGTTTCGGAGGACGCCAAGGGTTCAGATTGATTTGCCTGTGCTTACCGGCCACCAGGCCGCCCCAGGCAGGTTTCAGTGCCGTGCTGCGGTCTCCAGCGCCGCCTTCAACGCCGCTGCATCGGCGAACGCCTGCTGGCTGACCAGCCTGCCCTGTTCCAGTTGCAGCCACTGCACCTGGCCATCCTGCCCGGGATAGCGGCTGGCTACCCGTCCATCACGGTCGAGCAGCACCCGGTAGTGGTAGTCACGCATGGCCGGGATGGCGAACAGCTTGCTGATCAGCGCCGGCATGCGCTGGATGTCGGCGACGAATACCGCATCGCGCGCTTCCAGGTAACCCTTGGGCTGGTCGGCCAACGCCGCCTTGACCAGCTTGGCACCGTCCATGTCGCGGGCTACCAGCAGGATATGCGTGCCGGCATCAAGGCTGTAGGCCTGGTCGTACTGGTCGAGCAACGTCCACGGCGCGAGCTTTTCGCCAGGCTGCAGGGCATTGGCCAGCAGTGGCACCAGGCAGAGCAACAGGGCAGCGGCGTATTTCATCGACGGCATCCTCAGTAGCGGGGACATCAGCATAACGATAACCAGCCAGGCCAGACAGCTTGCCTGAACACGACCTCGAACATGCCAGCACCACCTGCAAGATTGTCTTTCCCGCGGCCACCCGCCACACTCTCCCGGCCAGCCCGGTAGCGGAGTCCAGAGTGCCCACGCCACGCCAGTTCAGCAAGAAGACCAGTACCAGCAACATGCTGCGCCTGAAGTCCACCAGCGCCCATGCCCAGGCCCCCTATCGGGTCGATTTCGTATTGCTCGAACACTTTTCCATGGCCAGCTTCACCGTGGCCATGGACGTACTGGTCACGGCCAACCTGCTGCGCGCCGACAGCTTCCGCTTCACCCCGCTGTCGCTGGATGGCGACCGTGTGCTCAGCGACCTGGGGCTGGAACTGGTGGCCACCGAGGTGTCTGCCGAGGCGCTGAAAGAACTGGACCTGCTGGTCATCTGCGGCGGCTTGCGCACCCCGCTGAAGTACCCGGAACTTGACCGCCTGCTGGGCGACTGCGCCAGCCATGGCATGGCCCTGGGTGGCCTGTGGAATGGTGCCTGGTTCCTTGGCCGCGCCGGGGTGCTGGACGACTACGGCTGCAGCATCCACCCCGAGCAGCGCGCCAGCCTGAGTGAACGCAGCCCGCAAACGCGCATCACCCCGGCCAGCTTCACCCTCGATCGCGACCGCCTCAGTGCCGCCAGCCCCAATGGCGCCATGGAGCTGATGCTGGGCCTGGTGCGCCGGCTGTATGGCGATGGCCTGGCCGAAGGCGTCGAAGAGATCCTGTCGTTCTCCGGCGCCCGTTACCGCCAGGTTGGCCCGGGGGCGAAGAAATCCATGAGCCTGCACCTGCGCACCATCGTCGAGCTGATGGAGAACAACCTCGAGGAAACCCTCAGCCTCGACCAGCTGGCCGCCTACAGCGGGCGCTCGCGGCGGCAGATCGACCGCCTGTTCCAGGCCCAGCTGGGCACCTCGCCGCGGCGGTACTACATGGAGTTGCGCATCACCAAGAGCCGCCGCCTGCTGCAGTACTCCGACCTGTCGGTGATGGAGGTGGCAGTGGCCTGCGGTTTCGTCTCGGTGTCGCACTTCAGCAAATGCTATGCGGCGTACTTCGGCTACCCGCCGTCGCGTGAACAGCGGCTGGGCGAATGACGGGCCGCCCAAGCCACGGGAAAATGCCGCTCAGGCGCGGATATAGCGCAGCACGGCATCACAGATCATGGCTTTGTGGCGCTGCTTGACCTCTTCGGCGGAAAGGTCGATCTGGAAGATCTCACCAAAGGTATGGCGGTTCGACACCCGGTAGAAGCAGAACGAACTCATCAGCATGTGCAGGTCGAGGACCTCGATGCCGGCGCGGAACACCCCTTCCTCGACACCACGGCGCAAGGTATTGCCCAGCGCCTCGAGCACCAGGCTGCTCATTTCGCGGATCGCCGGCGACTGCTTCACGTACTCGCCATAGTGAATGTTCTCGGTACAGATGATCCGCACGAAGTCGACGTTGCGGTCGTGGTGGTCGAAGGTGAACTCCACCAGCCGGCGGATCGCCTGCTCGGCCGGCAGCGACTCCAGGTCCAGGCTCTGCTCGGTCTTGCGGATATCCCCGTACAACTTGACCAGGCACTCGCAGTACAGCTGCTCCTTGCTGCCGAAGTAGTAGTAGATCATGCGCTTGGAGGTGGCGGTGCGCTCGGCGATGGCGTCAACACGGGCGCCGGCCAGCCCTTGCTGGACGAACTCGTGGATGGCGGCCTGAAGGATGTCCTCACGCGTTTTCTCGGGGTTGTTCTTGCGCGTCTTGCGCGCCCCTTCGATTTCAGGCTGGCCGAGGCTGACTACGGAATCACTCATACCCACTCACAGGCTGTTTATTGGATTGCCCGGATTATCCGTGAGCAGGGCCAAGCAGGGAAGCGCGCTGTGGGTACGGCGGCCAGGCGCTATCCTGGAAACTGACGCGCCGGGCAGCTTTCACATAAAACAAAACGATATGTAAATGACTAAACATTCTAACGAAATGGAATATAAAAATTGAAAGCCTAACGCCAGCTCCTTAGTCTGGGCGCACCGTTTCCCTACCGTCTCAAGGAGCCATGCCCATGCCCGCCCGTGCTTTTTCTCCCCTGCGCCGCCTGCTGCTCGGCGGTCTGCTGGCCAGTGTCGCCAGCGCCCTGCTGCCTTGGTCGCAAGCCCTGGCCGACGACACCAGGACCCTGCGCATCGGCTACCAGAAGTTCAACAGTATCAATATCCTCAAGGGCAGCGGTGCGCTGGAAAAGGCCCTGGCACCACAAGGCGTGACCGTCAGCTGGCATGAATTCGCCGCCGGCCCGCAGTTGCTCGAAGCCCTGAGCACCGGTGCCATCGACCTCGGCCACGCTGCCGATGCACCTTCGGTGTTCGCCCAGGCCGCAGGCAAGCCGGTGGTGTACCTGGCTGCCGAGCAACCCTACCCGCGTGGCATCGGCCTGGTAGTGCGCGAGCAGGACCAACTGGCCAGCGTCGCGGACCTCAAAGGCAAGCGCGTTGCCACGGGCCGCGGCTGGAATGCCCAGTATCTGCTGGCCGTTGCCCTGGAGCAGGCTGGCCTCAGCTACCGTGACATCACACCGGCCTACGTCAACAACGCCGCCGATGCCGTGGCCGCCCTGCAGTCAGGCAGCGTCCAGGCCGTGACCCTGTGGGACCCGTTCCTGGCTGCAGCCGAAAGCCAGCCCGGCCTGAAGAACCTGCGCGACGGCAGCGGCCTGTCGAACAACCGCACCTTCTACCTGTCCACCGCCAGCTTCGCCGATCAGCACCGCGACCTGCTGAAAACCTTCTTTGCCGAACTGGGCAAGGTCAGCCAGTGGGCCAACGCCAAGCCTGCCGAAGTCGCCGCGCTGCTGTCGCCGCAACTGGGGATCAACGCCAGCGTCCTGCAAGTGGCCAGTGAGCGGCGCAACTACAACGCCGTGGCGATCACCCCGCAGATCGTCGCCGAGCAGCAGAAGCTGGCCGACACCTTCCAGGGCCTGGGCCTGATTCCGCACAAGCTGCAGGTCGCCGACGCGGTCTACCCGGCTTCCGTGTTGCCTTGAACGGAGCCCACAGCATGCCCCGCCCGATCCGCTTCAATGCCTTCAGCATGAACGCCGCCAGCCACCAGTCGCCCGGCCTGTGGCGCCACCCGCGTAATACCAGTGTGAACTTCAATCGCCTGGATTACTGGACCGACCTGGCCCGCCTGCTCGAACGCGGCCTGTTCGACGCCCTGTTCATCGCCGATGTGCTGGGCATCTACGACGTCTACCAGGGCAGCCCCGAGGCGGCCCTGCGCGGTGGTGTGCAGGTGCCGGTCAATGACCCGCTGCTGCTGGTCCCGGCCATGGCCGGGGTTACCGAACACCTGGGCTTTGGCGTCACCTTCTCGCTCACCTACGAACACCCCTACCCGTTCGCCCGGCGCATGTCCACGCTCGACCACCTGAGCAATGGCCGGGTCGGCTGGAACATCGTCACCGGCTACCTCGACAGCGCCGCGAGGAACCTGGGCCTGGCGCAGCAGCTGGGCCACGACCAGCGCTACGACCTGGCCGAGGAATACCTGCAGGTGCTGTACAAGCTGTGGGAAAAAAGCTGGGACGAAGACGCGGTGCTGCTGGAGCGTGACAGCGGGCGGTATATCGAGCCATCCCGGGTGCACCCTATCAAGCATGCCGGCGAACATTTCCAGGTGCCCGGCATGCACCTGTGCCAGCCGTCACCCCAGCGTACGCCGGTGCTGTTCCAGGCTGGCGCTTCGCCGCGCGGCCAGCAGTTCGCGGCGCGCCATGCCGAATGCGTGTTCATCAGCGGGCCGACGCCCACGGTGCTGCGCCGCTACGCCGACGGCATTCGCCAGGCCAGCGAGGCCGCCGGGCGCGGCCGTGATAGCGTGCTGATCTACGCCCAGGCCCTGCTGATTGTCGCCCCCACCCGGGAGCAAGCCGAAGCACGCTTCGCCGAGTACCGCCGTTACGTGGACCTGGACGCCGCCCTGGCGCTGCTGTCAGGCTGGACCGGCATTGACTTTGCCGGCCTCGATCCCGATGCGCCGATCGAATATGTCGAGAACGATGCCGGCCGTGCCGCCCTGGCCGCCTTCACCGCGGCCGACCCGAACCGCCGCTGGAGCGTGCGCGAGGCCGCCGAATTCGTCGGCCTGGGTGGCCGCGGCCCGGTGCTGGTCGGCGCGGCCAGCGAAGTCGCCGACCAGTTGGAAAGCTGGTTGGAAGAGACCGGCATCGATGGTTTCAACCTGACCTACGCCGTGCAACCGGACGACCTCGCCCAGGTGGTCGAGCTGCTGGTACCCGAGCTGCAACGGCGTGGCCGCTACCCGCTGAGCTATGCCGAAGGCAGCTTGCGGCACAAGCTGTTCGGCCAGGGTGACCGTTTGCCGCAAGCGCACGCTGGCCGCCAGGTCAGCATTTAGCTGGCAAATACCGGGTATTCCAACATTTAATTTGTGGATGGCACGCCCTCGCCCCTATTCTGTCGCCACATCCCCTGCGCCGCACCGGCCGGTGCGGTTCACGGCATGGGGAGAGAACAACAAGTCGAGATCGTCCATGTCGAATCATTCCTACTTCGCCCCCCACGGTGGGCACCCGGCTCAGACCGAGCTGCTGACTGACCGTGCCATGTTCACCGAAGCCTATGCCGTCATTCCCAAGGGCGTGATGCGTGACATCGTCACCAGCCACCTGCCGTTCTGGGACAAGATGCGCATGTGGGTCATTGCCCGCCCGCTGACCGGTTTTGCCGAGACCTTCTCGCAATACATCGTCGAAGTCGCCCCGGAAGGCGGCAGCGAGCGCCCCGAGCTGGACCCGAACGCCGAAGCAGTGGTGTTCATCGTCGAAGGCGAACTGGACATCACCGTCGAAGGCAAGCACCACACCCTGGTACCGGGTGGCTACGCCTTCCTGGCACCCGGCGCCGAGTGGAGCCTGCGCAACAACAGCAAGGCCAACGTCACCTTCCACTGGCTGCGCAAGCACTACCAGAAGGTCGAGGGCCTGGACGTTCCGGAATCCTTCGTCACCCACCGTGACAACGCCACCGTCATCGAAATGCCGGGCACCGAAGGCCGCTGGGTCACCACCCGCTTCGTCGACATGGCCGACATGCGCCACGACATGCACGTGAACATCGTCACCTTCCAGCCGGGCGGCGTGATCCCGTTCGCCGAAACCCACGTGATGGAACACGGCCTGTACGTGCTTGAAGGCAAGGCGGTGTACCGCCTGAACCAGGACTGGGTCGAAGTGGAAGCCGGCGACTTCATGTGGCTGCGTGCCTTCTGCCCGCAAGCCTGCTATGCCGGCGGCCCAGGCAAGTTCAGCTACCTGTTGTACAAGGACGTCAACCGCCACGTACACCTGACGCTGAACCCCAAGCGCTAAGCCCAGGCTGCCCCCGCAAGCCCGCCAATCTGGCGGGCTTTCTGTTTGCCGCGCATACTGAAACCTCCATCCCCGCGCGGTGCCCGCCATGAACCGCTGCCTGCTGCTCGCCGTCCTGCTGCTCGGCTCCTCCGCCCTGGCCGCCGATGACTGGGACCTGGCCTACGACCGCGAAGGCATTCGCGTGTACCTGAGTGGTGTCAGCGGCTCGCCGTACCAGCAATTTCGTGGGGTCAGCACCATGAAAGCCAGCGTGCGCACGCTCACCGACCTGCAGGAGAACCTGCGGGTGGCCTGCAAATGGCTGTACGCCTGCGAGCAGATGCGCCTGCTGGAGGTGAACGGCGCCGATACCTGGGTGTACCTGACCACCAACCTGCCGTGGCCGACGATGCCACGGGACATCGTGCTGAAGGTAACCACCGAGCGGCTCGACGACGGCACCCTGGTGCGGCACCTGAACGCCGAGCCGGGCCGCTTGCCCGAAGAGCCCGGGCTGATCCGCGTGCAGCATTTGTCGGGGGAATGGATCATGAGGCCACTCGGCCAGCAGGAAACCGAGGTGATCTACCAACTGCAAGCCGACCCGGCAGGGGATGTGCCGGGTTGGCTGGCCAATCGGTTCGTGGTCGATGCGCCGGTGGTGACCCTCAGGACCCTGAGGGCAGTAGCCGAGCGTCAACCTTGAGGCTTCACTCGAACTCGTGGGCCGAATTGCAATGACCGGTTTCAGTCAGGTAGGTACCTTCAGGGCAGGGTGTGCTTGGCACGCCAATGCTCCGCACAGCCCGGCGACGGGCTTCAGGTTGTTGGGTAGACGATGCAGTCGTTTTCACTGACGGCAGTATCGGCATCTTCATGCTCGTTGCCATGCGCTACTTGAACCAGGCCTGCGGCGGCCAGCAGGGTTATGAATGCGATTTTTTTCATAGGGTCTCCGGAATGAGATCAAAGGGGTTGCGCAGCAGATCCTATGCTCCCCCCAGCCTGGATGGCCTTAGCCACATTCCCCGTGAATCATTCAGAACCCCGCTCCTGCCTTGTGGGAACGATCGAGGCAGCAGCCATCGTTGCAGGGGAAAGACACCGCACTCGACATGCCGCCGAACCCCTGCTACCGCAGTTGCAGTTCTCAGATCCCGCCGCCCGCCAACAATTGCGTCATCACCTCGGTCAGCGCCTTGACCATGACATCCGCCGTCGGCCGGTGGACGATGACGATTTCGTAGCTGTCGACCTCCGGCAGGCCCTGGCCTGTCCCTAGCACCCGGTGCTCGCCGGTAGCGGCCCGCGGTGGCAGCAGGCTGATGCCCATGCCATCGGCCACTGCGGCCTGGATGCCACTGAGGCTGGAGCTGGTGAAGCTGATGCGCCAGCGCCGGCCCATGCCCTCGATGGCGTTGATCATGTCGTCGCGGTACAGCCCACGCGGCGGAAAGGTAACCAGCGGGATCGGGTCCAGTTCGAATGCCGGCGTGCGCGCGCTGTCGATCCATTGCAGGCGCTCCGGCCAGCACGCCACTCCTTCGCGGCTGTTGCGCCGCTGCTTGAGCAGCACCAGGTCGAGCTCGCCATTATCGTAGGCCTGGCTGAGGTCGCGGCACAGGCCGCTGGTGACTTCCAGCTTCACCTGCGGGTGCCGCCGGCTGAACGCTGACAAGGCATTGGTCGTCCGCCCGCCAACGAAATCCTCGGGCACCCCCAGGCGCACGGTCACGCCCACCATCGCCCCGGCCAGGGCTTCGAGCATCTGGTCGTTCAGGGCCAGCATGTGCCGGGCATAGCCAAGCAGGGTCTGCCCAGCGTCGGTCGGCAACACATCCCGGTTGCCGCGCACCAGCAGGCGATGCCCGACCATGTCCTCGAGGCGCCGCACCTTCTGGCTGATGGTCGATTGGGTCGAGTGCAGGCGGGCGGCAGCCGTGGTGAAACTGCCGCAATCCGCCACCACCACAATGGCGCGCAGCAGGTCGAGGTCGAACAGGGCCCTATTCGATTTCACGCCAGTAGACATCCTGGTATTCAACTTTCAAATGGCAAGGCTGTTTTCTATCACGCCACCCCCTGCACCGCAACGCACAGGCTCAGTCGCCGAGCGCCACGCCTTCGCGGCGGGGGTCGGCACCGCCCAACCAGCCGTCGCCGCTGCGCTGGATGATCTGCATGCCACTGGTCATGGTCAGGGGTGTTACCACATGCCCCCAGGCTGCCAGCTGGCGGATCAGCGCCGGGCTGGCCAGCCCCGCCTCCACTTCGGTGTCGGCATTGCGGCTGCCGAAGTTGGGCAGGCCGGCGGCCTGCTGCGGATCAAGCTGCCAGTCCAGCAGGCCGATCAGCGCCTTGTTGACGTAACCGATGATCTGCGAGCCACCGGGCGAGCCCAGGCTGGCCACCAGTTCGCCGGAGGCTTGCGCGAACACCAGGGTCGGTGCCATGGACGACAGCGGCCGCTTGCCCGGCTGCACCCGGTTGGCCACGGGCTTGCCCTGCTCCTGCGGGATGAACGAGAAGTCGGTCAGGTGGTTGTTGAGCAGGAAGCCCTTGACCATCAGGTGCGCACCGAACGCTGCTTCCACCGAAGTGGTCATGGCCAGGGCCTGGCCGCGGTCATCGACCGCGCTGAGGTGCGAGGTGGAAACCCGCAGTGGCGAGCGGTCGGGGGCCAGGGCCAGGTCGGCCCCCTGCGGCTGCCCGGGGCGCGCGCGCTGCATGCTGTAGTCGCCGATCTGCCCGGCGCGGGTGGCCAGGTAGGTGGGGTCAGTCAAGGCCTTGACCGGAACCGCCACATAATCGCTGTCGGCCAGGTATTGGGCGCGGTCGGCATACGCCAGGCGCTCGGCTTCGGCAACCAGGTGCACGGCCAGCGGTGGGGCTTCGAGTTCGGCAGCCGATGCAGCAGGCAGCGGCCGCATGGCGGCAAGGTCGCGTGCCGGTGCAGCCCGCTGCAGCGCTTCGAGAATGCCCAGGGTCTGCAGCACCGCCACCCCACCCGACGAAGGCGGCGGCATGCCGCAGACGCGCCAGGCCTTGTAGGGGCCGCATACCGGCTCGCGCTCCTTGGCCTGGTACTGCTGCAAGTCCTGCAGCGTCAGGTAGCCGGCGTTGGCATGGCTGCGCACCTTGGCCACGATGGCTTCGGCGATTGCGCCGGTGTAGAACGCCTCGGCGCCATGCGCGGCAATCTGCTCGAAGGTTTGCGCCAGCTCGGGGTTGCGCAAGGTGGTGCCGACCGCCAGCGGTTTGCCGTGGGCATCCAGGAAGTAGCGGGCCATGGCCGGTGAACGGGCAATGAACGGGTCACTCGCCAGCAAGGCGTGAAGGCGTTCGGACACCGGGAAACCGTTGCGCGCCAAGGCAATCGCCGGGGTGAACAGCTCACGCCAGGGCAACCTGCCGTGTTGCGCATGGGCCAGTTGCAATGCCCGCAAGACCCCGGGCACCCCCACCGAGCGCCCGCCGATCTGCGCGGCCCGGAACGGCATCGGTGAGCCGTCGGCCTGCAGGAACAGATTTTCCGACACTTCTGCCGGGGCTGTCTCGCGGCCATCGTAAGCCTGCACGCGCTGGCCGTCCCAGTACAGGATGAACGCCCCGCCGCCAATACCACTGGATTGTGGCTCGACCAGGGTCAGTACCATCTGCATGGCGATGGCCGCGTCGATGGCGCTGCCACCGGCCCGCAGCATCGCCCGTCCCGCCTCGCTGGCCAGCGGGTTGGCGGCAGCGACCATGTGCCGGCTGGCGTGCACCAGCTGCAAGCCAGAGCGATAGCCGGAGGCCAGTTCCGGTGGTGCGGGCAGCAGCGCGTCGGCACCTGCCCAAGCACTGGAAGCCAGCAGGCACAGGGTGCCCGCCAGGTGGGTGAAGAATGTCATCGTTTGCTTCCTGCCATCAGCTGTTCAGCACGGCACTGTCGGTCAAACGCAAACTTCACTGCAAGCCCTGGCGGCTTTTCCGGCATGCAGGCAGGCAGGCGCGGGCTTCAGGCCACCTCTTCGAACGGCAGGCCCACATAGTTTTCGGCAATGTTCACCAACCCCGCCGGCGAAGACAGGAAGTACTCACGGTCGGCCTCCTGCATCTTCTGGTCCCAGGCGTCCTTGTGGCTGCCGAAATCATGCAGCAGCTGGGTCATGAACCAGCTGAAGCGTTCGCCCTTCCACACCCGGCGCAGGGCCAGCGGCGAATATTGCTGCAGCAGCTCGGTGCGCCCTTCGCGGTACACCTTGAGCAGGATGCGGTACAGATAGTTGACGTCCGAGGCCGCCAGGTTCAGGCCCTTGGCCCCGGTGGGCGGGACAATGTGCGCAGCGTCGCCGACCAGGAACAGATGACCGTACTGCATCGGCTCGACCACCAGGCTGCGCAGCGGCGCGATGCTCTTTTCCAGGGCCGGGCCAGTCACCAGGCGCGCCGCGACGTCTTCGGGCAGGCGTGCCTTGAGTTCATTCCAGAAGCGTTCATCGGGCCACGCTTCCAGCTGATCTTCCAGCGGGACTTGCAGGTAGTAGCGGCTGCGTGTGAGCGATCGCTGGCTGCACAGCACGAAGCCGCGCGCATGGTGCGCGTAGATCAGCTCGTGATTGACCGGCGGGGTATCGGCCAGCAGGCCCAGCCAGCCAAACGGGTAGACCCGCTCGTACTGCTTGAGCACACCGTCGGGGATGCTCTGCCGCGAGACACCGTGGAAGCCGTCACAGCCGGCAATGTAGTCGCAATCCACGCGGTGGAGCTGGCCGTCCTTCTCGTACGTCAGGTAGGGCCGCTCGCCCTTGAGTTCGTGCGGCTGGACATTATTCGCCGAATAGATGGTCGGCGCGCCACTGGCTTGACGCGCCTGCATCAGGTCACGTGTCACTTCGGTCTGGCCGTACACCGTCACCGTCTTGCCGCCGGTCAGGGCCTTGAGGTCCAGGCGCTGGCGACGCCCGCCGACCAGCAGCTCGACCCCTTCATGAACCAGCCCTTCGCGGTCCATGCGCGCAGCCACGCCGGCTTCGCGCAACAGGTCGACGGTACCTTGTTCCAGCACCCCGGCGCGGATCCGACCCAGTACATACTCCGGGGTCTGGCGTTCGACGATCAGCGTCTCGATACCGGCGTTGTGCAGCAGCTGGCCCAGCAGCAGGCCAGACGGGCCTGCACCAATAATTGCAACCTGAGTGTTCATTGTTGTTGTCTCTGTGCGGACGACACCGGCCCCGGACTGGCAGTGAGGCGGCATCTGCTGTTAGGGTTTGCCTTTGCATTTTTACTGGCAATAACCGCTGTAAAGCTGTGCTATTCCATGCATAACCTGCACTTTTACAAAAATCGTTCGATTAACGGACAGGCATTCACGCATGAAATCTCCCCTCTCCGGCGTCCCGGTGTTCACCCTGTATGGCGGAAACCAGGCCTGGCCCGGTAACGACCTGCTGCACTGCGAGCCGATCGAGGCGCGTAGCCGCCTGCACCACTGGGAAATCAAGCCACACCAGCATGCCGAGCTGTTCCAGCTGCTGTACGTGCAGCGCGGCCGGGCCGAGGTAGAAATCGAGGGGTCACGCAGCACCATCGGCGAAGCGGCGATCCAGGTGGTGCCGCCGCTGACCGTGCACGGCTTTCGCTTCAGTGCCGATATCCAGGGGCATGTACTGACCTTCGGTACGGCGCTGGTAGCGAACCTGGAGCAGCGCCTGGGCGCGCCTCTGGCGGTACTGGCGAAAGCGGCGTGCTACCCGTTGGGCCAGGACCGGGGGCGTCTGCGCAACCTGATCGACACCCTGCAGCAGGAGTACCAGGGCAACGCCCCGGCACGGGCAGCGCTGCTCGAGGCTCTGGTGACCGCACTGATGGTATGGATCAGCCGCCGCCAGCAGTCGGGGCAGGCACCACGCAACCGCGATGAGCGTGACCGCCACTTGCTCGGGCAATATCTGCGCCTGGTCGAGGCGCATTATCGCGAGCACCTGTCGGTGGAGGAATTTGCCGCGCGGCTGAATATCCCGAGCCTGCAGCTGAACCAGCTGTGCCGTGCGCTGAGCGGGCAAACCGCGTTGCAGGTGGTACACCGGCGGTTGCTGCTGGAGGCGCGGCGCAAGCTGGTCTACACGCGGATGAGTATCGGCCAGTTGTCGGACAGCCTGGGGTTCACCGACCCGACGTACTTTGCCCGCTGGTTCAAGCGCCTGAGCGGGCAGACCCCCAATGGCTATCGGCGGTCGGCCCAGCCAGACTGAGGCAGGCGCGCAGCGACGACGCACATCTGCGCCCCTGCTTGACGTAAACGTCAACCTGACGTCAGGATAGCCGCATACACCACGCCGAGCCCCAGCATGAGCCCCCAGACCTACAGCATCTCCGACCTGTCCCGTGAGCTGGACATCACCACCCGCGCCATCCGCTTCTATGAAGAGCAGGGCCTGCTGAGCCCGGAGCGCCGCGGCCTGGAACGGATCTATTCGGCGCGCGACAAGGTCAGCCTGAAACTCATCCTGCGCGGCAAGCGCATCGGCTTTTCCCTGGCCGAATGCCGCGAGCTGATCGAGCTGTACGACCCGTCCAGCGGCAACCTCAAGCAGCTCAACAGCATGCTGGCGAAAATCGCCGAGCGCCGCGCCCAGCTGGAACAGCAGATGCTCGATATCCACCAGATGCAACTGGAACTGGACACCGCCCAGGAGCGCTGCGAACAGGCCCTGGCCGCCACCCTGAACAACAAAGACAACCGCTGAACGCCACAGGAAACCCGCCATGTCCTTGCCCAAACACGTCCGCCTGGTCGAAGTCGGCCCCCGCGACGGCCTGCAGAACGAAGCCCAGCCCATCAGCGTTGCCGACAAGGTACGCCTGGTGGATGACCTTACCGAGGCGGGCCTGGCCTATATCGAAGTGGGCAGTTTCGTCTCGCCCAAGTGGGTGCCGCAGATGGCGGGCTCCGCCGAGGTGTTCGCCGGCATCCAGCAGCGCCCGGGGGTCACCTATGCCGCGCTGGCGCCCAACCTGCGCGGTTTCGAAGATGCCGTGGCCGCAGGGGTGAAGGAGGTCGCGGTATTCGCGGCTGCCTCCGAAGCCTTTTCACAACGCAACATCAACTGCTCGATCAGCGACAGCCTCAAGCGCTTCGAGCCGATCATGGAAGCGGCCCGCAACCACGGCGTGCGCGTGCGTGGCTACGTGTCGTGCGTGCTCGGCTGCCCCTATGAAGGCAAGGTCAGCGCCGACCAGGTCGCCCCGGTGGCGCGCGCCCTGCACGACATGGGCTGTTACGAGGTTTCCCTGGGCGACACCATCGGTACCGGTACGGCCGGTGATACCCGGCGCCTGTTCGAGGTGGTGTCGGCACAGGTACCGCGTGAGCAACTGGCCGGGCACTTCCACGATACCTATGGCCAGGCCCTGGCCAACGTGTATGCCAGCCTGCTCGAAGGCATCCGTGTTTTCGACAGCTCGGTAGCCGGGCTGGGCGGCTGCCCGTACGCCAAGGGGGCGACTGGCAATATCGCCAGTGAGGATGTGGTGTACCTGCTGCAGGGGCTGGGCATCGAAACCGGCATCGACCTGGACCGGCTGATTGCCGCCGGCCAGCGCATCAGCGGCGTGCTGGGCCGCGACAATGGGTCGCGGGTGGCACGGGCGCGCAGCGCGCAATAAGACATACGGGTGTCACAGGGTTGTGGGTGAGTGTTACCGCCGCCACGTTGTGCAGCGAAAAATCGGGTAACAGGGAAACAAATCGGCAGATTTTCAGGCCTGGCGATTTTCACAGAAATCGCTAAATGGTTGATTTAAAAGGGTTTTTAAAAGTTGGCACGCACCCTGCTATATCTTTCGCACAACAACAAAAAGAACGTGACACCCAATAAAAACAACAGGTAACGGCTCTGACATAACAAGAACAACACGGCAGAGACGCAGCAAGCAGATTTTTTTGGAGTCGACACGCTTTTCAGGGGTACGCCCCGCGGTCTGGCACAGAACAATAAAACTACCTCCAGGTAGCGGCAGCCAGGTTCGGATCAGCCATGATGAAAGCAGGTCAGCGCTCAAAAAAATACGTTTGCTCTTGACCCCGCATGGGGGTCGCCCGCAACACCCGGACCGGCTGACAAAAACAACAACAGGCCGGTCCCAATAATAAAAAAGAGCAGGCAACAACGCTTTGAGGGGAGCTTCGGCTCCCCTCAGTGCTTCCTGCCCTCTTCCTCTTCCTGCTTGCTCTCGTCCTGCCCTTCCAGTTTTTCCACCAGCAACGGCATCGTGCCCAGCACCAGCAGGGCCAGCACCGTGCTGATCACCGCCGTGGCCTCGCGGCCCATGCCGGCGGCCGTGCCAATGGCGGCAGTCATCCACAACCCGGCGGCCGTCGTCAGGCCTTTGACATGGCTGGGGTCCTGGCCGTTACCTTTCAGGATGGTGCCCGCGCCGAGAAAACCGATACCGGCGACGATCCCCTGGATCACCCGGCTCAGGGCGTCTTCCTCGGCACCGGCCATGCTCGGCGCCAGCACGAACAGCGCGGCCCCCAGCGACACCAGCATATGCGTGCGCACGCCTGCCGACTTGCCCTTGTGTTCGCGCTCGAAGCCGAGCACGGCACCGAGCAAGGCGGCCATCAGCAGGCGCACGAGGATCTGGGTGACCTCGCGGGTATCGGTGATATCGGCGAATTCGGCCTGGATTGCTTGCCAGATGAGGTCCATTGCGCTCGTTCCCGTGCCTGTCATCTGCCAAGATTGACCGCCATACCCAGCGCAAAGTGCCGCTGAACCGGCCAATGCAGCAACCCACTCGCTTGCGTGGTCCACCCTGTAACCGCCGCAGGAGGATCACCCCATGCCCGTTGAAATCGACCCAAACACCCGCCGCTGCACCCTCGTTGGCGAGGACCTGCGCGTCGAAGGCGATGGCCCGGCCATCGAAATCATCACCGATGAAAAGTTGCGCATGTCGGTGGCCCTGCTTGCCGGCCAGCGCGTGCCGATCACCGAAGCCGAGGCCGATGCGCTCACCGTAGCGGGTGCGGTAGATAGCCGCAGGCATCTGAAAGCCAGCGCGCCAGGCTCGGTAATCTAGGGCCTGGGGGGGCGAGCCGGGCAATCTGATACGGTTTTTATCGGGAAATCTGAGCCTGTGCTGATAACAGGCCCAGGGCCATAGTGTGCGTGCCTGATCGAGGCCTGATGAGCACCGAGCCATGACCGATAGAATCCTTCTCACAGAGATCGCCGCCGCCCCGGCCAGCCCCCGGCCACGACGCAACGACAGCGGCATTCACACGCGCAGCTTCCGCGGGTTGTACCGCAACCTGCGCATCGGCTTCGCCGGCGCCCTGTTCGTGCTGTTCTTCGGCACCGCCTGGCTGGACTGGGAGGGTCGCCAGGCCGTGCTCTGGGACCTGGCTAACAGCAAGTTCCATATCTTCGCCGCCACCTTCTGGCCGCAGGACTTCATCCTGCTGTCGGCCCTGCTGATCATCTGCGCGTTCGGCCTGTTCGCCATCACCGTGTTTGCCGGCCGTGTATGGTGCGGCTACAGCTGCCCACAAAGCACCTGGACCTGGCTGTTCATGTGGTGCGAAAAGGTCACCGAGGGCGACCGCAACCAGCGCATCAGGCTGGCCGCCGCTCCCTGGAGCCTGAACAAACTGGGCCGCCGCGTGTTGAAGCACAGCCTGTGGTTGGCCATCGGCCTGCTCACCGGCCTGACCTTCGTCGGCTACTTCACGCCGATTCGCCCATTGGCCGCAGAGCTGTTCAGCTTGCAACTGGGCGGTGTGGCGCTGTTCTGGGTACTGTTCTTCAGCGCCGCCACCTACATCAACGCCGGCCTGCTGCGCGAAGCGGTGTGCCTGCACATGTGCCCCTACGCACGCTTCCAGAGCGTGATGTTCGACAAGGACACCCTGGCAGTCGCCTATGACCCGCGTCGTGGCGAAGCCCGTGGCCCGCGCAAGAAAGGCAGCGACGCCCGCGCCCAGGGCCTGGGGGATTGCATCGATTGCACCTTGTGCGTTCAGGTATGCCCCACGGGCATCGACATCCGTGACGGCCTGCAGATGGCCTGCATCGGTTGCGCGGCATGCATCGATGCCTGTGACGGGGTCATGGACAAGATGGGTTACGCCCGCGGCCTGATCGGCTACAAGTCCGAACACAGCCTGCAAGGTGGCAGCACCCATTGGTGGCGCCCGCGTCTGCTGGGTTACGCCGCCGCGTTGGTGGTGATGATTGCGGCGCTGATGCTGGCCGTGCACCTGCGCCCGATGGTATCGCTGGACGTGATCAAGGACCGCGGCCTGTTCCGCGAAAATGCCCAGGGCCAGATCGAGAACATCTACCTGCTCAAGGTCATCAACAAGACCGAGCATGCCCGGCACTATCAGCTGCGCCTGCTGGACGCCGACGGCTTCAGCTTGCAGGGCAAGACTGCCTTCACTGTCGCGGCCGGCGACATGAGCGAGGTGCCGGTGTCGGTAGCGCTTCTGGCCGAGCGCCCGGCCAGCAGCTCGCAGTCGCTGAGCTTCGAAATCAGCGACCGCGACGACCCCGGCATCCGCAACGTGGCCCACAGCCGCTTCGTCGCGCCGCTGAACCGTTGATCCCTTACACTGACCCCACCTTGCCTGCCAGGCTTCGACAGAAGGCCAGAATGAAACGCTACGAACGCTTTGCCGACGACATTGCCGAACTGATCCGCTCCGGGGTGCTGGGCCCCGGCGAGCGTGTGCCCTCGGTGCGCTATGCCAGCCAGACCCACGGGGTCAGCCCATCCACCGTGTTCCAGGCCTATTACCTGCTGGAACGGCGCGGCCTGATTCGCGCGCGGCCGCGTTCGGGTTACTTCGTCAATGCCTACGCCCCGCGCCAGTTCAGCGAGCCGCAGGCCTTGCAGCCGGTCAGCGAGTCCACCGCTGTCGACGTCAGCGCGTTGGTGTTCTCGATCCTCGACTCGATCAAGGACCCCAACACCGTGCCTTTCGGCTCGGCGTTCCCCAGCCCCGAGCTGTTCCCGCTGCAGCGCCTGTCGCGTTCGCTGGCCAGCGCCGGCCGCAGCATGGACCCACGCATGGTGGTCACCGACCTGTCGCCGGGCAACCCGCAGCTGCGCCGGCAGATTGCCTTGCGCTACATGGTCGGCGGGCTGATGTTGCCGATGGAAGAATTGCTGATCACCAACGGCGCGCTGGAAGCGTTGAACCTGTGCCTGCAGGCGGTCACCCAGCCTGGCGACCTGGTGGCCATCGAGGCGCCGGCCTTCTACGCCTGCCTGCAGGTGCTGGAGCGGCTCAAGCTCAAGGCGGTGGAAATCCCCGTGCATCCGCGTGAAGGCATGGACCTGGGCGTACTGGCGCAGACACTGGAAAAACACCCGGTCAAAGCCGTGTGGTGCATGACCAATTTCCAGAACCCGGTGGGCGCCAGCATGCCGGAAGCGAAAAAGCAGGCACTGGTAGCGCTGCTGGCCCGGCATCAGGTGCCGTTGATCGAAGACGACGTGTATGCCGAGCTGTACTACGCCCAGCAGGCACCCAAACCGGCCAAGGCTTTCGACAGCGAGGGCCTGGTGATGCACTGTGGTTCGTTCGCCAAGAGCCTGGCGCCCGGCTACCGTATCGGCTGGGTGGCGGCCGGGCGTTTTGCGCAGAAGATCGAGCGCCTGAAACTGATGACTTCGCTGTGTGCTTCGATGCCGGCCCAGGCCGCCATCGCCGACTACCTGCAGCACGGCGGCTACGACCGCCACCTGCGCAAGCTGCGCTACGCCCTGGAAGGCCAGCAGGCCAACATGCTGGCGGCCATTGCCCGCCACTTTCCGGCACAGACGCGGGTCAGCCAACCGTCCGGTGGCTACTTCCTGTGGCTGGAACTGCCCGAGCAGATGGATGCCCTGAAGCTGTTCCACATGGCCCTGGCCCAGGGCATCAGCATCGCCCCCGGGCCGATCTTCTCGCCTACCCGGCGCTTCGGCAACTGCATCCGCCTGAACTACGGCAGCCCCTGGCATGAAGATGCGGAACGGGCCATGGAGACGCTGGGACGGATCATCCGCTCGTTCTGATGGCTGATGGCCCGGTGGGCGGCTATAGTTGGCCGATCCGTACACCGGGACTTCGCCATGCAACCAGACACGTTCCCGTCACTGGCTCAGCTGCAGGCGCGTGTCGCCGAGCTGGAGGCACGCCTGGCCGAGGGCGACGACACGGCACAGGCCAACAACCGGTTGCTGGGCGAATTGCTCGATAACAGCCCGGCCAACGTGTTCGCCGCCGACCGCAAGTTGCGCCTGGTGGCGATCAACCGGACAGCCCGGGAAACCTTCGAACGTTATCGTGGTTTCGTGCCGCAGATCGGCGATTACGTGCCGCAGTTCCTGGTCAACCAGCCCGATATCATGGACCGCCTGGCACCGGTGTGGCCCCGCGTGCTGGCTGGCGAAGCCTTCATCGAAACCGTCATGCTCGGGACAGCTGACGCGCCCCGGCATTACGAAATCCGCTACCACCCGTGGCGCGACGCCCGGCAACAGATTCAGGGCGGTTACCTGTTCGCCTTCGATATCACCGAGCGCATGGTCGAGCAGGAGCGCCTGCGCCAGACAGAGGAAGCCCTCCGCCAGGCGCAGAAGATGGAAGCCGTGGGCCAGTTGACCGGGGGCATCGCCCACGACTTCAACAACCTGTTGGGTAGCCTGCTGGGTTCACTGGAACTCGCCAGGTACCGCCTCGGCCAGCAACGTCTCGCCGATGCCACCCGCCTGCTCGAACTCAGCCACGACAATGCCTCGCGCGCCGCAGTCCTGGTGCAGCACCTGCTGGCTTTTTCGCGTCGGCAAGCCCTGCTTCCGCAAGCGCTCGACGTGCACGCACTGGTCGCCGACATGCACGACCTGATCCACAGCGCGACCGGCCCGCACATCGACTTCCAGGACCACACGCTGGCCGCGCAATGGCCGATCCGTGTCGACCCGCAACAGCTGGAAAACGTATTGCTCAACCTGTGCATCAATGCCCGTGATGCCATGCCTCGCGGCGGCACCCTGCGTATCGCCAGTGCAAACACCGATCTCGCGGCGGCCGAGGCCAGGCGCCTGGACCTGCCGGCGGGCCGCTATCTGCACATTCGCGTCGAGGACTCCGGCATGGGCATGTCCGACGCCGTGCTGCAGCGTGCCCTAGAACCGTTCTTCACCACCAAACCACTGGGCCAGGGCACCGGCCTTGGGCTGGCGATGGCCTATGGCTTCGCCCGCCAGTCCGCCGGGCAGTTGCTGATCGATAGCGTTGCCGGGGAAGGTACTTGCGTACACCTGTATTTCCCCCAGGATCAACACACAGGCGTCGACGACAACCTTGCAGCTGTCACCGCCCATGCACAGCCCGAGAGCCCGCAGGCGCGTCGGATCATGCTGGTGGTCGACCAACCGGCACTGCGCCTGGTGCTCGTCGAAGTGCTGACAGAACTGGGCCATGACGTGCAGGCCCTGGAGGATGGTCGCCAGGCCCTTGAGGCAATGCGCCAAAGCCCGCCACCAGACCTGCTGGTCACGGACATCGGCCTGCCCGGGGGAACCGATGGTTACCAGCTTGCCGCGGTGTACCAGGGGCTGATGAAAGACGCCCCGGTATTGCTGATTACCGGTTACGACATTGCCGACGCGCTACCCATGGTGCGGCTCGGCGGGCGCACCGAACTGCTGGCCAAGCCATTCACCCTGCAGTCCCTTGGCGAACGCATCAACCAGCTGCTGGGGGTTGCCCCGCAGCCACGCTGAGCGGCTATTCGTGTGCAGATGAACGCGCTAAAGTCTGGGCGGTACCTTTTGTCGGATGTCGACATGCCTCAACGTGAACTGCTCAACCTGCGCCAACAAGTCGAAGACCTGCAACGGCACAATGCGCTGCTGGAAGCGCGCCTTTCCAGCCTTCAGGACCACGGCCAGGACTTCTACCGTTCGCTGTTCGACACCATGGACGAAGGTTTCTGCATCATCGAATTCTTCGACGGCCCGCACGGGCCCCTCAGTGACTATGTGCACGTGCTGGCCAATGCCGCCTACGCCAAGCATGCAGGCATTGCCGATGTGGTCGGGCAGAAGCTGCGCGAAATGGTGCCCGACGAGGCGGATGATTGGGTGGCACGCTACGGCGCTGTGCTACGCACGGGTGAACCGCTGCATTTTGAGCAGGAGCTGGTTGCCACCGGGCGCGTGTTATCCATTACCACGTTCCGCGTAGAACCCGCCGAGAAGCGCCAGGTGGCCGTGCTGTTCAAGGACGTCACCGAACGGCGACGGGCAGAACAGGCCTTGCAGCGCCTGAACCAGGAGCTCGAGCAACGAGTCAGCACCGCACTGGCAGAGCGCAGGCTGTTTGCCGAGTTGGTCGATCACAGCATGGTCAACGTGCACGTGATCGGCAAGGACATGCGCTGGCTGGCGGTAAACCGGCAGGCCAGGCACGACTTCCGGCTTTTGTACGGGCAAACGCCGCAAGTCGGCGATTACATGCCCGGGCTGATCAACCACGATTACACCGAGCAGACGCCGATCCTGCCACTGTGGCAACGCGCGCTGGCGGGCGAGCAGTTCATCGCGACAGGCGCCTTTGGCCAAGCGCCCGGGCAACGCCACTACGAGCTGCGCTTCAACGCCCTGCGTGACCATGAAGGCGAGATCCAGGGCGCTTATCTGTTCGCCTATGACATCAGTCAGCGGGTGCAGGAGCAGCAACGTCTGGCCAAGGCCGAAGAGGCCTTGCGCCAGGCACAGAAAATGGAAGCAGTAGGCCAGCTCAGCGGCGGCATCGCCCACGACTTCAACAACCTGCTGGGCGGCATCCTGGCTGCCCAGGACCTGATGCGCCAGCACTTGCAACAGTCGCGCTTCGATAGCCTGGAAGGGTTGCTGGACCTGTCCAGCGGCTCGGCGCAGCGGGCTTCTTCGCTGGTGCACCGGCTGCTGGCGTTTTCCCGCCAGCAGACCTTGCAACCTTGTGCCACGCAGGTGGCCACGCTGGTGGCAGGCATGGAAGAGCTACTGTGCCGCACCATCGGCCCATCCATCAACCTGACCAGCCGCTTTCCCTGCCAGCTGTGGCCAACGTTCATCGATCCACCGCAACTGGAAAGCGCCCTGCTCAATATCTGCATCAATGCCCGCGACGCCATGCCTGACGGTGGCGCGATCGACATTCACGGCGACAACCTGGTGCTGGACGACGAGCAGGCCCGCGCAGTGGAACTGCCAGCCGGTGAATACGTGCGCCTGAGCATTATCGACAACGGCAAAGGCATGACGCCTGAGGTGGCCGAGCGCGCAGTGGACCCGTTCTTCACCACCAAGCCCATGGGCCAGGGCACTGGCCTGGGCTTGTCGATGACCTACGGCTTCGTGCGGCAATCCGGCGGCCAGCTACGGCTATCGTCAACGCTTGGCGAAGGTACCCGCATCGAGCTGCTGCTACCGCGCCACCACGAGCAACCTGAGGCGCCGGCCGCCGTGGCAAAGCGCACGCTGCCAGAGCACCGCAGCACCAACGCGCAGCGTATCCTGCTGATCGAAGACCAGCTCGCCTTGCGCCTGGTGGTCTGCGAAGTGCTGGAGGAGCTGGGTTATCGGGTCGATGCATTCGAGAACGGCCCGGCCGCCCTCGCCCACCTGCAGGAAGGCGAGCGGCCAGACCTGCTGCTCAGCGACATCGGCCTGCCGGGTGGCCTGAATGGCCGCCAGGTGGCGGAACGTTGCCGCGAGCGTTACCCCGAGCTCAAGGTGCTGTTCGTCACCGGCTACGACGAAAGCGCAGCGCTCACCGACGGCCAGTTGCTGCACGGCACGCTGGTGCTGACCAAGCCGTTCGAGCTGCAAGTGCTGGCCGAACGGGTACGCACGCTACTGGAGAGCTGAGCGGCGGGCTCAGCGCCCGCCGCCCAGGTCGACGAAGCTGCCGGTGGAATACGAGGCCTTGTCCGAAAGCAGCCAGAGAATGGCCTCGGCGACTTCCTCGGGGCGCCCGCCACGGCCCATGGGCAGGCCGGATTCCAGCTTGCTGACACGGTCGGGGTCGCCAGAAAGGGCATGGAAGCCGGTATGGATATAGCCCGGGCGAACGCCGTTGACCCGCACGCCCTCGCCTGCGACTTCCTTGGCCAGGCCAATGGTGAAGGTGTCGAGTGCGCCTTTGGAGGCGGCGTAGTCCACGTATTCGTTGGGCGAGCCCAGGCGTGCGGCCACTGACGACACGTTGACGATGGCCCCGCCCTGCCCGCCGTGTCGACGCGCCATGCGCAGCAAGGCGTGCTTGGCACAGAGCATGGGGCCGACGACGTTGGTTTTCATGACCTTGAGCAGGCGAAATTCGGACATGTCCTCGACCCGGCTCTGCTGGCCGATGGTGCCAGCGTTGTTGACCAGCGCGGTGACCGGGCCAAGTTCCTGGTCGACGCGCAGGAACAGCTGGATGACTTCATCCTCGACGCTGGCGTCTGCACGCACGGCAATGGCCTCGGCGCCCAGGGCACGAACCTGATGGAGGACATTCTCTGCGGCCTGGTCGTCGGCGTGGTAATTGATGCAGATGCGGTAGCCCTGGCGGGCGGCCAGCAGCGCTGTGGCGGCGCCGATGCCACGGCTGGCACCGGTGATGACGATGACGTTCTCCATGGATTTGCCGAAGGTTGCAAAAGGGAGGTTCGACAATAGGGGAAAAGACACGGTGTGGGAACAGCGAGGGGGGGTTGGATGGCGCTCGATATCCGCCCCGCCCAACGTCACAAGCCAGGGCCCCCGCCCGTCAATGCCCCGCCGACGCCGGCCCCGCCTTGGCGGTAAAGGGCGGCTTGGCAAACCACACCAGCAGGATCAGCCCGGCAAACACCCAGGTCATCAGGGTGAAGTAATCCACCGTCGACATCATGTAGGCCTGGCCGTTGAGCATCTGCTCCAGCTGGGCATAGCTTTGCGGGCTGGCCCCGCCGAGCTGCTCCAGGGTATGCCGTGTCGCCGGGTCGAACTGGCTGATATGTTCGCTCAGGTAGGCATGGTGCTGGTCCGCCCGGCGAATCCAGATCCAGGTCGTCAGCGACGCCGCAAAACTCCCACCCAGGGTCCGCAGGAAGGTCGCCAGCCCGGAGCCATCGGCGATCTGCTGCGGCGGCAGGTCGGACAGCAGGATGCTCAGGGTCGGCATGAAGAACAGTGCCACGCCGATACCCATGAACAGCTGCACCAGGGCCACATGCTGGAAGTCCACCTCGCTGGTGAACCCGGCGCGCATGTAGCAGCTGGTACCGATCGCCAGAAATGCCAGCCCCGCCAGCACACGCAGGTCGAAACGGTGCGCGTACTTGCCCACGAACGGCGACATGATCACCGGCAGCAGGCCGATCGGCGCCACCGCCAGGCCCGCCCAGGTGGCGGTGTAGCCCATCTGCGTCTGCAACCACTGCGGCAGGATCAGGTTGATGCCGAAGAACCCCGCATAGCCGCCGACCAGCACCAGGGTGCCGACCCGGAAGTTGCGGTGCACGAACAGGCGCAGGTTCACCACCGGGTGGCGGTCGGTCAGTTCCCAGATCACGAACACCGTCAGGAACACCAGCGAAACCAGGCTGCCGGTGACGATGAACGACGATTCGAACCAGTCCAGGTCGTTGCCTTTGTCCAGCACCACCTGCAAGGCACCGACGCCAATGATCAGCGTCAGCAGGCCGATGTAGTCCATCGGCTGGCGGCTGGTGACCACCGGCCGGCTGCGCAACTGCTGGCGCACCACGGCGGCGGCGAACAGGCCGATGGGCACGTTGATGAAGAAGATCCACGGCCAGCTGTAGCTGTCGGTGATCCAGCCGCCGAGGATCGGCCCGGCAATCGGCGCCACCACCGTTACCATCGCCAGCAGCGCCAGGGCCATCCCGCGCTTGGCCGGTGGATACACCGCAATCAGCAACGTCTGGGTCATCGGGTACAACGGCCCGGCCACCACGCCCTGCAACACACGAAAACCGACCAGCTCCGGCATCGACTGGGCAATCCCGCAGAGGAACGAGGCCAGCACGAACAGCAGCGTGGCCCAGATGAACAACTTCACCTCGCCAAACCGTCGGCTCAGCCAGCCGGTGAGCGGCAAGGCGATGGCGTTGCTCACCGCGAACGAGGTGATGACCCAGGTACCCTGCTCGTAGCTCACCCCCAGGTTGCCGGAAATGGTCGGCAGGGCCACGTTGGCAATGGTGGTGTCGAGCACCTGCATGAACGTCGCCAGCGACAGGCCGATGGTGGTCAGCAGCAGGCTCGGCGGGGTGAACTGGGCCGCGGCGGTATTGCTCATCGCTGCGCCGTCTTGCCGCTGGCGCTGTTTTCGTGGATCAGCCGGGCGATCAGGTTGTCGGCTTCGACCAACTGGCGATCATAGACCTGGGTGGTATAGCTGGCCTGCTGCGGTGGCTGCTGGGCCAGTGCCGGGCCGCTCTGGTCATGCAGGTCGACCTCGACCACAGTGGACAGGCCGATACGCAGCGGGTGCTCCTTGAGCTGATCGGGGCTGAGGTGAATGCGTACCGGCACGCGCTGGACGATCTTGATCCAGTTACCAGTGGCATTCTGCGCCGGCAACAGGGCAAAGGCACTGCCGGTGCCGGCGCCAAGGCTGTCGACCGTGCCGCTGTACTTGACCTCACTGCCGTACAGGTCGGCGCTGATCTGCACCGGCTGGCCGATGCGCATGTCGCGCAGCTGGGTCTCCTTGAAGTTGGCATCGATCCACACCTGGTCCAGAGGAATCACCGCCATGGTCGCGGTGCCAGGCTGCAGGCGCTGGCCCAACTGCACGGTACGCTTGGCGACGTAGCCGGTCACCGGCGCGACCAGGGTGGTACGGGCGTGGTCGAGGTAAGCCTGGCGCAGGTCGGCGGCAGCCGCCATCACCTCGGGGTGCGAGGACACCACGGTGTCGTCGACCAGCGCACTGCTGGTACTGAGTTGCTGACGCGCGCTGTTGACCGCGGCCTGGGCCACGCTCAGGTCATCGCGGGCATGGGACAGCTCCTCAGCGGCAATCGCCCCGCTGTCGGCCAGCACCTTGCGCCGGTTGAAGTCCTGCTGGGCCTTGCGCAGTTCGGCCTGGCGGGTTTCCAACTGGGCCTTGAGCGAGTCGACGTTGCTGTACAGTCCGCGCACCTGGCGCACACTGCGCGCCAGCCTGGCTTCGGCGGACTGCAAGGCCACTTCGCTGTCGGCCGGGTCGAATTGCAGCAGCACCTGGCCAGCATGCACCAGGTCGCCGTCGTCGGCGCCGATGCTGGTGACCGTACCGCTGACCAGCGGCGTGATTTCCACCACGTTGCCATTGACATAGGCATCGTCGGTGCTTTCGTGCCAACGCCCGACCAGGCTGTACCAGGCCCAGGCGCCAACGGCGGCCAGGATCACCAGCAGCAACAGGCCGAGCAGCCAGGCCTTGCGCTTGCGCGAGGGCTCGGGCGCTGCGGAGGGAGACGGGGTGTCTGCGGAAGTGGCCATGACAGTACCTTGGAAAATGCGTGACAGGGTTCAGCGATCGCCGAAGCGGCGGATCGTCAACGGGTCGCCGGCAGCAAGCAGTACCTTGGCCAGCAGGCCCTCCAGGGCCTTGAGTTCTTCGGCGTCCAGTGCGCCGCACAATTCGTTCATGGCGGCGGCGCCGATTTCCGGCAGCCGGTCGGCCAGGCGCTGGCCGTCGACGGTCAAGGCCAGGCGCACCTGGCGACGGTCGTCGGCACAGCGATTGCGCACGATCAGTTCCTTCTGCTCGAGGCGGTCGAGCATGCGCGTCATCGAGCCGCTGTCCAGGCCCAGGTAGCGGCACAGTTCGGCCGGGGTATCCACCTGGTACTGGGTGACGATGATCAACACCTTGAACTGCGCGGCGGTGACGCCCTCGGATTCGAGGTGCCAGTCGAGGATGCGGTCCTTGAGGATCGCCGCGCGGCCAAGCAGCATGCCGATGGCGCAGGTCTGGAAGTTGTCTGGGGTGAAATGGGCCATCAGCGACTGCTCGGGTAAGTGTGTAAAAATATTACTGCCTAGGCAGTGAATGTCAAAGCCTTGATTAGCAAGCTATGAAATATTTCATGATCCTGGCCTGACCCGTCGGCCTCTACGGGAGCGGCCTTGCGTCGCGATGGGCCACCCAGTGGCCCCAACAGTCCGTGGCGCAACACGGAACCCGGGGCCGCTTCAAGGTGAAATGCGTGGTCCAGGGGCCACGACAAGGGCGGTTAGAGGGCTCGCAGGCCCAGTGCCTGCACCGCACCGCAGGCAATGGCCATGCCGACCAGCTCGGCCAGGCTTTGCGCCTGCAAGCGCTTCATCACCCGGCCGCGGTACAGGTCGACGGTCTTCACGCTGACCCCCAGCCGCTCGGCGATCTCGCGGTTGTTCAAGCCTTGGGCCAACGGCACGAACACGTCGCGCTCGCGTGGTGTCAGGGCATCGATACGCGCCTGCACCAGCGCCAGTGCCTGGTTGTCCTGGCGCGCGCGCCCGGTGTGTTCCAGCGCGGCCTGCACGCTGTCGAGCAGCAACTGGTCGTTGTACGGTTTTTCGATGAAATCGCAGGCACCGCTCTTGAACGCCCGCACCACGATCGGCACATCGGCATGGCCACTGACGAAAATCACCGGCAGCGCCAGGCCGCGTTCACGCATCGCCTGCTGCACCGCCAACCCGCCCAGCCCCGGCATGCGCACATCCAGCAGCACACAGGCAGGGCCATCATCAACGCAGGCGTCAAGAAACGCCTGCCCGCTGGCGAACGGCAGGGCCTGCAAACCTACCGACTGCAGCAGCCACACGGTCGAATCCCGCATGCCCTGGTCGTCATCGACCACATACACTTTCGCTTGCACTGCGTTTCCCCTTATCCCCTGCTGACCGCCAGACGGCAGCACAGCACCAGACCACCCTTGTCACCGGGCCGCGCCCACAGGCTGCCGCCAAAGCCTTCGATCAGGCTGCGGCTCATGCTCAACCCCAGGCCCAGGCCATCGGCCTTGCTGGTGGTGAAAGGCGTGAAGATTTCATCCAGCTGCCCGGGGGCTACGCCTGGCCCCTGGTCGGCCACTTCCACCCGCACGCCGTCACCATCGCGCGCGGCGCTCAGCAGGATACGCGACGGCCGCTCGCCGTGCTGCTCGCGGTTGGCCTCGATGGCATTGCGCAGCAGGTTGAGCAGCACTTGCTCCAGCAATACCCGGTCGGCGTACACCGAGGGCAGTTGCCCGCTCATGCGCAGTTCGACCAGCACCTGGTCGCGCGCGGCTTCCCAGGCACACAGGCGCATGGCTTCACCGGCCACCTCGGCCACGTCCAGCGCCTGCAGGCGGCGCGGCCCTTTGCGCAGGAAAGCGCGCAGGCGGCGGATCACTTCGGCGGCATGGGTGGCCTGCTCGCTGATGCGCTGCAGGCCCTGCCCGACCCGCTCGCGCGCCTGCGGGTCGTGCGCCACGCCCTGCAGGTAGCGCTGGCTGGCATTGGCATAGTTGACCACGGCGGCCAATGGTTGGTTGATCTCGTGGGCGATACCTGAAGCCAGCTCGCCCAGGGTGGCCAGGCGGGCACTGTGCGCCAGGCCCTCCTGGGCCTCGATACGCAAGGTGATGTCGCGGGACACGCTGACCACTTCCACCACCGCGCCGGTGTAGGTTTCGCGGATCGCCCGGCTGGCAATTTCGAACCAGCGGTAGCCGCCTGCGGCCTGGCGCACCCGGCAGGTCATGGTGTGGTAACCATCCTGGTCCAGGGCCGCCGCGGCCTGACGCAGCACCTGGCGACGTTCGCGCGGGTGCAGCAGGCCGTGCACGGCCATGCCGCGCAATTGCTCGGGCCACAAGCCGAGCAGGCGGAATGCCGCCGGCGAGGCATCGAGAAAACGGCCATCAGGGCTGTGCCGGGAGATCAGGTCGGTAGTGTTCTCGATGATCAGCCGGTACAGGCGCCGGGCGCGGCTGGCTTCGCGCGCACCGTGGCGCTCGTCGCTGGCATCGCGGCAACGCGCCAGCACGTGCTGGCCCTGATCGTCGGGAATGAAGTTCCACAACACGATGCGCTCGCCGACCTGCACCTCGACGTCGGCAATTGCCCGGTGCTGGCGCAGGCAGGCGCGCACCAGGGCGGCACAGTTGGCCGGCAGCCAGCTGGCCAGTGCGGGGCCGTCATCGAGCCACGCCTGCAGCGCCGGGTTGAGCGCCAGCGGCCTGGCATCACCGGCCAGCATCAGGCTGGGCTGGGGGTCCTTGGCGAGCAAGGGGTAGGCAGTCTTGTCCACGGTCAACGGCTCGTTGTTATAGTAGTTTTACTATATTGCTATAGTCGATATTCCTAATACCATAGCGACTCGCGTAAAAATCCGCCAAGGGTAGCGGCTCACCATCCGCCACCCTGCACCCTGAACAGAGCTAACAATCAGCCACCGGGGGTCCAGCGCACTGGCTGCGCCTGCCTCCCTTACAGGACTACTGCATGTCGATCTATGCCCAGGGCCTGATGCCCGCAGCCGTCAACCATGTCGCCCTCACCCCGCTGAGTTTCATCGAGCGCACCGCTGCCGTTTACGGCAACTACCCCGCAGTGATACACGGAGCCATCCGCCGCAACTGGCAGGAAACCTACCAGCGCTGCCGACGCCTGGCCAGCGCCCTGGTGGGCCGGGGTATCGGCCGTGGCGATACCGTGGCGGTGATGTTGCCGAACATTCCGGCCATGCTCGAGGCCCACTTTGGCGTGCCCATGACCGGCGCCGTGCTCAACACCCTGAACGTGCGCCTGGACGCCGAGGCCATCGCCTTCATGCTGCAACATGGCGAGGCCAAGGTGCTGATTGCCGACCGCGAGTTCCACACGGTCATCGAGGCCGCCCTGGCCCTGCTCGAACACCCGCCACTGGTGGTGGATGTGGATGACCCGGAGTACGGCGAAGGCCGCGCCCTCAGCGAGCTGGACTACGAGGCATTCCTCGCCGAAGGCGACCCGGAATTTGCCTGGGAATGGCCCGACGACGAGTGGCAGGCGATCTCGCTCAACTACACCTCCGGCACCACCGGCAACCCCAAGGGCGTGGTCTATCACCACCGTGGCGCCTACCTGAATGCCCTGGGCAACCAGATGACCTGGGCCATGGGCCATCGCCCGGTGTACCTGTGGACCCTGCCGATGTTCCACTGCAACGGCTGGTGCTACCCGTGGACCATTACCGCGCTGGCCGGCACCCACGTGTTCCTGCGCCGGGTCGACCCGCAGAAAATCCTCAACCTGATCCGCGAACACCGGGTCAGCCACCTGTGCGGCGCGCCGATCGTGCTCAACGCCCTGGTCAACATGCCCGAGGCGGCCAAGGCGGCCATCGAGCACCCGGTGCAGGCCATGGTCGCCGGCGCCGCGCCCCCCGCCAAGGTGATCGGCGCCGTGGAGGAAATGGGCATACAGGTGACCCACACCTACGGCCTGACCGAAGTCTATGGCCCGGTGACCGTGTGCGCCTGGCATGACGAATGGGACCAACTTGCGCTGGAAGACCGCGCGCGGATCAAGTCACGCCAGGGCGTGCGTTACCCGACCCTTGATGGCTTGATGGTCGCCGACCCGCAGACCCTGGAGCCGGTACCGCGCGACGGCAATACCCTGGGCGAGATCTTCATGCGCGGCAACACCGTGATGAAGGGCTACCTGAAAAACCCCGAAGCGACCGCGGAAGCCTTCCGTGGCGGCTGGTTCCACACCGGCGACCTGGCCGTGTGGCATGCCGACGGCTATGTCGAGATCAAGGACCGGCTCAAGGACATCATCATCTCCGGCGGCGAGAACATCTCCACCATCGAGGTCGAGGACGCCCTGTACAAGCACCCCGCCGTGCTGGAAGCCGCGGTAGTGGCTCGCCCGGACGAAAAATGGGGCGAAACCCCGTGCGCCTTCGTCGCCCTCAAGCCGGGCCGCGAAGACACTCGCGAAGGCGACATCACCGGCTGGTGCCGCGAGCACCTGGCCGGGTTCAAGGTGCCGAAGACCGTGGTGTTCGGCGAACTGCCGAAAACCTCTACCGGCAAGATCCAGAAGTACGTGCTGCGCGACCGGGCCAAGGCCCTCTGAAACCCTGGCGGCCAGTTCGCGGCTTTACCTGCGAACCGGCCAGCCCCGAATTCCCACCTTTCGAGAGTCCCGCGATGACTACCTATACCGCCCCCCTGCGCGACATGCGCTTTGTCCTGCATGATGTGTTCAACGCCCCTGCCCTGTGGGCCCGCCTGCCGGCCCTGGCCGAGCGCATCGACGCTGAAACCGCCGATGCCATCCTCGAGGAAGCGGCCAAGGTCACCGGCCAGCTGGTCGCCCCGCTCAGCCGCAACGGTGACGAGCAAGGCGTGCGCTTCGAGGCCGGCAGGGTCACCACCCCCGACGGCTTCCGTGAGGCCTGGCACACCTACCGCGAAGGCGGCTGGGTCGGCCTGGGTGGCAACCCTGAGCATGGCGGCATGGGCATGCCGAAAATGCTCGGCGTGCTGTTCGAGGAAATGCTCTATGCCGCCGATTGCAGCTTCAGCCTGTATTCGGCATTGAGCGCCGGCAGCTGCCTGGCGATCGATGCCCACGCCAGCGAAGCGCTCAAGGCCACCTACCTGCCGCCCCTCTACGCCGGGCGCTGGGCCGGCACCATGTGCCTCACCGAGCCTCATGCCGGCACCGACCTGGGGCTGATCCGCAGCCGCGCCGAACCCCAGGCCGACGGCAGCTATCGCATCAGCGGCAGCAAGATCTTCATCACCGGCGGCGAGCAGGACCTGACCGAGAACATCATCCACCTGGTGCTGGCCAAGCTGCCCGATGCACCAGCCGGTGCCAAGGGTATTTCGTTATTCCTGGTGCCCAAGTACCTGGTCGAGGCCGATGGCAGCCTGGGCAGACGCAACCCCGCCCATTGCGGCTCGGTCGAACACAAGATGGGCATCAAGGCCTCGGCCACCTGCGTGATGAACTTCGACGGTGCGGTCGGCTACCTGGTGGGCGAGCCGAACAAGGGCCTGGCCGCGATGTTCACCATGATGAACTACGAACGCCTGTCCATCGGCCTGCAGGGTATCGGCTGTGCCGAAGCGTCCTACCAGAGCGCCGCCCGCTATGCCAATGAGCGCCTGCAAAGCCGCGCCGCCAGTGGCCCGCAGGCCAGGGACAAGGTGGCCGACCCGATCATCCAGCACGGTGACGTGCGGCGCATGCTGCTGACCATGCGCACCCTCACCGAAGGTGGCCGGGCGTTCGCCGCCTACGTTGGCCAACAGCTGGACCTGGCGCGCTACGCCGAGGACGCCGGCGAACGCGAGCACGCCCAGCGCCTGGTGGCGCTGCTGACACCGGTGGCCAAGGCGTTCTTCACCGACAACGGCCTGGAAAGCTGTGTGCTCGGCCAGCAGGTGTATGGGGGCCATGGCTACATCCGTGAATGGGGCCAGGAGCAGCGTGTGCGTGACGTGCGCATCGCCCAGATCTATGAAGGTACCAACGGCATTCAGGCCCTTGACCTGCTCGGGCGCAAGGTGCTGGCCGACGGCGGCCAGGCACTGGCCAGCTTTGCTGCCGAGGTACGCGCCTTCAGCCTCGACGCGCCGCTGTACCGTGAAGCCCTGCAAGCGAGCCTGGCGCGGCTGGAAGCGACCAGCGCCTGGCTGCGCTCGCGGGCCAGCGAGGAGCCCAACCTGGTCAGTGCCGTGGCGGTGGAATACCTGCAACTGTTCGGGCTGACCGCGTATGCCTACATGTGGGCGCGGATGGCTGCGGTGGCGTTGGCCAAGCGTGACGAGGATGGCGCATTCCATGAGGCCAAGCTGGCGTGCGCGCAGTTCTACTTCCAGCGGGTGCTACCGCGTGGCCTCGGCCTGGAGGCGAGTATTCGCGCAGGCAGCGCCAGCCTCTATGGGCTGGGCGCCGGACAATTCTGATCGCCCGGCCCGGCGGGACTGCAAGGGCGCCCCGCGGTTGTGCCGCGAAGGGTTCTCAAACGCTGGAAAACCAGTGCCAATCCGATGAAAAACCGGCACAACTGGGAGTCACTCGCTATTGCCTCGGTTCTCGGCAGCCCTGCGCCAAGGGTAGAATGCGCAAAACCCGGAGCCGCAATGAACCACGACCGCCACCCCCCCAGCCCAGACGATGCCATCACCGACGCCGCCGCGCACTGGTGCATGCGCCTGCATGCCGAGGATTGCACGGTGGCCGAGCGTGAGGCGTTCAGCCGCTGGCTGGCGGCCAACCCGCAGCATGCCGAGGAATACCAGGCAATGCTGGAGATCTGGCAAACCGCCGACCTGCTGCCACGCACCGCCACCGTCATCGACTTCAACCCGCCCGTTCAGCAGCAGGCACGCCCGCGCGGCTGGCGGCCCCTGGCGTCTGCTGCCGCCATCGCCCTGGCGGTGCTGCCGCTGGCTGGCTGGCTGGGCTGGGAACAAGGCTGGCTGCCCAACCACTACCAGCACTTCGCCGCCGGCGAGCGCATGCAGACCGTGGAACTGAGCGATGGCAGCACGGTGCAACTCAACCTCAATACCGAGCTCACCTACCTCAACTACAAGGACCAGCGCCAGGTCACGCTCAAGCGTGGCGAGGCGTTTTTCAAGGTGCGCCACGACAGCAACCACCCGTTTATCGTGCATGCCGGCCGCGGCCAGACCCGTGTCACCGGCACCCAGTTCAACGTGTGGAAGTACCAGGACCAGGTCAAGGTCACGCTGGTGGAAGGTTCGGTACTGGTGTCCAGCGACGGCAACGACGGAGGCTACCGCCTCGGCCCGGGGATGCAGGCCAGCTATCGCCAGGGCGATTTCGAACCGCAACTGCAACAGAGCGGCGATTATGCCAACAGCCTGGCCTGGCGTGAGGGCAAGCTGGTGCTCGAAAACCTGAGCCTGGCCCAGGCGCTGCCGATGATCAACCGTTACCTCGATGCACCGCTGCTGCTGGCCGATGCCAGCACCGGGCGCATTCGCATCAGCGGTATCTACAACACCCGCGAGGTGGGGCGCCTGGTCAACAACCTGCCCAAGGTGCTGCCGGTCTACCTGACCCGCAGCAAGGATGGCAGCACCGTGCTCAACCGCATCTCGCCGCCACCCGACAAGGGCTGACGCCCGCCCTGCCCTACAGCGTCATCGCCGCCAGCCAGCCGAACGCCAGCAGCGGCAGGTTGTAGTGGATGAAGGTGGGTACCACGGTGTCCCAGATGTGGTGGTGCTGGCCGTCCACGTTCAGCCCCGAAGTCGGACCAAGGGTCGAATCCGAGGCCGGCGAACCCGCGTCGCCCAGTGCGCCTGCAGTTCCCACGATGCACACCGTGGCCAGCGGGTCGAAGCCCAGTTGCACGCACAACGGCACGAAGATCGCCGCCAGAATCGGTACGGTGGAGAACGACGAGCCAATGCCCATGGTCACCAGCAGCCCCACCAACAGCATCAGCAAGGCACCGATACCCTTGCTGTGGTTGATCCACTGCGCCGACGTTTCCACCAGGCTTTTCACCTCGCCGGTGGCTTTCATCACATCGGCGAAGCCCGAGGCGGCGATCATGATGAAACCGATCATGGCCATCATTTTCATGCCCTCGGTGAACAGGTCGTCGGTGTCTTTCCAGCGCACGATGCCCGACAGCGAGAAGATCAGGAAGCCGACCATGGCACCGATGATCATCGAGTCCAGCCACAACTGGACGATGAACGCCGCGGCGATGGCCAGCCCGGCCACCAGCAGGGTCAGCGGGTTGTACTGCACGCTCACCTGTTCTACCTGCTCGATGCGCGCCAGGTCGTAGTCACGCTTCTTGCGGTAGCTGACGAATACCGCCAGCAACAGGCCGGCGAGCATGCCGGCGGCAGGAATGGCCATGGCGTGGGTGACATTGACGCCGCTGACATCGACGCCCGCTCGGGCGACGTTGGCCAGCAGGATTTCGTTGAGGAAGATGTTGCCAAAGCCCACCGGCAGGAACATGTACGGGGTAATCAGGCCGAAGGTGATGACGCAGGCGATCAGCCGGCGGTCGATGCGCAGGCGGGTCAGCACATAGAGCAGCGGCGGCACCAGCAACGGGATGAAGGCGATGTGAATGGGCAGGATGTTCTGCGAAGACACCGCCACTGCCAGCATCAGGCCGACCAGCAACCATTTGACCTTGCCGCCATTGGCATGGCCCTGGCGCTCGATCATGCCCAGGGCGCGGTCGGCCAGGGCATGGGCCAGGCCGGACTTGGCGATGGCCACGGCAAAAGCCCCCAGCAGTGCATAGGACAGGGCCACCGTGGCGCCGCCCCCCAGGCCACCATTGAAGGCCTTCAGCGTCCCCTCGATGCCCAGGCCGCCCACCAGGCCACCGGCCAAGGCGCCAATGATCAGGGCGATGACCACGTGCACGCGCGACAGGCTGAGTATCAGCATGATGCCGACCGCGGCGATCACTGCATTCATGGTTGGTTTACCTCATTGCGACAGAAAAAAAGCGCGAACTCTGAAGCAGTGGGCGACAGAAGTCAAAAGCGCCATGTTGCGGCAGATTACCAATGCCTGGCGCAGCCCCCAGCAGGCCCGAGGGTTAAATTGAACGTTTGAATAAAGAAAACGCCGCGCCGGCCGACACAATCGTCAGCCACACTCCTATTACAAGGGACCCATCCCATGCCTTTGCGACAACTTTCCATCCAGTGGAAGATTACCCTGCTCGCCGGTCTCTGCCTGGCCGGCATCGTCACCCTGCTCGTCGGCCTGTCGCTGTACCGCATGGACCACAGCTCGGACCTGGTCAAGGCCAGCAGCATGCAGATGCTGACCGAGTCGGCGCAGGCGCGCATCGAGTCGCAGGGCGAAGTGCAGGCACTGAACATCCGCCGCCAGTTCATGGACGCCTACCAGTACGGTGCCGGTTTCGCCCGCCAGGTGCTGTTCCTGCGCGAGCAGGCGGAAAAGCGTTTTCTCGATGCCTTCGACCTGCGCGAGGACATGACCCGTCAGGTGCGCGCCGCCTTGCAGGCCAACCCTGACCTGCTTGGCCTGTCGCTGGTGTTCGAACCCAATGCGCTGGACAACAAGGACAGCCTGTTCGCCGGCAAGGCGGACCTGGGCAGCAACGCAACCGGGCGCTTCGCCCTGTACTGGTCGCAGCCGCGGATCGGCCAGCTGACCTCCATGGCCCTGCCGGAAAGCGACATGGCCAACACCGAGATCGGCCCCAGCGGCCAGCCGGCCAATACCTGGTGGGTCTGCCCGCGTACATCCGGCAAGGTCTGCGTGGTGGAACCGTACTTCTATGACATCGATGGCCAGCAGGTACTGATGACCAGCATCGTCTTCCCGCTGGCGGTCGACGGCAAGGTGATCGCCACCCTGTCCGTCGACATCAACCTCAACAGCCTGCAGGCCCTGAGCCAGGACGCCAGCCGCAGCTTGTACGAAGGCCGCACCACGGTCGGCATCCTCAGCCCGGTAGGCCTGCTGGCCGGCTACAGCGCCGACGCCAGCAAGCTGGCCCAGCGCTTCGACCAGGTCGACACGGCCAAGGGCGCCGAACTGGTGCGCAAGCTGGCCGATGGCAAGTTGACCACCCTGCACGACCAGCAGCGCCTGAAGGTACTGGCAGCGTTCAGGCCGATCCCCGATGCCCAACCGTGGGGCGTCCTGCTGGACGTGCCGGAGGACGCCCTGACCGGGCCGGCCGAGGCGCTGAAGCAGGAGCTGGACGCACTGAACACCAGCGGCACCCTGCTGGAGCTGGGCCTGGGCCTGGCCGCGGCAGTTGCCGGCCTGTTGCTGGTGTGGCTGATGGCCCGCGGCGTGACCCGACCGATCCTCGGTGTGGCCGCCATGCTCAAGGACATCGCCAGCGGCGAAGGCGACCTGACCCGCCGCCTGACCTATCAGAAGCACGACGAACTGGGCGAGCTGGCCGGCTGGTTCAACCGCTTCCTCGACAAGCTGCAGCCGACCATCGCCGAGGTCAAGCGCTCGGTGCAGGCTGCCCGTGGCACCGCCGACCAGTCTTCGGCAATTGCCACGCAGACCAGCGCCGGCATGGAGCAGCAGTACCGCCAGGTCGACCAGGTGGCCACTGCCTCGCACGAGATGAGTGCCACCGCCCAGGACGTCGCCCGCAGCGCCGCCCAGGCCGCCCAGGCTGCCCGCGACGCCGACCAGGCGACCCGCGAGGGCCTGGCGGTGATCGAGCGTACGACCACCAGCATCGATGCGCTGGCTGCCAACATGAGCGAAGCCATGGCCGAAGTCGAGGGCCTGGCGCAGAACAGCGAGAAGATCGGTTCGGTGCTGGAGGTGATCCGCTCGATCGCCGAACAGACCAACCTGCTGGCGCTCAACGCCGCCATCGAGGCGGCCCGCGCCGGTGAGGCCGGCCGTGGTTTTGCCGTGGTCGCCGACGAAGTGCGCAACCTGGCCCAGCGTACCCAGGAGTCGGTGGAAGAAACCCGCCAGGTGATCGAGGCGCTGCAGAACGGTACTCGTGAAGTGGTCGGGGCGATGGACAACAGCCACCGCCAGGCCCAGGGTGGTGTCGAGCAGGTTGGCCAGGCGGTCACTGCGCTGCAACGCATCGGCCAGGCGGTGACGGTGATTACCGACATGAACCTGCAGATTGCCTCGGCCGCCGAGGAACAAAGCGCCGTGGCCGAGGAAATCAACAGCAACGTGGCGACCATCCGCGACGTCACCGAGTCGCTGTCGGGGCAGGCCAACGAATCGGCGCGGGTCAGTCAGTCGCTGAACAGCCTGGCCAACCAGCAACAGGCGCTGATGGACCAGTTCCGCGTATGAGACCGGGCGGGCCGGCAGGCGCCGGCCCGGCTTCAGGCTTCAGGCTTCGAACCTGCCGCCGCCGAGAATGCGGTCCAGCAACACCAGAGCGCCATGGACATTGGGCCTTGCCCCCATTGGTAGTACGTCGGTATCCGGCAAAGTGGCATCGTGGTAACCGGACGACATGACCAGCTGGTGCATCTGGTTGCCATCGAGATAGATGTGGTGGTGTTCAATGGCGTAGGACTGGATCAGGCTGAGCGCCCCACACACCATCGGTGTTGCGCTTGAAGTGCCAGAGTAGGCGTCCGTGTAGTCCCTGTCGTTGCCCGACAAGTCCTGCAATTTGCCATAGGATAATGTGACCACGCTGTCGCCCCAGGCGTTGAGCATGCGGTAGCGATAGTGATGGTTGGAATAGGCGTGGGGCTTGCCGTCATACGAGTGGCAGGCGCCCACCAGGATCGTTCCCGAGTCGCCATGGTCGGCAAAATAGCGCCAGTGGGCCAGGTCAACCCCCTGCCCCGCCTGGGTATCTTTATCAGCCAGGGTACTGTTGCTGCCATTGGCCGCCGCGTTTACCACCACTGCGCCGCGCTGGTTCAGCGTGTGCATTACCGTCCACCAGGCCTTGTCGTGCAGGGACGGCAGCATGGTGCTGAGCACATCGATATGGGCAGTCTGGCGATTGACACCGACGATATCGCCAGGATTTACATTGCGCAGCAGGTCCTTGAGCGCCTGGAAATTGCCCTGTGCATCGTTCGTGCGGTTGTTGTACAGGTACAGTTCGCTGTCATGACTGATGCCGGTTACCCCCACCCCGTCCGGCCTCGCCAGGATGATGCCCACCGATGCAGTACCGTGCTGGGGATTATCGTTGGGCTCGGACGACACGACTTTCAGGGCAGGATTGCCGCGCAGTTCCTCGTGCTGTGGGTACAGGCCCCCGTCGCAGAAATGGATACGCGCACCTTTGCCCGTCACCTGGTTTGCCCAAGCCTTGCGAACATTCAGGCCCCGCCATCTGTGGCCGGGCGCGTCGAGGTAAGTTTGTTGCGCTTCGAAGTCAGGGGTGGGCTGGGCATTTTCATAGGCCTTGTTGCCTGCCGCCACGATGGCGCCGGTCAGCAGCGTCGCCACCACCGCGGCCAGGCCGAGTAGTAGCAGGCCAGGTTCCGGCATGGCTGGCAGAACGTGGAGCGAGCACACATAGTCCTGTGCCGCCAGGGTACGCAGCAATGCCAGGTAGGTGTCATTGAGCATGCTGGCTGGCTGATCGAGCCAGTAATACTGGCGCAATGGCCTTAGCCTGTCGTCACCGCGTTCCTGCTCGTCCAGTACCGGCCTGAGCGTGATGATTGATTTCAGGTTCGGCCACAGGCGCAGCAGCGTCGAGCCCGAGCCGGGCTCCAGGTCATCGATAAAGCGTTCATGCCCCCCGTCACCGAACTCGATGAGCAGCGTCGGGTAGGCGCTGCCTGGTGGCAACGCTACCGGTGGTGGCAACGCATCTTCAGTCGGGGACGGCTGCAGCGCTGAGCGCTTGCGGCGCCCGCCGGAACCGGGCAGCGGGATATTGTCGAGTACGCTGCGGTTGTTCTCGCCGGCCTTGATATCCAGCATCAGCGGCGGCATGTCGATCACACCAGCAGCACCGAGTGGCCGGTTCATCGCCTGCGCATGCTCATCCAGCAACACCACCCTTGGCCGAATTGAATAGACACCTGCCTTTTCATCGGCGACCAATGTGGCTGGGCAGCCGTGATCACTGAGTTTGCCACTGCGGGCCTGGGAATATACCGAGACGCCCTTGAACGATACCGGGCCATCCGGGTCATGACGTTCAAGTTCGTAACGAATGCGGTTGACCTTGTGCAGGTCCGGGCCAAGACAGCGAACATGCAGTTTGCCGTCGTAACGGAAGTTGCGGTAATAAACGAAATTCAGGTCCAGGGTCATCGGGAAACTCCTGCTAGCGGGTGGATACCAAATGGCACGCCACCTTTGCAGCCTGTGGCCCGCATGGGCAGCAGGATTGTGTTCCTATCTGCCCTGGCACGGTCGGCCAAGGCGCTCGTCTACACTTGCCCGCAGCCACCCAACGGCAACCGACGAGGCCCCCGGATGAAGAAGATCCCAACACTGTTGGCCGGCCTGCTGCTCACCGCAGGCCTGGCCACTACCGACAGCGCCGCCTCGGCCGAACGCAGCGAGCCCATCCACTTTGGCGCCATCGGCTGGGAAAGCGGGGCCCTGACCACGGAAATCCTGCGGCTGATCGTGGAGCGTGGCTATGGCTACCCCACCGACACCCTGCCCGGCAGCACGGTCAGCATGGAGGTCGCGCTGGCCCGCAACGACCTGCAGGTGATCGCCGAGGAATGGGCCGGGCGCAGCCCCGCCTGGGTCAAGGCCGAGCAGGCCGGCCAGGTGTATGCCCTGGGTGATACGGTGAAGAACGCCGAAGAAGGCTGGTGGGTGCCGGCCTATGTGATCGAAGGCGACAGCGCCCGCCAGCTCAAGCCCGTGGCGCCCGACCTGCGCAGCGTCGACGACCTCAAGCGCTACCCGCAGGTATTCCGTGACCCGGAAGCCCCGGGTAAAGGCCGCTTCCTGAACAGCCCCACCGGCTGGACCTCGGAAACGGTCAACAGCCAGAAGCTCAAGGCCTACGGCCTGGATGAGCTGTACAACAACTTCCGCAGCGGCTCCGGGGCGGCAATGGATGCCGAGATCGCTGCGGCCATCCGCCGCGGCAAACCCGTGCTGTTCTACTACTGGAACCCGACCCCGTTGATGGGCCGCTACAAGCTCGTACGCCTGGAAGAACCGCCGTTCGATGCCCAGGCCTGGGCCACCCTCACCGACCCTGGCAACCCTGAGCCGAAGGGCAGCCGTTCCCTGCCGGCGAAATTGTCGATCGGGGTGTCCAAGGCGTTTCACCAAAGCCACCCGGAGCTGGTGAGCGTGTTCGAGCGAGTGGACTTGCCGATCGATCGGCTGAACAAGGCCCTGGCCGAAATGAGCGAAAAGCGCACGCGGCCCCGCGATGCCGCGCTCGCCTTCCTGCGCGATAACCGCGAGGTGTGGAAACCCTGGCTGCCGGCAGACGTCGCCGCCAAGGTCGAAGGCAGCCTGTAGGCAGCCGCCTGGGGCAGGCTTGCTGGCAACCGGAGCGGGCCTGACAATGCACTGACCGTTCAGCCCGGACCCACCTGCATGTCCCTCAAAGCCCTGCGCACCTTGGTGACCATTGCCCGCCACGGCACGTTCGCGCGTGCCGCCGACCTGCTCAGCCTCACCCCCTCGGCGGTGAGCCTGCACATCAAGACCCTCGAAGACGAATTGCACGTGACCCTGTTCGACCGCAGCCGCCGGCAGGTGGCACTGACCGAGGCCGGCCAGTTGGCGGTTGCCCGTGCCGAGGCCATCCTGGCTGCCTATGATGAACTGGCCGACGCCTTGGCCAGCGGGCCGAGCCTGCGCGGTCGCCTGCGCCTGGGGGCGATCCATACGGTACTGGCGCGGCGCTTGCCCAAGGCGCTGGTGTGGCTGAAGGCACACCACCCGCAGTTGCACATCAGCGTGGCGTCCGGCATGTCGGCCGAACTGGCGCGACGCGTGGAAGATGGCGAGCTGGATGCCGCGATCACTACCGAACCGGTCAGTCCCTACCCGCAGAGCCTGGAATTCACCGCGTTGTTCGAAGACCGCTTCTGGGTCATCGCCAGCCCCGAGCTGGCCGGGCGCAGCGTGGCGCAGTTGCTGGCCAGCCAGCCGTTCCTGCGTTTCGACAAGCGGGCCTGGGCCGGGCGACAGATCGAACAGGAACTGCGCCGCCAGCACCTGCAAGTGAGCGAACAGATGGAACTCGACAGCCAGGAAGCCTTGGCACGCATGGCCGTGATGGGCCTGGGCGTGGCCATCATTCCCATGGCTGACGAAGACCTTGCCCGCTTGCCGCCGGCCACGTGTTTGCCGTTTGGCGAACCGCAACTGATCCGGCGCGTGGTGTTGCTGGAACATGAGAAAAGCCAGCGGCGGCACTTGAGTGCAGTACTGAAAACCGCGCTTGAAGCTTGAAATTACGGTCGACGCTCCTGGGTAAGCCTGCTTCCGGCCAACGTGCATTTTTTCTCAACAGTCAGTGAAGAAAACAACGTTTTTACAGATCGGTTGCGCCCCGTAGTCTGTGCCCGTACCCGTCCACGGAACGCTGACCATGCTCCACTTGCTGCTGACCACCCTGCTGCCGATCATCCTGCTGATTGCCCTGGGCTCCCTGCTGCGCTTGCGCGGCTTCCTTGCCGATAGCTTCTGGCCTGGCGCCGAACGCCTGAGTTACTACGTGCTGCTGCCATCGTTGTTTCTGCACGGCCTGGCCAGCGCCAACCTCGACGGCGTGCCGGTGCTGGGCATGGTCGGCGTGCTGATGCTCTCGACCATCGCCGGGGCGGTTCTGCTGGTGCTGTACCAGGGCGCAAGCAACCACGACGGCGCCGATTTCACCTCGGTGTTCCAGGGCGGCATCCGCTTCAACAACTACATCGGCGCCACCCTGGCAGCGGGCCTCTACGGCAGCGCGGGTATCGCCCTGGCTGCAGTCGCCAACGCCGCCATCGTGCCCTTGGTCAACCTGCTTTGCGTGCTGGTGTTCGCCCGTTTCAGTGCCCGTCATAGCTCGCCTGCCACGGTGCTAAGGGCGATCTTCGCCAACCCCTTGATCATCGGCTGCGCTGGCGGCTTGCTGCTGCGCGCCAGCGGGCTGGGCTTGCCGGCCGCTATCGAACCTACGGTCAAGGCCCTGGGCCAGGCCGCCCTGCCGCTGGGCCTGCTGTGCGTCGGCGCCGCCCTGGGCGGCGCCAGCCTTGGCCGGCAGGTGCGCCCGCTGATGGCCGCATCGGCGTTCAAGTTCCTGGTCATGCCACTGACCACCTGGGGCTTGTGCCGGCTGCTGGGCCTGGGTGGCCAGGCGGCGACGGTGGCGGTGCTGTTCCAGGCGCTGCCCACGGCTTCCTCGTCCTATGTAATGGCCCGGCAGATGGGTGGTAACGCACCGCTGATGGCAGCCATCATCGCCTTGCAGACCGTGGCGGCCGCCGTGACCTTGCCTTTGGTACTCATGCTGACACTTGACTAGACTGTGAACCAGCCCACAGATCGGGAGCGTGCCCATGCGCCTTGCGTGGATGGTGGTCGGACTGGCCTCGGCGATGCTCGCAGGCCCCTTGCAGGCGGCCGATGCGGCCAAGGCCGCCGTCGCCGAGGACAAGGCCGAAGTACTCGAGGAAAAAGTGGTGGAGAACGCGCCACCCCCCAGGAAGGCCGAAATCCTCACCCCCGGTGAGGCGCAGGCCGTGGACCCGGCCGGCCAGGCGCCGCTGGATGACAGCCTCACCTGCCTGGCCCGCACTGTCTACTGGGAAGCCAAGGGTGCCGACGCCGAGGACATGGCCGCCGTGGCCAGCGTGGTGCTCAATCGTCTGGGCAGCGAGGGCTTCCCGGACACCATCTGCGGCGTGGTCAAGCAGGGTGTCGAGAGCAAGGCCTGCCAGTTCTCCTGGTGGTGCGACGGGCGCCCCGACCAGGTCGAGGAGCCGCAGCGCTATGGCGTCGCCAAGGAGATCGCGCGCAAGGCGCTCAACCAGCAACTGAAAGACACCACCGGTGGCGCGCTGTACTTTCATGATCGCAATGTGCACCCGGACTGGGCCAAGGCCTATCGCAGGACGGCCCAGACCCGGCATTTTCTCTTCTACAAGCCAAACCAGGCGCTGGCGCGCTGAACCCCGCCCCGGCCAGCCATGGCAATGAGGCGGCAGATCGCACTTTTTCGGCGCTGGCCGGTCTACTCCCTCTTTTGCCGCCAGCAACGATTGCCGGCGTTTTCATTGCTTTGCACGATCCCGGGCCAAAAGCCCCGGGCTTGTGTAGGATGAGCAGCGCAAACCACGACGCTGCCAGTCATAGGGAGATCCACATGCGCGTCCTGTCATCCGTTGCCGCCTTGTCGCTGGCCCTGGTCGTCTCGACCGGGGCACTGGCTGCCACCGGCGAAGAGGCGCAACTGATCGATTCGATCAATACCTACCGCAGCAAGGCCCAGCCCTGTGGTGGCGAAGCGTCGCTGGAGCTGCCGCCGCTCAACAGCGATACCCGCCTGGCGTTGTCGCCAGAAGGTACCCGCGACCTGCAGCAGGCAATGACCCGCGCCGCCTACCCCATGGTCAACGTGCAGGCCATCAGCCTGTCCGGGCCGCGCGATGCACGCGCTGCCATGCACGCCATCGAGGAGAGCTTCTGCCAGGTGGTGCTCGACCCGCAGTTCGTCGATATCGGCGTCAGCCAGGAAGGCCGCGAATGGCGTATCGTGCTGGCGCGGCCGCTGCTCAGCGGCCGCCTGGGCGACTGGCAGGCCGAAGGGCAGAAAGTACTGCAGGAAATCAATGCTGCGCGCAAAGTGCCGCGCCAGTGCGGTGGCCAGCCGTTTGCCGCGGCCCCGGCGCTGAGCTGGAGCGGCGTGCTGGCCGGCGTCGCCGCCAACCACACCCGGGCCATGGCCAACCAGAACTTCTTCGACCATATCGACAAGGATGGCCGTACCCCCGGTGACCGGGCCGAACTGGCCGGCTACCTGTACCGGCAGATTGGCGAGAACATCGCCGCAGGGCGTGATACCGCGCACAAGGTAGTCGATGGCTGGCTGGACAGCCCGGGGCATTGCGCCACGCTGATGAACCCGGAGTTCCGCGAACTGGGGGCTGCCTATGCGGTGGACCCGAAAAGCGATGCGGGCATCTACTGGACGGGGGTGTTCGGGGCTCCGCAATGAGGCAGGCGGAGATAGCCTGGTTTCAGCCGTTCGGCATGAGCGGCTCAGCGCACATCGTTGTATCCCTCCATGGTCGCGGATACCGGCAGAGCCAGTGCCACTCTCCGCGTCGCCTGCATCGCGGATGAATCCGCTCCTACTGGGCACTTGCACGCAATTCAAGGGCGCTGCAACCGAACCGCCGGCGTATGCACTTGCCCAGGTAACTGGCGTCGCCCAGGCCCACTTCGTCGGCAATCTGCGCCAGGCTATGGCTGGAATTGAGCAAGCGCCAGCGCGCCTGCTGCAAGCGCATTTCCAGCCACCAGGCCTTGGCGCTCACGCCATGGCTGGCATGAAACTGCCGGTCCAGCTGGCGGCGGCTGATGCCCAACTCCGCTGCCAGGCGCTCCACCGCCCACGACGTCCCCAAGTGATGCCGCATCAGCGCTTGTGCCCGCTGCACCTGCCGCCCCTGCCCTGGCCCCAGCTCCAGCGAGCGCAAGGCATGGCGGCTGTCACGCGGGTCATCCACCAGCATGTCAGCGAGGCCCTTGAGCGCCCGGGTGCGCCCACAGACGCCGGACAACAGCGCGACGGCCAGGTCGATGGCAGCGGTACCACCCGCGCAGGTGATGCGGCCACCGTCAATGCAATACAGCTGCTCAGGCAGCACCTGTAACTGCGGGAAGGCTGCACGGAACTCGGCCTCATGGCGCCAGTGCACGACCACCTTGTGCCCCTCCAGCAAACCGCATGCAGCCAGCAGGAAGGCGCCATTGTCCACCCCCACCAACTTGACGCCGGCTTTGCCCGCTTGCCTGAGCAGCGCCTTGTAGCAGGGCGCCAATGCGGCCGTGGCCATGGCATTGCGCCCACCGAATACCACCAGGTAATCGAAACTGGCCAGGTCAAGCTGGCTGACCAGCGCCTCGACCTGCACCACCGCACCACTGCTCGAGCGTACCGGGTCAGGGCTGAGCCCGGCCACGGTCCAGCTGCAATAGCGCTGCTGGCTGTAATCCTCGTCATCGGCGCTGAAGCGCAATTTGTCGAGAAAGGCGCCGAACGGCAGCAAGGCGAACTCCGGTAACGGCAAGATCAGCAAGCGGATGTCGGGTGACATGGCATAGCGTCCAGAAACGACCATGGAATGTCCAGATCATACCCCGGCGGGACAAGGTCCAGACCATAGACTGGGCCCTTCTTCTCAATGAGGCTCATCCCGTCATGGCACTCGACACCTGGCTGATCTACCTGCTGGCCAGCATCGGCTTGTCGCTCACCCCAGGCCCCAACAGCCTGCTGGCCCTGAGCCACGGCGCCTTGTACGGCGCACGGCGGACCTTGTTCACCATCATCGGCGGGGTGTTCGGCTTCAGCGCCCTGATCGCCTTGGCCATGTTCGGCCTCAGCACGTTGCTGCAGGCCTCGGCCTCGCTACTGAACGTGCTCAAGTGGCTGGGGGGGGCCTACCTGGTCTGGCTGGGGATCCAGCTGTGGCGCAGCCCGGGCCTGCACCTTGAGTTGACCGGGCTAAGCGCCCGGCTAGGCAATGCCGGTCTGTTCCGCCAGGGCCTGCTGTCGGCCATGGCCAACCCCAAGGTGCTGTTGTTCTATGGTGCGTTCCTGCCGCAATTCATCGACCCGCAGCGTGGGCTGTTCTCGCAGTTCGTGGTCATGGCGGCGACCTTCGCCAGTGTCGAGTTTCTGGTCGAATACCTGTTGGCCCGCCTGGCGTTTCGCATCCGCCCCTGGCTGGCCAAGGGCGGCAAAGGCTTCAATCGCTGCTGTGGCAGCCTGTTTGCCCTGATCGGCGTGGCGCTGCCGCTTGGGCGATGAGCCAGGCAGCTTGCGCAGCAGCGCACATCGTCCTTCAGTTGCGACGGGCCTTGGCCAGGAAGATGACCAAGGCTACGCCCGGCAACCCTGCCCCCACCCACGCCACGCCCTGCCAGCCGAACTGGCTGAACACTGCGCTGGCGACCGCCGAGCCCAGCGCCCCGCCGAGGAAGATGCTGGTCATGTACACCGCGTTGAGCCGCCCGCGGCTGGCCGGGTCCAGCGCGTACACCTCGCGCTGGCCGATCACCATGTTCATCTGCACGGCGAAATCCAGCAGCACCCCGGTGAGGCCCAGGCCAATCACGCTGTAGCCCGGCGCTGTCAGCCCCAGCAGCAGGGCCGCCGGGGCCAGCAACAGCGCCAGCAGCGAGCCAGCCCGGGCATGCCCGGCATCGGCGAGGCGACCGGCCAGCGGGGCGGCAACGGCACCCACCGCGCCCACCAGGGCGAATACCGCGATCTGGCTCTGTGACAAGCCATGCTCACCGGCCAAGGCCATTGGCACCGCGGTCCAGTACAGGCTGAACGCCGCGAACATCAATGCCTGGTACAGCGAGCGCTGGCGCAGCAAGGGGTAGCGGCGCAGCAGTGTCAGCAGCGACAGCATCAAGCCGGCATAGCTGGCCTTGTGCTCGGGGCGACGCTGCGGCAGGGTCAGCGCCAGCAACAGGATGATCGCCAACATGACCCCGGCGGCACCGACGAACACCGCGCGCCAGCCGAAGTGGTCGGCCACCACGCTCGACAGCGGCCGCGCCAGCAGGATGCCCAGCAACAGGCCGCCCATGATGTTGCCGACCACGCGTCCACGCTGCTGCTCCGGCGCCAGGTGCGCCGCCAGCGGAATGAGCATCTGCACCGCTACCGAACTGAACCCGATCAGCAGCGCATAGCCGAGGAACAGCTGGCCCTGGCCACTGCGGCTGGTGCCTGCCAGCAGCAGGCTGATCCCGGCCAGCACCGCCGTGGCCACCATCAGCCGGCGGTTTTCCAGCAGGTCGGCCAGCGGCACCAGCAACAACAGGCCCAAGGCGTAGCCTAGCTGGGTGAGCGAGACGATCAGGCTGGCGTGTTCGGTGGACAGCCCAAGGTCCGGGGCGATCAGCCCGACGATGGGCTGGGCATAGTAGATGTTGGCGACAATCGCGCCGCAGCAGAACGCCAGCAGTGCGACCAGGGCCCGGCTCAGGCCGGTGGCTGCCGGCTGGGCAGCGGCAAGGGAGGGGTTCATGCGAGGTTCCTCGGCAACGGATGGAATATGCCAGCCACCTTACCCAGCGACGCTGACGCCGGGAATCCGGTGCTGGCGCAACGCGCTCTTGCGCGCTGCGCAACGCTAGCCACGCGGTGTCAGCAAGCCTTCGCAAAAGTGCATGAACGCATTCACCCGCCGAGAGCCACGATGGTTGGGCAGGTACAGGGCATTGATACTGCTGTTGGCCGCCCCGGGGCTGGCCTGCCAGTCAGCGAACACCCGCTGCAGGCGCCCCGCGGCAACATCCTCGTGCACCAGCCAATCGGCCAGCAGCGCAATACCGCTGCCGGCCAACGCGGTTTCGCGCAACAGGTCGGCATTGGCACTGCGCAACGGCCCGCTCACATCCAGCTCCAGGCTCTCCTGCGCCCGGGCCAGACGCCAGGGGCGGCCTTTCTGCCCGTAGCGAAAGCGCAGGCAGGCGTGCTCGAGCAACTGCCGTGGATGCTCCAGGGCGTCACGCCCGGCCAGGTAAGCCGGGCTGGCCACCAGCCACCGCTCGAAGCGCCCCAACTGGCGACACACCAGCTCGTCATTGGGTGAAGGGTCACCCAGGCGGATCGACAGGTCGTAGCGGCCATCGAGCAGGTCATCCAGGCGGTCGCTGAGGTCGATGTCCAGTTCCAGTGCCGGGTGCTGCGCCAGGAACGACCCGAGGTGCGGGGCGATGACCCGCCTGCCGAATTCCACCGGCAAGCACAGGCGCAGCACGCCGACAGGCTCCTCGCCGCGGTCGGCGACGCTGGCATCGGCCTCGTCCAGCGCTTCGAAAATACCCCGGGCACGCTCGTAATAGCGTGCGCCGGCCTCGGTCAGGCTGACCTGGCGCGTCGAGCGGTTGAGCAAGGTGGCGCCCAACGCGGTTTCCAGGGCATCGACCAGGCGTGTCACCGACGAGGTCGCCAGCCCAAGCCTGCGCGCGGCAGCCGAAAAGCCCTGGGCATCGACGGTGGCCACGAACATTTTCATCGCCAGGAGTTTGTCCATTTGCTGCCCGTCTTCCAAATTTCGGAAAGTTCTTACAAACGACCGGGCGGGTCAAGCAGCGCGGCACCTGGAAATCGCGTCCATAGTGGAAGCAGTCCCCTTCGAGCGAGGCATTCCATGACATTGCACAACCTCCTGACCGACCTGCCCCCTTGCGCCGCCACCAGCGCTGAACGTGTCGATGAGTTGCTCAGCCGCCCGGGGGTGCGCGTGGAACGCATCGTCTCCACCGGCCAGGCCAGCCCGCCCGGGTTCTGGTACGACCAGGCCGAAGGCGAATGGGTGGTCTTGCTCAGCGGTGCGGCGGGCCTGCGCTTCGAGCATGAACAGTACACCCGCCTGCTGGCAGCGGGCGATTGCCTGGACATCCCGCCACATTACCGCCATCGCGTGGAATGGACTGCCCCCGGCACAGCGACGATCTGGCTTGTGGTGTTCTACCGCAGTGGCAGTCCGTGGCCGGCGTAACCAGACAACATCCACAGCTGGGCCATATGAACCGCTTTTTCTCGTCATTTTCGCTACCTGATCCATACTTTTAGTGGCATTCGGGCTCGTTCTACCCTGCGACAATCAGCCTCACAAAATTATGTACCAACTTGTTAATTAGCAAGCTAAGCGTTTAAACTGCGCGTATTCCACCTGCTGAGATCCCTGGCATGAAAGCAATACCGCGCGCTTCCGGCGCTACACACATCATCCTGGTCGGCCTGGGCGTGATCATCGCCCTGCTTGGCCTCCTCCTGGCGGCGGGCGGCGTCAAGCTGGCCGGCCTGGGCGGTTCCTGGTACTTCCTGGTCGGCGGCCTGGCCATGGCCATCGCCGGTGTTCTCATCGCCCGTCGCAAGCCGGCTGGCGCCTGGCTGTACGCGGCGTTCCTGCTAGGTACCGCGATCTGGGCACTGGTCGACGTTGGCCTGGTGTTCTGGCCGCTGTTCTCGCGCCTGTTCATGTTCGGCGCCATCGGCCTGGTGGTGGCGCTGGTCTACCCGCTGCTGGCGCGTGCCAGCGGCGCCAGCAGCGGCCGTGGTGCCTATGGCGTGGCCGCGGTCATGGCCGTGGCGCTGGTCGTCGCCGTCGGCAACATGTTCGTTGCCCACCCCACTGTCGCCCCTGCCGGCAAAGGCCCGGGCATGACCCCGGTCGAGGCCGGCAAGCAGCAGAAGGACTGGGCCCACTACGGCAATACCGAAGGCGGCAGCCGCTTCGCCGCGCTGGACCAGATCAATCGCGACAACGTCAACAAGCTCCAGGTGGCCTGGACCTACCACACCGGTGACGTGGCCATCAGCGACGGCAACGGTGCGGAGGACCAGCTGACGCCGCTGCAGGTGGGCAACAAGGTGTTCATCTGCACCCCGCACAACAACCTGATCGCGCTTGACGCCGACTCCGGCAAGGAACTGTGGAAAAACCCGATCAACGCCCAGTCCAAGGTGTGGCAGCGCTGCCGTGGCATGGCCTATTTCGACGCCAGCGCGCCAATCGCCCAGCCAACCCAGCCGAACAGCACGCCGGTCACCGTCGGTAGCGTGCCGGCCGGTGCCAACTGCCAGCGTCGCCTGCTGACCAACACCATTGATGGCCGCCTGATTGCCGTCGACGCCGACACCGGCGAGTTCTGCCAGGGCTTCGGCAACAACGGCCAGGTCAACCTGCTGGCCGGCCTGGGCAACGTACCGGACTCCTACTACCAGCTGTCCTCGGCCCCGCTGATGGCCGGCACCACGGTGGTGGTCGGCGGGCGTATCGCCGACAACGTGCAGACCGACATGCCTGGCGGCGTGATCCGTGGTTTCGACGTGTTCAGCGGTGAAATGCGCTGGGCCTTCGACCCGGGCAACCCGCAAGACCGGCAGGCGCCACAGGGCGACAAGACCTACGTGCGCAGCACCCCGAACAGCTGGGCACCGATGTCCTACGACCCGGCGATGAACACCGTATTCCTGCCGATGGGCTCGTCGTCCACCGATATCTACGGCGTCGAACGCACCCGGCTGGACCACACCTACGGCGCTTCGGTGCTGGCCCTGGACGCCACCACCGGCAACCAGAAGTGGGTGTTCCAGACCGTGCACAACGACCTGTGGGACTTCGACCTGCCGATGCAGCCGAGCCTGATCGACTTCACCAGGGACGACGGCCAGTCGGTACCGGCGGTGGTGATCGGCACCAAGGCCGGGCAGATCTACGTGCTCGACCGCGCCACCGGCAAGCCGCTGACCCAGGTCGAGGAAGTGCCGGTCAAGCCCGGCAACATTCCCAACGAACCCTATTCCCCGACCCAGCCGAAGTCGGTGGGCATGCCGCAGATCGGCGCACAGACCCTGACCGAGTCCGACATGTGGGGCGCCACCCCGTACGACCAGCTGCTGTGCCGTATCGACTTCAAGAAGATGCGTTATGACGGCCTGTACACCGCACCCGGCACCGACCTGGCGCTGAGCTTCCCGGGCTCGCTGGGCGGCATGAACTGGGGCAGCATCTCCACCGACCCGGTGCATGGTTTCATCTTCGTCAATGACATGCGCCTGGGCCTGTGGATCCAGATGATCCCGTCGCAGAACAAGGGCGGTGCGGCCTCCGGCGGCGAGGCCCTGAACACCGGCATGGGCGCCGTACCGCTCAAGGGCACCCCGTATGCGGTAAACAAGAACCGCTTCCTCTCGGTAGCCGGTATTCCGTGCCAGGCGCCACCATTCGGCACCCTGACCGCCATCGACATGAAAACCCGCCAGGTGGCCTGGCAGGTGCCGGTCGGTACCGTCGAAGACACCGGCCCGCTCGGCATCCGCATGCACCTGCCGATCAAGATCGGCCTGCCAACCCTCGGCGGCACCCTGTCGACCCAAGGTGGCCTGGTGTTCATCGCCGGCACCCAGGACTTCTACCTGCGTGCCTATGACAGCAGCAACGGCAACGAGATCTGGAAGGCCCGCCTGCCCGTGGGCAGCCAGGGCGGCCCGATGACCTATGTCTCGCCGAAAACCGGCAAGCAATACGTGGTGGTCACTGCTGGCGGCGCGCGCCAGTCGACTGACCGTGGCGACTACGTGATGGCTTACGCTCTGCCGTAACACCGCGTCGCCTGCTTCGCGGGCACGCCCGCTCCCACAGGGCCACCAGTGGCCTTCGTGGGACGCGGGCTTGCTTGCGAATTCCCCCGCAACACACACCGAGATTCAGCAATGCCCCGCGTACCCCGCATCACCCCCACCCTGCTGCTGGCCCTGGCCAGCACCACCGCCCTGGCCGACGCCGACCTGACTACCCGCAGCACGCTTACCGGCGACTGGGGCGGCCTGCGCAAGCAGCTGGAAGCAGACGGCGTCAAGTTCACAGGCGACTACAGTGGCGAAACCGCCTACAACGCCCATGGCGGCCTGCACCGCTCGGCACGCTATTCGCAAAACCTGAAACTGGGCGTGCAGTTCGACCTGTCGAAGCTGTATGGCCTGGACAACGGCGGGAAAGTCCAGCTGACCGTCAACGACCGCCGCGGCAACAGTGCCTCGGAAGATTTGGTGGGCAACCGCCTGCCGATCCAGGAAAACTACGGTGGCCTCTATACCCGGCTGACCGAACTGAGTTACGAGCGCACCCTGTTCACCCCGGCGCTGAACGTCAAGCTCGGCTACATGGCCATGGGCAACGACCTCGGCGGCCTGGACAGCGGCATCCTGTGCAACTTCATGAATGCCGGTTTCTGCGGCCACCCGCTGAACATGTCCGGCGGCAGTGGCTGGACCAACTACCCCAATGCGCACTTGGGCGTACGGGTGAAATACGACCTGTCACCAGCCTGGCAACTGCGCGTGGCAGCCTTCAATGTCGACCCCGAGAGCAACGGCAACGCCAGCCGGGCCTGGCACCTGGGGCCCAAGCACACCACTGGCACCGTGGTACCGGTCGAGCTGGTATACAGGCTGCAGGACGAGCTGCCGGGCGAGTACAAGCTGGGCTACTACTACGACAGCTCCGATGTGAAGCGCATCGGCAGCGATGAACAGGTGTCGGGCCGTGGCGGCCACTACCTGCTGGTCGACCAGGCGCTGTGGAATGACCAACGCTCGCCGGGCCGCAGCCTGCATGCCTTCGGCCAGTACTCGGCATCGAGCAAGGCCGCCTCGCCGTTCACCCGCTGGTATGGTGCCGGCGTGGTGCTGTACCAGCCGTTCGAGGGGCGCCCGAAGGATACCGTGGCGCTGGGTTATGGCCGCGCCGTACCCAACCCGCGTAGCCGCGACGTACTGGAGGATGCCGCCTACAACGCTGGCCAGCCGTTCCCCGATATCGACAGCGCCGAGCAGCTGATCGAGCTGAGCTATGGCTACCAGGCCACGCCGTGGCTGAACCTGCGCCCGGACCTGCAGTACATCATCGAGCCAGGGGCATTCTCCGGGAAAGCCATCGACAACGCGCTGGTGCTTGGCCTGCAGGTCAAGGCCACCTTCTGAGGTGCATGGGCCGCGGTGCGGCTCATTCGCGGCCAGCCCGCTCAGTGCTGCCTGAGGTAATCCACCAGCCTCGACAGCATGGCATCACAGCCCTGCAACTGTTCGACACTGACAAACTCGTCCGGCTTATGCCCCTGCTCCATGCTCCCGGGGCCGCACACCACGGTGGGGATGCCCGCCTGGTCGAACAACCCGCCTTCGGTGCCAAACGCCACCGTAGCGAACGCCTCCGAGCCGCTCAGCAACGCCACCCACTGCGCCGCCTCACTGTCTGCCGGGGTCGCCAGCCCCGGATAGGCACTCAACGGTTGCAGGCGTATGGCGCTGGCCGCGTCGACCTTGCGCATGCGTGGTAGCAGCTCGGCCTCGGCATAGGTCTGCAACTGGTCGGCCACTGCCTGCGCGGCGAAGCCTGGCAATGCGCGTACTTCGAAATCGAACTCGCACTCTGCCGGCACGATGTTCAGCGCCCTGCCCCCTTTGATCACACCGGTCTGCACCGTAGAGAACGGTGGATCGAAGCGCGCGTCGTGATGTTCCGGCAAGGCCAGGGCCTCACCGATTTCCCCGAGCTTGCCGATCAGCTTCGCCGCAAATTCGATGGCATTCACCCCGTACGGCGCATAGGCCGAGTGACAAGCCGCACCTTGCACCTGGCAGCGCATCGCCAGCTTGCCCTTGTGCCCGAGTACCGGCTTGAGTTCGGTGGGTTCGCCAATCAGGCACAGCCGAGGCTTGTGCGGGCGCTGCTCAAGGGCGGCCAGCATCGAGCGCACGCCCAGGCAGCCGACTTCCTCGTCATAGGAAAACGCCAGGTGCACCGGCAGGCGCAACGGCTGCGCAAGCAACGCAGGCACAGCCGCCAGGACCGAGGCGATGAAGCCCTTCATGTCGGCAGTGCCGCGGCCATACAGACGGCCATCGCGCTCGCTCAGGGCAAACGGTTCGACGCTCCAGGCCTGGCCGTCTACCGGCACCACATCGGTATGCCCGGACAGCACTATGCCGCCAACATCCCTGGGCCCGATGGTGGCGAACAGGTTGGCCTTGGTGCCCTCCGGGTTATGGAACAGTTCGCTTTCCACGCCCAGCCCGGCCAGGTAATCGCGGATGAAACCGATCAGCGCCAGGTTGGAATCGCGGCTGACCGTGGCAAAGCCGATCAACCGGGCCAGCAGCACGCGGCTGGCATCTTCACTCATCGCCCGGTACTCCATAGCTTGGCGCCGCAGTCGGGTTCAGCGCGCGGGTGACATAGTCCTGCATCTGCGGCCGGTACGCCTGCCACAGGCCCTCGAGTGCGCCGATCGGGTCAGCGTCGGCCCAGTCCACCCGCAGGTCCACCAGCGGCCAGGTCAGTTCGCCGGCAATCTTCAACGCCGCCGAATGCACCGGCCCGGCCTCGCCACCCGCGGCCATCGCTGCCTGCATGGCCGCCAGCAGGCGATCGGCCAGGTGCCCCGCAGCCTGTTCGAAAGCCTGCACCATCGCCTCGATCACCTGGGGCGAGGCCAGCAGGTTGCCGGCTGCCGCGCATTGCTCACCGGCCACGGCATGGTGCGTGCCCAGGGCCTCCTTGCCGGTGAACAGCGCGACCTGGCCACGGCTGTCGATCACCGTGACCTGGCGGTATTCGCTCCAGCCATTGGCACTCAGCACCCTGTCCAGCGCCGCGGCAGGCGGCAACTGGCCCTGTTCCAGGACATCGAGAATCTGCGGCCCGAGCGCCGGCAAGGTGATGTTCTGCGTGGCCACCGCGCCGACGCCGGCCCGCACCCACGGGCAGCGGGCGCCCACCGCGATGCTCGACGAGCTGATGGCGATACCGAGCTGCCCGGTTTCCTGACAGCGGCCGATGATGGAAAAAGTCATGTCATGGTTCCTGTTGTGCTGTGCGATACGGGGCATTCTGGGTGGAACCTTCCGGCAGACGAAACCACCTTTTTCCGAGGCCTTGCAGAGGAAAAAACTAAGGCCAGGCCAAGCCCCGCCGAATCCTCGCAAATGCTGCTGCACTCAGCCCTGCAAGCCACAGGAATCGGGGCCTTCGCCGTTTTATCGGCAAGCCCAAGCTAAATACTATTTTCGCCGTTTCCACGGCATCCCTAGTCTGGCCCCAGGTAACGGCGGTCCGCCAAACCGACCTGACAAAAACCGCCTGAACAAGGGCTCGGACATGACACTGAACAATCTCGAAATCGACACCCTCGTGGTCGGCGCCGGCCAGGCCGGCGTGGCCATGAGCGAACACCTGAGCAAGCTTGGCGTGCCACACCTGGTGCTGGAGCGCAAGCGTATCGCCGAGGCCTGGCGCAGCGGCCGCTGGGACTCGCTGGTGGCCAACGGCCCGGCCTGGCACGACCGCTTCCCGGGGCTGGAATTCGACCTCGACGCCGATGCCTTTGCCGGCAAGGACCAGGTCGCCGACTACTTCGAGCAGTACGTACGCAAGTACAACCTGCCAGTACGCACCGGCATCGAAGTGAAGAAGGTCGTGCGCAACAGCGACCGTCCCGGCTTCACCATCGAAACCAATGAAGGCGTGATCCGCGCCAACCGCGTCGTCGCTGCCACCGGCCCGTTCCAGAAACCGGTGATTCCGGCCATTGCGCCGCAAGACAGCAACCTGCACCAGATCCATTCGGCGGCCTACTACAACCCCGCACAACTGCCTGCAGGGGCTGTACTGGTAGTGGGCGCCGGCTCCTCGGGTGTCCAGATCGCCGAGGAACTGATGCGTGCCGGGCGCCAGGTATACCTGTCGGTCGGTGCCCACGACCGCCCGCCACGCGCCTACCGCAACCGTGACTTCTGCTGGTGGCTGGGGGTGCTGGGTGAGTGGGATGCGGAAGTCGCCAAGCCCGGCCGCGAGCACGTGACCATTGCCGTTAGCGGTGCCCGTGGCGGCCACACCGTGGACTTCCGCGCCCTCGCCCACCAGGGCATGACCCTGGTCGGCCTGACCCAGTCGTTCGACAACGGAGTGGCACGCTTCCAGGACAACCTGGTGGAGAACATCAACCGCGGCGACGAGAACTACCTGGCCCTGCTGGATGCCGCTGATGCCTACATCCAGCGCAACGGCCTTGACCTGCCGGAAGAGCCCGAAGCCCGTAAACGCCTGGCCGATCCGGAATGCATGCGCAACCCGCTGCTGCAACTGGACCTGGCTGAGGCCGGTGTCACCAGCATCATCTGGGCCACCGGCTACAGCGTGGATTTCAGCTGGCTACAGGTCGACACCTTCGACGCCAACGGCAAACCCCAGCACCAGCGCGGCGTAGCCCGCGAGCCGGGCATCTACTTCCTTGGCCTGCCGTGGCTGTCGCGGCGTGGCTCATCGTTCATCTGGGGCGTGTGGCACGACGCCAAGCACGTCGCCGGCCACATCGCCACGCAACGCACCTATACCGCCTACCGCGACCGCCAGCAACGCGCCGCGGATGAGCAGCAACCAACCCGGATCAGCAACGTCAGCACCCTCGGAGCCCACTGATGCCTACCCATACTCGCATCCGCATGTTCAACACCAAGGCCACCTACCCCAACCAGACCCTGGACAACGACTTGTGCCAGGCGGTGCGTGCCGGTAATACCATCTATGTGCGCGGCCAGGTCGGCACCGACTTCGAAGGCAACCTGGTGGGCCTGGGCGACCCGCGGGCGCAGGCCGAACAGGCGATGAAAAACGTCAAGCAACTGCTCGAAGAGGCCGGCTCGGACCTGTCGCACATCGTCAAGACCACCACCTACATCACCGACCCGCGCTTCCGCGAGCCGGTATACAAGGAAGTGGGTAAATGGTTGAAGGGGGTGTTCCCGATTTCCACCGGGCTGGTGGTCGCCGGGTTGGCCCAGGCCGAGTGGCTGATGGAGATCGACGTGATCGCCGTGGTGCCCGACACCGTCTGACCGGTTTTACGCGGTCGATTGCAGGAGCGGCCTGGCGTCGCGATGGGCTGCGCAGCCCATCACGACACCAGGCCGCTCCTGCACGGCTTGCACTTGCCCGGATCAGGCGATCGCCGCGTCCACCAACACCTGCGCTTCCTGCACCAGGCGCTGCAGGTGTGCCTCGTCGATGAAGCTTTCGGCGTAGATCTTGTAGATGTCCTCGGTGCCCGACGGCCGCGCGGCGAACCAGCCATTGGCGGTCATCACCTTCAGCCCGCCGATCGCCTGGCCATTGCCTGGCGCGTGGCTGAGGATCTGCACGATCGGCTCACCGGCCAGTTCGGTCGACTTCACCTGCTCAGGCGCCAGCTTGCTCAGCAGCGCTTTCTGCCGGGCATCGGCCTTGGCTTCGACCCGCGTGGCGAATGGCTTGCCCAGCGCCGCGGTGAGGTCGGCGTAGGCCTGGCTCGGGTTGCGCCCGGTGCGGGCAGTCATCTCGGCAGCCAGCAAGGCCGGGATCAGGCCGTCCTTGTCAGTGGCCCAGACCGAGCCATCGCGGCGCAGGAACGAAGCCCCTGCACTCTCCTCGCCACCAAAGCCGAGCGAACCGTCGAACAGCCCTTGGGCAAAGAACTTGAAGCCCACCGGCACTTCGTACAGCTCACGGCCCAGGCGCTGGGTAACCCGGTCGATCAGGCCACTGGACACCACCGTCTTGCCCACTGCGGCATCACTGCGCCATTGCGGGCGGTGGCGGTACAGGTAGTCGATGGCCACGGCCAGGTAATTGTTCGGCTGCAGCAGGCCATCCGGGGTGACGATGCCGTGGCGGTCATGGTCGGGGTCGCAGGCGAACGCCACGTCGAAGCGCTCACGCAGGCCGATCAGGCCTTGCATGGCGTACGGCGAGGACGGGTCCATGCGGATCTGGCCGTCCCAGTCGACGCTCATGAAGCGGAAGGTCGGGTCGACCTCGGTATTCACCACTTCCAGGTCCAGTTGGTAGCGCTCGGCAATCGCCGACCAGTAACGAACCCCGGCCCCGCCCAGCGGGTCGACACCCAGGCGCAGCCTGGCGCCACGAATGACGTCGAAGTCGATGACGTTTTCCAGGTCGGCCACGTAGCTGCTGACGTAGTCGTGGCGCTGGGTAGTGGCTGCCTGCAGCGCCTGCGCATGCGGCATGCGCTTGACCCCCGCCAGGTTCGCCGCCAGCAGTTCGTTGGCCTTGGCCTCGATCCACTTGGTCACGTCGCTGTCGGCCGGGCCGCCATTGGGTGGGTTGTACTTGAAGCCACCGCTTTGCGGCGGGTTGTGCGACGGGGTGATGACGATGCCATCGGCCAGGCCCTGCACGCGGCCACGGTTATGGCAAAGGATGGCGTGGGACACGGCCGGGGTGGGCGTGTATTCATCGTCCTTGGACAGCATCACCTGCACACCATTGGCCGCCAGCACTTCCAGGGCGCTGGCGGTGGCCGGTGCCGACAGGGCGTGGGTGTCGGCGCCGATGAACAGCGGACCGTCGATCCCCTTCTCTTCGCGATACAGGCAGATGGCCTGGGTGATGGCCAGGACGTGGTATTCGTTGAAGCTCAACTCAAGTGAAGTGCCCCGGTGCCCCGAGGTGCCGAAGGCCACCCGCTGGGCCGCCACGGCCGCATCGGGGCGGCCGGTGTAGTAGGCGGTGAGCAGTCGTGGAATATCGACCAGCACGCTGGTCGGAGCCGGCTTGCCTGCCAAAGGACTGAGCGTCATGCAAAAACCTCGAGTTCAACGGATGTTGGGGATGTTGGGATTGGAGCGTGCAGTGTACTGAGAGTTGCAATGCCGTGCGATGGGCGACATCAAAGAAACATCAGGCCACACAGCCGTGCCCCGTGACCGTCTAGAGTAGTAGCCACACCCTTAGCCAGAGAGGCCACATGGCTTTCCACCGCCTGACCCACACCCACCCGCGCCTGACTGCCGCTACCTTGGTCGGCCTGCTCGGGGCGTGGCTGATTCCTGCAGACGACACCGTTCAGCACATCCTCGCCGGGTGGAACCTGGGTGTCTGGCTGTACCTGCTGCTGGTGTTCTACCTGACCTGGACCGCCACCCCGGCGAAAGTACACAAGGTCGCCCGCGTCGAAGACGAGAACGCCGGCCTGGTCCTGCTGACGGTGTGCATCGCCGCCATTGCCAGCCTCGCCGCCGTCACCCTGCAGTTGGTCTCCAGCCGCGGCCTGCAAGGCACAGCGTTGGCCCTGCACTACCTCTACACGGGCCTGACCGTGGCCGGTTCCTGGCTGTTGATCGGCTGCATTTTCAGCCTGCATTACGCGCGGCTGTTCTACACAGCGCAAAACCATGAACCCGCGCTGCGTTTCGCCGACGGCGAACGCCACCCGGATTACTGGGATTTCCACTACTTCTCGTTCACCATCAGCATGGCGGTGCAAACCTCGGATGTCGGCGTCGCCGGGCGCGGCCTGCGCAAGGTGGTACTGGCGCATTCAGTGGTGGGCTTCGTTTTCAATACCGCGATTCTCGGTTTCACCATCAACATCGCCGCAGGGTTGCTGGGTTAACCGCACCGTTCGTCCGAAAAAACCCGTCACCTGACACCGATGCAACGGCGGGCGACCCCAGGCCCAACTGACGCTATCCCGCCGGGAAGAGGCTTGCCTGAGCGGCACGCGGAGGGCGATGGCGTGGCCAAGGATGTGACCGCCATCATGCATTAGTACTTTTGTCGCATTTGCCAGCGAGAATCACCCGTGACAGGTGCTATGGTTACCTTCCCGGCGGCCATAGCATGATGGCCACCCGCTCACCACGTCCAGGCAAGGACAAGGAGGCTGGCATGAACAAGATGACGTTCCCCAACGCCTGCCAGGTGATGCGTTGGCATTTCCACCCGCTGGGCTTCGAAGCCAGCATGGATGCGCCGCGCAGCATGGTCGCGCGGTTGTTCGACCGCGCCACCGGCGAAACCCTGCTGGCCATTGCCGGCATCCCCTGCGCGGCGATCATGGCTGCCGCGGACGTGGAGCGCATCATCGAAGCCGTCGAAGCGGAAATGGATGCCTTCATCCCTGCCATCCCCCTGCGTGATGCGGTCTAACCCACTGCCGCATTGTCCTGACGCATGGCCTGCAACTTGCCCATGAACTGTTCAGCCGGCACTGGCTGGCCCAGCAGGTAGCCCTGCAACGAATCACAACCCAGGCGGGTCAGGAAGGCCTGCTGCTTGTCGGTTTCCACCCCTTCGGCAACGATACGCAGGCCCAGCGCCTGGCCCAGCGCCACGATCGCCGAAACGATGGCCGCATCATCGCTGTCCTGCTCCAGGTCGCGCACGAAACCGCGGTCGATCTTCAGCTCGTTGGCCGGCAGGCGCTTGAGATACATCAGGCTGGAATAGCCGGTACCAAAGTCGTCGATGGACAGATCCACACCCATGTCGGACAGGCGTTGCAACACTGTCAGGCTGGCATCGGCGTCGTGCATGGCGGTGGTTTCGGTGATTTCCAGGGTCAGGCAATTGGCTGGAAGGCCGCTCTGCTGCAACGCCCGGGCCACGCTTTCGACCAACCCGGCATGGCAGAACTGGATGGCCGACAGGTTCACCGCCATTCGCCAGTCCTGGTACCCCTGATCCAGCCATTGGCGCATCTGGCGGCAGGCCTCGATCAACACCCACTCACCGATAGGAATGATCAGGCCGGTCTTTTCCGCCAGGCCAATGAAGCGATCGGGCAGCAGCAGGCCCTGCTGCGGATGCTCCCAGCGCAGCAAGGCCTCGGCACCGATCGGCTGGCACGCCTGGGCGTCGAACTTGGGCTGATAATGCAGGCGGAACTGGCGCTGCTCCAGCGCCTGGCGCAGGTCCTGCACAAGCTGCAGTTGCTGGCGGGCATTGCTGTTCATCGACACGTCGAAGAAGCTGTAGCCGTTCTTGCCAGCGCTTTTGACGTGGTACATGGCGGCGTCGGCATTACGCAGCAGCTCGTGCTGGTCCTGGCCATTGCCCGGGTACAGGACAATACCCAGGCTCGCCGACAGTTGCAGGTCATGCTCGGCCACGCGGAACGGCCGTGATACCAGGTTGACCTGCTTCACCGCCACGTCCACGGCATCGTTCGGCTCCTGCAACTCCACCAGCAGCACGAATTCGTCGCCGCCGATGCGCGCCAGCGTATCCTGGCTGTGCAGGTGACCGCGCAGGCGGGCCGCCACGGCCTTGAGCAGCAGGTCGCCGATGTGGTGGCCGAAGGCATCATTGACCGGTTTGAAGCCATCCAGGTCGATGAACATCAGGGCAAAGCAGCCGCCCTGCTCCGCCACCTTGGCGATGGCTTGCTCGATACGGTCGGCCAGCAGGGTGCGGTTGGGCAGGTCGGTGAGGGTGTCGTGCAGCGCCAGCTGGGTGAGTTCCTGGTTGGCCAGGGTCAGCGACCGGGCCAGTTCGGCAGTGCGCGCCTCCAGGCGGGCATCCAGCACCGAGGTGAGCAAGGCCACGGCCAGCACCGCCAGGGTGGTGATCAGCACCAGGTAGACCAGACCATCGCCCTGCAAGCCCCCGGCCGCCAGCGCGCCGCAGAAGCTGCCCTCGGGAAAATTCGCCGCAGCCATGCCGGTGTAGTGCATGCCGACGATGGCAAACCCCATCACCACCGCCGCCAGGCCGCGGATCTGCCGCACGTAGGGGGTGTGCGTGCGCAGGCGGAAGGCAATCCACAAGGCCGCCGCCGAGGCGCCCACGGCAATCAGCAACGAGGCGCCGAACAGTGTCGGGTCGTAGTCGATGCCTGGCAGCATGCGCAGCGCCGCCATGCCGGTGTAGTGCATGCAGGCGATGCCGGCGCCCATGATCAAGGCGCCAAACACCAACTGCAGCCACGGCAGGCTCGGCTGGCTGACCAGCCACAAGGCAAACCCTGAGGACAGTACCGCGATCAGCAGCGAAAAGGCGGTCAGGGCCAGGTCATAGCCCAGGTCGATGGGCAGGCTGAAGGCGAGCATGCCGATGAAGTGCATCGACCATACACCGATTCCCATGGCCAGTGCGCCACCCCCCATCCACAACAACGCAGCGCGGCCCTTTGCCGTGGCGATGCGGCCGGTCAGGTCAAGCGCGGTATAGGACGCCAGGATCGCCACGCACAGCGAAATCAACACCAGCGAAGAGGAGTAGCTACCGGTCAGCATTGGAAGTTCCAGGGGGCGGGCCCAGGCCCGAAAAAGCTGACGATTGTACTCAAGCTTAGGCGAAACGCACGGGGTTTTTGTGCCTTGCGCTCGCCAGGCAGGTCAGTCCTGCCCGGCGAATGCCTGCCCGGCGAATGCCTGCCCGGCGTCCCAGCCGCCGCCCAGCGCGGCAATCAGCTGTACGCTGGCGACCAGGCGCCCTTGCAGCAGGTTCAGCACACTGCGCTCGTTGCTCAGCGCGGTAGTCTGCACATTGACCACATCGAGGTAGCCGATCAGCCCCGCACGGTACTGGTTTTCGGTCAGGCGCAGCGACTCGCGCGCAGCCTCCAGCGCTTCCTGGCGCACCACTGCCTCATCGCCATACACCTTCAACTGCACCAGCAGGTTCTCCACTTCCTTGAAGCCATCAAGCACGGTCTGGCGGTACTGCGCCACCGTCTGGTCATACACCGCCACGGTGCGGTCCACTTCGGCGCTGCGCTTGCCGGCGTCGAACAGGGTCAGCGCCAGCTGCGGGCCCACCGACCAGTAGCGGTTGGGCAGTTCGATCCAGTTGTTGAAACTGCTGCTGGAATAGCCGCCACTCATGCTCAGGCTGAGGTCCGGGAAGTACGCCGCCCGTGCTACACCGATGCTGGCGTTGGCAGCCATCACATTGCGTTCGGCGGCGGCGATGTCCGGGCGCCGTTCGAGCAACTGCGAAGGCAGCGACACCGGTACCTGCGGCAGCGCCGGTATGCGCTTGCTGTCGGCCAGGGCGAACTCGGCCGGCGTCTTGCCCAGCAACACGGCAATGGCGTTCTCGAATTGCGCACGCTGCCAGGCCAGGTCGATCAGGTCGGCCTGAGTGGTTTTCAGCTGGGTACGCGCCTGGGCCACCGCATCCGGGCCGGCAACGCCCGCGCGGTACTGGTTCTGGGTCATCCGCAGCGAGCGCTCATAGGCCGCCACGGTGGCTTCCAGCAGGCGCTTCTGCTCGTCGATCACCCGCAGTTGCAGGTAGTTCTGCACCAGTTCCGACTGCTGGCTGAGGCGGATCGCGGCCAGGTCGGCCAGGCTGGCTTCGGCACTGGCCTGGTTGGCATCGAGGGTTTCGCGCAGCTTGCCCCACAGGTCGATTTCCCAGCTGACGCCGAGCTGGGCATTGTAGGTATTGCGAATGCCGCTGCTGTTATTGGACAGGCTGGAACTGGAACTGCCGGTGCCCTGGGCCGAGCGGTTCTTGCCAACACTCAGGTCGAGGCTGGGGAACAGTGCCGCGCGGCTGCTGCGCACCAGCGCCTGGGCCTGGCGATACTGGGCTTCGGATTGCGCCACGGTCTGGTTGCTGCGGTTCAGTTCCTCGACCAGCGCATTGAGCCCGGTATCGCCGTAGATTTCCCACCAGGCCCCGCGGGCAATGGCATCGGACGGCGTGGCCTGGGTCCAGCCTGCGGCGTGTTTGAATTGCGCCGTGCCACTCGTCTCAGGGCGATGATAATCCGGGCTCAGGGTGCAGGCACTGAGCAAGGCCACGCACAACCCGGCACCGAGCAGGCGTGAGCCACGCGCACGGGCCAGCACCTGCAGGGTTCGGTGAAGCGGGGTCTGGGCAAAATTCATAGCGGGGTATCCAGGGCGGCGTCGGTGCGCACGCCGCGCCAACGGTTGAAACGGTGACGCAGGCGGTCCAGGTACAGGTACACCACCGGCGTCGTGTAAAGGGTGAGGACCTGGCTGAACACCAGCCCTCCGATGATGGTCAGGCCCAGCGGCTGGCGCATTTCCGCACCTTCGGCGCGGCTCAGCAGCAGCGGCAAGGCGCCAAGAATCGCCGCCAGGGTGGTCATCAGGATCGGCCGCAGACGCAGCAGGCAGGCACGGCGGATCGACTCCTCCGGTGACAGGCCCTGATGACGTTCCAGTTGCAGGGCCAGGTCGATCATCAGGATGGCGTTTTTCTTCACCACGCCGATCAGCAGGAACAACCCGAGCAGCGAGATCAGGCTGAATTCGCCGCCAGTGAGGTACAGCGCCAGCAAGGCGCCAACGCCGGCCGAGGGCAACGTGGACAGAATGGTCAACGGGTGGATGTAGCTTTCATAGAGGATGCCCAGCACCAGGTACACCAGCACCAGCGCGCCCAGGATCATCAGCGGCTGGCCTTGCTGGGTCTTGGCAAAGGCGTCGGCACTGCCACCGAGCCTGGCAATCACTTCCTCCGGCAGGCCCAGCTTGGCCACTGCGCGCTCCAGCGCCGCCATGGCCTGGTCGGGGCTGTAGCCTTCGGCGATGTCGAAGGCGATGTTTTCGGCCGCGAATTGCCCTTCATGGCTGACCCGGTCGTTGGCCAGGCTGTTCTCGTAATGGGCGATGGTCGACAGCGGAACGCGGGCGCCATCAGCGGTGATTACCTGCACCTGTTCCAGCGTGCTCGGGTCCCAGGCGTATTTCGGGTTGATCTCCAGCACCACCTGGTACTGGTTGAGGCTGTCGTAGATGGTGGAGATCTGCCGTTGGCTGTAGGCGTTGTTGAGCACCGTGGTGACCATGTCCATGTCGATCCCCAGGCGCTTGGCCTGGTCACGGTCGACCACCAGGGTCACCTGCTGGGTCCCGGCCCCGTCGCGGGCATCGATGGCGGTCAGCTGCGGCAGCGCACGCAGTGCCGCGACCACTTTCGGAAACCATTCGCGCAACGCCGCCAGGTCGCCACTCTGCAGGGTGTACAGGTACTGCGACGAGGTCTGGTCACGGCCGCCGCCGCCCAGTTGCAGGTCCTGGTCGGCCATCAGGAACAGGCGCCCGCCTGGCACCTTGGGCATCTCTTTGCGCAGGCGTTCGATCACCTTTTGCGCATCGAGCTTGCGCTCGTGAATCGGTTTCAGGCGCACCAGCACGAAGGCGTTGTTCGTGCCGCTGTTGCCGCCGATGAAGCCGGCAACGCTCTGCACTGCCGGGTCGGCGAGCAAGGCACGGCGGTAGATTTCCATCTTCGGTTGCATCACGCTGAACGACAACCCGTCGTCACCCCGGATGAAGCCCATCAGCTGGCCAGTGTCCTGCTGCGGCATCAGGGTCTTGGGGACCACCACGTACAGGGCGATATTGATGCCGATGGTCGCCAGCAGGCTGACCAGGGTCAGGCGCTTGTGCCGCAGGGCCCAGCCCAGGCTGCGGTCATAGGCCTCGACCATGTTCCGGTGCAGCTTGTCGCTCCAGCGCTGCAGGCGGGTCTGCTCGGCCCGGTGCGGTTTCAACCAACGGGCACACAGCATCGGCGTGAGGGTCAGCGAAACCACCAGCGACACGATGATCGCCGCCGCCAGGGTGACCGAGAACTCCTGGAACAGGTTGCGCACGATGCCACCCATGAACAGGATGGACACGAACACCGCCACCAGCGACACGTTCATCGACAGCAAGGTGAAGCCCACCTCCCTGGCACCGAGGTAGGCCGCCTTCAGCGGCGGCTGGCCATCCTCGATATGCCGGGAGATGTTTTCCAGCACCACGATGGCATCGTCCACCACCAGGCCGGTGGCCAGGATCAGCGCCATCAGCGACAGGTTGTTGAGCGAGAAGCCACACAGGTACATGACCGCGAAGGTGCCCACCAGCGACACCGGCACGGCCAGGCTGGGGATCAGCGAGGCGCGCAGGCTGCCCAGGAACAGGTAGACCACCAGGATCACCAGCACCACCGCGATCAGCAGGGTGTGCTCGGCTTCCTTCAGGGTGGCCTTGATCACCGGCGAGCGGTCCATGGCCACGTTCAGTTGCACGCTGGCCGGCAACAATGACTGCAGGGCTGGCAGTTGCGCCTTGATCTGGTCGACGGTCTCGATGATGTTGGCGCCGCTCTGGCGGTTGACCACCAGCAGGACGGCACTCTGGTCATTGAAGAAACCGCTGTTGTAGCGGTTCTCGACACCATCGGTAATGGTCGCCACGTCGGAAAGGCGCAGGATGGTGCCGTTCTGCTGGCGGATCACCACCGGCTCGTAGTCACTGGCGCTTTCCAGCTGGTCGTTGGCACGCACCTGCCAGTTACGCCCGGCATCCTCGACAAAGCCCATGGGCCGGCGCTGGTTGGCATTGGCCACCGCCGTGCGCACCTCGTCCAGCGACAGGCCATACTGGTTGAGCAACTGCGGCTCGACGGCGATACGCACCGCCGGCAGCGAGCTGCCGCCGATCTGCACCTCCCCTACCCCCGGCACCTGGGCCAGGCTTTGTGCCAGGATGGTGTCGGCCAGGTCGTACAGCTGGCCTTTCTGCAGCACCTCGGAGGTCAGCGACAACACCATGATCGGCGCCTGCGACGGGTTGACCTTCTTGTAGGTGGGCATGCTGCGCATGCCGCTGGGCAACAGGTTGCGGGTAGCGTTGATCGCGGCCTGCACCTCGCGCGCCGCCCCGTCGATGTCACGGCCGATCTCGAAGCCGATGATCACCCGGGTGGAGCCCTGGTTGGAACTGCTGGTCAAGGTGGTCACGCCAGCGATACTGCCCAGCTTGCGTTCCAGCGGCGTGGCCACGGTGGAGGCCATGACCTCGGGGCTGGCGCCGGGCAGGTTGGCCGTCACCACGATCACCGGGAAGTCCATCTGCGGCAGCGGTGCCACCGGCAGCAGGCCGAAGCTGACCCCACCCAGCAGCATGATCGCCAGGCTCAGCAGCATGGTCGCCACCGGGCGACGGATGAACGGGCCGGACAGGTTCATGCCTCGGCCTGCCTGGCGTCAGTGGCCGGGCGCCAGCGCCGGGCCAGGCGGTCAAAGTACAGGTAGATCACCGGTGTGGTGAACAGCGTCAGCACTTGGCTGACCAGCAACCCGCCGACCATCACCAGGCCCAGCGGCTGGCGCAACTCGGCACCGGAGCCGCCAGCGAGCATCAGCGGCACGGCGCCGAACAGGGCGGCCAGGGTGGTCATCAGGATCGGCCGGAAGCGCAGCAGTGCCGCCTGGTAGATGGCATCGCGCGGGCTCATGCCCTGGTGGCGCTCGGCCTCGAGGGCAAAGTCGATCATCATGATCGCGTTCTTCTTGACGATGCCAATCAGCAGGATGATGCCGATGATGGCGATCATGCCCAGGTCATTGCCGCTGATGAGCAAGGCCAGCAAGGCCCCAACCGCTGCCGAAGGCAGGGTGGACAGGATGGTCACCGGGTGGATGTAGCTTTCGTACAGCACGCCGAGCACGATGTACATGGTCACCACCGCCGCCAGAATCAGCAGCAGGGTGCTCGACAGCGACGCCTGGAACGCCTCGGCGGCACCCTGGAAACGGGTCTGCACGCCCAGCGGCATGCCGATGTCCTGTTGCACTTGCTCGATCACCTGCACCGCCTTGCCCAGCGATGCGCCGTGGGCCAGGTTGAACGACAGGGTCACCGCCGGGAACTGGCCGATGTGGGAAATCGCCAGCTGCGCCTGGCGCTGCTCGATGCGCGCCAGGGCAGACAGCCGCACCTGGCCGCCATCGCTCGCCTTGACATGGACCGACTCCAGCGCCTGCGGGCCAATGACCGCCGCGTCTTTCGACTGCAGCACCACGCGGTACTGGCTGGCCTGGGTGTAGATGGTGGAGATCTGCCGTTGGCCGAACGCGTCGTACAGGGCGTTGGTGATCTGCGACACGCTGATGCCCAGTCGGCTGGCCATGTCGCGGTCAATCACCAGGTAGACCTGCAGGCCCTTGTCCTGCAGGTCGCTGGCCACGTCGGCCAGCTCCGGGCGCTGCTGCAGCGCCTGCACCAGCTTGCCGCTCCACTGCGCCAGCAGGTCGGCATCCGGCGAGGACAGGCTGAACTGGTACTGGGTACGGCTGACGCGGTCCTCGATGCTCAGGTCCTGCACCGGCTGCATGAACAGGCGGATGCCCACCAGGCGGTCGAGTTGCGGCTGCAGACGGCTGATCACCTCACTGGCGCTGACATCACGTTCGCCATGTGGCTTGAGGTTGATCAGCAGACGGCCGCTGTTGAGCGTGGCGTTGTCGCCATCGACGCCGATGTAGGACGACAGGCTCTGCACCGCCGGATCCTGCAGGATCACCTTGCTCAGGGCCTGCTGACGCTCGCTCATGGCGGCGAACGAGGTGGCTTGCGGCGCTTCGGAAATGCCCTGGATCACCCCGGTGTCCTGCACCGGGAAGAAGCCCTTGGGCACCACCAGGTACAGGAACACGGTGAGCGCCAGGCTGGCCACGGCGACCAGCAGGGTCAGCGGCTGGTGCTTGAGGACCCACTGCAGGGCATTGCCGTAGTGCCTGATCAGCCAGTCGATCCAGGCGCCGCTGGCGCGGTAGAAACGGCCCTGCGCTTCAGGCGCGGGCTCACGCTTGAGCAGGCGCGCGCACATCATCGGCGTGAGGGTCAGCGACACCACTAGGGAAATCAGGATGGCCACTGCCAGGGTGATGGCGAACTCACGGAACAGGCGGCCGACCACATCGGCCATGAACAGCAGCGGGATCAGTACCGCAATCAGCGAGAACGTCAGCGACACCAGCGTGAAGCCGATCTGCCGCGCGCCCTTGAGCGCTGCTTGCAGGGGCGTCTCGCCCTCCTCGATGTGTCGGGAGATGTTCTCCAGCATGACGATGGCATCGTCGACCACGAAGCCGGTGGCGATGGTCAGGGCCATCAGCGTCAGGTTGTTAACCGAGAAACCGGCCAGGTACATGACGCCGAAGGTGCCGATCAGCGACAACGGTACGGCAATCGACGGAATGAGGGTGGCACTGAAGCGGCGCAGGAAGACGAAGGTGACCATCACCACCAGGGCGATGGCGATCAGCAGTTCGTGCTGCACGTCCTTGACCGCGGCACGGATGGTCTGGGTGCGGTCGGTCAGCACCGAGACATCGAGGCCGGCCGGCAGGTTGTCGGTGATCGACGGCAACAGGTCCTTGATGCGGTCGACCACCTCGATGACGTTGGCGCCCGGTTGGCGCTGGATGTTCAGCAGCACCGCGTGGTTGTCGTTGGCCCAGGCGGCCAGGCGTTCGTTTTCCGCGCCGTCGACGATTTCGGCGACGTCCTTCAGGCGCAGCGGTGCACCGTTGTTGTAGGCCAGGATCAGGTTGGCGTATTCCTCGGGAGAGCGCAGCTGGTCGTTGGCGTCGAGCATCGAGACGCGGGTCGGCCCGTCGAAGTTGCCCTTGGGCTGGTTGACGTTGGAGGCGCCGATCAGGGTGCGCACGTCCTCCAGGTTCAGGCCGTTGGCGGCCAGCGCATCGACGTTGACCTTGATCCGCACTGCCTGGCGCTGGCCGCCGGCGATGCTGACCATGCCCACGCCACTGATTTGCGCGAGCTTCTGCGCCACACGGGTGTCGACCAGGTCGTTGAGCTTGGGCAGCGGCATGGTCTTGCTGGATATGGCCAGGGTCAGCACCGGGGTGTCGGCCGGGTTGACCTTGTTGTACACCGGCGGCGCCGGCAGGTCGCTGGGCAACAGGTTGCTGGCGGCGTTGATCGCGGCCTGCACCTGCTGCTCGGCAACGTCCATGTTCATGTCGAGGTTGAAGCGCAGGGTCAGCACCGAGGCGCCGCCGGAGCTGGTCGACGCCATCTGCTCCAGGCCCGGCATCTGCCCGAACTGGCGCTCCAGGGGGGCGGTAACAGCGCTGGTCATCACCTGCGGGCTGGCGCCGGGATACAGGGTCATGACCCGGATGGTCGGGTAATCGACCTGCGGCAAGGCGGAAACCGGCAACAGCTTGTAGGCGATCAGGCCGGCCAGGACGATGGCCAGCATGCTCAGCGTGGTGGCGACCGGCCGCAGGATGAACAGGCGCGAGAGGTTCATGCGCCCGCCTTGCCTGCTGTTTTACCAGGCTGTGTTTCACCGGCCTGCGCCGAACCCTTGGCCTCCTGCCCCTGCAGGTGCTGGCCGGGCGTGGTCGGCACTTGCGAGCTGTCTTCGACCACTTCCACCTTGGTGCCTTCGCGCAGGCGGTCGGTGCCTTCCAGCACCAGGCGCTCGCCAGCCTTGAGGCCGTCGAGGATGACGCTGTGCTCGCCGTCGCTGGCGCCCACCTTGAGCTTGCGCACGTTCACCGTGTTCTGCTCGTTGACCACGTAGGCGAAGGTGCCATCGTTGCCGAACTGGATCGCCGCCGCCGGGGCCATGGTCACCTGCCTGAGGGTGTCGGCGAGCAGGCGCACGTTGACGAACTGGTTGGGGAACAGGGCGAGGTCCTTGTTCTCGAAGCGGCCCTTGAACTTGAGGGTACCGGTGGTGGTGTCGATCTGGTTGTCGATGCTGCCCAGCACGCCGCTGGCCTGCAGCTTGCTGTCGCTGCGATCCCAGGCTTCGACTGGCAGGCTGGCACCGCTACGGTAGCGTTCCAGCACCGTGCTCAGCTCGGTTTCCGGCAGGGTGAAGGCAACGCTGATCGGTTCGGTCTGGGTAATCACCACCAGCGCGGTGGTGTCGTTGGCCGCGACCAGGTTGCCGAGGTCAAGCTGGCGCAAGCCCACACGGCCGTTGATCGGCGCACGGATCTGGGTGAACTCGAGGTTCAGCCGGGCATCGTTGACCTGCGCCTGGTTGGTCTTGACCAAGCCCTGGAATTGCGCCACCTGCGCCTCGGCGGTGTCGAGGGTTTGCTTGGCGATGCTGTCCTCGGCGTACAGGCCTTTGTAACGGGCCAGGTCGACCTGGGCGTTCTTCAGCTGGGCCTGGTTCTGCGCCAGGGTGCCTTCGGCCTGTTGCAGGGCGATGCGATAGGGGCGCGGGTCGATCTCGGCGAGCAGGTCGCCGGCCTTGACCTGCTGGCCTTCCTTGAAGTGAATCTTCACCAGCTCGCCAGCCACGCGGCTGCGCACGTTCACGGTGTTGGTCGCAGTGACCGTACCCAGGGCCTTGTAGTACAGCGGGAAGTCGCCCACACGCACCGGCTCGACGCGCACCGGTACCGGGTCGCTGGAGCCGCCAAAGCCAGGGCGGCCGCCCATCATGCCCATGCCCATGCCCTTGCCGCCGCGCCCGCCACCGGCTTCCTTGTGTGCCGGCGTCGCGGCAGGCCACAGCCACCAGGCCAGTGCAGCCACCAGCAGGAGGATCAGCAGGCCGACGAGCCAGCGACGGGGGGAGCGGGAATTGGGCACTTGCATGGGTTGAACGAACCTTGTCCGGAATGACGACCTGGGAGGATGAAACGATAAGCACTGGCATCGCTTTAGCAAAGGGCCTTTACCAGAGGTTTACCTTTGCCTGACGTTGCCAAGACACTGAACTTTAAATGAAAACGGCCCGGAACGCGTTCCGAGCCATTTACAGAGTGTTGCCTGGAGCGGTGCCAGGCCGGAAGATTCCGTAGCCCATACCCGCTGAAGGGCCGGTACAGGCAATAAATGCCCACACCGCCCTGACACAACCCTTACTTCAGCACAGCCAGCGCCGCATCGTAGTTCGGCTCGTCAGCGATTTCGCCAACCAGCTCGCTGTGCAGCACCTTGTCGTTTTCGTCCAGCACCACCACGGCGCGGGCAGCCAGGCCGGCCAGCGGACCGTCGGCGATGGCGACGCCGTAGTTGTCGAGGAACTCGCGGCCACGCAGGGTCGACAGGTTCTTCACATTGTCCAGGCCTTCGGCACCGCAGAAGCGTGCCTGGGCGAACGGCAGGTCGGCAGAGATGCACAGCACCACGGCGTTGTCGAGGTTGTTGGCCTGGGCGTTGAACTTGCGCACGGAAGTGGCGCAGGTCGGGGTATCGACGCTAGGGAAAATGTTCAGCACCTTGCGCTTGCCGGCGTAGTCCTGCAGCGACTTGTCGGCCAGGCCTTCACCGACCAGGGAGAAAGCCGGAGCCTGGGCGCCGGGCTGCGGCAGGTTGCCGTTGACCTGGACCGGGTTGCCTTTGAGAGTCACTTGAGCCATGACGAATTCCTTATGCGGGGGTTTGAAAAGGACACTGAGTTAAGCATGAAGGCGCTCGAGTGCCTATGGGGCAGGTGAAATTGTTCTATTGCCAGACAAATCTTGTGGACAAAAAAATGCCCGGGTAGCGACAAGCGACCCGGGCATGCTTCAGCGCAGGGTGGGCATCAGCCGATCAGGCTGTACACCACCGAGCTCAGCGCAACCAGGCCGATCACCACGACGAACAGGTTGGACGCCGCACCGCTGTACTTGCGCATCGACGGTACCCGGCGAATGGCGTACATCGGCATCAGGAACAGCAGCACCGCGAGGATTGGCCCGCCCAGCGACTCGATCATGCCGAGAATGCTCGGGTTGAGGGTGGCAACGATCCAGCACACCACCAGCATCAGCGCAGCAACCATGCGGTCCAGGGCCTTGGCACCCGGGCGCGCACCGGTCTTGGCGATGATGCCCTTGAGGCCTTCGCTGGCGCCGATGTAATGGCCGAGGAACGACTTGGCGATGGCCACGAAGGCGATCAGCGGCGCGGCAAAGGCAATGGTCGGGTTGCTGAAGTGGTTGGCCAGGTACGACAGGATCGACAGGTTCTGCGCCTTGGCTTCGGCCAGCTGGGCACTGCTCAGGGTGAGCACGCAGCTGAACACGAAGAACAGCACCATCAGTACCATCAGCAGGTGTGCACGACGCAGGATCTGGCCGCTGCGTTCATCGGCGTGCGCGCCGTAGCGGCGCTTCTGGTCCACGGCAAAGGCGGAAATGATCGGCGAGTGGTTGAAGGAGAACACCATCACCGGGATCGCCAGCCACAGGGTATGCAGGAACGCGGACGCCTGCGGCACCTGGTGGGCGCTGTCGAGGATGCCGCCGGTCCAGTGCGGGACCAGGTACAGGCCCAGCAGCGCCAGGGCGACGATGAACGGGTAGACCAGCAGGCTCATGACCTTGACGGTGGCCTGCTCGCCGCAGCGGACGATGGCCAGCAGGCCGAGGATCAGCACGAACGACAGGATGGCCCGCGGCGGCGGCTCGATGTGCAGCTGGTGCTCGAGGAAGCTGGACACGGTGTTGGTCAGCGCCACGCTGTAGATCAGCAGGATGGGGAAGATCGCGAAGAAGTACAGCACGGTGATCGCGGCGCCGGCGGAAGCGCCGAAATGCTCCTTCACCACCTCGGTGATGTCGCCGTCACCGCGCCCCGAGAGCACGAAGCGGGTCAACCCGCGGTGGGCAAAGTAGGTCATCGGGAAAGCCAGCGCGGCCAGGATCAGCAGCGGCCAGAAACCGCCAAGGCCGGCGTTGATCGGCAGGAACAGGGTTCCGGCGCCGATGGCTGTGCCGAACAGGCCCAGCATCCAGGTGGTGTCGTGACGCGACCAGCTGCCAAGGGTGGCGGGGGTCGATTCTGCAAAGCGTTGTTCAACGCTTGGGGCCTGCTCATTCATTCCGGGTGAAGCTCCACTCGCAAGACTGCAACAGGCTGAGAATGGCGAAATAGACGTTCCGCCCAACTCAACCGGGAAAGAGGGGCGCGATTGTGCACGGAAAGGGTGCGCTTGCGAAGCCCTATCCGAGGGACGGTTGCACTTGTCTTTACAAGCGGGTTGTGCCTGCGGGCTGACGCGAAGGTGAAGGAGCGTCCTGTGGGAGCGGCCAGCTCCCACAGGAGGGGCCGCTCAGGCCCCTGCCGGTCTTACTTCTGGACCGCAGCGAACGCTTCGGCAACCCGTTGCAGGTTGGCCGGGCGCAGGCCGGACATGCACACCCGGCCGCTGTCGATCAGGTAGACGCCGAACTCGTCGCGCAGGCGGCGTACCTGCTCGACGCTGAAGCCGGTGTAGCTGAACATGCCGCGCTGACGCAGGAAGAACTGGAAGTCCTGGCCTGGCAGCAATACGGCCAGGGCATCGACCAGCGCCTGGCGCATGTCGAGGATCCGCTTGCGCATCACTTCGACTTCCGCCGCCCACTGGGCATTCAGGCCGGCATCGCCGAGCACACCCGCGACCAGCTGGGCACCGAAGTTGGGCGGGCTGGAGTAGTTGCGGCGCACGGTGGCCTTGAGCTGGCCCAGCACGCTCTGGGCGGTGGCCTCGTCGTCGCAGACCACCGACAGGCCACCGACGCGCTCGCCGTACAGCGAGAAGATCTTCGAGAACGAGTTGCTGACCAGGCACGGCACGCCGGCCCGGGCCATTTCGCGGATGGCATAGGCATCTTCCACCAGGCCTTCGGCGAAGCCCTGGTAGGCGATGTCGAGGAACGCGATCAGTTGGCGCGCCTTGACCACTTCGACCACCTGTTGCCACTGGTTCTGGTCCAGGTCGGCACCCGTCGGGTTGTGGCAGCACGGGTGCAGCAGCACCACGCTGTTGGCCGGCAGCGTCTGCAAGGTTGCCAGCATGCCGGCGAAGTCCACGCCACGGGTGGCCTGGTCGAAGTACGGGTAGGTGTGCACCTTGAACCCGGCGCCTTCGAAGATGGCACGGTGGTTGTCCCAGGTCGGGTTGCTGACCCAGACTTCCGATTGCGGGAAGTAACGCTTGAGGAAGTCGGCACCGACCTTCAGCGCGCCGGAACCGCCCACGGTCTGCACGGTAGCTACGCGGCCAGCGCTCACGGCCGGGTGATCGGCCCCGAACAGCAGCGCCTGGATGGCCTGGCGGTAGCTGGCCAGGCCTTCCATCGGCAGGTACAGCGAAGCTTCGTGGTCCTGGCCGGCGATGCGTTTTTCCACCGCATCCACAGCCGCCAGTTGCGGCACCACGCCGGCCTCATCGTAGTACAGGCCGATACTCAGGTTGACCTTGTCGGCGCGCGGGTCGGCCTTGAAGGTTTCCATCAGCGAGAGGATCGGGTCGCCGGCATAGGCATCGACATGTTTGAACACAGCGTGCAGCTCCTTGGATCAGGACAGTACGAAAAGTCAGCCCTGAGCATACCCGGAGAGCGCGGCCAGGGACATCAACTATTGTGCAAGGTTGTCCATGCAACAATGCATGGCTGAAGATCTGTGCTGGATTCTTCGCGGGCATGCCCGCTCCCACAGGTCCCAAGGGCGGCGATATCACTGTGGGAGCGGGCGTGCCCGCGAAGAGGCCGGGTCAGCCAAGCAGCTCCTTCAGGCCTTGCAACTCTTGCTCGGTCAACGCCACCCCCTCCTCCTCGGCCACCTCGCGCTCACGGTAACGCCGCTCGCCTGGCATGCGCGTCAGCCCCACTGCCTGCATCTGCTCCACCAGCTCGCGGCTGCGCTGGGCAAAGCGCTCGCCCTCGGCCTTGCTCGGGTCGATGACGATGATCAACTGGCCGGTCCAAGGCGTCTTCGCGCCCGGGTGCCCCGCCCAGTCGAATTCCCAGGAGAAATGCCCGCCGGTCAGCGCCGCCGCCAGCAACTCGACCATCATCGACAGTGCCGAGCCCTTGTGCCCGCCAAACGGCAGCAAGGCGCCGCCCTCCAGGATCGCCTTGGGGTCGGTGGTCGGCTCGCCATTGGCATCCACGCCCATGCCTTCAGGTAGCTGCTGGCCGGCGCGCGCGGCGATCTGTACGTCGCCGTGGGCCATGGCGCTGGTGGCCATGTCGAAGACGATCGGGTCATGTTCGGCGCAGGGCGCGGCGAAGGCGATGGGGTTGGTGCCGAACAGCGGCTTGCGCGCGCCATGCGGCACCACGCAGGTCATGCTGTTGACCACGCTCAACGCCACCAGGCCTTCGTCAGCGAAGGGTTCCACGTCTGGCCACAGCGCCGCGAAATGGTGCGAGTTGTGAATCGCCAGCACGGCGATACCGGCGTTGCGCGCCTTGGCCACCAGCAGGTCACGGGCCGCTGCCAGCGCCGGTTGGGCAAAGCCGCCCGCGGCATCGACCCGCACGTAGCCAGCCGCGACATCGCTGACCTGCGGCGTGGCCTGGCCATCGACCCAGCCGCTGGCCAGGGTCGAGACGTAGCCGGGCATGCGGAATACGCCATGGCTGTGGGCACCATCGCGCTGGGCGCTGGCGCAATTGTGGGCCAGCACGCTGGCGACGCCATCGCTGCAACCGTGGCGCTGGAAAATGGCCTGCAACAGGCTCTGGAGCTCGCTGAAAGGCACGCGCACGACGGTGCTGGGGGAAGGTGCGGACATCTGAAGCTCCTTGTTGGAATTGGAATGGCTACAGCGTTGCAACGACAAAAACTTTCCTGCATGTGACAGCTATCTGTCAATTGTTGACTTGATGACAGAAAACATTCATTTTCTTTCCCAAGCCTCACCCCTGGAGCCGCAGCATGAGCCAAATGATCAAGCAACGCCTGGAACACAGCCTCGAAGGGGCCGCTGCTTCGGGCCGCAAGATCGCCACCTACATGCTCGCCAACCTGCATGAACTGCCGTTCCAGACCTCGGCCAGCATTGCGGCGAAGCTGGGCGTCAGCGAATCCAGCGTTGGCCGTTTCTGCCGCTCACTGGGTTATGCCCATCTCAAGGCGCTCAAGCAAGACCTGCAGAACGACCTGGGCGATGGCCCGTGGTTGGTGGGTGACCGCTTGCAAGATTACCGCCAGAACCAGGACGCCAGCGACAACGTCGGCAGCCTGGAGCTGGAAATCGCCGCCCTGGTGCGGGTACACGAGTATCGCCAGGGCAACGCCTGGCACGCCGTTGCGCAACGCCTGGCGAGCAAGCCGCGGGTGTTCATCGCCGGCTTCCAGACCGAACGCGGCATCGCCATGTGCATGAGCCATCTGCTGCAGTACCTGCGTGATGGCGTGCAACTGGTCGACCTCGGCGCCGGGCACTTTGGCGACGTGTTGCTGGGCCGCGCCGAAGACAGCGCCCTGCTGGTGTTCGAGGCGCGCCGCTATTCCCGCCACGCCCTGCTGCTGTGCCAGAAGGCGCGCCAGGCCGGCATTGCGGTCACCCTGGTGACCGACACCTTCTGTGACTGGGCCGATGCCAACGCCGACGAGGTGTTCCGTATCCCCACCGAGTTCAATCTGTTCTGGGAGTCCACCTCGGCCATGCTGTCGTGGGTCCACCTGATGGTCAACGAGGTCTGCAAGAAGCTCGGGCCGGATGTTGAAAAACGCTTGGAAGCAACTGCCGCTCTACATAACGAATTCGTCGGCTACACCTCGTGGGCGACGGGAAAACAACAATAGCAAGAGTGCAAGAGGTGCGAGATGAACAAGACCATGGCCTTGGTGGGTGCGTGTGCCCTGCTGCTGTCGGGCGCCGCCAGTGCCGAAACCCTGCGCTTCGCCACCGAGGGCGCCTACCCGCCCTTCAACTATGTCGACGCCGATAACCAGCTGCACGGCTTCGATGTCGACATCACCCACGCCCTGTGCGAGCAGATGAAAGTCGAATGCACGCTGGTGGCCCAGGACTGGGAAGGCATTATCCCCGCCCTGATGGCACGCAAGTACGACGCGGTGGTCGCCTCGATGATCAACACCGAGGAGCGACGCAAGAAAATCGCCTTCACCGACCACTACTACCGCACACCGCTGACCGTCGCCGTGGCCAAGGACAGCAAGATCAGCGACGCCCAGACCAACTTCGACGGCTATACCGTGGGCGCGCAGTCGTCGTCGACCCAGGCCATCTACGCCGAAGACGTCTATGCCAAGGCGGGCGCCGACGTGAAGCTGTACCCGACCATGGACGAAGCCAACGCCGACCTCGCCGCTGGCCGCCTGGACGGCGTGATCGCCGACAAGTTCCCGCTGCAGGAGTGGATGAACAAGAACGGCGGGGACTGCTGCAAGATCCTCGGCGACGTGGCCAACACCAAGGCCGACGCCGCGATTGCCGTGCGCCAGGACGACGAAGCCCTGCGCCAGCGCCTGAATACTGCGTTGCAACAGATCGTGGCCAACGGCACCTACCAGAAGATCGCCAGCAAGTACTTCGCTTTCGATATCTACAACTGATCTTCAGGAAACTTTGCGCACCTCCTGTGGGAGCGACCTTGCGTCGCGTAAGGGCCGCGCTGCGGCCCCGGCAATCTGTGCAGTTGCATGAATCCTGGGGCCGCTACGCAGCCCTTTCGCGACGCAAGGCCGCTTCCACTAGAGATCGCACCTACCCGCCCTAGGGGTTTGTCATGCTCGATCAATTGTCCTTGCTGTCCTTCGCCAGCGGAGGCTGGGGCCAGGCGCTGCTGGCCGGTGCCCTGGTCACCCTGTCCCTGGCCCTGGCCTGCCTGCCCGTCGGCCTGCCGCTGGGCCTGCTGGTCGCCCTCGCGGCACGCTCGCGCAAGCGCTTGCCACGGCTCTGGGCCACCACCTTTTCCACGGTGTTCCGTGGCCTGCCGGAACTGCTGACGCTGCTGATCATCTATTACGGCTGCCAGATCGCCGCGCAGAAGATCCTCGCCGCCATGGGCTACCCGGGTGAGTTCCTGATCAATACCTTCCTCGCCGCGATGATTGCCTTCAGCCTGGTGTTCGCCGCGTTCTCCAGCGAGATCTGGCTGGCCGCCTTCAAGACCTTGCCCAAGGGCCAGCTGGAAGCGTGTTCGGCGCTGGGCCTGAGCAAACGCACCGGCTTCTTCAAGGTGCTGCTGCCGCAACTGACCCGCATCGCCCTGCCCGGCCTGTCCAACAACTGGCTGTCGCTGCTCAAGGACACCTCACTGGTGTCCACCATTTCGCTGGTCGACCTGATGCGCCAGACCAACCTGGCGGTCAGCGTGACCAAGGAACCGATGTTCTTCTATGGCGTCGCCTGCCTGGGCTACCTGCTGTTCGCCGCCCTCTCCGGACGCGTGTTCGCCTTCATCGAACGGCGCAGCAACCGCCACCTGCAAGGAGCACGCGCATGAGCCTCGAACAACTGCTGGCGCTGGTTATCGACCCCAACCTGCTGGAACGCTACGGCCCGCGCTTCCTCGACGGCCTGCTGGTGACCGCCAAGCTGGTGGCGATTTCCTTCAGCCTGGGTGCCGTGCTGGGCCTGCTGCTGGCCCTGGCACGCATGTCGCGCAGCCTGCTGCTGCAACGCATGGCGGCCGGCTACGTGTACTTCTTCCGCGGCTCGCCGCTGCTGGCCCAGCTGTTCCTGCTGTATTACGGCCTGGGCTCGCTCAAGGGCTTCTGGCAGGACGTCGGCCTGTGGTGGTTCTTCCGCGAGGCGTGGTTCTGCACCCTGCTGGCATTCACCTTGAACACTGCCGCCTACCAGGCCGAGATCTTCCGCGGCAGCCTCATGGCTGTGGCTCCTGGCCAGCATGAAGCCGCGCGGGCACTGAACCTGAAGCGCTCCACCACCTTCTTCAAGGTGATCCTGCCGCAGTCGCTGCTGGTGGCCATCGGCCCGCTGGGCAATGAACTGATCCTGATGATCAAGGCCAGCGCGATCGCCTCGCTGGTAACCATCTACGACCTGATGGGTGTGACCAAACTGGCCTTCTCGCGCAGTTTCGACTTCCAGATCTACCTGTGGGCCGCCGTGCTCTACCTGCTGATCGTCGAACTGGTACGGCGCCTGTTGAAACACCTGGAAGCCCGCCTGGGCCGCCACCTGAATTGACCGAAGGATACGTTCCAATGCATTGCCAGACCCTTGTCCTCGGCGCCGGTATCGTCGGCGTCAGCACCGCGCTGCACCTGCAGGCCCGCGGGCGCCAGGTGATCCTGATCGACCGCGACGAACCGGGCAGCGGCACCAGCCACGGCAATGCCGGGTTGATCGAGCGCTCCAGCGTCATTCCCTACGCCTTCCCGCGGCAACTGGGCGCGCTGCTGCGCTATGGCCTGAACCGCCAGCCCGATGTGCGCTACAGCCTGCTGCACCTGCCCAAGGCGGCACCGTGGCTGTGGCGTTACTGGCGCCAGTCGGCCCCGGGGCGCCTGGCCGGGGCTGCCGCCGACATGCTGCCGCTGGTGCAACGCTGCGTCGAGGAACACGATGCGCTGATCGCCGCCGCCGGCCTGGAAGGCCTGGTGCAGGCCAAAGGCTGGATCGAAGTGTTCCGCGACCCGGCGCTGTTCGCGCAGGCCAAGGCCGACGCCATAGGCCTGAGCCGCTATGGCCTGCAGTTCGAAATCCTCGAATGCGGGCAGTTGCAGGCCCGCGAACAGCAACTGGACGCCACCGTGGTCGGCGGTATCCACTGGCTCGACCCCAAGACCGTGAACAACCCTGGCGCCCTCACCCGCGGCTACGCCAGCCTGTTCCTGCAACGCGGCGGGCAGTTCCTGCATGGCGATGCACGCAGCCTGCGCCAGGTCGGCGGCCAATGGCAGGTCGACAGCCGCCGCGGCCCGATCAGCGCCGATGAGGTGGTGGCCTGCCTCGGCCCACAGTCCGCCGACCTGTTCAGCGGCCTGGGCTATGAGATCCCGCTGGCGATCAAGCGTGGCTACCACATGCACTACAGCACCCGCGACGGTGCGCAGCTGGAGCACTCCATCTGCGATACCCAGGGCGGCTACGTGCTGGCGCCCATGGCCCGCGGCGTGCGCCTGACCACCGGCATCGAGTTCGCGGCCAGCAGCGCACCGGGCAACCAGATTCAGCTGGGCCGCTGCGAAGCCCTGGCCCGCAAGCTGTTCCCGGCGCTCGGCGAGCGCCTGGACGACACCCCCTGGCTGGGCCGCCGCCCCTGCCTGCCGGACATGCGCCCGGTGATCGGCCCGGCCCCGCGCCACCCAGGGTTGTGGTTCAACTTCGGGCATGCCCACCACGGCCTCACCCTGGGCCCGGTCAGCGGCCGCCTGCTGGCCGAACTGGTCACTGGCGAACGCCCCTTCACCGACCCCGCGCCTTATAGCGCGACCCGTTTCGACTGAACCCACGCGGGAGAACAACAAAGATGACCGCACCACTGAGCCTTGCCAGCCTTGCCCCCGAACCCGACCCACGCCCGCTGCTGATCCGCATCGAGGGCCTTAACAAGCACTACGGCGCGTTCCATGTACTGCGCGACATCAACCTGCAGGTGCGTGAAGGCGAACGCATCGTGCTATGCGGGCCGTCGGGTTCGGGCAAGTCGACGCTGATCCGTTGCATCAACCGTCTGGAAGTGGCCCAGCAGGGCAGCATCAAGGTCGATGGCATCGACCTGGCTGCCACCAGCCGCGAAGCGGCGCGGGTGCGCAGCGACATCGGCATGGTGTTCCAGCACTTCAACCTGTTCCCGCACATGAGCGTGCTGGACAACTGCCTGCTGGCGCCCACCAGCGTGCGCGGGTTGTCGCGCAAGGATGCCGAAGAGCGGGCGCGCATGTACCTGAGCAAGGTCGGTATCGAAAGCCAGGCGCACAAGTACCCCAGCCAGCTGTCCGGTGGCCAGCAGCAGCGGGTGGCGATTGCCCGGGCGCTGTGCATGAAGCCACGCATCATGCTGTTCGACGAGCCCACCTCGGCGCTGGACCCAGAGATGGTCGCCGAGGTGCTGGACGTGTTGGTGCAACTGGCCGGTACCGGCATGACCATGCTCTGCGTCACCCATGAAATGGGCTTTGCCCGGCAGGTGGCCGAGCGCGTGCTGTTCCTCGAGGGCGGGCAGATCATCGAGGACAGCCCGCCGCAGGTGTTCTTCAACCAGCCGCGTACCGAGCGGGCCAAAGGGTTCCTGGCGCAGATACTGCACTGATTGAACATCATGCAAGCTGGCGCGATAGCTGGCGGAGGCGCGGCCTTGTGTCGCGAAGGGGCTGCATGGCAGCCCCAGGTCTCAGCGCAGATATACAAATTGCCGGGGCTGCTTTGCAGCCCTTTCGCAACACAAGGCCGCTCTTGCACAGTTCCGCGTCAGCCGAAGGCGTGGGCGACTCTGCCGGCCCTTCATTGCAGCGCTGCAAAGACCCAACTGCATCGTTAAATATTATTGACCCCGACCCCCGCCAAACCCACGCCGTCACAGGCCCGCATCGGTTTCAGCTCCCAAAAACCGGCGCATTCCCTGCCATCAAGCCCTGCTCCGTCGTTTGACATATCGAACGGCTCTGGCAAGCTATCTACAAGCCCCGACCGGAATCGTCGCCTCTGACGAGCCGGCAGTGCTCGGGGCTACAGGCTGCACCCAAGGCCGCGCGCCGTGCACCTGCACAACAACGACAGGCCGAACCTGTCCCAAGGTGACATATGTCCAACAGCAACATTGGCAACAAGCAACCTTCCCTGCGCAAACCCGTCGTCCTGATGACCATGGGCAGCCAAGAGCGCAAAGGCCATGACTACCAGGTCATGACCCACAAATACATCACTCCGCTGGTCGAATTCGCCGATTGCGTGCCGGTACTGGTCCCCACCTGCTGCGGCATCGATGACCTCGAAACCTACCTGGACATGGCCGACGGCGTGTACCTGACCGGCGCGGGCAGCAACATCGACCCGGCCCTGTACGGCCAGGAAAACCAGACCCCCGGCAAAGGCCAGGACAAGCACCGCGACCTGTTCGACATCCCGCTGGTCAAGGCGGCGATCAAGCGTGGCCTGCCGATCTTCGGCATCTGCCGTGGCATGCAGGAAATCAACGTGGCCCTGGGTGGCGACATCTACCAGAAGGTCTACGCCGAGCCTGGCTTCAATGACCACCGGGAAAACCCGGAAGACCCGGTCGAGGTGCAATACGCCCAGGTGCATGGGGTGAAGATCGAGCCAGGCAGCTGGCTGCGTGACACCCTGGGCACCGACGAGATTCGCGTCAACTCGCTGCATGGCCAGGGCCTGCGCAAGCTCGGCGCCGGCATCGAGGCCATCGCCCACGCCGAAGACGGCCTGGTCGAAGCGATTCATGCCCCGAGCCTCTCGCCGTTCCTGTTCGCCGTGCAATGGCACCCGGAGTGGCAAGCGGCGAGCAACCCGGACTCGATCAAGATCTTCCAGGCCTTCGGCGATGCGTGCCGGGCCCAGGTACGCAAGGCGCAGATCAAGCGCCAGCAGGCGGCCTGACCTTCGCTTTACTGCGCTTTGATCGCGGGGCGGCGCAAGGCCGCCCCCGCTTCCACGGTCACCCTCTGCTGGTCCCAGAACACTTCCCGTGGAAGCGGGCGGCGGGCTTGTGCCTGTCTCCGCGATCTTTTTTCCTTTTCTTCTTAAGAGATATGATGACTGCCGAGCGGTTGTCGTTGGATCTTCTGCGCTCGATTTACGCAACCACACACATCTAAAACCAATCCGCCCTGGCGTCCCCCAATCCTCCTGCCATCCCCGCAAAAAATTCCCAAAAGGCACTAGCCATCGCACTAGTTGTACGATAACTTACTTCCAGCGCAGAACAACACCCTTCACCCCCAAGCGCCACAGGATGCCTACAACAATGACCCCACAAGAACTGAAATCCATCCTATCCCACGGCCTGCTGTCCTTCCCGGTCACCGACTTCAATGCCCAGGGCGACTTCAACCCGGCGGGCTACGTCAAGCGCCTGGAATGGCTTGCCCCCTACGGCGCCAGCGCCCTGTTCGCCGCCGGCGGCACCGGTGAGTTCTTCTCGCTGGCCGCCAGCGAGTACAGCCAAGTGATCAAGACCGCTGTCGACACCTGTGCCACCTCGGTACCGATCCTCGCCGGCGTCGGTGGCGCTACCCGCCAGGCCATCGAGTACGCCCAGGAAGCCGAACGGCTGGGTGCCAAGGGCCTGCTGCTGTTGCCGCACTACCTGACCGAAGCCAGCCAGGAAGGCGTCGCCGCCCACGTCGAAGCGGTGTGCAAAGCAGTGAACATTGGTGTCGTGGTGTACAACCGGAATGTCTGCCGGCTGAACGCCGACCTGCTGGAAAAGCTCGCCGAGCGCTGCCCGAACCTGATCGGCTACAAGGACGGCCTGGGCGACATCGAGCTGATGGTGTCGATCCGTCGCCGCCTGGGCGAACGCTTCAGCTACCTGGGTGGCCTGCCGACCGCCGAGGTCTATGCGGCTGCCTACAAGGCCCTGGGCGTGCCGGTGTACTCCTCCGCCGTGTTCAACTTCGTGCCGAAGACCGCCATGGCCTTCTACAACGCCATTGCCCGTGACGACCACGCCACCGTGGCCAAGCTGATCGACGACTTCTTCCTGCCCTACCTGGACATCCGCAACCGCAAGGCCGGTTACGCCGTCAGTATCGTCAAGGCCGGTGCCAGGATTGCCGGCTACGATGCCGGCCCGGTGCGCACCCCGCTGACCGACCTGACTGCCGAGGAATACCAACAGCTCGCCGCGCTGATGGACAAGATGGGCCCGCAGTAAGCGCCGCCCGCGGCCTGCCGGATGCCGCGCCCGGAGTGGCCAGCCACTCCGGACCCTTCATGAGCCCGCACAAAAATAACTAGTGGGAGTATTGCCAGCATGCAAGCGAGCCAAAAGACGCATGTGCGCTACCTGATCCTGTTCATGCTGTTCCTGGTGACCACGATCAACTATGCCGACCGCGCCACCATTGCCATCGCAGGTTCCAGCCTGCAGAAAGACCTCGGCATCGATGCCGTCACCCTGGGTTACATCTTCTCTGCCTTCGGCTGGGCCTACGTGGCCGGGCAGATTCCAGGCGGCTGGCTGCTCGATCGCTTCGGTTCGAAGAATGTCTATGCCTTCAGCATCTTCACCTGGTCGTTGTTCACCCTGCTGCAGGGCTTTGTCGGTGGCCTGCCGGTGGCCTGGGCGGTGGTGACGCTGTTCACCCTGCGCTTCCTGGTCGGTTTTGCCGAAGCCCCGTCGTTCCCGGGGAATGCCCGCATCGTCGCGGCCTGGTTCCCGACCCAGGAACGCGGCACCGCCTCGGCCATCTTCAACTCGGCGCAATACTTTGCCACGGCCCTGTTCGCCCCGCTGATGGGCTGGATCGTGTTCAGCTTCGGCTGGGAGCACGTGTTCATCGTCATGGGCGCACTGGGCATCGTGTTCTCCATGGTCTGGCTGAAGACCATCTACAACCCGCGCCAGCACCCGCGCATCAGCCCGGCCGAACTCGAACATATCGAGCACAATGGCGGCCTTGTGGACATGGACCAGAAGCGCGGCAGCGACGGCCCGAAATGGGGCTATGTCAGGCAACTGCTGACCAGCCGCATGCTGCTGGGGGTGTACCTGGGCCAGTACTGCATCAACGCCATTACCTACTTCTTCCTCACCTGGTTCCCGGTGTACCTGGTGCAGGAGCGCGGCATGACCATCCTCAAGGCCGGGTTCATCGCCTCGTTGCCGGCGGTCTGCGGTTTCATCGGCGGCGTGCTCGGTGGGGTGATCTCCGACTGGCTGCTGCGCCGCGGCAACTCGCTGACCTTCTCGCGCAAGCTGCCGATTGTCTGCGGGCTGCTGTTGTCGACCAGCATGGTGTTCTGCAACTACGTCGATAGCGAATGGATGGTGGTCGGCTTCATGACCCTGGCGTTCTTCGGCAAAGGCATCGGTGCATTGGGCTGGGCGGTAGTCGCCGACACCTCACCCAAGCAGATCGCCGGGCTGTCGGGCGGTCTGTTCAATACCTTCGGCAACATCGCCTCGATCACCACGCCGATCGTCATCGGCTACATCATCAGCGCCACCGGCTCGTTCAAGTGGGCGCTGGTGTACGTAGGCGCCAATGCCCTGGTGGCGGTGTTCAGCTACCTGGTCATCGTCGGCCCGATCAGGCGCATCGAGCTGCGCGAAACCCCAAAGCCTGACGCCGGGCCAGCCGCCAGCGGCGAACTGGCCAGCTCGCAGCACTGACTGAGCACGCCTGTGTCGGCCCCCCGGCGCAGGCGGATGTACAAAAGCCTGAGAACCTTACAGATAGGGCCCGCACATGCAGTTGATCGAACATTCCGACTCGCCCCGCTACGTCCGCCTGCACGCTGACGACAATGTCGTGGTGGTGGTCAATGCCGGCGGCCTGGGCGAAGGCGCCCGCTTCGCCGACGGCCTGACCCTGGTCGAAGGCGTGCCGCAAAGCCACAAGGTGGCCACCGTGGCCATTGCCAAGGGCCAACCCGTGCGCCGCTATGGGCAGGTGATCGGCTACGCACTGGAAGACCTGCGCCAGGGCAGCTGGGTGCAGGAGCGCCAGCTGGCCATGCCGGCCGCCCCGGCGCTGGACAGCCTGCCGCGCTGCGATGCCATTCCGCCGCCGCTGCCGCCGCTCGAAGGCTTCAGCTTCGAAGGCTACCGCAATGCCGACGGCAGCGTCGGCACCCGCAACATACTTGGCATCACCACCACCGTGCAGTGCGTGGCTGGCGTGCTGGAGCATGCCGTCAAGCGCATTCGCAGCGAGCTGCTGCCCCGTTACCCAAATGTCGATGACGTGGTCGCCATCACCCACAGCTATGGCTGCGGCGTGGCGATCAACGCGCGCGATGCCTACATCCCGATCCGCACGCTGCGCAACCTGGCACGCAACCCCAACCTGGGCGGCGAAGCCCTGGTCATCAGCCTGGGCTGTGAAAAGCTGCAGGCCGACCAGGTGATGCACGCCGACGATCCCTCGGTGGACCTCAGCGAGCCATGGCTGTACCGCCTGCAGGACGCCAGCCTGGGCTTTGCGGAGATGATCGGACAGATCATGCAACTGGCCGAAACCCGCCTGAAAAAACTCGACCAGCGCCGCCGCGAAAGCGTACCGGCCAGCGAGCTGATCCTGGGCATGCAGTGCGGGGGCAGCGATGCCTTCTCCGGCATTACCGCCAACCCGGCGCTGGGCTACGCCGCCGACCTGCTGGTTCGTGCCGGTGCCACCGTGTTGTTTTCGGAAGTGACCGAAGTGCGCGATGCGATCTACATGCTCACTTCGCGCGCGCAAGACCAGGACGTCGCCGATGCGCTGATCCGTGAGATGGACTGGTACGACCGTTACCTGCAACAGGGCGCCGCCGACCGCAGCGCCAACACCACACCGGGCAACAAGAAAGGCGGCCTGTCGAACATCGTCGAGAAGGCCTTGGGGTCGATTGTCAAGTCCGGCAGCGGTGCCATCCAGGGCGTGCTTGGCCCGGGCGAGCGGGTCAAGCGCAAAGGCCTGATCTTCTGCGCCACCCCGGCCAGCGACTTCGTCTGCGGCACCTTGCAACTGGCCGCCGGGATGAACCTGCATGTGTTCACCACTGGCCGCGGCACGCCCTACGGCCTGGCCATGGCGCCGGTGGTCAAGGTCTGCACCCGCAGCGAGCTGGCCCAGCGCTGGCCCGACCTGATCGACATCGATGCCGGGCGCATCGCCAGCGGCCGCGCGACCATCGAAGCGCTGGGCTGGGAGTTGTTCCACTACTACCTGGACGTGGCCAGCGGCCGCAAGCGGACCTGGGCCGAGCAGCACCGCCTGCATAACGACATCACCCTGTTCAACCCGGCGCCGATTACCTGATGCCCCGAGGTTGCTCGGACGTCCGCTAGTTCACCACCCCTGTAGGAGCGGGTTCACCCGCGATCACCGGCGCAGCCGGTGCCATCCATCGCGTTGGGTTGTTCGCGGGATAAACCCGCTCCAACAGGGCTGCGCCCCGAATGCGTTCCACTTTTCCCCTAAAGCCCACAGGAGCACCCCATGCCTGAAATCCTCGGCCACAACTTCATCGCCGGCCAGCGCAGCGCCGCGGGCCAACAGCGCCTGCAGAGCCTGGACGCCAGCACTGGCGAGGCGCTGCCATACAATTTCTTCCAGGCTACCGAAGGCGAAGTGGACCAGGCTGCCAAGGCTGCCGCGACGGCCTTTGCCGAATTCCGCCAGTTGGCCCCGACGCGGCGCGCCGAGTTCCTCGACGCCATTGCCGCCGAACTGGATGAGCTGGACGACGCCTTCGTCAGCATCGTTTGCCGCGAAACCGCCCTGCCCGCCGCACGTATCCACGGCGAGCGCGGCCGTACCAGTGGCCAGATGCGCCTGTTCGCCCAGGTATTGCGCCGCGGTGATTTCCTCGGTGCGCGCATCGACCTTGCCCTGCCCGAGCGCCAGCCGTTGCCACGCGCAGACCTGCGCCAGATGCGCATCGGCGTCGGCCCGGTTGCGGTGTTCGGCGCCAGCAACTTCCCGCTGGCCTTCTCCACCGCCGGGGGCGACACCGCCGCCGCCCTGGCTGCCGGTTGCCCGGTGGTGTTCAAGGCCCACAGCGGCCACATGGCCACGGCCGACCTGGTGGCCTGCGCCATCCAGCGCGCCGCCGAGCGCACCGGGATGCCCAAGGGCGTGTTCAACATGGTCTTCGGTGGCGGCGTAGGCGAGTGGCTGGTCAAGCACCCAGCGATCCAGGCGGTTGGCTTCACCGGCTCGCTGAAAGGCGGTGACGCCCTGTGCCGCATGGCCGCCGAACGCCCGCAGCCGATCCCGGTGTTCGCCGAAATGTCCAGTATCAACCCAGTGATCATCCTGCCGGCCGCCCTGGCCAAGCGTGGTGATTCGATTGCCCGCGACCTGGCGGGTTCGGTCTGCCTCGGCGCTGGCCAGTTCTGCACCAACCCGGGCCTGGTCATCGGCCTGCAGTCGCCGCAGTACAGCCAGTTGCTGGCCGAGCTTGGCCACCACCTGGCTCAGCAAGCCGGCCAGACCCTGCTCAACGCCGCAGGCTTGCGCAGCTACGTTGCTGGCCTGGAGCATTTGCAGGCCCATGCCGGTATCCAGCACCTGGCCGGCCAGGCTCAGGCAGGCAGCCAGGCCCGTGCGCAGTTGTTCAAGGCCGATGCCCGCTTGCTGATCGAAGCCGACCCGTTGCTGCAGGAAGAAGTGTTCGGCCCCACCACCGTGGCCGTCGAAGTGCAGGACAACGCGCAATTGCGCAGCGCCCTGCTCGGCCTGCGCGGGCAACTGACCGCGACGCTGATCGGCGAGCCCGAAGACTTCGCGGCCTTTGCCTGGCTGGTGCCATTGCTGGAAGAAAAGGTCGGGCGGATTCTGGTCAACGGCTACCCGACCGGTGTCGAGGTATGTGATGCGATGGTGCATGGCGGGCCCTACCCGGCAACCTCGGATGCGCGCGGCACTTCGGTCGGCACCCTGGCCATCGACCGCTTCCTGCGCCCGGTGTGCTACCAGAACTACCCGCAGGCCCTGTTGCCCGCAGCACTGCGCGATGACAACCCGCTGGGGCTGCGTCGGCTGGTGAATGGCCAATGGCGTGAAGGGCCGATCTGACCGGTTGCCCGAAACAACAAAGCCCCGCGCATGGCGGGGCTTTTCATTCGGCGTGCCGGCGAACAGGCCGGCGCTGCCAGCAGGGGTTCAGGCCCCTTGCGCCTCGGCCTCGGCATGGGCCTGGCGCAAACGCTCGCGGCTATTGCTCAGGTGCATGCGCATGGCCATCTTGGCCCCTTCGCTGTCATGCCGCGCGATGGCTTCGTAGATCGCTTCGTGCTCATGCATCAGCCGGCTCATGTAATGCGCCTGGTCATCATGCGCCAAGCGCGCCGAATTCAGCCGGGTACGCGGGATGATGCTGGTGCCCAGGTGGTTGATGATGTCGGCGAAATAGTGGTTGCCGCTGGCCTGGGCAATGCGCAGGTGAAACTGGAAGTCGGCTGACACCGCATCGCTGGCGTGGGCCGCGCCTTCGTTGATTTCATCCAGCGCCGCACGCATGCCGGCCAGTTGTTCGTCGCTGCGACGCTGCGCTGCCAGGCCTGCCGACTCGATCTCCAGGGCAATGCGCAACTCCAGCACCGCCAGCACTTCACGCAGCGTGACGACGGTCGCCGGGTCGATGCGAAAGCCACCCGTGGCCGGCGCGTCCAGGACGAAGGTGCCGATACCATGGCGGGTCTCGACCTGCCCGGCGGCCTGCAGCCGCGAGATTGCCTCACGCACTACCGTGCGGCTGACGCCCTCTTCGGCCATGATCTGCGATTCGGTCGGCAGCTTGTCGCCGCGCTTGAGCTGGCCGCTGCGAATGCGCTCGGTCAGCACCGTGACCAGTTCCTGGGCCAGACTGCGCGGCTTGCGCCGGGTCCTTGCCTGTACCTGCTGCTCTGTCATTACGCTGTGTTTCACCTTGGAAGACAGCGCTCATCATAGCGCAAGCAGTTGTACGATCACATACATACGGTGCGGTATTTCTCGCCTGCACGGCCCGGCGCTGCACAGGGCCACGCACTGACGGCATATTGCTGGCCCCTGGTTCGCTCAAGCGTAGGCAAACTTCCTGCTCCTTCAGATATTTAGGACAGCAACATGCGCGTAATTCTAGCCACGATGGCCGGCTGCCTGCTGGCCACGCTCGCTTTCGGCGCTCATGCACGGGCATTGAGCCAGAACGATCGCCACACGTGCGACTGGGGCGCGCAGATCGCCGCCGAAGCCCAGCAGGCCAAGCTTTCCGGGGTAACGCTGTATGCCACCCGCAAGAAGCTACAGGTACGCAAGTTCGCCAAACCGTGGATGCGCATGACCGCCTTCGGGATTACCGAGCAGACCTATAACAGCCGCTCGCGGCTCAAGCCGGCGGCGATCAGGCAGACCTACTACGAGCAGTGTGTGCAGCATGCCGTAGCAAGACGTTGAACCCATATATATCAACAGGTTACATATCATACTTAATGCTACGCAGGAGTTAGTCAGAGGGCGCCAACTTTGGTCTGGGAGTTACGCCGCGGCCCCGCATCAGCATCGGCATTTGTTAAGCTGGTCGCCCCCGTAGCCCAGGCCCCAGGCAATTCGCCCCATGGATGAACTGCGCAAGATAGACCTCAACCTGCTCTTGGCCCTGCACGCCTTGCTATGCGAAAAGCATGTCACCCGTGCTGCCCTGCGCCTGCACCGTAGCCAACCTGCGGTCAGCCATGCGCTGGCGCAGTTGCGCAAGCATTTCGACGACCCTTTGCTGGTGCGCCAGCATGGCCACATGGTCCTGACCAGCCGCGCCCAATCGCTGGTCGGGCCTCTGCAGGACGCCTTGAACACCCTCAACGGCCTGCTGGCCGCCCCGCAATTCGACCCGGCCAAGGCCCAACGCCGCTTCCGCCTGTCGCTGTCGGACTACGCGTCTCGCATCATCCTGCCGCCCCTGCTGAGGCACCTGCGCCAGGTCGCCCCGGGAGTGGACCTGGCCATCAGCCAGGCCAGCCGCGAAGCCATGTTGGCGCAATTGCTCGATGGCGAACTGGACCTGGCAATGGGCTTGTTCCCCGCCCCACCCGAAGAAATCACTACCGAGGCCTTGTTTGCCGACGACTTCATCAGCGTCGCCGATTGCCAGGTACTGCCCGCCAGCGGTGGCCTGGCCCTGGAGGACTGGCTGGCCCGCCCGCATGTGTTGATGGCAATGCGCCCGGATGCTTTCGATGAGATCGAACGCGCACTGGCCGCGCTGGGGCTGCGCCGTCGCATTGCACTGGCGCTGCCCCACTGGAGTGCAGCCGTCGAAGTGCTGGCCGGTACCGACCTGATCCTTACCGTAGCGCGGCGGGCAGCAGGTTCGCTGCAGCAGCATCCAACGCTGCGCCAGTTCACCCCACCCTTGACCATCGCCCCATTCGATTACCAGCAAGCCTGGCACATTCGCAAGAACAACGACCCGGGGCACCGCTGGCTGCGCGAAACCGTGCGGGCCTGCAGCCAGCCAGAGCCCTGATCAGCCCTCCGGCTGCTTCGCAACCACCGCGGTGCTGGCCGGTGCGCCCGCCGCCCAATTGCCCTGCACCAGCAGCACACCCAGCAGGATCAGCACCACGCCAGCCACCCTGGCCAGGCTGAGTGGCTTGCCGCCCAGCCCCATCAACCCGAAGTGGTCGGCGACCACCGCCGTGATGATCTGCCCCGCCACGACCAACACCAGAAATCCCGCGGCGCCCAGCCTCGGTGTCAGCGCTGCCGCGCCGGCCACGTACAGGGCTCCCAGTACACCGCCGATCCACAGCCACCAAGGCCCTTGCAGGGCCTTGCCGAGGTCGGGCGCCGGCACCCTGAGCAACAGCAACGCAGCAATCACTACCAGTGAGCTCACTGTCAACGAGGTGAACGCCGCCCACAACCAGTGCCCCAGTGCACGCCCGACGGCGGCGTTGCCGGCAGCCTGGAACGGCAACACGGCACCGGCAAGCAACGCCAGGGCCACGGGTAATGCCAGCAGCAACATCGATTTACTGACCACGACCGTCTTCCTCATCGTATGGATGGATGCGGCCATGATGTGCAATCCGCGAAACTGATGGAAATCGAAATGCTGCACGCACACTATTCGTTGCATGCATGGGCTACGAGCCCCAGGGACTCGGTCGCCAACGGGCTCAAGGATGCCGGCAAAAGCCCGCCCTGACTGGGTGTTACGGCGGTTTCAACAACACCATCCGGCCTGCACGGCATCGTGGCGGATACCGACCCGCGCCAGCCGAAGCCTGACCCCGGCAGCAGCCGAGGTCGGCGCTAGTGGAGATCAGCGTGAGGTTTCGACGCGCAGCACTTCGGTGTAGATAGCGTCGACGGTCTGCCCGACCTTGAGGTTTTTCATGCGTGCCTGCAGGTCGGGGTTCTCGACCTTGACCACCTGCAGCTTGCCTTCCGGTGGCAGCAAGCTGACTTCATGCTGCTCGAGGTCGATCTTCTTGATCTGCGAGGTGACCTTGACCTGGCGGAACGCCTCGCCACCGGGGTTGGGATTGTCCGCCGTGGCGCGGATGGTACCGGACTCGTCGGTCGCCTTGGGCGCCCCGCCCACTTCCGGGTTCAACACGTAGGCCACCGCACGTGTCACATAGATATCGACCTGGTCACCCACCTTGAGGTTGGGCAGCGCCTTGGCCTTTTCCGTCAGCTGGAAGGTCACATCCTTCCTCGAATCAGGGCCTTTCACCGTGACTTGGCGATTGGCCAGATCAATGGCCGTGACTTGCGTGGTGACGTGACTTTCCAGCGCCTCGCTGCCGATGGGGATACCCGCGGCGTGCACGGTGAAACTGGCAGCGGAGGCCAGCGTGGCCAGAGCGACAGCATGAGCGATGGAGCGGATTGGATTCATAGGCCTGCTTCCCTGTAATCAAGACCGGATGGTTGCGCAAACTGTTCACGCGCTGACAAGCATAGCCACTGTCAGCCGACCTGCCTGACAACCCTTTCGACGCACGCTTCGCGCAGTGGACCTGCTCAGCATTGCAAGAGTAAATGCGAATTCTTTACACTTGCTTTACGTTTACAAATCATTACTATTCGCACTCTCAAATACAACAAAGAGTCACCTGTAATGGCAAAAAAGTCTGTTGCCCCAGCATCGCTCTCCATGCTGGGCATTCTGGTTGTGCCTGCTGTCCACGCGGCCGTTCAACCTGAGCCGCAGGGTTCCCTGGCCTTGCCCGCTACCGCCGTCACCAGCGCCTACGAGCAACCAAGCTACAAGGCCGGTGAAAGCCGCAGCGCCCTGAAGATAGACGCCCCGCTGCGCGACATCCCGCAAACCGTCAACGTCGTGCCGGAAAGCGTGATCAAGGACCAGGGCGCGCAGTCCATGGAAGACGTGCTGAAGAATGTGCCTGGCGTCGGTCTGTCCAACGGCGACGGCCAGCGCGACCAGGTGACCATTCGTGGCTTCAGCGCCATTGGCGACATGTACATCGACGGTGTGCGCGACGACGCGCTGTACTTCCGCGACCTGTCCAATATCGAGCGGGTCGAGGTCATCAAGGGCCCCGCCGCCGTGCTGTATGGCCGTGGCTCTTCAGGTGGGCTGATCAACAGCATCAGCAAGAAACCCAGCTTCACGCCCAAGCGCGAAGTCGGCATGAGCTTCGACAGCGAGGGCAAGCGCCGTACCCAGTTCGACAGTGGCTGGGCCGACCCGCAGGGCAACCAGGCCTACCGCGTGACCGGCGCCTTCGAAGACAGCGACACCTTCCGCGATGACGGCTACATCGACCGCAAGGCCATCGCGCCATCGGCCTACTTCCGTCTCTCCGACGACCTGGAACTGAACCTGGGCGCCACCTACCTGTACGACAAGCGCCTGATCGACTTCGGCATCCCGGCGTTGGGCAACCGCCCGGTGGATGTGCACCGTGACAAGCGCTTCGGTTCCGGCGATGCCGACCAGGACTATGCCCGCAGCGAAGTGTTCTCGCTGACCGCAAGCCTGGATTACCGCATCAATGACGACTTGACCCTGACCAACACCAGCCGCTACTACCGCTACGACCTGGACCGCAACAACACCCTCGCCGACAGCAGCCCGACGCGCTTCGTCACTGCGCCGAATGGCGAGCTGCTGGTCAAGCTCAACCGCGGCAACGTCGCCCGTGACGAGTACGGCATGTTCAACCAGACCGAGCTCAAGCAACAGGCGCAACTGGCCGGGATGCAGCACAACCTGCTGTATGGCGTGGAGGTTGGCTTCCAGGACAAGCACCAGCGGGTGCTGAGCCAGAGCAACGTGGCCCAGGTGCCGGTGTACCGCGACGCCCTGGTGGCGGTACCGGAGCATGCCGCCAACCTGTCGTCGAAGGGCACCAACTTCCAGCAGACCACTGGCCTGTACGTTCAGGACATGATCGAGCTGAATGAGCACTGGAAAGCGCTGGTCGGTGTACGTTATGACATCTTTGGCCAGGAGTATGACGACGACCGCGCGCAGAATGTCGACCTCGACCGCACCGACAAGACCTGGAGCCCGCGCGCCGGCCTGGTCTACCAGCCAGATGCCATCCAGTCCTACTACGTTTCGGTCAGCCGCAGTTACCAGCCTTCGGGCGAGGTGTTCGCGGTCAGCCCGAGCAACCAGCACCTGGAACCGGAAGAAACCACCAACTACGAACTCGGCGCCAAGTGGGACCTGCTCGACAGCCGCCTGGCGGTGACAGCAGCGGTGTTCCGCCTCGAGCGCACCAACATGAAGACTGCCGACCCGGCCAACCCCAACCTCACCGTGCTGGCTGGCGAGCAGCGCACCGACGGCTTCGAAGCCACCGTCAGCGGCCAACTGAGCGACAAGTGGCAGATCTACGCCGGCTACGCCTACCTGGACGCCGAGATCACCAAGTCCAACAGCAAGACCAATGGCGTGGCCAACGAAGGCCAGACCCCAACCCTGACGCCACGCAACAGCGCCAACGTCTGGCTGGTGCGTACCCTGACCCCGCAATGGCGTGTGGCCGCCGGTGCCAACTATGTCGACGAGCGCTATACCGCGCTGGACAACGTGGTGGTGATGCCAGGCTACACCACCTTCGACGCCGCGCTGCTCTACAGCGTGCCGCAGTGGGATGCCGCGCTGCGCCTGAAGAACGTGTTCGACCGCGACTATTATGCCGCTGCGCACGGTTCGGTGGACCTGATCACCCCAGGCGCACCGCGTACGCTGGAAGCCAGCTTCAACTACCGCTTCTGATCGCGGGACAAGCAGCTCGCGCCCTGTGCAGGAGCGGCCTTTCGTGACACAAGGCCGCTCCTGTCGCCTGCACCATCAGCGGTTGCGCGTTACCCGCCAGACTGTATTGGCCAGGTCGTCGGCAATGATCAACGCACCACGCGGGTCCACCGTCACGCCCACCGGCCGTCCGCGGGTCTTGCCATCCTCAGCCCGGAAGCCTGTGGCGAAGTCGATCGGCTCGCCTGCCGGCTTGCCATTGCTGAACGGCACGAAGATCACCTTGTAGCCGACCGGGTTGGGCCGGTTCCAGCTGCCGTGTTCACCTACGAATGCGCCGTCGGCGAAGCGCTCGCCCATGGCCGGGATGGAGAAGGCCACGCCCAATGCCGCCACGTGCGAACCGAGGCTGTAGTCCGGCTTGATCGCCGCCGCTACCTTTTCCGGGTTCTGCGGCCGTACCCGCTCATCCACGTTCTGCCCCCAGTAGCTGTAAGGCCAGCCATAGAACTCCCCTTCACGCACCGAGGTCAGGTAGTCCGGCACCAGGTCAGGCCCGAGTTCATCGCGCTCGTTGACCACCGCCCACAACTGCCCGGTCTGCGGCTGGATGGCCAGCGCCGTCGGGTTGCGCAGGCCAGTGGCATAGGGCCGGTGCGCGCCGGTTGCAGCGTCGACCTGCCAGACCATGGCCCGGTCGATCTCCACTTCCAGCCCACGCTCGGTGATGTTGCTGTTCGAACCGATGCCCACATACAGGTAACGACCATCCGGGCTGATCGTCAGCGCCTTGGTCCAATGGTGGTTGATCGCGGCGGGCAGGTCGGTGACCTTGGTTGGCGGGCCATCGGCCCGCGTCTGGCCGTCCTGGTAGTCGAAGCGCACCAGGGCATCCTGGTTGGCCACGTACAGCTTGCCGTCGGCAAAGGCCAGGCCGTACGGCGCATTGAGGTTTTCTGCAAACACCGACTGCACCTCGTAGCGACCGTCGCCGTCGGCATCGCGCAGCAAGGTCAGGCGGTTGCCACCCGTGACCTGGGTATTGCCCTTGGCCTTGATCTGGCTGGCGATGACATCCTTGGGCTTGAGCTTGGCCGCGCTGCCACCGCGGCCCTCGGCAACCAGGATATCGCCATTGGGCAACACCAGGGTCTGCCGCGGGATCTTCAGGCCAGTGGCAATGGCGGTGACGCTGAAGCCTTCAGGCACCGTCGGCTTCTGCTCACCCCAGGCTGCCGGCTGGGCGATCTTCATGCTCGGCAGCAGGCCACGTTGTGGCGCTGGCAGTTTCGGGTCAGGCCCAAGCGCCTGGGTCGGCTCGCCATCACCCCCACAAGCAGCCAGCAGCAGCGCCATGCTCAACAGGCTCAACGCAGGCACAAGCTTCATGCTGCACCTCCCGAGCGCAGGCCGCTCAAACCGGTGAAGGCAGCCACTGTCGCAAGCACGCTCACGATCACCGACAGCACCAGCCCGGAGGGCATTACCGCCCAGGCGTCCTTGGCATGTTCGAACGCATTGACCAGGCCCAGTACCCAGGTCACCAGCAGCAGAACGAAGTACAACGTCGGCCGGCCACGCTTGCGCTCGGCACGGATCAGGTTGGCCAACGCGAACAACAGCGCCAACCCGCAGAACACCAGGGCGCCGGCGATCAACCAGGCGGCGAAGTTGCTCCACTGGATCTGGTAACTGTTGAAGTAGGCGATATCGCTGAGTAGCGCAGCGAGGAACAACGGAACGCTGCCGGACAGCAGCAAGGCATGTAGCGGGCCGGGTGTACAGCGGTAGAAGGTTTGCTCGGATACGGTCACGGTGCCTCCTTTTCATTCAGTGACCCAAGGACTGATGGCATGGCCACCAGGCGTGCACGGGGCGCGCCTAGCAAAGGAGCCTCTCGACAAGGCGATAGTTCACCGTTTGGTTTGAATGGCCTATGCTGCGAGGCGTTGGCGCAAGGAGACAAGCGATGAGCAGCAACCCGATTCGCCCGCGTCCGCCCTGGGCGTTGGCCACCCTGCTGGCCCTCAGCCTGGTGCTCGGGGCCGGTTGCTCCAGCAAGACCGGCAAGACCAACCATGCGGCACGCACAATTGGGTCCAACTGCTTCGCCAAAGCCGTCCCTACCACTGGCGAAGGTGGCCTGGCATGGGGCGATACCTTGAGCATTGCCCGCAAGAAATCGCTGGATAACTGCGTGCGCTATGCCAGCCGGTCGGGGGGTTCACCGAGAACGTGCCAGGTGGTCATGGCCAAGTGCAAGAACTGAGCATGGATGAACCGCAACCAAGGTCCCTGCGCCACTTCACGGATCACGGCTCAGACAAGTTCCTCCTCACGGCGAACCCAACTGGGGGCCGCGCTGACTCCAAGGACCCCTGCTAACGGCCGCGAGTGATCACCACCTCCAGGTATTCGCCCGGTACGACCAACGACGCAGGGCCGCCCACATTGCAAGCATTCAACAACTCCGTCAGGTCACGCTCCAGCGCCGCAGCCGCCTCCGGCTCCAGCGAGGCAAAGGCTGTACGCATCGGTCCGAACCAGGTGCGGAACACCTCGAGGTAATGCGCCGCCGAGCGATAGCGGAAGTTGAACAGCTGGCGGCTGACCTGCAACCCGCCAAGCGCACCTTCGAACAGCACGCGCAACTGCTCCTCATCGCCCCAACGCGCGGGTGACAAGGCCCCGGCAGGTGGCGGCACATGCCGTCCAAGGGTCTTGAACATCTGCCCGACGAAGCCTTGCGGGGTCCAGTTGGCCAGGCCGATCCTGCCACCGGGCCGGCACACACGGCTCAATTCGCGTGCGGCCTGGGCCTGGTCGGGGGCAAACATCACGCCGAAGGTGGACAGCACCACATCGAAGGCTCCATCGGCAAACGGCAATGCTTCGGCATCGGCAGTCTGGAACACCACCGTGAGGCGCTCGGCTCGCGCCCGCTCTTCGCCGCGCTTGAGCAGTTCCGGCACATAGTCGGTGGAGGTAACGCGGCAACCGCGTCGGGCCGCGGCCAGGGTGACGTTGCCGTTGCCGGCGGCAACATCCAGTACCTGCTCGTCCCAGCGCAAGTCACAGGCCTCGGCCAGGCGCTCGCCGACGATTTGCAGGGTGGTACCGATCACTGCGTAGTCGCCACTGGCCCATATGGCTTGCTGTCTGGCTTTCAGAGCATTGGTATCCAGGGAAGTATTCATGGTCTGCGCCTTTCAAGGCGCGCAGCCGAGTTCCTTCTGGCGGTCAACGCGCCATGGGTTGAGGGGAATGACAGCAAAACGCTACGCGCCTGGCAGGCGAAGCGACAAGACAGATTGGGGATAGCGGCTATCTGAAACCGATATATACGAGCGCGCGCTTTGTGGGAGCGGCCTTGTGTCGCGAAGGGCCGCAAAGCGGCCCCCGGCGATATCCGTCAGTAACGCATGATCAGGCCAGCCTGGCCCGAGCCGCATGCAGCTTTTTATAACTTTCGATCAGACGCAAGTGGCGATCGAGGCCTTCGAGCTTCATGCTGGTCGGGGTCAGGCCATGGAAGCGCACGCTGCCATCGACCGAGCCCAACACCGCGTCCATGCGCGAGTCGCCGAACATACGCCGGAAGTTGGCCTCGTAGTCGTCCATTTCCAGTTCGTCATCCAGCAACACTTCCAGCACCACGTTCACTGCCTGGTAGAACAACCCGCGCTCGACGGTGTTGTCGTTGAACTGCAGGAACGCCTCGACCAGTTCCTTGGCATCCTCGAAGCGCTGCACGGCCAGGCAGATCAGCAACTTCAGTTCCAGAATGGTCAGTTGGCCCCAGACCGTGTTCTCGTCGAACTCGACGCCGATCAGCGTGGTGATGGTGGTGTAGTCATCGACATCGCAGTTGTCCAGGCGCTTGAGCAGCAGCTTGAGGGCGCGGTTGTCGAGGCTGTGCAAATTGAGGATATCGGCGCGGAACGACAAGGCGCGGTTGGTGTTGTCCCAGATCAGGTCCTCCACCGGGTAGATTTCCGAGTAACCCGGCACCAGGATGCGGCAGGCGGTGGCGCCAAGGTTGTCGTACACGGCCATGTACACTTCCTTGCCCAGGTCTTCGAGGATGCCGAACAGGGTCGCGGCCTCCTGCACGTTGGAGTCCTCGCCATGGCCAGAGAAGTCCCACTCGACGAACTCGAAGTCGGCCTTGGCGCTGAAGAAGCGCCATGACACCACGCCGCTGGAGTCGATGAAATGCTCGACGAAGTTGTTCGGCTCGGTCAGCGCGTGGCTTTCGAAGGTCGGCTGCGGCAGGTCGTTCAGGCCCTCGAAACTGCGCCCCTGCAGCAGTTCGGTGAGGCTGCGCTCCAGCGCCACTTCCAGGCTCGGGTGGGCACCGAACGAGGCGAATACACCGCCGGTACGCGGGTTCATCAGGGTCACGCACATGACCGGGAATTCGCCCCCCAGCGAAGCATCCTTGACCAGTACCGGAAAGCCCTGCTCCTCCAGGCCCTGGATGCCGGCAACGATCGCCGGGTACTTGGCCAACACCTCCTGCGGCACATCCGGCAGGCACAGCTCGCCTTCGAGGATCTCGCGCTTCACCGCCCGCTCGAAGATTTCCGACAGGCACTGCACCTGCGCCTCGGCCAGGGTATTACCGGCGCTCATGCCGTTGCTGAGGAACAGGTTCTCGATCAGGTTGGACGGGAAGTACACCACCTGCTGGTCGGACTGGCGCACGAATGGCAGCGAGCAGATGCCACGGGCCGTGTTGCCCGAGTTGGTGTCGTACAGGTGCGAGCCGCGCAGCTCGCCGTCCGGGTTGTAGATGGCCAGGCAATGTTCGTCGAGGATCTCGACCGGCAGCGCATCCCGCGGGCCCGGTTTGAACCATTGCTCGTTCGGGTAGTGCACGAACGGCGCGTTGGCCAGGTCCTCACCCCAGTACTGGTCGTTATAGAAGAAGTTGCAGTTCAGGCGTTCGATGAATTCGCCCAGCGCCGAGGCCAGCGCGGCTTCCTTGGTCGCGCCCTTGCCGTTGGTGAAGCACATCGGCGACTGGGCGTCGCGCACGTGCAGCGACCACACGTTGGGCACGATGTTGCGCCACGAAGCGATCTCGATCTTCATCCCCAGCCCGGCGAGGATGCCCGACATGTTGGCGATGGTCTGTTCCAGCGGCAGGTCCTTGCCGGGGATGTAGGTGCTGGTGTCCGCCACCGGCATCAACAGGCCCTGGGCATCGGCATCGAGGTTGTCGACCACTTCGATGACGAACTCGGGGCCGGTCTGTACCACCTTCTTCACGGTGCAGCGGTCGATGGAACGCAGGATGCCCTGGCGGTCCTTCTCGGAGATGTCCTCGGGCAGCTCGACCTGGATCTTGAAGATCTGGTTGTAGCGGTTTTCCGGATCGACGATGTTGTTCTGCGCCAGGCGAATGTTTTCGGTCGGGATGTTGCGGGTCTGGCAGTACAGCTTGACGAAGTAAGCCGCGCACAAGGCCGAGGACGCCAGGAAATAGTCGAACGGCCCCGGGGCCGAGCCATCACCCTTGTAACGGATCGGTTGGTCGGCGATCACCGTGAAGTCGTCGAACTTGGCTTCGAGACGGAGATTGTCGAGAAAATTGACCTTGATTTCCATGCGGGATTACCGTGATTTAAGCGTGCAAAACGAAAGTGGCCGGCATTATCCGGGTTTTCACGGTGGAAGTCCTGTTTGCGCGACCAGCTTGCGCATTCCGCCGAATTACTTGCCTGATCCTCTGAACCTGGCCCTTGCAGCCGACCAGCGGTAAGCCCCCTGTGCTAGCGTTTCCGGACTGGGGAACAGCGTATTCCCCGATCAGCAAAAGCACAGCGACAGCAACCGTTGACGGGCAGGTGAACCATGGAACTACGCATCAACCAGAAGACCTACCAGGTCGAGGCAGACGCTGATACACCCTTGCTGTGGGTGATCCGCGACGACCTGGGGCTGACCGGCACCAAGTATGGCTGCGGCCTGGCCCAGTGTGGCGCCTGTTCAGTGCTGGTGGACGGCAATGTGGTGCGCGCCTGCGTCACGCCAGTGGCCGGTGTGGTCGGGCGTGAGGTGACTACCATCGAGGCGATCGAGGCCGACGCTGTCGGCAAGCGGGTGGTTGCGGCGTGGGTCGAGCACCAGGTTGCCCAGTGCGGCTATTGCCAGTCCGGCCAGGTGATGGCGGCCACCGCACTGCTCAAGCACACGCCCAGGCCCACTGACGCGCAGATCGATGCGGCGATGGTCAACCTGTGCCGCTGCGGCACCTACAACGCCATCCATGCCGCCATGCATGACCTGGCCCAAGGGGAGAAGGCCTGATGCGCACGCCCGTCGATACACCCGCAGAAGAACTGCTCAAGTTACAGCACGGCGCGACCCTCAACCTGTCGCGTCGGCGCTTCCTCGCCGGTACCGCTGTCGGGGCTCTGGTGCTTGGCTTTGGCCTGCCCATGGGCTCGGCCCGCGTGCAGGCAGCGGCCGCAGCCAGCGCTGAACGCGGTACCCAAGTGCCAGCTTTCCTGGAGATCCGCCCGGACGGCACGGTGCGTCTGCTCAGCCCGTTCATGGAAGGCGGGCAAGGCCCTTTCACCGCCATGGCCCAGATCGTCGGCGAAGAACTGGATGTCGACCCGGCCCGGTTCGTGGTCGACAGCGCGCCGCCTGGGGAAGCCTATGTAGTGATGGAAAACGGCATGCGCATTACCGGCGGCAGCATGTCGGTACGCATGAGCTACCCGACCATGCGCCGCCTGGGTGCCCTCGCCCGCGCCATGCTGCTGCAGGCAGGCGCCGAGCAGCTGGGCGTGCCGCTAGAGCAGCTCACCACCACGCCGGGTAACGTGGTACATACTACGAGCGGGCGCTCCGTGCCCTATGGTGAACTGGCCGCACGGGCCATGGACCTGCCGGTACCCGACCCGGCCAGCGTCAAACTGCGCGACCCCAGCCAGTTTCGCTGGATCGGCAAGCCGGTACGCCGCCTGGATGCCTATGACAAATCCACCGGCAAGGCCGTGTACAGCATCGACGTCAAGGTCGACGGCATGCTCCATGCTGCCGTGCAGCACGCGCCACGCCTGGGCATGACCGTCGGTGGCCTGCGTAATGAAGAGCAGGTCAAGGCCATGAAAGGCGTACACTCGGTGCATCAGCTGCCTGGTGCCGTGGCGGTGGTTGCCGAGCGCTGGTGGCACGCCAAGCGCGCAGTAGAAGCCATCCAGGTGGACTGGCAGGAGCCTGCCGCCGACAGCCCGGTACGGCCAATGCCGGCCGACTTCTCCAGCGACGGCTGGCGCGAGCACCTGGCCTCGGTCAAAGGCCCGGCCCGTGATGACGAAAACCAGGGCGATGTAGCCGGCATGCTGGCCAGTGCCAAGACCCGCGTCGAGGCGACCTACCACAACCAGTACCTCAACCATGCCCAGCTTGAGCCACCCTCGGCACTGGCGCGCTTCAATGGCGACGGTTCGCTGGAGGTGTGGCTACCCAACCAGGCGCCAGACATGTTCCGTGACGACATCGCCCGGCGCACCGGCCTGGCCCCGGCACAGATCACCCTGCATTCGCCGTTGCTGGGCGGTTTCTTCGGCCGCCACTTCCTCTACGACTCGGCCAACCCCTACCCTCAGGCGATTGCCTTGGCCAAGGCGGTCGGCCGCCCGGTGAAGCTCATCTGGAGCCGCGAGGAAGAGTTCCTGCGTGACGTACTGCGCCCGGTGGCGGTGGTGAAGTTGCGTGCCGGGCTGGATGCCGACGGCCTGCCGGTAGCCCTCGAGGCCGTGAGCGCCACCGAAGGCCCGACCGAAGCCCTCGCCGGCAAACAGGGCGACAAGCTCGACCCGACTGCGCTGGAAGGGTTGTCGGGCAAGTCCTACGCCATCGCCAACAAACGCATCGCCCAGGTCTACGTCAAAGGCCCGGCCATGCTTGGCTACTGGCGCTCGGTGGGCAACTCGCTGAACGACTTCTTCTATGAGTCGTTCCTTGACGAACTGGCCGACAAGGGCGGCAAGGACCCGTTCGAACTGCGCCTGCACCTGCTGCGCGACAACCCGCGCCTGACCACCCTGCTGCAGGCGGTTGCCGAACTGTCCGGCGGCTGGAAGCGTGGGCCGTTCACTGCCGAGGACGGCAGCAAGCGCGCACGCGGCGTGGCCATGGCCTCGCCGTTCGGCTCGGAGGCGGCGGTCATTGCCGAGGTGTCGATCGAGAATGGCCAGGTCAAGGTGCACGACATCTGGCAGGCCATCGACCCAGGCAGCATCGTCAACCCGGCAATCATCGAGCACCAGGTCAACGGCGCCGTCGCCCTGGGCCTGTCGCAGACGCTGCTGGAAGAAGCGGTGTACGTCGACGGCAAGCCACGCGCGCGCAACTACGACCTGTACCCGATCCTGCCGCCCTCGCGCATGGCCCGGGTGCATGTGCGTATCGTCGAGAGCGGGGCGAAGATGGGCGGTATCGGCGAGCCACCGCTGCCCGCCGTCGCCCCGGCAGTGGTCAACGCGGTCGCGCAACTGACCGGCCAGCGCGTGCGCAGCCTGCCGCTGAGCCGCCATACCTTCAGCTGAGCGCACAAGGACGTAGCATGACCCATCGTTTCGCAAGAACCGCTGGCTGGCTGGCGTTGCCGTGCCTGGTCGCGGCAGGCCTGCTGGCCTGGTATGTCACCCGCGAGCCCGTTTCGCCGTTTACCGGCGAACAGGCCACGGCTGCCGACCCGGCGCTGGTCAGCCGTGGCGAATACGTGGCCCGGCTCAGCGACTGCGTGGCCTGCCACAGCGTGCCGGACGGCAAGCCGTTCGCCGGCGGGCTGAAGATGGCCACCCCGCTAGGCGCCATTCATGCCACCAACATCACCCCCGACCGCGACAATGGCATCGGTCGCTACAGCCTGGCCGACTTCGACCGCGCCGTGCGCCACGGCGTCGCGCCCGGTGGCCGGCGCTTGTACCCGGCCATGCCCTACCCGTCCTACGCCAAGCTTGGCGATGACGATGTCAAGGCGCTGTACGCCTTCTTCATGCTCGGCGTGCAACCGGTAGCGCAGGCCAACCAGCCCGGCGACATTCCCTGGCCGCTGAACCTGCGTTGGCCCATCGCCGTGTGGAACGGCCTGTTCGCCACCAGCACACCGTACGCCGACCAGGCCGGCAAGGATGCACAGTGGAACCGCGGCGCCTACCTGGTCCAGGGCCCTGGCCACTGCGGCAGCTGCCACACCCCGCGCGGCCTGGCGTTCAACGAGAAGGCCCTGGATGACAGTGGCAAGCCGTTCCTCGCCGGTGCCCTGCTCGATGGCTGGTATGCACCGAGCTTGCGCGCCGACCACAATACCGGGCTGGGGCGCTGGAGCGAGGCGGAAATAGCGCAGTTCCTCAAGAGCGGGCGCAACCGCCACGCCGTGGTATTCGGTTCGATGACCGAGGCCTTCAACAACTCCACGCAGTTCATGAGCGACGACGACCTGGCCGCCATCGCCCGCTATCTGAAGTCGCTGCCCGGCGACCCGCAACGCGATGGTGCGCCGTGGCAGTACCAGGCCGAATCGGCAGCGGCACGGCTCGATAGCCCTGGGGCGCCTACCTATGTAACTCGCTGTGCGTCGTGCCACGGCCTGGATGGCAAGGGCCAGGCCGAGTGGATGCCACCTTTGGCCGGCGCTACTTCGGCACTGGCCAAGGAAGCCGCCTCGGCGATCAATATCACCCTCAATGGTTCGCAACGGGTGGTGACGGCCGGGTTGCCCGATGCCTATCGCATGCCGGCCTTCCGTGAGCAATTGAGCGACCAGGACATTGCTGATGTGCTGGGTTTCGTGCGCAGTGCCTGGGGGAACAATGGCGGTGCGGTGAACGCGCAGGCGGTGGGCAAGTTGCGCGGGCATACCGACCCGGCCAGCAGTAGCCCGATCATTTTGCACATGCGCTGAAATGGGTAATGCCTGTACCGGCCTCTTCGCGGGCTTGCCCGCCCCCCCCCCCACAGGTATGGCGCCGCCCGTCAGGACTGTGGGGTCCCTGTGGGAGCGGGCAAGCCCGCGAAGAGGCCGGCACAGCCAACATCAGGTTTAATGGAGTCCCCATGGAAAGCATCGACCTGCTCGTCCTGCGCACCACCCGCGACTGGCTCGCCGCCGGTCACCGTGCCCTGCTCGCCACGGTCGCGCGCACCTGGGGCTCATCACCGCGCCCAGTGGGCTCGATGATGGCCCTGCGCAGCGATGGCCGGGTAGTCGGCAGTGTCTCCGGCGGCTGTATCGAAGACGACCTCATCCACCGCTACACCAGCGCCAATGGCGGACCGGGAATGCCTGAAGGCCGGCCGCAGGTGGTGCGCTATGGCGTCAGCGCCGACGACGCCCACCGTTTCGGCCTGCCCTGCGGCGGCACCCTCGAACTGGTGCTGGAGTTCGCCCCGTCGCTGGCGCAACTGGAACAGCTGCTGGCCAGCCTCGACAGCGGCAACCTGGTGCGCCGCGACCTCGACCTGCGCAGCGGCGAAGCCAGCCTCACCGCCACCCGCACGCCCGAGCTGTTCAGCTTCGATGGCCAGCGCCTGTGCAACACCCTCGGCCCCGGCTACCGCTTGCTGCTGATCGGTGCCGGTGCGCTGGCCGAATACCTGGCGACCATGGCCCTGTTCAACGGTTTCAGTGTTTCCCTGTGCGACCCACGCCCCGAGTACACGGCCGGTTGGAATGTTGCCGGCGTCACCCGCCTGAGCGGTATGCCGGACGACGTGGTACGCGCCTTCGCCCCGGACCTGCGCAGCGCCATCGTCGCCGTCAGCCACGACCCCAAGCTGGACGACCTGGCGCTGCTGGAAGCCTTGCACAGCCCGGCGTTCTACATCGGCGCCATTGGCTCGCGGCGCAACAGCCAACTGCGCCGTGAGCGCCTGATCGAACACTTCGGCGAAAGCGAAGCATCGCTGCAGCGCCTGCACGGCCCTATCGGTATTTATATCGGCAGCAAGACACCGGCGGAGATCGCCGTCAGCGTGATGGCCGAGCTCCTCGCCGCGAAGAACGCCGTCAGCCTGCCCGGCGCGCTAAGCGTGACCCGGGCCAAGGAAGCCGAACAGCTGGCACGGTCCTTGTAGCCAACGCGGCAGGCGGTTACTGCCAACGCTCCAGGTTCTGCTGCAGCAGCTGTTCAGGCAGCGCCCCGGCCACGATCTTTTCCATCTCCCGCGCCAGCGCTTCGCGCAATCGGGGCTGGTTGCAGGGCGAGTGATGCGACATCGCCAGGTACAGCCCTTCGCTGGAAATCGGCGGCTCCAGCACCTGTACCGTCCCCGCGATACCCAAGCTGCGCACCAGTGCCATGCCAGGGTACTGCTCGTACACCACGTAATCGCTGCGCTTGTGCAACAGCTTCTCGAACGCCTGCCTGGCGCCGGGTACAGCTTCGAGGGTGAGGTTGGCCCTGGCATAGTCGTCGAACTGCTGGCCATGGCTGTTGCTGACCAGCGTGCCACCCTTACGGCCTTTGAGGTCGGCCCATTGCCGGTAGGAGAAGGTATTGTCCTGGCGCACCCAGACCACGCTCGGGGTATGCAGGAACGGCGGGAAGATGAAGTCCATCTGCTGCTGGCGGGCCTGGGTCAGGAAATACCCGGCCATCAGGTCGATGCGGCCCGTACGCACTTCTTCCTGCGCGCGCGACCATGGCCCAGCGTAAATCACGTCGATATCCAGCCCCAGCTGCTTGCCCAGGTACTTCAGCAGGTCGGCATTGGCACCGATCAGTTGCCGGGGGTTCTGCGGGTCACGCCACAGGTAGGGCGGGTATTCGGCATTGCCGGTGGCTGTCAGCCGCTGGCACGCTTCGCCTGCTACCGCCACCATGGGCAGCAGCAACAGGCACGGCAACAGCCGCAAGGCGTGGCGTAAGCGACGTTCGATCATCGACAACCCTCGGTCGGCTGCAGCAACCCGCTGTGCACGCCATGGACAGTCTGGACCACGGGCAGGCAACAGGCTGGCCGTTTATCGGCCAGCACGACACAGGCCGGCAAAACGCTGCCGGCCAGCATAGCGGTGGCGAAACCAAGGGGTTGCTCGCACATCACCCCTACTTCACGCCCCTTGCCGCCGCATCGCCAGGATCGCCGCGCCAAAGCCGATAAAGGTGGTGCCCACCACCCGGCTTACCCAGCGCGATAGCGATGGCCGGGTGAGTACACCCTTGGCGCGTGCCGCCAGTGCCGCATACAGGCTCAGCGAAACCAGCGACAACGCGACGAAAATCCCGGTCAGGATCAGGAACTGTGGCAGCAACGCTGCACCCTGGTCGATGAACTGCGGGAACAGCGCGGTAAAGAACATGGTCGCCTTGGGGTTGGTGACTGCGGTGAAGAACGCCGACTTGTACAACTTCAGCGGTGTGGGCCGCACCTTGGCCGCCACTTCTGCACCGCCCTGTGCCAGCATCGGGCTGGTTTTCAGCAACTGCCGCGCACCCAGGTAGAACAGGTAGCCGGCGCCCAGGACCTTCACGGCGTTGAAGAGCATTTCAGAACTGGCCAGCAGTGCGCCAAGCCCGAGCATGGCGGCAGCCGACAGGCAGAACAGGCCCGAGCCATTGCCCAGCGACGACCAGATCGCGCTGCGCTGGCCGTGGGCCAGGCTGTTGTTGATGGCCATCAGGGTGGCAGGGCCAGGGCTGGCGATCGCGATGGCCGCGACCAGGGTAAAGGCTAACAGCGAGTGAGAATCCATTTCAGGCTCGTCAGACAACAAAACAGGAAGGGACGCGTGCAGGATACGCAGGTTCAGTCGGCATTCTGCCGCTTGGCCGCCTTCTTGGCGATAGCTTTCATGCGCGTTGCCGCCCGCTGCACGGTGGCCATCTTCTCGGGGCGCTTCATGCCCCGCCATTTGCGGATCTCGTCGCGGGTGCGGCCACAGCTCACGCACAGCTCGCTATTCAACTGGCACAGCGCGACACAAGGGTTGTCGATGTCTTTGGCCATGCCTCACTCAGCCAGGCATGGCTGCCCGCGCCTGTTCGGCCGCGCCCTGGAACACCTGGCGTACGTCCTCGGCCTTGACCTTGCTGACCGACCTGGCCGCCAGCAGCTCGTCGACCACGCGCAAGCCCTGCTCCAGGGCGGTGGCCAGTTGCTCACGGTCGGAGGCGTCAGCGATATCACCCAGATAAGGAGCGATGAGGTACACGTAACGGTCCTGCAGCTTGAGCGCTTCCAGCGCGTCGAGGGCTTTCTGGAACCGATCGGCAGCGGCAGGGCTCATGCTCAATTTATCGAAATGAATCAGGCTCACACGGTCAGTGGCCATGTTGACGAATCTCCGTTTCCTGGTACGGCCAGGCCCGCAAGCAGCAGCGCTTCTACGGTGCTCGTATGTGCGGGCCCGGGTGATGCCCTTCAGGGTACCAGAACGCGAAGCAGAAAGGGCCATTACCCCCAGAACTAAAAGTATTTGCCAGGTCGCGTAATGGACGCCCCGCGGCGCTATCGGGACAGGTGCCGGCATTTCCTGCGCAGGATAATCGCGCCAGCAGTTTCCCGCCGAGGCGAGTGCTCCAACTCGGTAGCCCACACACAACAAGCCTGCGCCGGCAGGTAAGCCAGAAAAGGGCCCCAACATACATGGCAAAGGAACACATCACCGAAACGCTCGACCTTGGCGTGACGGACCCCTCGAAAACCGCAGAAGCGCGCCAGGACCGGCATTTCGAGGGCAAGCTCGACTGGATCGTCTTTGGCTTCACCAGCCTGCTGGCAATCGCTTTCGTCCTCTGGGGCTTCCTCAACCAGGCCAGCCTGGCCAGCAGCGCCTCCAGCGCGCAATCCTGGGTCATTCTCAACTTCGGCTGGTTCTTCGTGCTGACCTCCAGCCTGTTCGTGGTGTTCGTGCTGTGGCTGGCCGCCAGCCGCTACGGCCGGGTGCCGCTGGGGCGTGACGGTGAGCAGCCAGAATTCCGCACGGTGTCCTGGGTGGCGATGATGTTCAGTGCCGGCATGGGTATCGGCCTGATGTTCTTCGGCGTTGCCGAGCCCCTGTCGCACTATGTGTCACCACCGCCAGGGTCGGCCAGCGGTCAGTCGAGCGAAGCTATGCAGGTGGCCATGGCCACCACGCTGTTCCACTGGACCTTGCACCCCTGGGCCATGTACGCCATTGTCGGCCTGGTGATTGCCTACGGCACCTTCCGCCGTGGCCGCTCGCAGCTGATTTCCGCGGCTTTCCGGCCGCTGATCGGCAAGCATGCCAACGGCCCGCTGGGCCGCCTGATCGACATGATGGCGATCTTCGCCACGTTGTTCGGCTCGGCCGCTTCACTGGGCCTGGGCGCCCTGCAGATCGCTGGCGGCCTGGAATACAACGGCTGGATCGAAAACCCCGGCAAGCTGTTCTACATCTCGGTCATCACCCTGCTGACCATTGCCTTCGTCAGTTCGGCGGTCTCGGGCATCGGCAAGGGTATCCAGTGGCTGTCCAACACCAACATGGTACTGGCGCTGGTGCTGGCGGCGTTCGTGTTCATGGTCGGCCCGACCCTGCTGATGCTCAACCTGCTGCCCACCTCGATCGGCATCTACATCAAGCTGCTGCCGGAAATGATGGCCCGCACCAACGCCAGCGGCGGTGAGCAGATGAACAGCTGGCTGGCCGGCTGGACCGTGTTCTACTGGGCCTGGTGGATCTCCTGGACACCCTTCGTCGGCATGTTCATTGCCCGTATCAGCCGCGGGCGCACCATCCGCCAGTTCGTTACCGGCGTATTGCTGGTACCGAGCCTGGTCAGCCTGGTGTGGTTCACCATCTTCGGCGGCGCGGGCATCGAGGCCCTGCGCGAGGGCGCCTTCCAGTTGGCCAATGGTGCAGTCAACAGCAACCATGCGCTGTACCAGCTGCTGGACAGCTATCCGCTGGCCTCGGCGACCTCGGTGCTGGTGATGGTCCTGGTGGGCATCTTCTTCGTCTCGGGTGCCGACGCCGCCTCGCTGGTCATGGGCACGCTGTCGGAGCACGGCACTACCACCCCATCGCGGCGCACGGTGATCTTCTGGGGCGCGCTGACCGGTACGGTGGCGGCGATCATGCTGGCCATTGGCGACCCGCGCGCGCCCGGCGAAGCGCTGACCGGGCTGCAGAACCTGACCATCGTCGTGGCCCTGCCGTTCGTGGTGGTGATGGTACTGCTGTGCCTGGCGCTGTACCGCGACCTGCGCAAGGACCCGATGATGCTGCGCCACCTGCGTGGCAATGAACTGATCGAAAAGGCCGTATTGTATGGTGCGGTCAAGCACGGCGAGGAGTTCTATATCGTGGTGCAGGAGAAAAAGGCGTCCCGCAAGGCAACAGTGGCAGCAAGCGAAGTGTCCGAAACCTGATGCGCTCGGTGCAGGAGTGGGTTACCGGCGAAATCCAGCATAGGGCACCCGCGTTGCCGCTGTTCGCCGCTGGACCCGCTCTCGCACGCTCTGCTGTCTCGCCCTGGCTCAACCCTTCAGTGCAGCCTCGATCCGGGCCACGTCGATCTTGCCCATCTGCATCATGGCGTCGAACGCCCGCTTGGCCGCCGCACGATCCGGGTGGCCGATGGCTTCGATCAGGATGCGTGGGGTGATCTGCCAGGAGATCCCCCACCGATCCTTGCACCAGCCGCAGGCGCTGGCCTCGCCGCCATTATCGACGATGGCATGCCAGTAACGGTCGGTCTCGGCCTGGTCCTCGGTACTGACCTGGAACGAAAACGCCTCGCAATGGGTGAAGGCCTTGCCGCCATTAAGCCCCACGCAGGGTAGGCCCATGACGGTGAATTCGACCGTGATCACATCGCCCTGCTTGCCCGATGGGTAATCGCCAGGCGCCCTGTGCACCGCAGTCACCCGGGTATCGGGAAAGATGCTGGCGTAGAAGTTCGCCGCCACCTCGGCATCGTTGTCATACCAGAGGCAAAGGGTGTTCTTGGCAGTCATGGTATTGCTCCATGAAAGAGGTGAACGATTGAGTCTAGCCCGTCTTGCCAATCGCGGTGCCATACCGGCACGCTGGCGGTCTCTGCAATACTCTGCAGACATTTCCGATATCAGGTGGTGAACCTGCTGACAAAAAAGCGGTCTTTCGCTGGCGGTCAACTCACCGACCGGTTCATCGGCCCAGGTTACCGGGCCTACTTTTGTCCTGTTTCAGCGAAGACCAACATGCCCGATTTCCGCCCAACTGCTTCCGCCCTCACTGCCCTGCGCAGCGGCCTGATCGCCACCCTGGTGGCCCTTGCCGCACCGGTGCACGCCGAAGAGCCCGCCAGCGATGCACGCTGGGTCAGCGACAGCCTGAGCACCTACGTGCGCAGCGGTCCGACCGACGGCCACCGCATCGTCGGCACCCTCAAGTCCGGGCAGAAACTGACCCTGATCGGCACCCAGGGCAACTACAGCCAGGTGCGCGGGCAGAATGGCGACGTGGTGTGGATTCTCAGCAGCGACCTGCAAGCGGTACCAGGCCAGGGCGAGCGCCTGCCGCAGCTCGACGCCCAGGTCGCGGAGCTGACCGGGCAACTGAAAACCATCGACGACAGCTGGAAGAATCGCGTACAGGGCATGCAGGAAACGCTCGATTCGCGGAAAAAGCTCATCGACGAACTGCAGGCGCGCAACCAGGCGCTGAACGAACAGCTCGACCAGAGCCAGTCGGACCTGCGCGATACCAAGGCCCGCCTGGGTGACGAGAACAAGCAGGTGATGATGCGCTACATGGTGTATGGCGGCAGCATTGCCGGCGCGGGCCTGCTGGCGGGCCTGATCCTGCCGGCGCTGACCCGCGGGCGCAAGAAGAACGACCGCTGGTTCTGAGCAGGCGCCATCCTGCGCCGGCCTCTTCGCAGGTAGTCCCGCTGCCACACCTATTGCAGCGGCCCTGTATCGGGCGGCAATCCTGTGGACGCGGGGTTACCGGCGAAGAGGCTGCCATCGGCAATCGCTACTTGTTGCGCGCCTTGTTGTAGATGGTCTTGGCGCGGTCAGCCGAGGCCTGGCACTTGGTCATGTCGCCTGCAGCCTGCCCCTCCTTGGCCTGTTTCATCAACTCGTGATAGTCATGCGCCATGCCACCGTGCAGTGCCTGACCTTCGGACTTGTTGATGTCTTCAAGCTCCTTGATCTTGGCCGCGCAGTTGCTCGCTGGGTCTGCGTGAGCGGCAAAACTGAGGACGGAGGCAATCACCAGCAGAGGGATGCATTTCGTGGGGTTCATGGAGCTTTCTCCTGAGAAACCATAGGTCCGTCGGGTTTCATTCAACCCGACGCAGCGAAAAGCATAGATCGCCCTCGCCAGCGCCGCAGCGTTTCAGCCTGCCGGCGAGCCTGCTTCGGCGAACAGGAAGTCGATGAACACCCGCACCCGCAACGGCATGTAGCGGGCCTGAGGGTAGAGCAACAGGAAGGGCCGGGAGGTCCCGCCATACTCGCTCAGCACCTCCACCAGCGCGCCACTGGCCAGGGCATCCTGCACGGTAAACCGGTATGCCTGCATCAACCCGCCGCCATGGCGCACCAGCGTGGTGGTGGCGAGGAAGTCACCGAGGCAGGTGAACGCGCCCTGGGTGTCGATTTCCACCAGGCCCCCAGCCTGGCGAAAGGTCCAGGGCGGGCGACGGCCGCTGCTGGGCATCTCGAACTGGATGCAGTCGTGCTGCAGCAGGTCCTGCGGCGTCTGCGGCGTGCCGGCACGGGCGAGGTAGCCCGGCGTGCCCACCACCACCAGCTCGGCATCCTCCAGGCGGCGCGCCACCAGGCGTGAATCGGCCGGCTCACGGCCACGAATGGCCAGGTCGAACGGTTCCTCGGCAAAGTCGACGTTGCGGTTACTGACATGCACGTCCACCTGCACGCGTGGGTAGCGCAGGTGGAACCGCGGCAGCAGCGGCAGCAAGCGGTGATGGGCATAAGGCGTGGGCGCGCTGATGCGCAAGCGGCCGCTCGGCTCAGCCTGCCCGCCGGTGGCCTGACGCTCGGCCTCGACCAGTTGCCCCAGCGCCTGCCGACAGTGCTGGTAATAGGCCTGGCCCGCAGCAGACAGGCGCATCTGCCGGGTGGTGCGGACAAACAGGCGCACACCCAGGCGTTCCTCCAGGCGTGCCACGCTGCGGCTGACCGCCGCCGGCGTGACGCCAGCCTCGGTGGCCGCCGCGCTGAAGCTGCCCCGGTCGGCAGCCAGGCAGAACAGCTCCAGGCTGCCCAGTTGAAGGTCATCGAAATGGCGGCTCATGGCGGCTCGATTGATTACATGGTGTATCGATTGAAATGCCTTGTGCCTCATTTTTCAAGTAGCAGTATCAACCTAGAGTGGCTCCACACCGAGCCCATGGCTCACTTCACTGGAGATCCGCCACATGCATACCGCACGCACTGTCATCATCACCGGGGCCTCCAGCGGCCTGGGCTTCGCCCTCGCCGAGGCCTTCCTCGAACGCGGCGACAACGTGATCGGCAACGCTCGCAGCCAGGCCCGCCTGGAACAGGCTGCTGCCCGCCTCGGCCACCCTTCGCGCTTCATCGGCGTAGCCGGCGACATCGCCGAGCCAGACACCGCACAACGCCTGTTCGCCCGCGCCGAGCAGGCCTTCGGCGGTGTCGACCTGCTGATCAACAACGCTGGCATCTTCATTGCCAAACCGGCCACGGAGTACAGCGCAGCGGATGTCGACGCGCTGGTCGGCACCAACCTCAAGGGGTTCTTCTACCCGGCCCAGGAAGCGGCGCGGCTCATGACCCGCCAGGGGCATGGCCAGATCATCGCCATTACCGCCTCCATCGCCCTGCAACCGGACACCCGCGTGCCGGCCCTGCTGCCGGTGCTGGTCAAGGGCGGCCTGAACCAGGCGGTAAAAGGCCTGGCGCTGGAACTGGCAGCCAGCGGCGTGCAGGTCAATGCCGTGGCGCCCGGGATCATCGACACGCCGTTGCATGGCGGCAACCTGCAGGGGATGGGCGCGCTGTCACCCAGTGGCCGCACCGGCTCGCCGCAGGATGTCGTGGACGCCGTGCTGTACCTGGCGGATTCAGGCTTCGTCAGCGGTGTCATCCTGCCGGTGGACGGCGGTAGCACCGCTGGCACCTGGCACTGAACGGAGGCGCGAACAACATGCCGTATGTCCATATTCGCGTGACCGATGAAGGGGTGAGCGCCGAACACAAGCGCCAGTTGATCGAACAGACCACGCGCATGCTGCAGCAGGTGCTGGGCAAGCCGCCGGCCAGTACTTTCGTGGTAATCGAGGAAGTGCCGACCGATAACTGGGGGGTGGGTGGCGAGACGGTCACCGCGGTACGCGCGCGAGAACGCGGGTGAAGCCTGGGGCTGCTGTGCAGCCCCCTTACTGCCGCAACCGCTGCAATGCCTGCAGCACATGCCCGGTGGCTCGCTCCACCTGCCCGTCACGGCAGGCGATGCCCAATTGCCGCCACAGCCCCGGGCGCAGCGGTCGGCGGACGATGCGCCGATCCAGTTCGGCCACCTCCCCCTCCTGCGGCAGCAAGGTCGCCCCGTATCCGGCCCCGACCAGGCTCTTGATGGCATCGTTATAGTTCAGCTCGATCCGTGCTTCGGGGTAAAACCCTGCCGCCGCGAACCACTCGCCGGTTACCCGCGACAGCTGGGTACTGCTGTCGTTGAGGATCAACGCCCGCTGCGCCAGCCAGGCCGGCGTGACCTTGGCCGGCGGCTGCCAGTCGGCCGGCACATAGGCGAGGATCGGGTCGCGCCGCCAAGGGGTGACCTCTAGCCCTTTGCCAGCCACCTGCGGCAAGGCGACCAGGCCGATATCCAGGGTGCCCTCGCGCAAGCGGGCCAGCGATGCCTGGGACGTCAGCACCTGTACTTGCACATCGATCCCCGGGTGCGCGGCACGCAAATGCTCCAGCGCCTGCGGCAGCAGGTGGGCAATGGCACCGGTCGAAGCACCCAGGCGCACCCTGCCGGTCAACCCCTCGACCTGCCGGCGCACTTCATCCAGCGCCTGGTCGGCATCGGCCAGCAGGCGTCGCGCGCGGGCCAGCAGGGTTTCGCCGATGGCGGTCGGGCGTACCTGAGCGCGGGCGCGGGTGAGCAATGGCGCGCCGATGCGCGCCTCCAGCTCGGCCACGTGCAGGCTGATGGTAGGCGGCGCCAGGTTGAGCTGGCGGGCGGCCTCGGCAAACGAGCCCAAGTCGACGATCACCACCAGCGTGCGCAGGCGGTCGAGGCTGATTTCACGCATATCAAGAGCCGTCACGTTCAGAAAAACTGAATATTGCCGTCATGATATTCAAATTTCCTTTATCTACACCACAAGCGAGCATAGGCCATCCCCTCCCGACCGGACGCTGACCATGCACACTCCTGTTGTCTTCATCGACGGTGACCAAGGCACCACCGGCCTGCAGATCCATGCGCGCCTGCAAGGCCGCCGCGACCTGAGCCTGTTGACCCTGCCGGACGCCGAACGCAAAGACCCGCAACGTCGCCGCGAGGCGATCAACAGCGCCGACATCGCCCTGCTGTGCCTGCCCGACGATGCCGCGCGCGAGGCGGTGGCGACGATCGACAACCCGCAGGTGCGGGTGATCGACGCAAGCTCGGCGCACCGCACGGCACCTGGCTGGGTCTATGGCCTGCCGGAGCTCGACGAGCAGCAAGCCGAACGCATCGCCCACAGCAAACGCGTCAGCAACCCCGGCTGCTACCCCACCGGCGCCATCGCCCTGCTGCGGCCACTGGTCAAGGCTGGCCTGCTGCCAGCGGATTACCCGCTGAACATCCACGCCATCTCCGGCTATTCCGGTGGTGGCCGCGCGGCTGTCGAACGCCATGAGCAGCCCGGTGCCGACAAAGCCCCGACCTTGCAACTGTATGGCCTGGAGCTGGCGCACAAGCACGTGCCGGAAATTCAGCAGCACGCCGGGCTGTCGGCACGGCCGATGTTCCTGCCCGGTTACGCGGCCTACCGCCAGGGCATCGTGCTGAGCATCCCGCTACAGTTGCGCCTGCTGCCCGGCCAGGTCAGCGCTGCGCAGTTGCAGGCTTGCCTGGAGCAGCACTACCAGGGTGCCCGCCACGTCCAGGTCCTGCCCCTGCATCAGCACGGCGCGGCGCCGAACCTGGACCCGGAGGCGTTGAACGACAGCAATGACCTGCGCCTGGCACTGTTCGCCAACCCTGAACATGGCCAGGTATTGTTGACCGCCGTGTTCGACAACCTCGGCAAAGGCGCCGCTGGCGCAGCAGTGCAGAACCTCGATCTGATGCTTGGTGCCTTGCAGCTACAAGGCTGACGGGCAAAACCGGTTAGACTAAGGGCCCGCGCCGACACGGCGCGGGCCGTCTACCCAACCGCCGGAGCCCACCCCCCGATGTTCATCCTGAGCCGCCTCGACAGCGTGCCGCCTGAAGCCTTCCAGAACCAGATCCGCGAACTGGTGATCCACCATGTCGGCCAACTGAGCAGCGTTGCCATCAGCGCCGACAACCCGCTGTATCCGCTGTATCAATACGGCGTTGGCATGGAGGTGCACCAGTACCTGCAGGCGCTGGACGGCACCCGCGGCCTGGCCGTGGCGCTGACCCTTGCGCTGGACGCCGAAGCACCGGACCAACTGCTGGGCTTTGCCCTGTCGTTACCTGCCGAGGACGACGAGCAGGTGTGTGCGCTGGCGTTTCTAGCCGTGCGCTCCAGCCATCGCCGCCAGGGCATTGCCCGCGCCCTGTTGGCCGACCTGCAGGCGCGCCATGCCTGCGTCGAGCTGAATGCCTTTGCCAGCCAGGTGCCGTGGTTCGAGGCCATGGGCATGCAGGTGGTGGCCGCCAATGGCCCGCAAGTGCTGATGAGCAGCACCGGGCGCGCCAGCGGTGCGCTGATCGGGCGCCTGGATATCGCGCCGATCTACCAGACGGCCGAAGTGATGCAGATCCATACCTACCTGCTCAACCAGCAGGGTGAGGATGCCATGCTCGAAGCGGAACAGCAGCGCGATGAGCGGCTGGATGAGTTGACCGCTCAGGCCCAGGCGTGTGTACGCCAGCGCAATAGCGTGCACTGACCCACGGGCTTCTCGCGGGTCTGCTCGCGGAGAAGCCCCGTTGGCCCTTCAGCCATGTACCCAGCGCCGATGCAACCCACGCGCCAGGGCATCCAGCACGAACCCCAGCACGCCGATCAGCAACACCATCGCCATCAGCTCGGAATACGCCAGGCGGTCGCGGGTATCGAGAATGAAGTAGCCCAGCCCGGCGCTCACCCCGAGCATTTCGCACGGCACCAGCACGATCCACAGAATGCCGATGGCCAGGCGTACACCGGTGAGCACATGGCCGATCACCCCCGGCACGATCACCTTGCACAAGGTTTCCCAGCGCGTGGCGCTCAGACTGCGGCTCAACTGCAACCAGCGCGGGTCCAGCTGCCGGACCCCGGCGGCGGTATTCAGCAGGATCGGCCACAACGCGGCAAACGCCAGCAGGAAGTAGATCGGCTGGTCACCCACCCCCATCAGCATCACCACCACCGGCATCCACGACAACGGCGAGATCATGCGCAAGAACTGGAACGCCGGCGTGGTTGCGGCCTCCAGGTGTCGATAGCTGCCCACCAGCAAGCCCAGCGGCACACCGATCAGCAACGCCAGCAACAAGCCGACCAGGATGCGCTTGAGGCTGACCCAGACATGCCCGTAGACCTCGCCCTGCCCCAGCAGCTCGACCAGGCTGGCCAGGGTCGCCTGGGGCGAGAAGCGTGCCGACAGGCCATCGGCCTCGCCGAACAGCTGCACGCCCGCCCACCACAACAACAGCAACCCCAGCAGGCCGGCCAGGCCGAGGCCGGCATGTACGACATGCTTGCGCATCAGACCGCGAACTCCTCGCTACGCTGGTAGTTCTCGGCAATGCCGAACACCGAGGGGCCACCGACGGCGGCGATGGCGTTGCGCACGAAGCGATCGTCAACCAGGTCGCGGGCGGTTTGCGCCGGGTCCAGGCCGGCAAGGAAACTGTGCTCGCCCTCGATCAAGGTGTGCTTGAGGCGCTTGACCAGCTCTTCGGTATAGCTGGGGTATGGGTAGGGCTGGAAGTCGATGCGCTTTTCATCCCACTGCTGATGCTGAATCGCCCCACTGGCAATGTAGCCGGCGCGGTCTTCGGCAGCCGGGGCCAGCACCTTGGTCAGCACCGCCGGTTCATGCGGCGTGTACTTGTTCGGGCCGGCCTTGGACAACAGCGCCGCGGCTTCGGCGCGGTGGTCGCGGGTCCATTGCTGGGCCTTGACGATGGCATTGACCACCTTCTGCGACCACTCCGGGCGGTTGTTCAGGTCATGCTCATGCATGAACACCACGCAGCAGGCGTGGTTGCGCCAGACGTCGCCGGTGAAGCGCTGCACACGGCCGACCTTGAGGTTCTCGGCCAGGGCATTGAACGGTTCGGCGACGATATAGCCGGCGATGCGCTTGCTGGCCAGGGCCGGCGGCATGTCCGAGGGCGGCAGCACCAGCAGGTTGACCTCGTTGGCCGCCAGTTGGCTGTTGGCGGGCTTCGATACCGGCGTCAGGCCGTTGTCGCCGAGCATCTGCTGCAGCACCACGTTGTGGATCGAGTACCAGAACGGGATGGCCACGGTCTTGCCGCCCAACTGCTTCATCTCGGTGATGTCCGGCGCTACGGTCAGGCCCGAGCCCCCCACATGGTTCCAGGCCACCACCTTGGCCGGCACCTTGCTGCCATAACGTGCCCACACGGTCATCGGCGACAGCAGGTGAATGACGTTGACCTGGCCAGAAATGAACGCCTCGATCACCTGCGCCCAGCTGCGCAGCAGCACCGGGCGCTCGGCCTTGATGCCTTCGGCCTCGAACAGGCCGTTGTTGTGCGCCACCAGCAACGGCGTGGCGTCGGTGATCGGCAGGTAGCCGATGCGCACCGGCGCGTCGGGCTCGGCGGCAGCCCGGGCCTGCAGGCTGGACAGCAGCGGCACGGCCCCGGCAGCCGTCAGCATGGCGCTGAGCTTGAGAAAATCACGACGCGAGGTGGAGGAACAGCAGTCATCCATGCACATGTGCAGGCTCCGAAGGCAACGAGGTAGAGGAAGGTACAGCGGTGCGGCTGGCCCGCCGAAGGGTCTTGAGGATCTCGATTCGCAGTGCGCCCAGTTCCTCGACCCGCTGCGCGCGCGGTTGGGGCAGGTCGATGTGCCATTGGCCGAGGATGTGCGCCGGGTGATCGCCCAGCAGCAGCACCCGGTCGGACAACAACAAGGCTTCGTCGATATCGTGGGTAATCAGTACGGCTGCGGTGTTATGGGTAGCAATCAGCTGCAGCAGCAATTGCTGCATGTCGGCACGGGTCACTTCGTCGAGCGCACCGAACGGCTCGTCAAGCAGCAGCACCTCAGGCTGGCGCGCCAGGCAGCGTGCCAGTGCGGTGCGCTGGGCCATGCCGCCGGACAACTGCGCCGGGTACTGGTTGCGCGCATGGGCCAGGCCCACCGCGGCGATCGCATGGTCGATGCGGGCATGGCGCTCGGCTGCGGCAAGCTTGGTCTGGCGGGCGAAATCCAGGCCAAAGGCGACGTTCTTTTCCAGGCTCAGCCAGGGCAGCAGGCTCGGGTCCTGGAAGGCCACCGCCAGGCGCGGGTGGGGGCCTTGCAGCGGCTCACCGTGCAGGGCCACGCTGCCGCCATGCGGCTGCTGCAGGCCGGCCAGCACCCGCAGCAGGCTGGACTTGCCCACCCCACTGGGGCCGAGGATGCTCACCACCTCCCCCGGCGCCAGTTGCAGGTCGAAGCGCGCCAGCACTTGCTGCCAGCCGCCGTCGCGCGGGTAGCCCAGGCTGATCTCGCGGGCTTCGAGCAATGCCTGGCTCATGCGCCGGCAGCCTGGCGATGCAGTTCGGCACGCAGCTGCACCAGGCTTGGGGTAACGATGGGCACGAACGCCGACTCGCGCCAGCGGCGGGCGAAACCGGCACCGAACTCATCGAGGTACGCCTTGCCGCCGCTGGCCTGCAGCTCCAGCTGCACGGCATCGGCAGCACACTCAGCGAGGATGATGCGCAACTTGAACAGCGCCGCCGGCTGGCTCTGGAAGCGCCCTTCGAGCAAGCCCTGCTTGAGCTCGGCCACGGTGTTTTCCAGGCGCTCGTCGAGGACCTGGCGATGCTCTTCGAGGAACGACAGCCGCCCATGGAGGTGATCGTGCACCTCGTGCAGCGAACGCCGCGCCAGGCCGATGGCCATGCCGCACTGCAAGGCAAGAAACGCCGGGCGCACCTTGGGCAGGAACTCGCGGGCGTTGTCGTGCAGCAGCCAGTCACGGCCGAGCTCTACCTGGTGGAACGCCAGCGCTGCGGTATTGCTCGATTGCAGGCCCATCAGCTCCAGGTCGTCGGAACGCTCCAGCCCCTGGCTGGCAGAGGGGATGGCCAGCACGAAGGGCGAACCGCCAGCATCGTCCTCGATGGCTGCTGCCACCACGAACCCGCTCTTGCGCAGGTTGGTCACCCAGTGCAGCCGGCCTTCCAGTGTCCAGCCCGCCGCCCCGGGGCGGCCACGCACTTGCAGCGCCTCGATCCCGGAGAGGAACTTCATGGCGTTGGACAAGCCGGTGGCCCCCGCCAGCTCGCCGGTCAGCAGGCTGGGCAGCAGGCGCTCACGCAGGGCCTGGTTGGGGCTTTGCAGCAGGTATTCGATGAACGCCCGCTGGCCCCAGCAGACAAAGGCTGCGGCCAGTGAGCGGCTGGCGATGGCGGCGATGGCCTCGACCGCATCGGTGACCGCGCCACCGTTGCCGCCCAATGCGGGGTCGACGCCAATGCGCAGCAGCTGCGATTCGGCGATGTGCGCCAGCACCAGTTGCGGGTCGCACTGCCCCTGGTCGATTGCCTCGGCATTGGCATCCAGCCATTGACGAAATGCAGCATCAAGCATGTCCCTACTCCTTTTGATATCGCAGGCGCCACCAGCGCCAGGCGCACAGTTACGCGGTTGGCTGCCAGCGGTACTTGCTCAGCTCGTCGTTGAGCGGCGTCTGGGCGAACACATTAGCAAAGTTGCACAGGGTTGCGAGGCTCACCCCCAGAATCACTTCCAGCGCGTTACCTTCGCTGAAACCGGCCGCGCGGAAGGCCTGATAGGTCGCCTCGCTGACGTTGCCACGGGTGGCGATCACTTCGCGGGCAAAAGCGGCCAGGGTTTCGTAACGCGCGTCCGGCAGTTCGCCACGGGCACGCAGGGCATCGACCACCTCCGCCGGCAGCTTGGCCTTGTTCAGCGCCACCGCCGTATGGCCGGCCACGCAGAAGTCACAGCCGTGCTGGGTGGCGGCAATCAGCTGCACCACTTCGCGCTCGGCCAGGCTCAGCTCGGCCTTGCCGTTGAGTGCCGAAACGGTCACGTAGGTTTCCAGTGCCGCCGGGGCGTTGGCCAGCACACCCAGCAGGTTGGGGATGAAGCCGGAATTCTTCTGCGCGTTCTCGAGGAACGGGCGGGCCGCTTCCGGGGCGCTCTGCAGGGTGTGTAAAGTAATGCGCGACGACATGCAGTAGTCTCCTTTGATAGGGGTCACTACAGTCTGTTGGTTATAAGAATTACCCTCCATATTCATCAGTCGCCTTTCCTTGCTCTTGAGTCTTTGCATTAGATGATTTCGTCCAGCCACCTTGTCGATTGGTTATTAGAGGGCCTGGAACTCGATGCCAGCCTGTTTCACGTCGGCCGCTACTGCGGCGGCTGGCACGCCAGCACCCAGGGCATGGGCCGCGCCAGCTTCCACCTGGTGGTACAGGGGCATTGCTGGCTGCACATCGACGGCCAGCCCGATGCCATACGCCTGGCGGCCGGCGATGCAGTGTTCCTGCTGCGCGACCTTGGCTATCGCCTGGCCAGCGAACCGGACCTGGCCGGTGCCTGTGCCCAGCCACGCCAGGCCATGCAGCCGCTGGATGCCGAAGCGGTCGATGGCGTAGGGCTGGTGTGTGGCTTCTTCCACTTCAAGCCGGGTTTGTCAGCGCTGATCGTCGAGGGCCTGGCCGACTGGATATTGCTGCGCGCCAACGAACCGGCCGGGCATGCGGCGCGGGCGTTGTTCGAGTTGATCCTGGAGGAATGCCGGCGCGCCGCCGGCCCGTCGCAAACGTTGCTGGAGCGCTTGACGCACCTGCTGTTCCTCTATGTGCTACGCCAACAGGTACATGCCGGGCAGCCACTGGGCGGGCTGGTCGCCCTCGCCCGCCAGCCGGCTTATGCCGAGCTGCTGGCGCAATTGATCGAGCACCCGGGGCAGGCCTGGACCCTGGAAAGCATGGCAGCCTGCACCGGGCTGTCACGTTCGGCATTTTTCAAGCGTTTCAATGAACTGGCCGGGCAGTCCCCGGGGCAGGTGCTGCTGGCGTTGCGCATGCGTCATGCCAGCCAGTTGCTGCAGGCCGGGCACACCGTGGAACAGGTGGGCGCACAGGTGGGGTATCAGTCGGTTGCGGCGTTTACCCGGGCGTTCGCCAAGGCGGTGGGGATACAGCCGGGGGCGTATCGCCGGCAGCATGAAGGTCGCTGAACACGACACTCCTCGACCGGCCCCTTCGCGGGCACGCCCGCGAAGGGCCGCAGCGCGGCCCCAGCAGGGTGCTGTCAGTCGTTGACACTCACGACCCGCCCTGCCTTCTCGCCTGCGCTGCCGCGAGTGGCCAGGCAGTAGTACAGCGGTACCGTCACCAGCAAGCCGAACAGCCAGGACAGGTCCGCCCCTTCGACGATGTTCGAGTACGGCCCCACGTACAGCGACGTATTGGCAAACGGCAATTGCACCAGGATGCCGCAGGCATAGGCAATGATTGCGTGGTGATTGAAGCGGCCATAGATACCGCCGTCGGCACGGAAGATCGAGGCGATGTCGTACTGGCCTTTCTTGATCAGGTAGAAGTCGATCAGGTTGATCGACGCCCAGGGTACCAGCACCAGCAACAAGGCCAGGATCAGGCCGATGAACTGGCCGATGAAGCCTGCCGAAGCATTCAGCGCCACCAGGCCGCAGCCCACCAGGATCACCGAAGCCAGCATTACCCGCACCTTGATGCTCGGTGTCCACGCCGCGGCGAAGGTCTGGATCGCGGTAACGATCGACAGCACCGCGCCATACAGGTTGAGGGCGTTGTGGCTGATGATGTTGAGCAGGAACAGCACCATCAGGATCGGGCCCAGCCAACCGGTGGCCTGCTTGACCGCATCCATCGCGTCGGTGCCTTCGGGCACGCACAGCACCGCCACGGCACCGAAGCTGAAGCACAGGATGGTGCCCAGGGTGGCGCCGAAGTAAGTTGCCCAGAACGGTCTGGCAATCCCCACCTCGCGCGGCAGGTAGCGCGAGTAGTCGGAGGTGTATGGCGAGAAGCTGATCTGCCAGATGGTGCCCAGCGACACCGTGGCGATGAAGCCCGACAGGTTGAATGCGCCACGGCTGAAGAAATCGGCCGGCAGCGCCTGGGCGAACATCATGATGAAGCCGGCCAGCAGCGCCGAGCCCATCACCCAGGTACCGATGCGGTTGAGAACGTGGATGAAACGGTAGCCGATCACGCCGATGGCAGTGGCGCTCAGCGCGCCGATCACGATCGCGCCCGGCATCGGCACGCCCGGGGCAATACCATGGATGGTCTTGCCCGCCAGGACGATGTTGGAAATGAAGAAACCGACATAGATCAGCGCGGTGAAGAACACGATCAGCAGCGCGCCGTAGCGCCCGAACTGGCCACGGCTCTGCACCATCTGCGGAATGCCCAGCTGCGGTCCCTGCGCAGAGGCCAGGGCGATCACCACGCCACCGGCAAGATGGCCCAGCACGATGGCGACCAGCCCCCACAGCAGGTTCAGGTGGAACACCTGGACCACCATGGCGCCGGTGACGATGGGCAGTGGCGCGATGTTGGTACTGAACCAGAGGGTGAACAGGTCGCGCGCCTTCCCGTGGCGCTCGGCAGGTGGCACGTAATCGACCGTGTGGTTCTCGACAAACGGGTGTTGCGACGACGGTTGGGACATAGGATTTCAGCTCGAAAGGTCGTTTTTATCTTTGTAAGGAAACCGCATCAAGGCGGCCTCTCAGCTGCGGACCATATTATGGTATTCCAAACTTTTGACAACACTGATCCGCAGGAAAAACGGCCCACTGATCCGTTTTGCGAACCCTGGCAACAGCCCGATTTGCCGCCGCAAGCCACGTTTTTCGCGGCCTTGGCCGTTCATCGCGCTAACCGGGCGGGTGAAAATTCCGCTTGCAAAATAGGTATTACGGTATACCATCAGACACATCAATCATAAAAACCGCGGACCACCGCTGCCCCTCAGAGGTACACCCGATGATCGATGCAACTGTCTACAAGCACGTCCTGGGCTCCTTCCCGTCCGGCGTCACCGTCATCACCACCCTGGACGACGACGGCTCGGTCGTCGGCCTGACTGCCAGCGCCTTCTCCTCGCTGTCGATGGACCCACCACTGGTGCTGTTCTGCCCCAACTACAGCTCCGACTCCTACCCTGTGCTGATCCGCCAGAAGCGCTTCGCCATCCACCTGCTCTCCGGTGAACAGCAAGCCGAAGCCTATGCGTTCGCCAAGAAAGGCAAGGACAAGGCCAGCGGCCTCGAATGGACCCTGAGTGAACTGGGCAACCCGATCCTGGCCGGCGCCACTGCGGTCATCGAGTGCGAACTGTGGCGTGAATATGAAGGTGGCGACCACGCCATCATGGTCGGCAAGGTGCACAACCTGATCGTCCCGGCAGAGGCGCCACGGCCGATGGTGTACTGCCGCGGCAAGATGGCCAGCCTGCCTGCCTTTGCCTGAGCCCTGCAGCCAGACGCAAGCCCGCCCCACACTGAAGCCCGCCCCACCGACGGGCGAAAACAACAAGCGTTGAGGAAAGCCCCATGAAATTTTCGTTGTTCGTGCACATGGAACGTTGGGATGAACAGGTCAGCCACCGCCAGCTGTTCGAAGACCTGACCGAACTGACCCTGATGGCCGAAGACGGCGGTTTCAGCACCGTATGGATTGGTGAACACCACGCCATGGAATACACCATTTCGCCAAGCCCGATGCCATTGCTGGCCTACCTGGCCGCACGCACCGAAAAGATCCGCCTGGGCGCCGGCACCATCATCGCGCCGTTCTGGAACCCGATCCGGGTCGCCGGCGAATGCGCCCTGCTCGACGTGATCAGCAAGGGTCGGATGGAAGTGGGCCTGGCCCGAGGCGCCTACCAGTTCGAATTCGACCGCATGGCCGGTGGCATGCCGGCCACCGACGGCGGCAAGGCCCTGCGCGAAATGGTGCCGGCGGTGCGCAAGCTGTGGGAAGGCGACTACGCCCATGACGGCGAAGTGTACAAGTTCCCCACCTCCACCAGCGTGCCGAAGCCTTACAACGCCGTCCCGCCGATGTGGATCGCCGCCCGCGACCCGGACTCGCACAACTTTGCGGTGGCCAACGGCTGCAACGTGATGGTGACGCCGTTGATGAAGGGCGACGAGGAAGTGCTGGACCTGAAGAACAAGTTCCAGGCCGCCCTCGACAACAACCCGGGCGTGCCGCGCCCACAACTGATGGTGCTGCGCCACACCCATGTGCACAGCCCGGCCGAGCCGGATGGCTGGAAGGTCGGCGCCCAGGCCATCTCGCGCTTCTATCGCACCTTCGATGCCTGGTTCGGCAACAAGACCACCCCGGTCAACGGGTTCCTTGAGCCAAGCCCGGAGTCGAAGTTTGCCGAAGTGCCGGCGTTCGAGCTGGAGAACATCCGCAAGAACACCATGATCGGCACCCCGGAAGAGATCATCGCGCGCATCAGGTACTACCAGGCGCTTGGCGTCGACGAGTTCAGTTTCTGGTGCGACAACAGCCTGCCGCATGCCGAGAAGAAGAAGTCGCTCGAGCTGTTCATCAAGGAAGTGGTGCCGGCGTTCGCCTGAATTCCCTTTGCCTGAATTATTGCGGGATGCGCCCGCTTGCGTGGGTCTGCGTGGCCTGCGGGAGCGGGTTTTTTTTGGTGTGTACGGCGAGGGTCTTGTGGGGAGGCCGGCGCTCGATCTCGGCGACACCGCAAGCCCCATGGCATCCCCTCGCCCGCTCATCCCCTCGCCAGAGAAATTTCGCGCCCCCTCTTGCACAACAAATATTATGGTATACCATCAGACAACAAGAGCTGATAACCCTCACCAGGAGCCATCCATGAGTTTCGAAATCCGCAAGATCGTCACCTACTCCGAAGAGACCCGCATCGAAGGCGGCAAGGCCACTGACAAGCCGGTGACCATGGTCGGCCTGGCCGTGGTGATCAAGAACCCCTGGGCCGGTCGCGGTTTCGTTGAGGATCTGAAGCCGGAAATCCGTGCCAACTGCTCGGACCTGGGGGCCCTGATGGTCGAGCGCCTGACTGCCGCCATCGGTGGCGCCGACAAGATCGAAGCCTATGGCAAAGCGGCCGTGGTCGGCGCCGATGGCGAAATCGAACACGCTTCGGCGGTGATCCACACCCTGCGCTTCGGCAACCACTACCGCGAAGCGGTGCAGGCCAAGAGCTACCTGAGCTTCACCAACAAGCGCGGCGGCCCGGGCACGTCGATCCAGATCCCGATGATGCAGAAGGACGACGAAGGCCTGCGTTCGCATTACATCACCCTGGAAATGCAGATCGAGGACGCCCCGCGCGCCGATGAAATCGTCGTGGTCCTGGGCGCTTCCGACGGTGGCCGCCTGCACCCGCGTATCGGCAACCGCTACATCGACCTGGAAGAACTGGCTGCCGAAAAAGCCAACGCTCAATAACAACAACCAGGACGGGGCGTGACGTACCTGCCCGCCGCGCCCGCCCCTGAAGGAGCGCCCTCCATGATTCAGCCTGTTGCTGAACGCACCCCCGCCGGCACCAGCTACCTGTCCGTTGGCCAGGGCCAACCCGTGGTACTGATCCATGGCGTGGGCCTGAACAAGGAAATGTGGGGCGGTCAGTTCGTTGGCCTGGCCAACGACTACCGCGTCATCGCCTACGACATGCTCGGCCACGGCCAAAGCGCCCTGCCGGCCGCCGACATCGGCCTGGAAGGTTATGCCGCCCAGCTTGCCGAGCTGCTCGACCACCTGCAGATCACCCAGGCCACCGTGATCGGCTTCTCCATGGGTGGCCTGGTCGCCCGCGCGTTCGCCCTGCATCACCCGCAGCGCCTGGCCGCGCTGGTGATACTCAACAGCGTGTTCAACCGCACCCCCGAACAGAGTGCCGGGGTTATCGCCCGCGCCGCCCAGGCGGCCGAGCAAGGCCCCGACGCCAATGTCGACGCCGCGCTCGACCGCTGGTTCAGCCGTGAATACAAGGCTGCCAACCCGGCGCAGGTCGCCGCCATCCGCCAGGTCCTGGCCAGCAACGACCCGCAGGGCTACCACACCACGTATTCGCTGTTCGCCACCCAGGACATGTACCGCGCCGCCGACCTGGGCAGCATCCAGGTGCCGACGCTGATCGCCACCGGCGAACTCGACTCGGGCTCCACCCCGGCCATGGCCCGCCAGCTCGCTGCCAGCATTCCGGGGGCGCACTGTGTGGTCCTCGCCGAGCAACGGCATATGATGCCGGTGGAAGCACCGCGCGAAGTCAACAAGATGCTGCTGGACTTCCTCGCACAAGCGCGCACCCTCACCGAATCCGCCAAGGGGATTGTTGCATGACCCTCGTTCGTTTCCAGATGTGCATCGACGGCCAATGGCGCGATGCCCAGAGCGGCAAGACCTTCGACAGCCTCAACCCGGCCACCGCCCAGGCCTGGGCGCAGTTGCCCGACGCCGACGAAGCCGATGTGGAGCTGGCCGTGCAGGCCGCCCAGCGGGCCTTCGACAGCCAGCAATGGCGCAGCATCAGCGCCACCGCGCGCGGCAAGCTGCTGCGCCGCCTGGGCGACCTGATTGCCGAGAACAAGGAGCACCTGGCCCAGCTGGAAAGCCGTGACAACGGCAAGCTGATCCGCGAAACCCGCGGCCAGGTCGGCTACCTGCCGGAGTTCTTCCACTACACCGCAGGCCTGGCCGACAAGCTTGAAGGCGGCACCCTGCCGCTGGACAAGCCCGACCTGTTCGCCTACACCGTGCACGAGCCGATCGGCGTGGTGGCCGGGATCATCCCGTGGAACAGCCCGCTGTACCTCACCGCGATCAAGCTGGCGCCGGCCCTGGCCGCCGGCAATACCATCGTGCTCAAGCCGTCCGAGCACGCTTCGGCGACCATCCTCGAGCTGGCCCGCCTGGCCCTCGAAGCCGGCTTCCCGCCGGGCGTGGTCAACGTGGTCACCGGCTACGGCCCGAGCACCGGCGCGGCGCTGACCCGCCACCCGCTGGTGCGCAAGATCGCCTTCACCGGCGGCGCCGCCACCGCCCGCCACGTGGTGCGCAGCAGTGCCGAGAACTTCGCCAAGCTGTCGCTGGAGCTGGGCGGCAAGTCGCCGAACATCATCTTCGCCGACGCCGACCTGGACAGCGCCATCAACGGTGCCGTGGCCGGTATCTATGCCGCCTCCGGGCAAAGCTGCGTGGCCGGCTCGCGCCTGCTGGTGCAGGACGAGATCTTCGACGAGTTCGTCGCCCGCCTGATCGCCCGCGCCAAGCGCATTCGTATCGGCAACCCGCAGGACGATGCCAGCGAAATGGGCCCGATGGCTACCGCGCAACAACTGGCCGTGGTCGAAGGCCTGGTGGCGGCGGCCAAGGCCGAAGGTGCCAGGCTGCACATGGGCGGCAAACGTGCCGAGGTCGAAGGTGACGGCTGGTTCTACGAGCCGACCCTGTTCGAGTGCGACAGCAACTCGATGACCATCATGCAGGAAGAAGTATTCGGCCCGGTTGCTGCGGTGATCCGCTTCAAGACCGAAGAAGAAGCCCTGGCCATCGCCAACGACTCGCAGTTCGGCCTGGCCGCCGGTATCTGGACCCGCGACCTGGGCCGTGCGCATCGCCTGGCCCGCGACGTGCGTTCGGGAATCATCTGGGTCAATACCTACCGCGCCGTCTCGGCCATGGCACCGATCGGCGGCTTCAAGAACAGCGGCTACGGCCGTGAGAGCGGCATCGATTCGGTGCTGGCCTATACCGAGCTGAAGACGGTGTGGATCAACCTGTCCACCGCGCCCATGCCCGATCCCTTTGTCATGCGCTAGGAGAACTGCGTCCATGATCGAACCCGGCATCTACAAAGACGTGATGGGCTCCTTCCCGTCCGGCGTCACGGTGGTCACCACCCTGGACGCCGACGGCGCCATCGTCGGCATCACCGCCAGCGCGTTCAGCGCGTTGTCGATCGACCCGGCACTGGTGCTGTTCTGCCCCAACTACGCCTCCGACACCTACCCGATCCTGCGTGACAGCAAGCAGTTCGCCATTCATCTGCTGTCTGCCGAGCAGACCGCCGAGGCCTACGCGTTCGCCGGCAAGGGCAAGGACAAGGCCAAAGGCATCGAGTGGCACCTGAGCGAGCTGGGCAATCCGCTGCTGACCAAGGCCACGGCGATCATCGAATGCGAACTGTGGCGCGAATACGATGGCGGCGACCACGCGATCATCGTCGGCGCGGTGAAGAACCTGGTGCTGCCGGCCGAGCCGGTGACACCGATGGTCTACCACAAGGGCAAGCTGGGCGCGCTGCCGCCATTGGGCTGAGACACCTCATTGGCTTCTTCGCGGGCTCGCCCGCTGCCACAGGTCCTGCACAGGTTTCAGTATCTATGCGCTCCCTGTGGGAGCCGGCAAGCCCGCGAAGAAGCCCACACCGATGCCCCTATTTTTCCGGAGCACTGCCCATGAGCACTGAAAAGTACGAGAAAGGCCTGCAGATCCGCACCCAGGTACTGGGCGAGGAATACGTCAATCGCTCAATCCAGAACGCCGACGCGTTCACCCAGCCACTGCAGGAGTTGGTCACCGAGTACTGCTGGGGCCACGTCTGGGGCCGTGAAGGCTTGTCGCTGAAAGAGCGCAGCATGATAAACTTGGCCATGATTTCCGCGCTCAACCGGCCCCACGAGCTCAAGCTGCACATTCGCGGCGCCTTGCGTAACGGCCTGAGCCGTGAACAGATTCGCGAGATCCTGCTCCAGGTCGGCATTTATTGCGGCGTGCCCGCGGCGGTGGACAGCTTCCGCCTGGCCCGCGAAGCGTTCGCTGAAGCCGATGCGGAGTCAACCCGTTAACACCGGGCTGTTCGAACCCATGCAAGGAGCACCCGAGGTTCGTGGTGCTGTTGCAGTTGCGGTCGGGCAGCCTCTTTCAGAGCGCACTCGATGAAACGCCTGCCACTCGACGACAGCTTCAAGGTCAACCGCAACCCCGTTACCCTGCGCGAAATCGTGCTCGACAAGCTGCGCGCCGCGATCATGAACTTCCACCTGCTGCCAGGCGACCGCCTGGTCGAGCGCGACCTCTGCGACCGCCTCGGCGTCAGCCGCACCTCGGTACGCGAGGCCCTGCGTCACCTGGAGTCGGAAGGCCTGGTGGAGTTCGCCGACGCCAAGGGTCCGCGCGTGGCCATCATCACCCTCGAAGACGCCCGCGACATCTATGAACTGCGCTGCGTGCTCGAAGGCCTGATCGTGCAACTGTTCACCCTCAACGCCAAGGCCAAGGACATCCGCGCCCTGGAGCGCGCCCTGGAGGTCAACCGCGAGGCCCTCGAGGACGGCGAGCTGCAACAGGTGCTGGATTCGGTACAAGGCTTCTACGATGTGCTGCTGGAGGGCTCCGGCAACCAGGTGGCGGCCCAGCAGCTGCGCCAGTTGCAGGCGCGCATCAGCTACCTGCGCGCTACCTCGGTTTCACAGGAAAACCGCCGCGGCGCCAGTAACCGGGAAATGGAAAAGATCGTCGAGGCGATCAAGAGCGGCGACCCGCTGCTGGCCCACCAGGCCTCGGTCGATCACGTCCGCGCCGCAGCCAAGGTGGCCCTGGACTACCTGCGCCAGAAGCAGGACGACAACACCAAGGTGCGCGACATCGTCGAGCCCCTGGCCCTCAAGGAACCCCGCATAGGCCGCTGACCATGCCCAACGCCCCGCGCTACTGCCCGCACTGCACCACGGAACTGGCCCGGGGCGTTCCCACAGGCGACACTCACGAACGCCTGCACTGCACCGGCTGCGGCTACATCCACTACATCAACCCGAAGATCATCGCCGGCTGCATCATCGAGCGCGATGGCAAGTACCTGCTATGCCAGCGTGCCATCCCACCGCGCCCGGGCACCTGGACCTTGCCCGCCGGCTTCATGGAGGCCGGCGAGACCACCGAACAGGCAGCCTTGCGCGAAGTCTGGGAAGAAACCGGCGTGCGCGCCGAGATCGTCTCGCCGTACTCGATCTTCAGCGTGCCGAAGATCAGCGAGGTGTACATCATCTTCCGCGCCATCGCCACCGAGGAAACCGGGCAATACGGGGCGGAAACACTGGCCTGCAAGTTCTTCGAGCCGGACGAGGTGCCCTGGGACGACATCTATTACCCGGCGATCCGGCAGATTCTGGAGCGCTACATCCTTGAGCGGCAGGCTGGGGTGTACGGCATCTACATGGGCAATGACGACACCGGCAAGGTGCACTTCATTCGCTAGCCTGTGCCGGCCTCTCATCCCCAGCCATCCGCAGGCCCACGTTCAGCGCCGCCCCTCGGCCAGCATGCGCACGGCCAGGCCCGCCAGCACCGTGCCCATCAGCCAGCGTTGTACCTGTTGCCACAAGGGACGCCCGGCCAGGAACACCGCAATCGACCCGGCCATGAGCGCGATCAGGGCATTCACCGTGACGCTGATGGTGATCTGCGTCGAACCCAGCACCAGCGACTGCCACAGCACGCTGCCATGGCCAGGCTCGATGAACTGCGGCATCAGCGACAGGTACATGACGGCGATCTTGGGATTGAGCAGGCTGGTGGCAAAACCCATGGTGAACAGCCGCCGTGGGCTGTCGGCCGGCAGCTCGCGAACCTGGAATGGCGAACGCCCGCCAGGGCGCAGCGCCTGCCAGGCCAGGTACAACAGGTACAGCGCGCCGCCGATACGCAGCGCGTCGTAGGCAAACGGCACCGCCATCACCAGGGCGGTGATACCGAGTGCGGCGCAGACCATGTAGATGACGAAGCCCAGGGCCACACCGCCCAGCGAGATCAGCCCGGCCTTGCGGCCCTGGCAGATCGAGCGGGAAATCAGGTAGATCATGTTCGGCCCGGGAGTCAGGACCATGCCGAGGCAGATCAGGGCGAAGGTGAGCAGTTGCGCGGTGTCGGGCATGGGCACGTCCTGCTTGTGCGATGAAGTGTTGCGAGTTTATCCGAGGCCGTGCCTGTCGTCTGCTTCGATCTCACCCCACCTGCCCGGCGATCAAGCCCACGGCCACCGCGATCATCGCTACCCCGGAAACCCGCCCGACCAGCTTCGCCGCCTGTGGCCGGGTGCTCAGCACGGTCTTGGCGCCATAGCCGACCAGCGAGTAGATCACCAGCGAACTGCACAAGTGCACCAGCCCCAGCAGCAGTATCTGCAACGGTACCGGCCAGCTCGACTGCGGGTCGGTGAATTGCGGCAGCAAGGCCAGGAACAGCAGGAACACCTTCGGGTTGAGGCCACTGACGCAAAACCCCTTGAAGGCCCAGCGCGACCCCGATTCCCCCGCCCCACCCTGCCCGGCCGACGGCAATGCCGGGCTCAGCAGCAGGTTGCCACCCAGCCACAGCAGGTAGCCGCACCCCGCCAGGGTCAGCAAGGTCAGCGCCAGCGGGTGGCCCGCCAGCAGGCTGCCGACCCCGGCCGCCACCAGCAAAGTCGCCAGGAAATGCCCGGATAACATCCCCGCGACCGCAGGCATTACCCAGCGCCCGCGCATGCCCGCCGAAATGGCATAGGCCCAGTCCGCACCGGGGGTCATCACGAACAGCATCGACACGGCCCAGAACGCCGTCAGAACACTGAGAGCCACTTGAATCTTCCTTCTTCCACTGCTTTGGGATGAACAAAGATTACGTATTCCGCCGGAGCATTTTCTTTCGTATATTCCCCCTCAGCCACCAATTACTGGAAGATTCTTCCCAATGGACAGGACCGATCGAAAAATACTTGCCGAGCTGCAAAAAGATGGTCGGCTATCGGTGACCGAACTGGCCGACCGCGTCGGGCTCAGCCTGTCGCCTTGCCACCGGCGCTTGAAGGCACTGGAAGAAAACGGCGCGATACTGGGCTATCACGCCCGCTTGGCACCCAGTGCCCTGGGCCTGAACTTTGCCGCCCTGGTATTCGTGACCCTGCGCGAAGTCACCCGCCAGCCGGTGGCGGACTTTGAAGCAGCCTTGGCCGAGATCCCACAGATCGTCGAAGCGCAACGGCTGTTTGGCGACCCGGATTACCTCCTGCATGTGGTGGCCAGGGACTTGCCGGCATTCCAGAAGCTGTACGACGAGCAGCTGACCAGCATTCCCAATGTAAAACGCTTGAGTTCGACCCTGGTGATGAAAGAGGTGATCCAGGATCGCTTGTTGCCGATGTAGCGGTTGGCTTCTGCTGCGGGCTTCCCTTCACCACCTTTTCAGCTGCCCCGCAAAGGCGCACAGCGCACCACCACAGCCCAGCGCAAACCGCCCGCCAGCCACCCACCCCGTCTACTCCAGGCCCTCCCGCCCAGTGGCATTCTTCTTGCTGCCGTCACCTGCTTAAGCTTTTGTCAGCCTTAGGTTTTTTAAGGTTTATGGGTACATATTTACTAATTTCTCGTTATCCCCGCGCCCCGCATCATCACTCCAACAAGAACGCGTCGCCCTTCGTCGGCACGCCCCCGGGCAGTTCCCGATGCCCTACCTTGCCTTGGAGTCAGTCATGACCAGTGCAGCCAATTCGGCACCCTTGATAGAAAAACACACGATCGGCTATGTGCCCCCGCAAGACCGCCATGGAAAGGTAAGGGATCTGTTCACCCTGTGGTTCGGCGGCAACATCGCGCCGCTGCCCATCGTTACCGGCGCATTGGGCGTGCAGCTGTTCCAGCTGAACCTGCTGTGGGGTGTGGTCGCCATCCTGGTCGGCCATTTGCTTGGCGGCGTACTGATGGCGCTGCACTCGGCCCAGGGCCCGCAGATGGGCATCCCGCAGATGATCCAGAGCCGCGCCCAGTTCGGCTCGCTCGGCGCGTTGCTGGTGGTGGTGATCGCCGGGGTCATGTACATCGGCTTCTTCGCCTCCAACATCGTCCTCGCCGGCAAGTCGCTGCACGGTGTGGTGGCTGCCGTGCCCGTGCCGGTGGGCATCGTCATCGGTGCACTGGGCTCGGGCATCATCGGCATCATCGGCTACCGCTTCATCCATGTGCTCAACCGCATCGGCACCTGGGTGCTGGGCATCGGCATCGTGGTCGGCTTCGGCTACATCTTCAGCCATGTGCAAAGTGACGACTTCCTCACCCGCGGCGGCTTCAACCTGGCCGGCTGGCTGGCCACCGTGTCGCTGGCGGCGCTGTGGCAGATCGCCTTCGCCCCGTACGTGTCGGACTATTCGCGCTACCTGCCGGCCGACGTCAAGGTCAGCGCGACGTTCTGGACCACCTACCTGGGTTCTGCGCTGGGTTCGAGCCTGTCGTTCATCTTCGGCGCCGTGGCGGTACTGGCGCTCCCGGCCGGCATGGACACCATGGACGCCGTCAAACTGGCCACCGGGACCCTCGGGCCGCTCATGCTGGTGCTGTTCCTGCTCAGCGTGATCAGCCACAACGCCCTCAACCTGTATGGTGCGGTACTGTCGATCATCACCCTGGTGCAAACCTTTGCCTACCGCTGGATCCCCACCGCCAACAGCCGTGCGGTGCTGTCACTGCTGGTGCTGAGCGCCTGCTGCGTAGTGGCGGTGTTCGCCTCGGCAGACTTCATCGGCCACTTCGTCGACATGGTGCTGGTGTTGCTGGTAGTGCTGGTACCGTGGACGGCGATCAACCTGATCGACTTCTACGCCATTCACAAGGGTGACTACGACATCCAGTCGATCTTCCAGGTCGACGGTGGCATCTACGGGCGTTACAACCCGCAGGCGCTGGTTGCCTATGCGGTGGGCATCGTGGTGCAGATCCCGTTCATGAACACGCCGCTGTATGTCGGGCCGATTGCCGAGCACATCAACGGCGCAGACCTGTCGTGGCTGGTGGGCCTGGCGATCACTTCGCCGCTTTACTGGTGGCTGGCCAGCCGCGACAGCGCCTACCGCCGTCGCCAGGCCGGTGCCAAGGTCGCCATGGGGCATTGACCCCTGCTGCGGTAGATCAGCACCAAAGGGTGAGCGGCAAGCCAGTCAGGCGCCCTCGGGCAACAGGCTACGGTCGAACATGAACGCCCGCTCACCCTGCGGCGTATAGGCATACAACTGCTGCGGTCGCCCCAGCCGCGGCTGATGCTTCTCCCCGGTATCCCTCACCCACCCCAGCTCGCGCAAACGCTCCAGCCGTTTGCGCAGCGAGGTGTTGTTCACCGCCTGGCCCAGGCAGGCCTGCACGGCCCCCAGCGCATCCAGCACGGTGAACTTCTCTGCCAGCAGGTACAGCGGCAGGCTGCTGTACACCGTCTTCGCGGCAAGGCGCTCGCGGGCGCGGCCGACCAGCAGGTTATGGTCGAACGGTAGCAGCACCTTGCGCTCCAGCACGCTGTCCAGATCGAAGAACGCCAGCTGCTCGCCCTCGACCTGCTGTTGCGGGTCGAGCAGCGCCAGGTAGAAGGTGCTCAACGACCAGCCCCTGGGGTCACGGAAGGCATTGCCTTCGGTACCCACCTGCTCCAGATAACGCGGCGATACCCGGGCCTTTTCGCGCAGGGCCCGCTCGGCAGCGCCTTCCAGGCTGGTGTCAGGGGTTCGGCCATTGACGATAACCCCGGGCAAGGCCCACTGGCCGGCATGCGGTTCTCGCTCACGACGGTGCAACAACACTTGCAGATGCTGCGCTTCAGGGGCCATGCGCAGGGCGACGATATCGACGCTGGCCAGGACTTCGGTGCTACTCACGGGATGGCTCCGCTCGGGAATTCGCCTATATTCCACCAGAGATGCTAAGTAGTACAAGCATAATCCCTAAAACAAAAAGCGCTTGACACACTTAATACACCAGGTGAATTATATTGCTATCCCAGCAAGGAGAACCGCCATGAAGATCGCCAGCTTCGATGTCGATGCGCAAAATGGCTTCACCGCCAACGCCCCGCAAGAGCTACCCGTGCCCGAAGGTGACGAAATCGTGGCGGATCTGAATGCCATGGCGCTGCGCGCCGACCTGCGCCTGGGCAGCAAGGACGCTCATCCAGCCAATGCCGCCTGGGTGGTCGCCGACCACGCCGACATGTTGCAGCCGCTACAGCTGGCCGATGCCGACCTGACCTGGGTCAGCCACTGCGTACCCGGCACCGCGGGTTTCGAACTGCTGCCCGGCCTGCCCGCGCCCATCGATTATGATTACTTCGTCTGGAAAGGCGTCGAGCCCGACCTGCACCCCTACGGCGCCTGTTACCACGACCTGGCCGAGCGCCGCTCCACCGGGGTGATCGAATACCTCAAGGTACACCAGGTGGGCGCGGTGATCGTTGGCGGCCTGGCCCTGGACTACTGTGTCAGGACCACCGCCCGGCAACTGCGCCAGGCCGGCTTCCAGGTGCTGCTGTACCTGCCGGCCTGCCGCGCGCTCACCCAGGCGGGCGCGATCGAGGCGTGTGGTGCGCTGGCCGCCGAGGGCGTGATCCTCTGCGGCGACGAAGCGGCACTCGACCACCAGCTTGCCCGAATCAAGGAAGACCGCCCATGAGCGATAGCGTTTTCGGCCCACGTATCATCCAGAATCTGCTGGATACCGACTTCTACAAGATCACCATGATGCAGGCTGTGCTGCACAACTACCCCAACGCCGAGGTGGAGTGGGAGTTCCGCTGCCGCAACAACGAGAACCTCGCCCCCTACCTGGCGGAGATCCGCTACCAGGTGGAACAGCTGGCCGAGGTCAGCGTCACCCACGACCAACTCGCCTACCTGGAGAAAATCCCCTTCATCAAGGCGGATTTCATCCGTTTTCTCAGCCTGTTCCGCTTCAACCTGCGCTATGTGCAGGTGTACCTGGATGACGCCGGGCAACTGGCGATCCGTGTGCGTGGGCCATGGCTGCACGTGATTCTCTACGAAATCCCGCTGCTGGCGATCATCAGCGAGGTGCGCAACCGCTACCGCTACCGCGAGGTGGTGATCGAGCAGGTGCGCGAGCGCCTGTATCAGAAACTCGACTGGCTGAAAGCCGAAGCCAGCGCGGATGAACTGGGCGGTTTCCAACTCGCCGACTTCGGCACCCGGCGGCGCTTTTCCTACCGGGTGCAGGAAGAGGTGGTACACATCCTCAAGCGTGACTTCCCGGGCCGCTTTGTCGGTACCAGCAATGTCCACCTGGCCCGGGAGTACCAGCTCAAACCGATCGGCACCATGGCCCACGAATGGTTCATGGCCCACCAGCAGCTCGGCCCGCGGCTGGTCGACAGCCAGGCTGCCGCGCTGGAATGCTGGGTGCGGGAATACCGCGGGTTGCTCGGCATCGCCCTGACCGATTGCATCACCATGGACGCGTTCCTCGGCGACTTCGACCTGTACTTTGCCAAGCTGTTCGATGGCCTGCGGCACGACTCGGGCGACCCGTTGGTTTGGGCGGAAAAGGCCATTGCGCACTATGAGCGACTGGGGATCGACCCGAAGAGCAAGACGCTGATCTTTTCCGACGGGTTGGACTTTGCCAAGGCGCTGGGGTTGTACCGGGCGCTGCATGAGCGGATCAATGTGAGCTTTGGCATCGGTACCCGGCTGACGTGCGACATTCCAGATGTGGAACCGATGAACATCGTGATCAAGATGACCGCCTGCAACGGCGCGCCGGTAGCCAAGATTTCCGACAGCCCGGGCAAGACCCAGTGCCGCGATGAGAACTTCGTGGCTTACCTGAAGCATGTCTTTCAGGTGAACTGAGGCCCGTGTTGCCAACGCTCCTCTGACTGCCCTGCACACAACTCCAGAAAGCGCGCCGCCGCTCGCGACGGCGTCGCTGCATGCGGCACCAGGATGGAAAACCGCCGCACCAGCGCTTGCGGCGCAACCTGCAACCGGCGTAGCGCACCGTCTTCGTGGCGGATCGACATCGCCGACACGAAACCGATGCCCATCCCGGCCCGCACCGCCTCCTTCACCCCTTCCACCCCGGCAATTTCCAGCGCCACGCGCATCGCCACGCCACTGCGGGCAAAGGCCCGCTCGACGATCTGTCGCACGCCCGAGCCGCTTTCGCGCAACACCAGCGGGTAAGCCCCCAGCGCGGCCAGCGTCTGCGGGTCGCTGCCGGCCAGCGGATGCCCACGCGGCACGATGGCTACGATCTCGTCTTGCCGCCACGCCGTCACTGCCGTGCCCAATGGCAACTCCTGCCCAGGTGGGCCTTCGATCAGGGCGATATCAACGCTGTCCAGCGCAGCGACGATTTCCGCCGTGTTGCCATGGGAGGTGCTGACCTGCACCTCCGGGTAGCGGGCATGGAAATCGGCAATCAGGTACGGCAACAGGTAGCTGGCCGGCGTGGTACTGGCGCCGATGCGCAGGGTCCCACGCTCCAGCCCGCGCATGGCCTCGCGCAGCGCCTGGGCCTGGCGGAAGGTTTCGCGCAGCCGCTCGGCATGGGCCAGCAGCTGTTCACCGGCCGCGGTCAGCCGCACGCCGCGGCCGGCGCGTTGGTAGAGGGGCTCGCCAAAAGTCGCCTGCAGCAGTTTGAGCTGGCCTGACACCGCCGGTTGCGACAGGTGCAGGGCCTGGGCCGCATGGCTGATGTTGCCATGCTCGGCAACGGTGGCGAATGTTATCAGCTGTTCCGGGGTCATGAATTAAAAATATCAGCTTTGCGGATACTTGCCATTCCAAATTACGATTTTTTATAAGCTTATAACCGGATTAACGTAAGCCATGTCGAAACACCTTCCCGGAGGACTCACATGGCCACGGTACCGTCCAACCCCGCTATTGCACCTACCCTCTCCACCCGCGGGCGGCTCAATGGCATTCTGTTCGTCGCGCTGTTCGCGCTTGCGGTCACCCAGCTGGCCGCCCTGCCTGCCATCGCCAGCCTCGGTATCAGCCCGCTGATCGTCGGTATCGTCGCCGGTGCGCTGTACGCCAACGCGCTGCGCGACGGGGTACCCGCAAGCTGGGCGGCAGGCATCAACTTCTCCGCGCGCGGCCTGTTGCGCATTGCCGTTGCCTTCTTCGGCCTGCGGGTCAGCCTGCAGGAAATCGCCGAAGTCGGCTGGGCGGGGCTCATCGTGTCCGTGCTGGTGGTGGGCAGCACCCTGCTGATCGGCTTGTGGTGCGGCATGAAGGTGTTCAAGCTGGACCGCGACAGCGCCTTGCTGACCGCTGCAGGCAGCGCCATCTGCGGCGCCGCCGCGGTACTGGCGTTCGAATCGGCCCTGCGCAGCGCCCCGCACAAGAGTGCCATGGCGGTCGGTAGCGTGGTGCTGTTCGGCACCCTGTCGATGTTCCTCTACCCGTTGGCGATCAACGCCGGCTGGCTGCAGCTGGATACCCTCGGCGCTGGCCTGTTCCTCGGTGGCACCCTTCACGAGGTGGCGCAGGTGGTTGGCGCGGCCAGCAATGTCAGCGCCGATGCCACGCATATCGCCACGATCGTCAAGATGACCCGGGTGATGCTGCTGGTGCCGGTGCTGTTGCTGGCGGGGCTGTGGATCAGCCGCACACGCCAGCCGGGCCAGGCACAAGGCAACGGGCGCATTGCCATGCCCTGGTTCGCCTTCGGCTTTCTTGCACTGGTGCTGGTCAATTCCTTTCAGTTGCTGCCGGGCGGCGTGACACAAGCCATCAACAGCCTGGATACCTTCGCCCTGACCATGGCCATGACCGCACTGGGCATGGAAACGCGCTTCAGCCAGATCCGCCAGGCCGGGCCGCGAGCACTGGCCACCGGGGCGATCCTGAACCTGTGGCTGATCGGGGGTGGGCTGGCAATCACCTTCGGCGTACAGAAGTTGCTGGGATGAGCTGACTCCGGGTTTACCCGCGCAGTCGCCACCCGGGTCTCAAGCTTTTTTGGTATTCCCCTCGTTGCCGCTCAAATTTCTCGGTATGGTGTGGTCAAAGAAGGATGTTTTACCCGCACAGGAAAGACTTAGATGCCCCAACGCCATGTCATCAATGCATCCGTCAGCCCCAAAGGCAGCCTGGAGACGCTGTCCCAACGTGAAGTGCAGCAACTGAGTGAAGTTGGTACCGGTAGCCTTTACACCCTGTTCCGCCAGTGCGCCCTGGCCATCCTCAACACCGGCGCCCATGTCGACAATGCCAAGACCATCCTCGAGGCCTACCAGGACTTCGAGGTACGTATCCACCAACAGGACCGGGGCGTGCGCCTGGAATTGCTGAATGCCCCAGCCGACGCCTTCGTCGATGGCGAGATGATCGCCAGCACCCGTGAAATGCTGTTCAGCGCCCTGCGCGACATCGTCTACACCGAAAGCGAGCTGGCCAGCCAGCGCATCGACCTGGAAAGCTCCCAGGGCATCACCGACTATGTGTTCCACCTGCTGCGCAACGCCCGCACCCTGCGCCCGGGCGTGGAGCCGAAGATGGTGGTGTGCTGGGGCGGCCATTCGATCAGCAGCGAGGAATACCAGTACACCAAGAAGGTCGGCCACGAACTGGGCCTGCGCAAACTGGACGTGTGCACCGGCTGCGGCCCGGGCGTGATGAAGGGCCCGATGAAAGGCGCAACCATTGCCCACGCCAAGCAGCGCATGCACGGCAGCCGCTACCTGGGCCTTACCGAGCCAGGGATCATCGCTGCCGAGGCTCCCAACCCGATCGTCAACGAACTGGTGATCCTGCCGGACATCGAGAAGCGCCTGGAAGCCTTCGTCCGTGTCGGCCACGGCATCATCATCTTCCCGGGCGGTGCCGGTACGGCCGAGGAATTCCTCTACTTGCTGGGCATCCTCATGCACCCGGACAACCAGGGCCTGCCGTTCCCGGTGGTGCTCACCGGCCCGCGCAGCGCCGAGCCGTACCTGCAACAATTGCACGCCTTCGTCGGCGCCACGCTTGGTGAAGCGGCGCATCGCCTGTACCAGATCATCATCGACGACCCGGCGGAAGTGGCCCGACACATGGTCGAAGGGCTCAAGGAGGTCAAACAGTTCCGCCGTGAGCGCAACGATGCGTTCCATTTCAACTGGCTGTTGAAAATCGAAGAAAGCTTCCAGCGCCCGTTCGACCCGACCCACCAGGCCATGGCCGACCTGGAGCTGCGGCGCGATCTGCCCGCCCATGAACTGGCCGCCAACCTGCGCCGGGCCTTCTCCGGCATTGTCGCAGGCAACGTCAAGGACAAGGGCATCCGCCTGATCGAGGAACACGGGCCGTACCAGATCCGTGGCGACAGCGCCGTGCTGGACCCACTGGGCCGGCTGCTGCAGGCGTTCGTCGACCAGCACCGGATGAAACTGCCTGGCGGCGCGGCGTATGTCCCGTGCTACCAGGTGGTGACCTGATCCCGGCTACGCCGGACCATTGATCCGCCCTCGGCAGAAGGCCTTGCTCAAGGCCCTCAGCCGAGGTCGGCCATCGGCCTTTCGACAAAACGGATACTGTCCCGTCCACTGCGCTTGGACTGGTACAACGCCACATCGCCCTGCTCGATCAGCGCCGCCAGGCTTGCCGGCGGCTGATCGAACAGGTTGGCACCGATGCTCAAGGTGACGGGCTGCGGCGTCGGTGCCGTGTTACCGGCAAACTGCTGGAACTGCTCACGCAGCAACCCGCCCAGTTCCAGCACCCGTTCACTGCTCGTGCCCCATAGCAGAATGACGAACTCATCGCCACCCAGGCGTGCTGCCAGCGAGCGCTCGGGCAGCAGCGTGCGGATCATCTCGCCCAGGGCAACCAGCAAGCGGTCGCCTGCCACATGCCCGTGCAGGTCGTTGACCAGTTTGAAATTATCGATGTCGATCAGCAGCAAGGCCCCGGGCTGCGCCGGGTTCACGTCCTTGAAGAACTGCCCTGCGCGCACCTCCAGGGCCCGCCGGTTATACAGCGCGGTCAACGGGTCGCGCGCTGCCAGCCGGGCGATCCGCTCCTCGCGCCGGTAGCGCACAGTGCCGGTCATGGACAAGGCGATCAGCATGATCGCCATCGTCCCCTCCACCAGGGAAACCTGGATGATCAGCCCGCCGAAGGTGGCCAGGTCAATCAGCGTACCCGGGGTGATGGCGATGATCGCCTTGCCCAGGTAGAACAGCCCATGCACCAGCAATACATAGCGCAACTGTACCGCGCCAACGCTCAGCGACCGGCCGTGCGGGCGCAACAACAGGCTGGCCTTGAGCGTCAGCAGTGCTACCAGCAACGAGTTGGCCATCAGCATCACGTTCGACCACTGTGGCCCGACGGGTAACAGCAGCAAGGCGAACCACAGCGGGACTACCAGCAACCAGCGACGTGACAGGCGCACCTGGGTGAAGCGCAATACGCCCACCAGGAACAGCCCGTGCGCCACCACCAGCAAGCCGTTGGCGAACCAGATGCCGATCAGCAGCAGACCGATGCCGCGCAGCAAGGCCAGGGTCGAACCGACGGTGATGGTGGCAAAGCCTGCGCTCCAGAACAGCAGCGACGGCTCGCGGACACTGCGCCATTCGATCGCCAGGTACAACGCCGCGGCAGCAGCCAAGGCGATCGAAATGGTCAGCATCGTGGGTGGATCAAGCGCCATGGACGGATTGGCCTGTCTGGTTAACGAGGAAAAGGCCCGATTGTATGCGCTCGCGATGACTTTTCAGAGAGGCCACTTACGCGTGGTCAAGATGGATCCACCTTCTGGGAGATCTCCCGGGGTTCGATGTCGACCGCGCCCAGCAGCGCCAGTAATACCTGGTTTTCCACCGGCCTGCTCAGCAGGTAGCCCTGCACTTCATGGCACTGGTCATCATTGAGCAGTGCCAACTGCTCCGCAGTCTCCACGCCTTCGGCCGTGACCGTCATGCCCATCGCGTTGCCCAGGTTGATGATAGCCTGCACCACGCTGCGGTCACTGCTGCTGGTGCCCAACGACTGGACGAAGCGTTTGTCGATCTTGATGCTGTCGAACGGGTAGGTACGCAGGTAACCCAGGGAGGAATAGCCGGTACCGAAGTCATCGATGTTCAGGCGTACCCCCAGCTCCTTCAACGCATTCATGGTCTGCAGGGCACCTTCCACGTCATTGAGCATGACGTTCTCGGTAATCTCCAGCTCCAGGCGGTGGGCAGGCAGGCCGGTGTGCCGCAGTGCGTCAGCCACGTCCCGCACCACGTCGCTGCGGCTGAACTGGGCCGGCGACATGTTGACCGAGACCAGGATCTCCAGCGGCCAGCCACGCGCCAGCCTGCACGCCTCCTGGAGTACCCAGTTGCCCAGTTGCACGATCAGGTCGGACTCCTCGGCCAGGGCAATGAAGCAGTCCGGCCGCAGCAGGCCGAGCCGTGGATGTTGCCAGCGCACCAGCGCCTCGGCAGAGGCCACCGTTACCCCGTCCACCTTGAAGCGCGGCTGGAAATGCAAGCGCAGCTCGCCACGGGCGATGCCTTCGCGCAATTCACGCTCCAGCTCGCGTTTTTCCAGCAATGCCGAGTTCAACTGTGCCGAGAAGTAGCGCCAGGTATGCTTGCCGGCCTGTTTCGCGCTGTACAAGGCGACATCGGCATAACGGATCAGGTCACTGGCGGAGCCGGGGTATTCTGCGGACAACACCACCCCGAGGCTGACCCCGACCTGAACCTTGTGTTGCTCGAAGGTAATCGGGCGCTTGAGGGTTTCGATGACCCGCGCGCAAAAGCGGTCCACTTCATCGTGTTTGCCCGGCCGGGCCAGCACGATGACGAACTCGTCTCCGCCCAGGCGTGCCACCAGGTCAGTGTCGCGGGTCACCTGGCCCAGCCGGCGGGCCACTTCGATCAGCACGGCGTCCCCGGCCGGGTGGCCGAGGCTGTCGTTGATCGGCTTGAAATTGTCCAGGTCGAGCATCAGCAACGCCTGCTCCCCGCCCCTGGCATCCTCCAGAAAGCGGAACAGCTTGTTGCGGTTGGGCAGGCCGGTAAGCGCATCGTGCAACGACAGGTGCTGGACCTGCGCATGGGCCGCCACTTCGTCGGTGATGTCCGTGCAGGTGCCGCGGAAACCCCGGCAGATCTTGTGTTCGATGATGGCCTTGGCAGCGATCCGGCACTCCCGGCGTTGCTCCTGATGATCCCGGTACTGGCAACGCAGGTTGCCGGTCGATTCGCTGCCGGCGAGGCTGTGCAGCCAGGTCTCGACCTGGCCGGTGTCACAATCGAACAGGTCGCTGATGGGGCGTTGCAGCCAACGCTCCAGGGGATGCCCGGTCAGCTCGGTAAAGCGCGGTGAAAGATAGGTCAGGCGCTGCTGCGCATCGGTTTCCCAGATCCAGTCCGATGCTGCCTCGGCCACTGCCTTGAAGCGCGCTTCACTGGACTCCAGGGCGGCTTTCGAGGCCGCCAGCGCGTGGTGGCTACGGTCCATGCTGGCGGTGGCGCGCATGGCATGGCGGGCGAACAGCAGCATGACCACAGCGATGATCAGCAACGCCAGGGCCAGGGGCAACAGGACCGTCTTGAGCAGCTCCTTCCCCGGCTGCTCGATATGCCAGGTCAGGGCGTAGCCACTGTCCTCCAGCGGCAAACGCCCCTGGTCTGCCTGCACCTGGCTTGCGGCAACCACGGCAAAGCCGGCCAACCCGGCAGAGCGCCCCAGTTGACCGAGCACCTTCGGGCTGAGCACCCGCACGAAGACCAGCACTGCGCCGGAGGCCGGCAGCGGCTGCGCGGCCGAGGATGGGCGGATGACCGCTGCGGTGAACAGCGCCGGCTGGCCATCGAACACCAGGTAGCCGGAGGCCGCCTGTTGCGCCTGCGTCGTCGCCTGCCGGGCCCGTTGCAGAACCTGGGCACGGCTGCCGCTGTAGCGTTCGAAGCGTTGTTCGCTGAGATGCCCTTCCAGCATCGCGTAGTGGGTGCCATCGTCCCCCAGGACGAACACCCCTTCATAGCCGTCAGTGCTGTAGAGCGTCTCGCCCAGGTTGTCCTCGTCGTAGGCCCAGTGCCGGTCCACGCGGCCAGCCAGGTGATCGTATGCGGCTTGCCACACGGCATAGGAGACCAGGTAGTTGCGTTCGTTCTTCTGCAATTGAGCCAGTGCCGACTCGGCGTGAAACCGGCTCTGCGTTCGTTCGCGCGCATCCAGTGACTCGGCGATGCGGTACAAGGAAACCAGGCCCAGCAGCAAAATCAACAACAGCAGGCTGGAAAAGACCAGCGTCAATTGCCGAACCACCTGACTGCGCGACGAATTACTGCCGAAGGTTGCATCCATTCAGTGGGCGCCTTTTACCGTGTTCCAGAGAGTGGACTGCCAGCAGTTGGCTGCTGATCGATCCGGTCGACGACCGGACGCCAGTTTCCCGGGAAGTCATGCAGACACGAACGAAACCTCAAAGGACCCGTTTGATCAACGGCTCCAACCGGCTGAAGCGTAGCCGACGCAAGAGCGTGCGTACCTCCTTCGGATGCTCGGCCTTGCTGCCCAGCGCTTGCGCCGGGTCGATCTGCGGCGCATGCCGGCGCAGCGCGACCAACTCGGCCTCCCGAGGCTCCCGCCATTCGCCGTGCGGGTCATCGATGAGCAGGCCGTTCTCCAGGTCCAGGTTGAAGCCGCGGGGGTTGAGGTTATTGCCGGTCAACAGCGAATAGCGTTGGTCGACCCACACCCCCTTGGCATGGAAGGTGTGCCCGGGGTCGTTCCAGATCCGCACCTGCAGCTGGCCGCTGGCAATCGCGGCGTGGCGACGCCGGGCAAAGGCACGCAGGTTGTCCTCATACAGATAGGGCAAGGCACCGCTGGCACTGAACGGTTCACCGGGCGCGATATAGAAGTCGTTGGCCGTACGGTCGCCGACGATCAGCTCCACCCGCACGCCTCGCTCCAGCGCATGATCGAGCTCACGCATCAAGACCCGTGGCGGGTTGAAATACGGCGTGCTGATGATGACCTGGGTACGCGCCGCTGCCAGCAAGGCACACACGGCCCGGTTCAGCGGGTTGCCACGGCCCACACCCAGTAGCGGGATCACGCGCAGGCCTTGCCCTGGCGCACTGGCCGGTGCTGCATAAGCCATGCGCCGCAGCCGCGCGCGCAAGCGCCGGATATCGCTGCGCAGGCTGCGGGTGGAAGGCTGGGCCGGCAGGTCCAGGCGCGGCGTGGCGGTGTGATGCAACAGGCGCCGGACCAGGTCGACCATGGCGTCGGCCAGTGCTGGCGAGTGGAACAGGTGGTAGCGGTCCAGGCGGTAGCGGTCGAAGCGGTGCAGGTAGACGTTGTTCAGGCTGGCGCCGGTGTAGATCACGCAGTCGTCGATGATGCTGCCCTTCAGGTGCAGCACACCGAACAGCTCGCGGGTCTGCACCGGCACGCCATGGATCACGATATCCAGCCCGTGTTGCTGGCGCTGGGCCTGATACCAGGCGGCATTACCCGGCTGGCGACCAGCCCCCAGCAAGCCGCGCCGGGCACGGAACCAGTCGACCACGATGGTGATATCCAGGCCTGGCCGTGCAGCCTTGGCCTGGTACAAGGCATCCAGCACCTCCTGGCCTGCCTCGTCTTGCTGCAGGTACAGCGCGACGATGACGATGCGTCGAGTCGCGGTGCGGATCTGCTCGAGCAGGCGAGCGTGATAGGCCTTGGCATCGGCCAATACCTGGATCGACTCAGGCGCCAGGGCGTAGCCTGGCAAACCTGCCAACAGGGTTTCGGGGGTCACTGACGATTACCTTCTCTGTGCAATCACTGTCATGCATCAGCTTGCACAGGAACGGCGCAATGGTCCAGCGCTGCGCGAAAGGGGCGCCAGGCGCCCCTGCGCTGCACCACCGTTACTTCAGGTCGAACCGGTCCAGTTCCATGACCTTCTCCCAGGCTGCCACAAAGTCCCTGACGAACTTGTCACCGCCATCACTGCTGCCATACACCTCGCTCAACGCGCGCAACTGAGCATGCGAGCCGAATACCAGGTCGACCCGGCTGGCGCTCCATTTCACCTGCCCGGTCTTGCGGTCACGGCCTTCGAATGCCTCGTTGTCGGCCGACGTCGCCTTCCATTCCACGCCCATGTCGAGCAGGTTGCGGAAGAAATCGTTGCTCAGGGTGCCAACCTTGTCGGTGAATACGCCTTGCTGGTTGCCGCCATGGTTGGCACCGAGCACGCGCAGGCCACCGATCAGCACGGTCAGTTCAGGGGCCGTGAGGGTCAGCAGCTGGGCCTTGTCCAGCAGCAGCTTCTCGGCCTTGACGCTGTAGCGGGCCTTGGTGAAGTTACGGAAGCCATCGGCCAGCGGCTCCAGCACAGCGAACGACTCGACGTCGGTCTGCGCTTGCGAGGCATCGGCACGTCCCGGGCGGAAGGCCACGCTCACGTCGCGCCCGGCATCCCTGGCAGCCTTTTCCACTGCAGCTGCGCCGGCGAGGACGATCAGGTCGGCCAGGGAGATTTGCTTGCCGCCGGTGTTGAACTCAGCCTGGATCTTTTCCAGCGCCGCCAGCACCTTGTCAGTGCCCTGGTTCGCCGGCCAGTCCTTCTGCGGTGCCAGGCGCAGGCGCCCGCCGTTGGCCCCGCCACGCTTGTCCGAGCCGCGGAAGGTCGACGCCGCCGCCCAGGCGGTGGCCACCAGCTCGCCAACGCTCAGGCCCGCGGCCAGCACCTTGGCCTTGAGCGCCGCAATGTCCTGCTCGTCCACCAACGGGTGGTCGACTTTGGGAATCGGGTCTTGCCACAGCAGCTCTTCGTCGGGCATTTCCGGGCCCAGGTAGCGCGCCAGCGGCCCCATGTCGCGGTGAATCAGTTTGTACCAGGCGCGGGCGAAAGCGTCCGCCAGCTGCTCGGGGTTGTCCTTGAAGCGGCGGGCGATCGGCTCGTAGATCGGGTCGAAGCGCAGCGCCAGGTCGGAAGTGAGCATGGACGGCGCGTGGCGCTTGCCCGGGTCGTGGGCATCCGGCACGGTGCCTGCCCCTTTGCCGTCTTTCGGCCGCCACTGGTGTGCGCCTGCCGGGCTCTTGGTCAGTTCCCATTCGAAGTTGAACAGGTTGTTGAGGTACTCGTTGCTCCAGCGGGTGGGGGTCGAGGTCCAGGTGACTTCCAGGCCGCTGGTGATGGTGTCTGCGCCTTTACCGGTACCGAAGCGGTTGGCCCAGCCCAGGCCTTGCAGTTCCAGGCCGGCCGCTTCCGGCTCGGCACCGACGTTGTCGGCAGGGCCGGCGCCGTGGGTCTTGCCGAAGGCATGCCCGCCGGCGATCAGGGCCACGGTTTCTTCATCGTTCATGGCCATGCGGCCGAAGGTTTCGCGAATATCGCGGCCCGAGGCAACCGGGTCGGGGTTACCGTCCGGGCCCTCCGGGTTCACGTAGATCAGGCCCATCTGCACCGCAGCCAACGGGTTTTCCAGGTTGCGTTCGCCACCCAGCGCGCGGCTCTGCTCCTCCGGGTGCTTCGCTGGCTCGGCGACCAGGTCACCCTGGCCCGGCGCCTGGGCCTTGACCTGTTCCTTGCCATAACGCAGGTCACCGCCCAGCCAGACCTTTTCCGAACCCCAGTACACATCTTCGTCCGGCTCCCACACATCGGCACGGCCACCGGAAAAGCCGAAGGTCTTGAAGCCCATGGACTCGAGTGCGACGTTGCCGGTGAGCACGATCAGGTCGGCCCAGGAAATCTTGTTGCCGTATTTCTGCTTGATCGGCCACAGCAGGCGCCGGGCCTTGTCCAGGCTGACGTTGTCCGGCCAGCTGTTGAGCGGGGCGAAGCGCTGCTGGCCAGAACCGGCACCACCGCGGCCATCACCGATGCGGTAGGTACCGGCGCTGTGCCAGGCCATGCGGATGAACAGCGGCCCGTAATGGCCGAAGTCGGCAGGCCACCAGTCCTGGGAATCGGTCATCAGGGCGGTCAGGTCTTGCTTCAGGGCCTGGAAGTCGAGGCTTTTGAACGCCTTGGCATAATCGAAACCCGGGTCCATCGGGTCGGACTTGGAGGAATGCTGGTGGAGAATTCTCAGGTTGAGCTGGTCAGGCCACCAGTCACGGTTGGTGGTGCCGCCACCTGCGGTTTGATGGAACGGGCATTTCGATGCGTTCGACATCTGCGTGTACCTTCGTGTCGTTTATCCAGATTTCCGGTCTGTGCCAGGTGTTCTTTCAGCCGAGCGCATGCGCGCGTGCTGCCCCTTGTCAGGTCTGTACGAGGGCTTGCGAAACTGCCACGGCTAACGACGGCGGTCTTGCACGCAAGTGCTGACACGCCGCCCGCCAGCGCAATTGGCGAAGCCAGAGAAAAGACTAGCCGAGCCTGGGCAGAGATCTAATAGAGTCACTGTTAGGGCCTGATAGGCTGGCTCTGTCAGCCTGCAGGTTCGCCGGCCTTGCAGCGCAAGGGATCGCCCTGGCAACTCGAACCCCCGGAACCCGGTGTGTTCTGTATGGTTAGCGGCAAGGCCAAAGCTGATTTCCGGAGACAAGCATGTTGCGTATTTTTGAACGATGGCTCGACCCCTTCCCCCCCGACGAAGTACCGCCGCCCCCGGTGGGCCTGTTGCGCTTCATGTGGGCCTGCACCCGCGGCGCGCGCGGCTACATCCTGGCGCTGGCATTGCTCAGCGCCGCGGTGTCGATCTACGAAGCCTGGCTGTTCGCCTTCCTCGGCCAGGTGGTCGACCTGCTTGCAGCCTGGCAGGCCGGTGACCCGGCCAGCCCACAGGAAAGCCACGTACTGTGGGGGATCGGCATCGTCCTGCTGACCAGCATCGGGCTGGTGGCACTGCGCACGATGGTGCAGCACCAGGTGCTGGCGATCAATTTACCGTTGCGCCTGCGCTGGGACTTCCACCGCCTGATGCTGCGCCAGAGCCTGTCGTTCTTTTCCGACGAGTTCTCCGGCCGGGTCACCACCAAGGTGATGCAGACGGCGCTGGCCGTGCGGGAAGTGCTGTTCACCGTGATCGAGATCCTGCCCGGCATCGGCGTGTATTTCATTGCGATCATTGCCCTGGCGGGTGGCTTCGCCCTGAAGCTGATGCTGCCGTTCATGGCCTGGGTGCTCCTGTTCGGCCTGGCCATGCTCTATTTCGTACCGCGCCTGGGCAAGGTCGGGCAGGAACAGGCCCATGCGCGGTCGTCGATGACCGGGCGCGTGTCGGACGCCTACACCAACATCACCACGGTCAAGCTGTTCTCGCATTCCAAACGGGAAGCGCACTTCGCGCGTGCCGCCATGGAGGATTTCAAGCACACCGGCTTTCGCCAGATGCGCCTGGTCAGCCAGTTCGAAATCGTCAACCAGGCGCTGGTGGTGGGCCTGATCCTGGGCGCCGGCGGCTATGCCCTGTGGCTCTGGCACCAGGGCCAGGTCGGCACCGGCGCGGTGGCGGCCATCACCGCCATGGCCTTGCGCATCAACGGCATGTCGCACTGGATCATGTGGCAGATGACCTCGCTGTTCGAGAACATCGGCACCGTGCAGGACGGCATGGACACCCTGACCCGTGGCCCCAAGGTGCAGGATGCGCCGGACGCGGGCGAGCTGGTGACCCGCGGCGGCGCGGTGACCTTCGACAAGGTCAGTTTCAACTACAACGGCGAGCGCCAGGTGCTCAACGACCTGAGCCTGCACATCCATCCGGGAGAGAAGGTCGGCCTGGTCGGCCGCTCCGGCGCGGGCAAATCCACGCTGATCAACCTGCTGCTGCGCTTCTATGACGTGGACAGTGGCGAAATCCGCATCGACGGGCAGAACATCGCCCGGGTCACCCAGGACAGCCTGCGCAGTGCCATCGGCATGGTCACCCAGGACACCTCGCTGCTGCACCGCTCGATTCGCGACAACATCGCCTATGGCCGCCCCGATGCGAGCGAGGCGCAGATCCGCGCCGCTGCGGTGAATGCGCAGGCCGACGGGTTCATCAGCCAGCTCAGCGACCGCCAGGGCAACAGTGGCTACGACACGCTGGTGGGCGAGCGCGGCATCAAGCTGTCCGGCGGCCAGCGCCAGCGCATCGCGATTGCCCGGGTGATGCTGAAGAATGCACCGATCCTGTTGCTGGACGAAGCCACCAGCGCGCTGGACTCGGAAGTGGAAGTGGCGATCCAGGAAAGCCTGGACGAAATGATGCAAGGCAAGACCGTCATTGCCATCGCCCACCGCTTGTCGACCATAGCCGCCATGGACCGGCTGATCGTCATGGATGAAGGGCGCATCATCGAGCAAGGTACCCATGCGCAGTTGCTGGCGAAAAACGGCACGTATGCACGCTTGTGGCAGCACCAGAGCGGCGGGTTCCTGGGCGAGGACCAGGGCGTGGCCGAGGCGGTGGAATAGGTGCAAGGCAGGTTGCGTGGTGGATGACACCGTACCGCCGGGCTCCCAGCCTAACCAAACACATGCGAAGGCCGGCGCAGCACCGGGTCGAACGGGTTTACCCGCTCGCCTATGGCCGCCGCCTCGCGCTTGAGCAGTGCCACCACGGTCGGCATGCGGTTGGGGCCCAGGCGGTCACTGATGGTCGCCACGCTCAGGGCCGCCACGGCATGGCCATTGCGGTCGAGAATCGGCACCGCCAGGCCGGCCATGCCATCCAGTACGCCGGTATTGCGCCCCGGCATAACCAAGGCTGCGCACGTTGTCGATTTCGGCGCGCAGCATGACTTCGTCGTAATGGTGGAAATCCTTCAGCCGCGGCAGGTTGTAACGGATCACCTCGTCACGTTCCTCCTCCGGCAGGAAGGCCAGGATCGCCAGGCTGCCCTGCCCCACCCCTAACGCCACACGGCCGCCGATATCCCCGGTGAAGGTCCGAATCGGGTACGGCCCCTCACTGCGGTCCAGGCACACCGCATCGAACCCCGAACGCGCCAGCAGGAACAACGAATCGCCCAGCGAGGCCGACAGCCGCAACAGGCTGGGGCGCACTACGTCGCGCAGGTTGCCGGCCTGCCCGGCCTTGGCCGCCAGGGCAAAGAATTCCAGGCTCAGGCGGTAGCGCTTGCTGGTTGCGCACTGGTCGACCATACCCTCTTCGACCAGGCTGCGCAGCAAGCGGTGCGTGGTCGGCTGGGCCAGGCCGAGCCGCTGCGCAAGCTGGCTGACCCTCTCGCCCTCGCCGCCACAGTCACCCAGCGCGCGCAACACGGCGAACAGACGGGAGACCGCACTGACGCCAACTTCCTTGCCTTGCGTATTTCGCTTATCGGAATCCATTTTTCCCTAAACCCCCAGGCAATTTCATTGAGCGGAATAATTTCAAAATAGCTGTCACTCAGTGAAATTACCCTTTGTCGCCATCCTAATCATTGCCCTACTCTCCGGTCCATAGGGCGATATCACAACATCGGCCGCCGCCACTGCCGCGAGCGCCAACGTCCGTAAAAGCCTTGCTTTTCGCCGCTGGCGCTCTGCCCACCCTGAAACTGCCGGTTGACCCCGGTTCCGTTTGCGATGGAGCACAGCCATGACCTTTCTGTTGATTGACAAGCTTTGCAAGCGCTATGGCGCCACGGAGGCAGTGGCCAGTTCGTCACTGGCCATCGACAAAGGCGAGTTCGTCTCCCTGCTTGGCCCTTCAGGCTGCGGCAAGACCACCACCTTGCAGATGATTGCCGGCTTCGTCGAGGTCACCAGCGGCCGCATCGTGCTCGATGGCCGCGACATCACCCATGCCAAGCCGGCCAGCCGCGGCCTCGGGGTGGTATTTCAGAGCTATGCACTATTCCCGCACATGACCGTGCGTGACAACGTCGCCTTCGGCCTGCGCATGCGCAAGGTGGCCAGTGCCGACATCGCCCGCCGCGTCGACCAGGCCCTGGCGCTGGTACGCCTGCAGCAGCAGGCCGGGCGTTACCCACGCGAACTCTCTGGCGGCCAGCGTCAGCGCGTCGCCCTGGCCCGCGCATTGGTGATCGAGCCGCCAGTGCTGCTGCTGGACGAACCGCTGTCCAACCTGGACGCGCACCTGCGCGAAGAGATGCAGTTCGAGATCTGCCGCATCCAGAACGAGGTCGGCATCACCACCTTGATGGTCACCCACGACCAGGCCGAGGCCTTGTCGATCAGCGATCGGGTGGTGGTGATGGAGGCCGGGCGCATCACCCAGGTGGACGAGCCTTACCGCCTCTACGAGCACCCTGGCACGCCATTCATCTCCGACTTTGTCGGCAAGGCCAATCGCCTGCGTGGCGTGACCGGCCCCGGCGGGCAACCGCAGGCGCATGCCCACGGCCCGTTGACCCTCAGCCTGCGCCCGGAAAAGATCAGCTTCGGCCCGCTCGGCAGCGGCAAACTCGCCGGCTGCATCAGTTGCCGCTACTTCCTCGGCAGCCAGTGGCTGTACCGCGTCGACACCGCCCTGGGCAACCTGGCCGTGGTACGTGCCAACGATGGCAGCGCGCCGCTGGCTGAAGGGACCCAGGTCGGCCTGGACTGGGATGACGCCCTGTTGCGCGTGCTGAACTGCGACGAGGTGGCGGCATGAGCGCGGCCAAGCTGCGCAGCAGCGCCTGGGGCTACGGCTTGAGCAGCCCGGCCCTGCTGTTGTTCCTGGCCTTGCTGGTGGTGCCACTGGGGCTGACCGTACTGCTGTCGTTCAATGCCTTCGACTACACCAGCGGCATCCAGGCCGGCCAGTACACCCTGGGCCACTACCTGAGCCTGATAACCGACACCTACTACTACCAGATCTTCTTCCGCACGTTGTGGATCAGCGCCCTGGTCACCCTGTTGTGCGTACTGATCGGCATTCCCGAGGCGCTGGTGCTCAGCCGCATGGGCCCGCCGTGGCGCTCGATCTTCCTCATCCTGGTGCTGACGCCGCTGCTGATTTCGGTCGTGGTGCGGGCCTTTGGCTGGAGCCTGCTGCTGGGTGCCGATGGCCTGGTCAACCAGGGCCTCAGCGCCTTGGGCGGGCAGCCGGTGAAGCTGTTGTACACCCCGTTCGCGGTGATCATCGGCCTGGTCCACGTGATGCTGCCGTTCATGATCATCCCGGTGTGGACCTCGCTGCAGAAGCTCGACCCGGCTGCCGAGCAAGCCGCGCTGTCGCTGGGCGCCAGCCAGTGGACGGTGTTCCGTCGCATCGTGCTGCCACAGATCATGCCCGGCGTGCTGTCGGGTACGCTGATCGTGTTCGGCCTGGCCGCCAGTTCGTTTGCCATCCCCGGCCTGCTCGGCGGGCGCCGGCTGAAGATGGTCGCGACCATGATCTACGACCAGTACCTGGCCGAACTGAACTGGCCGATGGGGGCCACCCTCGCCGTGGCCCTGCTGCTGATCAACCTGCTGGTGATGCTCAGCTGGAACCGGCTGGTCGAACGCCGCTACAAACGTGCACTTGGAGTCTGAAGCCATGACCCGCAACGGCCCGCTGGCCCTGTCCTTTCACACCTTGGTGATGCTGTTCATGCTGGCCCCGCTGGTGGTGGTGTGCCTGGTGGCCTTCACCCCGGAAAACACCCTGAGCCTGCCTACAGCCGGTTTTTCGCTGCGCTGGTTCCGCGCCGTTTTCGAACGTGCCGATTTCCTCGATGCGTTCTACAACAGCCTGAAGCTGGCGGCGCTGGCGGCTTCGCTGGCCACCCTTATCGCCGTACCGGCGGGCCTGGCGCTCACCCGCTACAGCTTCCCCGGCCAGGGTTGGCTCAATGGCCTGCTGCTGTCGCCGATCATCATCCCGCACCTGGTGCTGGGTGTGGCCCTGCTGCGGCTGTTCGCCCTGCTGGGGGTCAATGGCAGCTTCGCCTGGCTGGTATTCGCCCATGTGGTAGTGATCACGCCCTACGTGCTGCGCCTGGTACTGGCCGCGGCCATCGGTATCGACCGCAGTGCCGAACAGGCCGCGCAAAGCCTGGGGGCCGGTCGCGCCACGCTGTTCTGCAAGGTCACCCTGCCGATGATCCTGCCCGGCGTGGCCGGCGGCTGGCTGTTGGCATTCATCAACAGTTTCGACGAAGTCACGCTGTCGATCTTCGTCACCTCGCCCGCCACCCAGACCCTGCCAGTGCGCATGTATGTGTACGCCACCGAATCCATCGACCCGATGATGGCCGCCGTTTCGGCATTGGTCATCGCCGTCACCGCGCTGACCATGGTCGCCCTGGACCGGGTGTACGGCCTGGACCGCGTGCTGGTGGGCAAGCAATGACAAGGAGTGCCCCTATGCCGCTGTTCAAGCGCGTGGCCGAACACGACCGCGAGCCACTGCCGTTCCTGCTCGACGGCCAACCGGCCAGCGGCCTGCGTGGCGATACCCTGCTGACCGCCATCCTGACCAATGCCGGGCACCTGCGCGGCAGTGACTTCAGCGCCGAGCCACGCGCCGGCTTCTGCCTGATGGGGGCCTGCCAGGATTGCTGGGTGCGCCTGCAGGATGGCCGCCGGGTGCGGGCCTGCTCGACCTTTCTCGAGCCTGGCCAGTGCGTGACCCGCGACCCGGGGCGTCAGGCATGAGTGCAATCGTGATCATCGGTGCCGGCCCGGCGGGCATCCGCGCCGCCCAGACCCTGGTAGCGCATGGCCTGCGCCCGGTGCTGCTGGACGAAGCCAGCCGCGGCGGCGGGCAGATCTACCGCCAGCAACCGGCCAACTTCCAGCGCCCGGGCAAAACCTTGTATGGCTTCGAGGCGGGCAAGGCCCAGGCCCTGCACAGCACACTCGAGCAGTTACATGAACAGATCGACTACCGCCCGGAAACCCTGGTGTGGAATGCCGAAGGGCAGGTGCTCGACACCCTGCAACAGGGCCAACTGGCCGACCGCCTGGCATTCGACCAGGTGATCGTCGCCACCGGGGCCACCGACCGGGTGTTGCCGGTACCGGGCTGGACCCTGCCCGGGGTCTATACCCTGGGCGCGGCGCAGATCGCCCTGAAGTTCCAGGGCTGCGCCATCGGGGACCAGGTGGTGCTGGCCGGCAGCGGGCCACTGCTGTACCTGGTGGCCTACCAGTACGCCAAGGCCGGCGCCACGGTCAGCGCCGTGCTCGATACGTCGCCATTCAGCGCGCAGGCGCGCGCCCTGCCACGCCTGTTGCTGCAGCCGGGCACGTTCGCCAAAGGCCTGTATTACCGTGCCTGGCTAGCGGCCCACGGTGTGCCGGTGCATCAGGGCGTGACCCTGCTGGGCATCGACGGCCAGCAACGCGCCAGCGGCGTGCGTTGGTCACGCAACGGCCAACACTACCAACTGCCTTGCGACGCCGTGGCATTCGCCCACGCCCTGCGCAGTGAAACCCAGCTGGCCGACCTGCTGGGTTGCCAGTTCGCCTGGAACGCCCTCAATCGCGCCTGGCTACCCGTGCGCGACGCCCAGGGTCGGGCGTCGCGTCCCGGCGTCTATCTGGCGGGCGACGGTGCCGGCATTCTCGGTGCCGACGGCGCCGAGCTATCCGGTGAGCTGGCTGCCCTCAGCCTGCTGGCCGACCTTGGCCAGCCCGGCAACCCGCAACGCCAGCAGCAGCTGGAAAAGCGCCTGGCCACCCTGCAGCGTTTCCGCCAGGGCCTGGAGCAGGCCTTCCCGTTCCCCGAGCAGTGGGCCCGGCAAGCCCCGGACCAGCTCACCGTGTGCCGCTGCGAGCAGATCAGCGCCGGGGAAATCCGCGCCAGCGTGCGCGCCGGGCATTGGGACATCAACCGGGTCAAGGCCATGTGCCGGGTCGGCATGGGTCGCTGCCAGGGCCGTGTGTGTGGTGCCGCTGCGGCCGAACTGATCGCCTGCGAAAGCGGCCGCCCGCTCGACCAGATCGGGCGCTTGCGCGGCCAGGCCCCGGTCAAGCCACTGCCGTTTGGCCTGGAGATAAAGCCATGACGCTGATCGAAGTGGACGCCATCGTCGTCGGCGCCGGCATTGTCGGCAGCAGCGCGGCCCTCAACCTGGCCCGTGGTGGCCAGCGTGTGGCGTTGCTCGAACGGGACTTCTGCGGTTCGCATTCCAGCGGGGTGAACTACGGCGGTGTGCGTCGCCAGGGCCGCTCGCTGGCCCAGCTGCCTTTGGCGATGCGCGCCCACGCCATCTGGGCGCACCTGCGCGAATGGATCGGTATCAATGGCGAGTACACCCGCAGCGGCCACCTGAAACTGGCGCGCAGCGAAACCGACTTCAGTGCCCTGAAAGCCTATGCCCGGCGCACCCAGGCCTTCGACCTGCGCCTGCAACTGATGGAGCGCCAGGAACTGCGTCGGCGTTTCCCCTGGGTGGGCGACATCGCCGTCGGTGCCTCGTACTGCCCCGAGGACGGCCATGCCAACCCACGCCTGGTGTCACCGGCCTTCGCCCAGGCAGCCCGAGACAGCGGCGCCCGGTTGCACGAGCAGTGCGAGGTGCTGGCGGTGGACCACGACGGCCAGCGCTTCCATGTACGCACCAGCACCGGCCAGTGCTTCAAGGCGCCCTGGCTGCTGAACTGCACCGGTGCCTGGTCGGCACGCCTGGCCGAGCAGTTCGGCGAACCGGTGCCGCTGAGCGCGGCCCACCCGGCCATGCTGGTCACCGAGCCGTTACCACTGTTCATGACCGCCAGCACCGGGGTCGAAGGTGGCGGAATCTATGCGCGCCAGGTGGCCCGGGGCAACTGTGTGCTGGGCGGCGGTCGCGGCTTTGCCTTGACCCCGACCACCTCACGCCCGGGCCAGGCGGCGCTGCTCGATATCCTGCGCAACGCCACCGAGCTGTACCCGGCGCTGGCCGGTGCCCAGGCCATCCGCACCTGGAGCGGCACCGAAGGCTACCTGCCCGATGACGAACCGGTGCTCGGCCCCAGCCTGCGCCAGCCCGGCCTGTTGCACGGTTTCGGCTTTGCCGGCGCAGGTTTCCAGATAGGCCCGGCGGCCGGCGAAGCATTGGCGCAGTGCATCCTGCTCGGCGCGCCGGCCATCAGCCTGGCGGCCTTTTCCATCCAGCGTTTCCAGCCCAACCACCATTACAAGGAACACCTGTCATGACGCACAAGCAACGTCTGTTCGCCCTGTTCAGCACCGTGCCCGGCCTGTTCGCCTGCCTGCCCGCCATGGCCCAACCCACGTTGTACCTGGGCATGAACGGCGGCACCATGGAGCGGCTGTTCAGCGACAGCATCCTGCCCAGGTTCGAGCAGGCCAACGGGGTCAAGGTGGTGATCGTTCCCGGCACCTCGGCGGACATCCTGGCCAAAGTCCAGGCCACGCCGGGCAAGCCGTCGGTGCACGTCATGGTGCTGGACGACGGCATCATGTACCGCGCCATCGGCATGGGCCTGTGCAGCACGCTCAAGCCCAACCCGACGCTGGCCCAGTTGCCGGAAAAAGCCCTGATCAAGGACAAGGCCGCCGCGGTCAGCCTGGGCGTGACCGGGCTCGCCTACAACAGCCGGCTGTTCAAGGAGAAAGGCTGGGCAGCACCCACCTCGTGGAACGACCTGGCGGATCCGCGGTTCAAGGACAAGGTGGTCTTCCAGTCGCTGGCGTCGTCCACCTTCGGCCTGCACGGCTTCCTGATGTACAACCGTCTGCAAGGCGGCAGCGATACCGACGTCAACCCGGGTTTCACGGCGTGGCAGAAACACGTTGGCCCGAACGTGCTCGAGTACATCCCCAACTCGGCCAAACTCTCGGAAATGGTCCAGACCGACGAAGCCGCGCTGTTCCCGCTCACCCCCACCCAGGTGACGGCACTGAAGCTCAAAGGCATCCCGGTCGAATACGCCGCGCCCAAGGAAGGCGCGGTGGTGCTCAACCAGGCAGAATGCGTCACGGCCAACAACGACCAGCCGGAGCTGGCGCAGAAGCTTGCAGCGTTCCTGCTCAGCCCCGAGGCGCAGGCACCGGCCCTGGAGCTGGGTGACCAGATCCCCTCCAACCCCAACACGCCGACCAGCGACAAGACCCGCGGCCAGGTCGAGGCCATGCACACCTATCTGCAGACCGCCGTGACCATCGACTGGGACCAGGTCAACAACCAGCGCCCGGAATGGAACGCCCGCTGGAATCGCCAGATCGAGCGATAGTCACCCAGGCCCGACCGGCAAGGTACTGCACACCGCCGAGGACGCTGCAGTACCTGCTGGAACGGGCCTTCAATCCAGCACCGGCCGCAACAACGCCTGCGCCTCATACCGTCTGGGCAGGTAGCGCAGGCGCATTTCATCCACACGCAACCGCGCAGCATCGGTGGTAATGGTCAGCGTCGCTTTCAGCCGGCCCGCACGGTCCAGAAGCGGCACGCCGAGCACGCGCATGCCGATTTCAAATTCCTGGTCGACGATGCAACCCCTGGACCACGCGGCCCAGCCGGTACCCGGGCTGTATGCGGTGGGTAATGACATGGGCAGCGTGATGGGCGGGTACTACCCGAGTGGCGGCATCACCCTCGGGCCGGGCATGACCTTCGGCTACCTGGCTGGTAGAGCATTGAGCGGCTTGCAGGCGCAAGACGAACGGGTCGGCTTCTGGTCATAATGCCTGCTCATCCAGCCCTTCCGCCTGCGCTACGTTCACTGGCTGCTGCAGCAGACCTCGCGGCAACTTGAAGCCTTTGAATGGTTGCTGGGTAATGGGATTGAAGGCTTTTTCCGCGTTCAGCCGATAGCGCATCACGCCGTCACCGGTCCGGAAACTAAGGTCCACGCTGGTGGCAGTGCGCCCATTGAGCGAACCGCGGCTGAGCAAGCGGAACAGCGACCATGGGCCGTGGTAACCCAGGCTGCTGCTGGTGCCGCTTTGCCTGAGCAAGGTCAGGTTGCTGCGCACCTGCTGCCCTAGCGTATTGGGCCAGACGACACCGGTAATCTGACTCGGACCATGGGTGTAGGCGATCAACTGACCGTCCAGGTCCAGCAGGCTGGTACGCTGGTTGGCGCTCAGCCCCAACGGTTCGATGCTGAACTGCACGCTCAGGTTTCCGCGTTGATCGAAGAACGTCTCGCGGATGCGATTCGCCAGCGCCAACTGTTCGAGCACATCGCTGCGGATCAGCGACTGCTGCTGTCCGGCTCGCAGGGCTTCGAGGTTGTCATCGAGGAACAGCTTCAGGTACTGGTCGTGGAATTGCTGCAGCCGCCCCTTTGGCCCGAAGAACGCTTCGAAATCCTCCAGGGAAGCGTCAGGTGCCCTCACCACGAAGGGGTATCGCCCTGCCAATCGCTGCTGGAAGAAACTGTAGACGTCAGCATCCCAGCGGCGCTCCAGCTCAAGCAATGCTTGAATGTTCAGCACCTGCGCAGTCTGTTCCGCGACCTTTCCGAGCTGATGGTTGAGTGGCTCCGGCAAGCCTGTCGCCAGCCGCTGCAAGGTGCCGATCGGGTCGTGCCCGGTCATCGAAAAGCGCTGACGCACAGCCTGCAGAGCCGCCTTGCCCCGGTCGGGACTGTCCTGCACCGCCTTGGCATAAGCGTGAACCGCCGTCAGCGCGGCAAGCGTTTCTTCATAGCTGCTCGGCTTGTCACCTGTCGCCTGCAACATGCCGCTGAGCCCGGCGAATGCGCGCTGGATGGCCAAGGTCTGCTGCTGTTCAGCGGGGCGGCCAGCTGCCAGCAGAACAGCTGTCTCGCCTGGCACCTCCACGTCTGCTGGCGCCCAGCGCGTGGTGTTGTCCTTCACTGTAGCCAACAGGCGTTGCAGCGGTGCCGCAGGCCCGGTCAGTTGCTCGAGCACTGCGACTGCATGCTCCAGATCACGGAAGTCCACCAGCGAAAACGCGGCCAGTGCCCGCCGCCAGCTATCAATGTAATCGCTGCTGTACAGGCTGTGCAGACGAGCAGCAAGCGCGTCCCGCTCGGCATCGGAATAATCGAGTTGGCCGCGCTCGCCCAGCGCCCACTGATCGATCATCGCGATTTCGACAAACCGCTGGCCGAGCGCTGCAACGTACGCCTGGAAACCTTTGGCGGTGAGCATCGGCGCAATCACGACGTCAGCATCACCGTGCATGGAACCGGAAGTCGGCCGATATACCACATCGAAGGCTGGCCCGACCTGGTAACGCAGGTCCAGGCCCTGGTGCAGCTGTTCCTGAGCGCGCTGCTTGAGGCCCGCATAGACCCGCTCCGGCAGGGGCAACTTGCGCAGGGTCTGCTGTACCTCGGCAACACGTTGCTGGTACTGGGGCAGGTCGGCGTCGGCATAAGCCAAGGCGTATTGCAGGTGTCGCATGAGGTCGCGTTGCAGTTGCCCCTGGCCCGGGAAGGCTTGCTGCCAGCGATGAGCCATCCACTTCTCGACCCATTCGGGGCGGCGGTTCTGGCGGTCCTCAAGCATTCGGTAAACCCTCAGCGCGGCCATCTGCTGTTCGCTGCCAGGGGGCGCGGCGCTCATCGCTTCGACTACACCACTGGCCAATGCCGGCAGGAAGTGTCTGCCAAGCAAGCGCAGATAGGCCTCGTCGACCCGAGGACCGATGGCGCGGCCCTGATAGAGGCCCGCATCGGCAACACCGAGCCATGCAGTGCGATAGTCGCCGAACAGCGCCACTGCATCGCGGATCTGGTCCAGCGGCTCCAGCAGGTTGCGCCCGGTCGGGTCAAGCTGCTGGTCCAGTTGCCGGTGGCTGTACTCCTTGCTCTTGACCAGCACGCTGGCAGCCTTGGCAGCATTGCTATCGAAGTAGCGCTGCCAGCTGGCGACAACGATACAGAACGCCAGCAGGCCTACTGCGGAACCCACCCGGAACAACTGACGCTTGCTGCGTGCCACCCTGGCGTTGTCGCCGGCGAGACCGGCTTCGCGGTAGATGACGCGCCTGAAGGCCTGCTGGATGAAGTATGCCAACGCCTTGCCCTGCGCCTTGCCTTCACGCAAGGGCAGTTTTGTCTTGTAGGGCTGCGCCGCCTCACGGACGAACGCGTTGAGCATATCGCCCTGCTGCACCACCGACGACCAATAGAGCCCACGTACCAGGGCGGGCGTGGTGAAGCGGTCACTGCCCAGCGTTTCACGCAAAAACGACAGCAATATCGGTTGCAGCCCAACCAGCTGCGCATGCAGGGAGAACAGGCGCGCACGTGCCGGCGCCCCGCCAAGTCCATCAAGCTGATCGAAGACCTGCTCGAACAGCAGCCTGATCAACCGATGGTATTGGCTGCGGTATTCGTCCAGCCAGGCATCGGTCGAACCGGTCGCAGCCAGTTTGAACGTGAAGCCCAGCAGCTCCTCCCGCCTGGAAGCCGGGAGCCTGCCATAGAGCTGATCGAAGCCATCGAGCAAGTCGAACTTGGACAGCACCACATACAACGGCAGGCGCGCACCCAGCCGGCTACTGATTTCGAACAGGCGCGCGCGCAGCATATGGGCCAACGCCCGGCGTTGGTCGGACGTCCCATGCAACAACGCAGGCAGGTCAATGACCAGCACCACCCCATTCAACGCCCTCCGACTGCGGTTGCTCAGCAGCCATCCCAGCAGGTGCTCCCACAACCTGGCCGGGGCTTCAGGCGGCGGGGAAACTTCAGGCTGCTCAGAGCCAGGCACCGGAACCGCCGCTGCAGCCTGGCTGATGAAGGCACCCGGAGGATCGATCATCACGGCATCATTGCTGACCCACCAGCCTACCGGGTAAGCCAGCGCCTGGGCCCTGCCGATACGGGTCAGGGAGAAACGCTGGTCGCTGCGATCAATGAAGCTGCTCTTGCCAGCCTGTACGTCACCCAGAACCAGATACCATGGCACCCGGTACAAGGCGCTTCGTCCGCCGGCATTGTCCAGATAGCTGGCCAGCCGCTGGTTCAACGCGTGCTCTTGTGCCTGAACCAGCGGCAGCGTGGGGTCCAGCGCGGCCGCCACGGCCTGCTTGCGGTCCGCTTGCAGGCGGCGGACACGTCTGCGCAACACCATGAGCCAGCCCAGTAACGGCACCACCACCAACACCAGGCTCGCAACGATACGATGGGCGACGTTGGCCAGCGGTTGTTGTTCGCGCCATGTCCAATGCGGGCCAAGCCACCAGATGGCGACCAGCATCAGCACGGCGCCCAGCCCAAGGAGCAGCGGCATGGCCAGGCCAATACGGCTGGAAAGGCGCAAGCCCCAGCGTTTCAGTTGTTTCCATGGTGGGTTCATATGGGCTCCGGATCCTTGATCTGAACTGCCAATGCGGTGGATGCCGTGTAGTGCTGGAGCCGCTGGAATACCTCGGGCTCCCACGCATCGGCAGTGGTTTGCTGCATCGTCCGCGCAACACCGATGCATAGGTCCCGGGCCAGCCAGGACACGCCGCGTGCCGCCAGCAAGTCAGCGGCGATGAGCGTGGTGTGCGAGCGCTCACGCGGCGAGTTCAGATCCGCCTGCATCCCCTGCAACCTCAGGAGCACGGGCTCTACCCCCATGCCGTCAAGCTGGGCAACGAGTTCCTCGCGCAGGCTGCCGAACTCCTGGGAAGCAGCGCCTTGGGCTGACGCACCCTGGCAGCCGTTCAGCCATGCCAGGGCTTGATCGTCCAGGAACGGCGTGCCATCGCTGAAGCACAATTGCTGCAACGAAGGCAGGCGCTGGACGAAACGCGCGGTGGTACTGCGAATGGCCTCGCTGACCTCGTTCAACGCCAGCTGCGATGCTACGCTCGCTGCCAGGAAGCTGCCGCGAAACCAGTAAGGGGCTGCCGTGAGGCTCTTCTCGATCCGATGCAGTAGCGCGATGTCCACTGAAGTACCTGCCACGAGATTTTCGTAGCCCGCAATCACCTCTGGCGGCACTGCCATCAGGCCCGTGCAGTGCCGCTGCCTGACGGCAGGCGCCGCCTGGATATGCGACCACAGGGCGAAACGACGAAGCTGGTAACCGGTCGGATCGTACGGATCCTGTTGATTGATGAGCTCGGCCATGGTCAGTACGGCACGCCGGGTTTCCCGCTCGCTGCCGATGGAAACCCGGGGCGCTGGCATGGCGATCACGTCTGCCAGTGGCATGGGCTGCTCGCTTGCAGCGGTCGGGGCCGGCGCAACAGCCTCGCCAACACCGTTGGCCAGCTCCGTTTGCCGATGTAACAAGCGTTCCAGTTCGCCCAACCCAGCCGCATCGAGTTGGGCGCCGTCCTGCTGTTGTTTCAGCCGCGTCAGGGCCGCCTGCGCCGCCACTGCGTGGGTAGGGCTGTAGGTGAACCGGTCAAGGCGCGGTAGCGCATCGATCAAGCGGCTGAGTACAAGGCCGACCAGCTTCCGCTTGCCGAGGAAACCTGTGGGACCCGGCTTTGGATGAGCGCTTTCCCAATAGCATTCGACCATGCCGGCCAGCAACGCCAGGGTGTTTCCCCATCGTTCCCAGCACGCGCTGCGCAGCCACGCAGTACTCAGGTGGGCAACGATCCGCATGTGCTTGCACTGCCGGCACAGGTACTGGCAGGACGCCTCTTCGATGTAGGCCCAGTCGATCGAGGCCGCCTGCAGCCCGCCCAGCTTGACCATCTCCTGGTCTATCGCCTGGTAGGTTTCATCCTCGATATCGAACAAACCAGCCGGGATCGCTGGATCGATCGGGGCGAGCAGCCGACTGATCTCATCCGCTGATGTCTGCATTACCACCGGCAAGCACTCCGCGCCTGTTCGATCAACGGCCCCAGGCCCTGGGCATCGAACACCAACCCGTCGACCTCGCTGCGATCGCTCGCCACCACTATCCGGTGAGCCCCGATCAGCTGCCTGATCTGCTCGATCGCCGGCAGGCCACGCCCGGCATCGAGTACCTGGCCGTTTTCCATCACGCGCCACGGCGTGTTGCGCGTGGCGCCACCCTCGCTTGTCAGCCTCACGGCAACCCAGCTTGCGTCGATGGGCCGTGTGGTAATCAGCTGCAGCCGCGATATTTTCTGTATGCAGCTGATGGCGAGATAGGGGCGCTCGTGGGTTGAGGCGATGGCAGGCGCCGAGATCATCAGCTCCGCCGTTGCTGAGCCGACTTCACCGCCACCACCGATGCGAAAGGTCAGGTCATCCGCTGCGCGCGATGCCTCATTTGCCATGACCCGCATCACCGTGGGCGCTTCCTGCTCCTGCGCTGACCACGACCTGGATGCCACATGTGCCGGCGTACCGGCAGCCCGGTCAAAACAAGCCAGGCGCTCGATGTCGGAGACGATCCGGGGGCAGTCGCGATCAAGCTCAGCCAGCACCGGCTGCATACAAAACAGCAACGAAACGCCTGCGTAACATGCACGGCGGAATATCATCCCAAGTTCACCCACGCAATGAGCACATAAGCCTTGCACGGCCCTGCGCATTGTTTTTCTGACAACTGAATACCCACTTACGCCCTCCCGCGCACAACTACTCCAAACGAAACCGGTACGAGCCTAGTACATCGCACACCGTGCATACAAACAAATATTTATTTACATCTTAAGCCTCGACCAAGGGGGGCTTTTCCATGCATGGTTTTTATGACGACTGGGCAAGTAAGCGAGACCCAAAAACACTTTGCAGGAAACTTCCTACAAACAGAACACACAATTAAACACGCCATACGGAAATATCCTACAACTTCACTAGAGAGCCATGTGCCGATGTCTAAAAACTCGGGATCCGTTGCACCCAAAGAACGTATCAACATCAAGTACGTTTCAGCCACCCGTGATGAACAGGCCGAAGTAGAGTTGCCACACAAGATGCTTGTCCTGGGCGACTTCGGTCTGGATGACAGCCGTGCGCTTGAAGACCGTTCGGTGATGCGCATTGACAAACACACGTTCAACAACGTGTTGCACGACGCCGACGTCAGCCTGGCCTTGTCCGTCCCCTCCCTGCTCAGCACCGCAGCCGACAGCGAGCTGGCGGTCAACCTGCAGTTCAGGTCCATCAAGGACTTCAGCCCAGACCAGATTGTCCGGCAGGTACCAGAGCTCAACAAACTGTTGCAGTTGCGTGAAGCACTGGTCGCCTTGAAGGGGCCGCTCGGCAACGTGCCGACTTTCCGCAAGCACCTGCAGCAGCTGTTGACTAACGAGCAAGCGCGCAAACAACTCGCCGAAGAACTCGAACAGGCGCTCGCGGCGCCACAAGAAGATTGAGACAACGGAGCGTCCGATGCCAAAACCAAGCGACACTACCCAAGCAGTTGAAACAACGAGCGAAACGTTGAGCAACGCAACCCTGCTCGACCAGATCATGGCCGAGACCAAGTTGGTACCCGCGCAAGAAGGCTATCAGGTTGCCCGCCAGGGTGTTTCTGCCTTTATTGCTGAAATCCTGAAAAGCAATGAGCCGGACCAACTGGTCAATAAACATCGTGTTGATCAGATGATTGCCGAACTTGATCGGGTGCTCAGCAAGCAGATGGACGCCATTCTGCATCAGCCCGCGTTCCAGCAACTGGAGTCGTCCTGGCGCAGCCTCAAACTTCTGGTCGACCGCACGGACTTCCGCGAAAATATAAAGCTCGAAGTCTTGCATGTGAGCAAGCATGACCTGCTCGAGGATTTCGAGAATGCTGCCGACATCACCTGCAGCGGCCTGTATAAGCACGTTTACACCGCAGGTTATGGCCAGTTTGGTGGCGAGCCCGTGGCGGCCATGGTCGGCAACTATAGCTTCGGGCCCTCCTCTCCCGACATCAAGCTGCTGAGCTACATGGCCTCTGTCTGCGCCATGTCACACGCGCCCTTCCTGACGGCGCCGTCTCCAGAGTTCTTCAACCTCGGCAGTTTTGAGGATCTGCCCAACCTCAAGGAGATCAAGGACATCTTCGCCGGCCCGCGGCATGCCAAATGGCGTGCCTTCCGCGAAAGCGAAGACTCCCGCCACGTCGCGCTGACCGGCCCGCGCTTCATGCTGCGCTCCGCCTACCACCCTACGGAACAGGCGATTGAAAGTTTCAACTACGAAGAAGACATTGCCGGGCGCCACGACAACTACCTGTGGGGCAACTCCGCCTTCCTGCTGGCCAGCTGCATCAACGACAGTTTCGCCCGCTATCGCTGGTGCCCGAACATCATCGGTCCGCAATCGGGCGGTGCTGTCGAGGACCTGCCGGTGCACCTGTACGAGGCCATGGGCCAGTTGCAGGCGAAAATTCCTACCGAAGTGCTGATTTCCGATCGAAAGGAATTCGAACTCGCCGAAGAGGGCTTCATCGCCCTGACCATGCGCAAGGACAGTGACAATGCCGCGTTCTTCTCGGCCAACTCGGCGCAAAAACCCAAGAACTTCCCAAAGACGCCCGAAGGGCTGCAAGCCCAGACCAACTACAAGCTCGGTACGCAGCTGCCCTACCTGTTCATCGTCAACCGCCTGGCCCACTACATCAAGGTGCTGCAGCGCGAGCAGATCGGCAGCTGGAAGGAGCGACGCGATCTCGAGGCCGAACTCAACAAGTGGATCAAACAGTACGTCGCCGACCAGGAGAACCCTTCAGCGGATGTACGCAGCCGCCGTCCACTGCGTGCTGCCCGGGTAGAAGTCTCGGACGTTGCCGGTGATCCGGGCTGGTACCAGGTCTCGCTCGCCGTGCGCCCTCACTTCAAGTACATGGGCGCGAACTTCGAGATCTCCCTGGTCGGGCGGCTCGACACCCAATGACTGGCTTTTTTGATCGTTTGACGGCTGCTCAATCCGCTAGCAGCGGGCACTCCCGGCAGGAGAACGCCTTTCACAAGATCACCGCCATCAAGCGCCATCTCGAAACACTGCTCAACGCCCGGCAAGGTTGCTCACAGAGCAGCCCTGAACTGGGCCTGCGGGATTTCAATGGACACGATGCGAGCAGCGGCGACCTGCTGGAACAAGTGAGCCTTGATATCCGCCGCACCATCCGACGCTTTGAACCACGCATACAAGTCTGTGCGCTTAAAGCCGTGCCCGATGATCACACCCCACTGGAATTGCATTTCCGGCTGGACTGCCAGGTACAGGTCAATGACCAGGCAGAGCAGTTGCAACTGGAACTGCTGGTCAACGGGCACAACCGCTTCACCCGAGTGAGATGAACCATGTCACTGAAGGACAGATTCAGCGAAGAACTGCGCTACCTGCGCGAATTGGGAAACGACTTCGTCAAGGACAACCCGCAACTGGCCCGGTTGCTTGGCACCGGGGGAAGCGACCCGGATGTCGAGCGCCTGATGGAAGCGTTCGCCTTTCTCACAGCCAGGCTGAGGCTGAAGCTGGAAGACGACCTGCCGGAATTGACCCACCCCATGCTGCAGTTGCTGTGGCCAAACTACCTACGGCCCCTGCCCAGCGTGACGATCATCCAGTTCACGCCACGCATGCAGGCGCTCAGCCAGGCCCAACAGATTGCCAAAGGCTCGAGGCTGTTCTCAAAGCCGGTGGACGGTGTCGCCTGCGAGTTTCGCACCTGCACCCCGGTGAATATTCATCCGTTCGAGATCGACGCGGTTGGCGCGACCCAGACCCTCGACAGCGCAGTGGTCCGCATCCGCCTGCGAACGCTGGTCGAACGGCCATTGAACACCTTGGGCTGTACCAGCCTCGACTTTCACCTCAGCGGCGACCAGCGTACCGCCCGTACGTTGTACCTGTGGATGTCGCAGTACCTCGAGCATGTCTGCGTAACCGTCAATGGCCAGGTCCGCCGGTTGCCGGCGAGCAGCCTCGCCTTTCCCGGTTTCAGCGCTGATGAAGCCCTGCTGCCCTACCCGAAAAATGTCTTTGATGGCTACCGGATCCTGCAGGAATACTTCATGTTCGCGCAGCGCTTCCATTTTTTCACCCTCACCGGGCTGGACAGGCTTTGGCCTGCGGAGCAAAGCAAGCAGGTCGACATCGAATTCCACTTCTGCCGCCTGTTACCCGATTCGCTGCGTATCGGCAAAGCCGATTTCAAGCTGTTCTGCACCCCGGCGGTCAACCTGTTCGAACACAGCGCCGAACCCATCGATCTGTCCAGCAGCAAAGCCCAGTTCGAGCTCAAGCCCAAAGGCTCGGAGCAGTACGCTCACGAAATTTTCAGCGTCGATGCGGTCATCAGCACCCGCACCACCGCGGATGGGAGCATCGGCGAACACCTCAGAACCTTCCGGCCATTCGAGTCGTTCGCCCACGAAATCGAGCACGTGCAAGGCCGCACGGCGTTGTATTACCGCTACACGCTCGAAGAATCCTTGCGCGACCAAGGCGTCACTCACCGCATCGCCTTTGTCCGCGCGGATGCCAACGCCTATATCGGCGAGCTGGAAACCGCGTCCATCGACCTGACCTGCACCAACCGCGACCTGCCGCTGGCTTTGGGCATCGATGACATCAACGTGCTCACCGAGGCTACGCCTCCCCTCGCCACCTACACCAACATCTGCGCGCCGTCACGCCCCTATCGCCCGGTGCTGGACGGCCAGTTGCAGTGGGCGTTGATTTCCAACATGTCACTCAACTACCTGTCACTGCTATCGGTCGATCCCCTGAAAGCAGTGATACGCGCGTACGACTTCGCCGCTCTGCACGACATCCAGCACGCTCGGACCACGCGCAAGCACCTCGACGGCATCCGCGAGATCCATACAGAGCCCCTGGACTGGTTGATAAAAGGGCAGCCCATTCGCGGGCTGCGTACCCGCCTGAAGCTGGACCAGGCTGCCTTCCTCTGCGAAGGCGACCTCTACCTGTTCAGTTGCGCACTGGCCCACTTCTTCGCGCTGTACGCCAGCATCAATTCCTTCCACCAACTGGAAGTGATCAACATCACCAACAACGAGCACTACACATGGCCACTGCAGACCGGCAAACAACCACTGATCTAGCCGACAGACTGCTCGCCGACGCGCACCAGTACAACTTCTTCCAGTTGCTGGAACGCTTGTACGGACTGCACGGCGATGACCTTGAACCACGCTGGCCAAGCGAGGCCACCCGGTTGCGGGTACGGCTTGCCAGCGACCCGCGGCTGACCTTCCCGGTTTCGGACGTATACAAAGCCGAACGTATGCCCGGCCAGGAACAGCGCTATCGGGTGTGCACGACCTTCATGGGCTTGCACGGCACCGACTCGCCGTTGCCGACCTATTACCTGGAACAGGTGGCCTACGAACATGCACAGGGTATCGGTGTGCGCCCGGCATTCTTCGATTTCTTCAACCACTACCTGCTCAGCCTGCTGCATCGCATCTGGCGTAAATACCGCTACTACATCCGCTTCCAGCCGGGAGCCACCGATGGCTTCTCTCAGTACATTTTTGCGCTGCTCGGCCTGAACGACAGGCAGTTGCGCGGAAACACCGCGCTGCCGTGGAGCCGGCTGCTCAGCTTCGCGGGTGTCATTGCCAGCCGCAGCCGTGCGCCAGGAACCGTCGCCGGCATCATTGCCCACTGTTTCGACCTCGAGCAGGTCCATATTCGCGAGTTCGAAACGCGTTCCGTATCCACCACGCTGAAGCAATTGGCCTGCCTTGGTCGGCGTAATGGCGAACTGGGCCGCACGTTCATGCTGGGCAGTCGCACGCGTACCCGCAGCAGCAAGTTCACCATCGTGATTGGCGAACTCGACCAGAAGCAGCTGCACGATCTGCTTCCGGGCGGCGTCAACTTCGACCGCTTGCGCGCACTGATCGATCTGTTGCTGCGCGATGGCCTGGCCTATGACCTGGAGCTGCGCCTGAAGCGCAATGCGCTATCCCCATTCTGCCTGCATCGCAGCCAGGGGGCCTACCTGGGCTGGACCAGCTTTGTCGATGACCGCCACGGCCGGGTCTGCCCTGTTGTCCGCTTTCGGGGGCGCGCATGAGCAGCCTGACCTTGAGCGTCATCAATCTCGACCAATTGCAGCACAGCGTGACAGCGCGGCACCGGTTCGAGCGCACGGGCGGCACCATCGGCAGCGAAGCGGCTACCTGGCTGCTCACTGACCGCGAGCAGAGCGTGGCGCCCATTCACTGCGAAATCCGCTGGCTGGAGGGCAGCTTCTGTGTGATTGACCACTGTAACCGCACCTACCTGAACGACAGCAGCGTCAGCCTCGGCAAGCGCCCTGCGCGACGGCTTGTCGAGGGCGACCAGCTTCGTGTCGGCAACTATCGGCTGCTGGTTCAGTGCGCACACGCCGATGCACGCCTGGACGCGCTGTTCACCCCTGACCACAGCGTGCTGGACCAGTTGCTCGCCGAGACTTCGCCCCAGGCCTGGCAGCCCAGCCCTGCAGCGCCCCAGGCGGCCAGCGAAATCTGCTCGGTCTTCAGCTGCGACACCGGGAAAGACCCGCTGGCGGCACTGGATGCCGTTGCAGTGACCAGGCCATCGTCGGAGAACCCGCTGCAGCGCCTGATTGCAGGAGAAGGCGCATGACCCGACATCTGTTCACCGCCGCCCTTTGCACCGCGCTGATCGCGCTTGCCGGCTGTACCGCCATGAGCAGGGTGAGCCAGGTGGTCCTGGACCCTTCGCTGCCCATCGGGCCGCCCAAGGATCAGCCGACCGCGGTTGCATTCAGCATCAACGCCAGCCCGACCCTCAATAGCAACCCGAACAGCCTTGATCCCACCGTCGAACCGGCGACAGCCCTGGATCCCAGCCCCTACGCCGTGAGCCTGAGCGCAAGCGACCCTTACGTGCTGGCTGAGAAAGTCGGGACCCTGTTCGAATACCTCCAGGAGCAATTCCCTGCAACCCCGGCCGTGGTTTTGGCCGAGGAAGACGGCGCCGCTCCGGTTCGCTCGCCGCTGGAGGAAAGTACACCCGGCAGCTACGACGACTCGACGGTAGTCCTGACCATGCCGCGCGCCACGAGCGTGGCCAGCGAGGCCGTGGCGACCCCCATCGCCATCAAGATCCTGCAACTGCGTGACGACTCACTGCTACGCAACAGCGTCTATGAATTGCTGGAGCAGGACCCTGCCAAAGCCCTGCGCAGCACCTACATCCGCGATGACGACTACCTGCTGCGGCCCGGCCAGTTCAAGTTCATCCCCTTCGCCCCGATTGAGCCTGACACCCGCTTCGTCGCCGTCATCGGCGACTACCGAAACCAGGAAAACGCCACCTGGCAGCAAGTGCTGCGCATTCCGCCACGCGGTCACCAGATCATTCTGTCGGTGTTGGTAAACGACACGCAGATCCTGCTCAAGGAAGAGGATTGATGAGGCCGACAACCCTTCCCGTTTCGCTTACTCGCGCTGACATGGAGTGCCCATGAGTACCCGTAATCCTGTTCTTTGGCCTGAAGGCCTGTTCGTCAAGCCGCAGCATTTTCAACAGGCAGCCCGCGCCAGCGAAGCAGCCTTGCAGCAACGCCTGGGTAGCCTCAATGCAGCCTTTTATGGCTTCAGCGAACTACAGCTGAACGACGAGTATCTGACCCTTGGCAAAATCGCCATCACCCGGGCCCGGGGCATCATGCCGGATGGCACGGTGTTCGATATTCCCGCCGATCTGCCGCCGCCCCCACCGCTGGAAATCGAAGATGATGGCGCGAGGGACAGCGAGGTGTATCTGTGCCTGCCCTTGCGCACCAATGGCGGGCGTGAAGTGAGTTGGCCCGACCACGCTGCCAACCTGCGCTACATCGCTCAGGCCCATGAAATCAAGGACACCCACAGCGCTGACGGTGACCTGGTTTCGGTCGACCTGGCCGTTCCCAACCTGCAGCTCAAACGCCAGACCGAAGACAGCAGCGCCTATACCCGCCTGGCCCTGGCACGTATCCTGGAGCGTCGCCCCGACGGCAGCCTGCAGCTGGACGAAGCGTTCTACCCCACCTGTGTGACGGTGCGGGCGATACCGGCGCTGCAACGCTTCCTGGAGGAAATCACCAATACCTTGCGCGAACGTGGGCGCAACCTTGCCACACGCCTCGGCGGGGGGCGCCAGTCGGGTATCGCCGACATTCGCGACTTCAACCTGCTGCAAGCCATGAACCGCTGGTGGCCCTGCTTCCAGCACCTGGCCAGGCAAGCCCAGACGCACCCCGAGCAGCTCTATCTGTGCATGAGCCAGGCCTGCGGTGAATTCGTGACGTTCACCGACCCCGATCGGTTGCCGCAGGAATACCCCGCCTATCACCACACCGCGCTGCGCACCTCGTTCCAGCCACTGCAGGACACGCTACGCCGGGCGCTGAGTACGGTACTGCAACCACGTGCCGTGTCATTGCCATTGGAAACGCTGGACTACGGCGTGATGAAGGCCACGCTGGACGACCGCCGGTTGATCGATGAGGCCGACTTCATCATCGCCGTAGGCGCCCATCTGCAACCGCAGGTGTTACGCCAGATGTTCGTGCAGAAAGCCAAGATCACGTCGCTGGAATCGCTGGAGGAACTGGTGCCGTTGCAGCTCCCCGGCATCCCGTTGAATCCCTTGCCAGTGGCGCCTCGCGACCTGCCCTTCCATGCAGGCTTCAGCTACTTCGAACTGGACCGGCGTGATCCAGCCTGGGCATGCATGAAGACGGCAAACGGCTTCGGCATCCATATCGCAGGGGACTTCCCTGGGCTTGAACTGCAGTTCTGGGCGATCAGGAGTGAATGAGATGAAAGGCAACAACACTACCCCCACCGGCACCACACGTGTTGAAAGCGCGCCACTGCAGGCAGCGCTCGGCAAGCCGTTGCCGCCTGAGCCAGCTGTTTCGGCCGAGCCGGAAGCCTCAGCGCAGACGCCGCCGCCGGAACAGGTTGAGGAAGGCTACCCGGCGGATCCGGAATTCCAACTGCGTGGCGGCTACGACAACCTCATGCTGGATGCTGCGGCACCGCTGTTCGGCCTGGTCATACGCCTGCGCACACTGGATGAGTTGCCCAATATCCAGAAGGTGCACCAGCAAGTGCGCAACCAGATCGAGAATATCCAGGAGGAGATCCGCCAGCACGGCTATGAGCCCGCCCAGGCGCTCGCCTATTCCTACGCCCTGTGCCTGTACATCGATGAAGCGGTCATGGAAAGGCCATGGGGCAAGAACAGTTGCTGGAGCCAGGAACCCCTGCTGAGCATCTTCCACGACGAAACCTGGGGTGGGGAAAAATTCTTCACGGTGTTGTCCCGTCTGATGCAGGAACCCGCACGTTATCAGGACGTACTGGAATTCATGTATTTCGCCTTGTGCCTGGGGCTGAAAGGCAAGTACGCCATCGCGCCAAAAGGCGAAGAAACGCTGAACGCGCTGATCCACCAGCTTCACGGGATGCTTCGTGAACTACGCGGCCCTGCACCCGAAGCGGTATGCGACCCCTACACCCATGTCGCGCCGCGAAATTTCCGCATGAACCGGCAATGGCCATGGTGGAGCCCCCTGGTGATTTCCCTGGTTGCCATGGCCGTGGCCTACGGGATCTACAGCTATCGCCTGCACTTGATTACCACCGAAGTACTGGAATCCCTCAACGGCATTTTGCAGCAGTAATCCAGCTGAAACGCATCCTCGACTGCCACGAATTAGCGAGGCGCCCGCCTCGTTGACAAGCCCATCGTTCCCGATGGCCATGCCCTTGCGAGACAGGGCATGTAACCCGTGTAAATCTGGAGTACACAATGGCCTCACCCGCATATTTGAAAGTCACCGGCAAAGTGCAAGGCGATATCAGCGAAGGCGCAAGCACGGCGGCGTCGATCGGCAATATCTACCAGTCCGAGTTTGAAAGTGAAATCATGTTGCAAAAGGTCGAACATGAAATCAATACACCGATCGACCCACAGAACGGCCAACCGTCTGGCAAGCGTGTGCATGGGCCGTACAAGGTGACCTTCACCACGAACAAGTCCAAGCCGCTGTTACTGGAAGCAATCTGCAAGGCAGAGTTATTGCCGGAAGTGACAATCAAGCAGTTTCGCGCCACCAGCGAAGACCCCAACGAGCACTATTACACAACGACTCTGACGGACGCGACAATCATCAAGATGCGGACCGAGCAGCCGCATGCACAAGAAGTCACCTCCACACCGCGACATCAGGAGGTGGAACTTTGGTTTTCCTATCGAAAGATAACGGAATGCCACGAAATCTGCGGCACCGAAGGGTCTGACGACTGGCAACAATCCTGACACCCAACCACGCGTCCAGGCATTGGATGATCCGGACGGCTTCGCCGCCCGGATACCTGGAGACTATCAGACGGTGAACAAGGACTGCTCATGCCTAGCCAATCCGACCTGTATTACAGCTTCCAACCGCTTGTTTACCGACCCGCGTTGGAGGTCGTGTCCTTCACCCTCAAGGAAAGTATCAGCCAGAACTTCAAGCTGGAACTGGAACTCATCAGCTACGAACACGACCTCGACTTCGGGCAGTTACTCGACAAGCCGGCATTGTTCACCATCAGCCGTGCGAACTGCCCCTTGCGGCATGTCCATGGTCTGATCAGCGCGTTCAGCCAGGCCGATAGTGGCCCGCATCGCACCCGCTACAGCGCCGTCGTCGAACCGCAACTGGCCCGCGCCGGCCTTCGCTCGAACTGGCGGATCTTCCAGCACAAGAGCGTGCCGCAGATTCTCGAAATGGTGCTCAAGCGCCAAGGCATTACTGAATACCATATCGCCAAAGGTTTCGATTACCCGGCGCGGGAGTTCTGCGTCCAGGCCGGAGAAACCGACCTCGCTTTCTTTTCCCGCCTGGCGGCCGAAGAAGGCTTCGTCTATCGCTTCGACCATACCGAAAACAATCACAAACTCATCCTGACCGACCGAGTACTCGCATTCGGAAATATCCCGGCCGCTACAACCCCCGCCAGGCATGACGAAGCAAGCTTCGACCCTGATGACAAGCCTGGCGAACCGCGCCGTGTGCTGTATCACTCGCATGGCGGCGGCGCCCAGGCAACCCCCTGTCTACGGCGGTTGCGCTATAGCGAGCGAGTGCGTACCGCCCGCCAGGTGCAGCGCGACTACACCTTCACCAAACCAGCCTATCGCCTGGAGCAAAGCGCTTCGGGGCCTTTTCTGGAGCACCAATCCAGCGCCTATGAACGCTTCGATTATCCGGGCCGTTACAAGTCTGATGCCGTCGGCAAGCCGTTTACCGAAAACCGCATCACCGCGTTGCGTCACGATGTACGTATCGCCGAGGTCGAAGGCGACGACCCGCGCTTGCAACCTGGCCTGAGCTTCACACTTGCCGGCCACCCGCGAGACGACCTCAATGTGCATTGGCGAGTGAATGCGGTCAGCCACACCGGCAGCCAGTTCACCAGCCTGCAGGAAGAAGCCGCCGGCGCCGACCAGAGCACCCGCTACCAGCAAACCGCAATGCTGGTCCCTGGCAGAACCGAGTGGCGCCCTGCACCGCTGCCCAGGCCTCGCGTCGATGGTCCGCACATGGCCACGGTGGTCGGCCCGCCCGGCGAAGAGATCCATTGCGATGAGTGGGGCCGGGTCAAGGTCAGCTTCCCCTGGGACCGCGAGAGCCAGAACAACGCGTTCAGCTCCTGCTGGGTGCGGGTATCGCAAGGCTGGGCGGGTGGCAGCTGGGGTTCGATGGCCATCCCCCGGATCGGCCAGGAGGTGATCATCCAGTTCGTCAATGGCGACCCTGACCAGCCGGTGATTACCGGACGTACCTACTGCGCAGATCAACTGCCGCCTTACGACCTTCCGCGGCATAAGACACGCATGACGATCAAGAGCCAGACCCACAAGGGCGATGGCTTCAACGAGCTGCGCTTCGAAGATGAACTGGGGCAGGAGGAAGTCTTCATCCATGCACAGAAAGACCAGAACATTGTGGTCAGGCACGATGAGTCCACGCAGATCGGCAATGACCGCAAGGAACAGATCAATAACGACGAGTCCATTCTGATTGGCCGTGACCGCGTTGAAACCGTTGGCAATGATGAACGCGTCGACATCGGCCATGACGCCACACTCGTTATCGGTCGCAACCAGACAATCAAGATCGCCAAGGACCGGGTTGAAACCATCGGCAACCACCGCCATGACCAGATCGCTGCCAACCACCACACCCGCATTGGCGGCAATCTTGAGCAACAGGTGGAAGGGCATGTTGAGCTGGAGGCCCGCGGTGAAATTCGCAGGCGTACCCAGCGCTATGAGCTGCGTACAGCAGAAGCGGTGGTCATCCAGGGCCCTGGCGGCTCGATCCGGATCGACGCGGCAGGCATAACCCTGGATAGCCCGACAATACGCATCAACGGTCAGGTGCTGCAATCGGCAGATGGAGCAGGCAAGCTGTTCTCCATCAGTGGCGCTCCAGACCCTGGCAAGCCACTGGATCGCCAATGCGGGCGCCGCCCCGATGGTTCCTGCCCGTTGCCCGACTGCCCTTGTCGTAGAGGGCCAGGTCGATGAAAACCACGTCCTCAAACACTTTGCCAAGCGTGCAGTTCGGGGAAAGCGCACGCTTTCTGTTGCTGATGACCAACGTGCTCGAGTACTGGGCCTACCGGCCAATATCCCAGATTCTGCCCAATGGCGAGCTGGTGCCGGCCTATGCCCCTTCGGTACTTGAGCTGGTCAGTGATGTGCGCCGAAACACCCGGCAGGCGTGGCTGTGGAAGCGCAGTGCCCTGGACGAGCGCCACGACTTCGGGCCCTTGCTGGTGAACGTGGCAGACGCGCCAGAGCTGCTTGCCCATGCAATCGCTACCTGGATGCCCATTGGCGGTGCCATCGCGCTGGATGCCGATATTGGCCTTGGCGGGTTGGCGGACCATTTCACCAGCCTGGTACAGGTTTCGCTTCCTGACCAGGGGCTGGCCACGTTCCAGTTCAGAGCGGATCACCTTGCAGCCTGGCTGGATGCTCTGGATGACGACCATCGGGCTGCCTGGCTTGGGCCTGTGACTTCACTGGCCTGGCGAGTCAACTGGGGGCCAGCCCACGAGTGGAAGACGCTCGAGCGCAACCCGACCAGCGCTCGTGCCTTCTCGCAGGCTCCACTCTCCCTGAGCAAGGTCGAACTGGAACGGCTGCAGGCAGGCCTGCACGAGCACTTCGTGCTCACCTTGGCTCACGAGGTAGCAGCCCTGCCACAGCATGCCAGCCACACATTGGCGGACATCAGGCAATGGATTGAAAACCTGCTGCCGCAATTGAAGGCGCTGAATTTTCGCGATGAGGAGGTCGCTGGGCAATTCATCCGGCTGATCGCCAGGCACATGTGGCTCATGACCGATGATCAGGCCGTGACGATCTACACCAACCTGAAGGAGTCACCCCAGAGCCGGCTCCACGAACTGCATGCATTGATCGAAAGCGAGGAGCCCGCCCCATGAACGACGCCTCCGTGAGCAGCGCCACCTCCGGCCCTGCCTGCAGCGCACGCGTTCCCATCCTGCCGGTACGCTATGCCATCGTCCCGCGCAGAGGCGACGCTCCCGCCTGCCGCTATGCCGATGCCGGCTTCAACCTCGAGCAGGATTTCCCCCCGCTGCAGTATTCCGCCTACACCCTGCGCGCCCTGCGCCCGGGTTATGTCTACGTGTTCATGCAAGGCCCCCGGGGCCAGAAGCTGGTCATCCACGAGTACCTCGGCGCAGGCCTCTACAAGGAACTGCGCTATCGCGGCCTGGAGGGTTACCACCTGCGCGATCGCTACCTGTCCAGCCGCACCCTGGGCTGGGTCTGGGCCGACACCTGCCCCGATACCGCCAGCGACGTGTGGATCGGCTACAGCCCGCACCTGTGGACCAACGCCATGACCGCCCGCATCAGCGCTTCGCCAGCCCTGCGCAAACGGCACATGCGCCAGCTGGACATGGCCGAACTCATCAGCGCCAGCCAGGCCCCGTCAACCCAGCCCCACGTCTTGCCAGTCAGTGCCCTGCCCACCTGGGTCGAAGATTTCAAGCCCGCCGCGCAGCGCATGCCACTGACCTGGAGCAGCGATCCGCTCAGCGAAACCTTGCCCATCGGCAACCTCGTTGCCGTTGGCCGGCACTACCCCTACACCCAGCCGAAGGTACCGGTGGTGGTGGCGCTCGCCGACGCCGAGGGCATGGCCCTGGACCTGAGCCTGTCGGTATCCGCCTACCAGCACCAACTGCGCGACCTGATGCCCGCCGAGCAGCTGCAACACCTGAAACCCGCCGAGGGCCCCGAGCACGAACGGGTACCGGCCTGCTACCGGCTGGATGCCGAACAGCTGAGCCCGCAGAGCCGCGACTTCCACCACCGCAACCTGGTCGCCATGCTGCTGGACAAGACCCTGGAAAGCCTGTACCCGGCGGATGCCCCATCCCCGGAGCTGGCCGCGTTCCGGCTGGGCACGGAACGTCGCGGGCCTGCCCTGTCGCCCTCGGCATCGCGGTTCCAGGCCCTCACCCATGAAGACTATTCACCCAATGGCGCGCGCCTGGCACAGCGCCTCGATAGCGCCAGCTACCTGCGCTTCCTCGCCGAACGCGATGAGCTGGAGCAGCGCATCGGCGCCCTGCGCAACCAGGCCTTGCAGGCCAGCCACGACCATGACGCCTGGCTGGCAACCGCCGAACCCCGGCATATCGACGATCCCTACAGCCTGGCCGCCGCCCTGGCCTGCTACGACCGCGACGAACTCACTTCCGCCCGCGGGCTGGAAATCTCCCTGGCGCTGCTGATCCAGCCGATGGGCCAGCCGGCCCCCGGTAGCGAAGACCAGGACCGGCGTTTCAAGCGCCTGGAGCAGTGGCTGGACCAGCACGACAGCCCGCTCTACACCGCCCTCGCCCCGTTCAACCCGTTCAAGGACAAGGCCGACGCGATCGGCAGCCTGCTCGGCGCCAGCGACAACGTGATCGAAGGCTTGGCCGGGCGTTTTCCGGCCATGGCCGACATCACCGACCTGACGGCCCAGTCGGTCAACACCGTGGTGCTCAAGCGCCTGCGTGGGCAGACTCGCTGGGATGCCAGCCGTGGCCTGCGCCAGCAAGTGCTGCTGGCGGCAGGTGAAGCCAATGCCGAGAAAGCGCTCGGGCTGTTGGCGGCACGCTACCGGATTACCGACCAGGCGATCAGGGAAAATCCATTCAGCCAGGAGGTGCAGAAGTACCTGAAAAGCGGCATGGCGCAGGTGGAGGAAATGAAGCGCCTGCGTATCTCGGGAAGCCGGACGATTTCAGTTGAAATGACCACTACCGTACGGGTGAAACCCAACTTTCTCGGGTTGCTGACATCCAGCGTTGGCGGCGGGTTGAACGCCGGGATGCTGTGGTTCAACGTGTTATCGCTGAAGACGGCCTACAGCAGCCTGCAGAAAAGTGATGCGCCGGAATACACCATGGGCTTCGCTTCATCGATTTTCGGTGTTATCGGTGCGGCGGCGTCGACGTTGGTCAGCGTACGCGCAACGCAGAAAGCCGTGATGCTGAGGTTGAGTTCGACTGCGCCAGGGATGGCGTTTGGCAATGGATTAGTCAAATTTCTAGGAAGTAACCTGTTTGCGCGGGTATCTGGATATCCAGCAATTTTACTTGGATGGCTTTCAGATCTGCAGAAGGCGGAACGTCAAAAGGACAACGGCGACTCAAGAGCTGCCACGTATACTACCCGCGGCGGGTTCGCCATTGCTGTGGGGTCTGTGCTGGTACTCGAGGGTAGTCTAGCGATCGCAGGTCCAACGCTGTTAATTCCGTTTGCAGGCTGGGCTGCTGGCTCAGTTTTCTTAGCTGGGACGGCAATCATTGCGATCGGGTTGTACCTTCATGCCAAAGCACATGAAAGGATCCATACCCCTACAGAGCTATGGGCTGCCAGATGCGTATTCGGCACACGCAAGAACGACGGTGAAGCACGAAAAAATATCACACTTGATTTTGAAAGAAGACTACCAAAATTCAGAAATTTAACTGATGAAATTGAAGCTTGGTACGCTGACCACTACGCGCCCATTCTGCTGACGGAGAAGGAAGCAGGCATTATTGGTGTTGAAGGATTAAACAGCACCTGGAACGAAGCCAACCATTGGTCAACACCAAACTGGACCTCAATTATATACAATGAGGTGGCCACAGCCATTCCTTCCGCAGAATTCTCAATTCTTTTAAAAGGCTTCATCATAGGGCAAAGTGAATGGTCAGCCGCTGTCAACACTCTATCTGAGAACAACCAGGTGTCGAACCTAACAATGGATATAGTCTGCTTTCCCACAAAAGCAGGCCTGATTCTGAACTTCAAGGGTTCAGTACAAAATAAAAGAAGCATAAGCCTTAGCGTCGACTACCACCCCAATCAAGGTCTACTGACGACCTCAGAATCATCCGCCAAATTCACACTGAGCAACTAGCATATGCCGACAATCTGGTTATTCACCCCCACTATAAAACAAAACGTATCACCCAGAATCCTAGGCCAGGTCGATCACATCAAACATAACTACCTCTGCCTGCGCAATCCTTGGGTTAACGACTCCGTTTTCATGGGAAAAATGTACGTTGCAATGATTCTATCGACGGCAGCCTACACATACCCAACCGCCCTCACAGAGCAATTAACCTATGATGGTAATTATGAAATTTCGATCATGTTTCTACTAGCGCCCTTCATATTTTCGCCATTTTTATTTTATAGACTATATTTTATCAAGCGACTATCGGCCATATACCTTAACAGATACTCGAAAAAAATATATTATAAACGAATAGGCAAACTGTTCATCTTCGATTGGAACGATACGGTCGGCGGTATATTTAAACGCACCGAGTTCGGTGGTTCATCCTTTTCCACCAGTTATGCACTTGCCTTTGCCCCTCGCCGAGCCGACGGCAGCCTCCACCAAAAAGATTGCCTCTGGGTCGACAGCAACGAACCCACCGATTCCGACGTCCAGCACGTCGCTGAAGTATGGGAATACCTGCGCCAATTCATGGACCACGGCCCGGACAAACTTCCCCCTCCCGGCGAATCCAACTGGTGGCACAAGCCTCTGCACGCCATCTGCCTGACCCCGGCCGAAGCCTGGCGCCACTATGCCCCTTGGCGAACCGGCGAGCCTGGTGAGATGCAGGGCAAGAAGAACTGGCAACTACCGTTCTGGGCCGTACTGTTTCCCTACAACCTGACAGTCGCCATCTGCTGGTACGGCGTCTGTCGGCTGTTCAATGTCCGCGCAGCCCCACCGCCCTCAGAAGCGTTTGAGGAAGCCCCGGCACATCCAATCAAAAAGAAGCGGCGATGACAGACGCCAAGTGAGCACTGCTGCCTTCGGCAATGCCTGCGGGGAAGTGAAGCGCTGGCGTATCTCGTACTTTGCGTGAAGTCCTGTTGGACTTTTTTCCAGCCGCTCCAACCGGGTTAATTGCCGCGGCTGGCTTAGCTCTAATTTCAAACACATTATCCCAATCAAACCATGCCCTCACCTCATCTAGTCTACAACACAAATGAAGGGTTAGATGAAACCAATGAGCGCTTTCAACCTCCCTTTTTGAGCGCTGATCATGGCAACCATCTGGATATTCGACACAACATCAAAATCAGGTCACAAACCTGCCATTGGCGCACAGCTAAAGAGCCTATCGAATAACACCCTATGCTTGCGAAATCCATGGGTAACAGATTCTGTATTCATGGGAAAGCTCTACTGCGCAATGATCATTGGATTGATAATTGGCCTCTATCCCTACCTGCTCACCAGCGAAGCCTGGAGCCCATACAACTTCAGCCCAATATTGATCATCGGAACGATAATTGGACCTTTTATCTTCCTACCGTTTCTGGCCTACCGAATATACCTTATAAAGGGGTTATCATGCTTCTGCTTCAATCGATCATCCAAAAAAATATATTATCAACGTTTGAGCAAAGTCCTAGTCTTTGATTGGACCAACATTGGCGGTGGTATTTTCAAACGCACCGAGTTTGCCGGCTCTTCCTTCAGCACCAGCTATGCCCTCGCCTTCGCCCCTCGTCGGGAAGACGGCAGCCTTCACCAAAAGGACTGCCTCTGGGTCGACAGCAACGAACCCACCGAAGCCAGCGTCAAGCATGTCGCCGAAGTATGGGAATACCTCCGTCACTTCATGGACCACGGTCTCGACAAACTCCCCCCACCTGGTGAACCCAATTGGTGGCACCGGCCGCTTCACGCCATTTGCCTGACTCCGGCAGAAGCCTGGCGCCACTATGCCCCCTGGCGAACCGGCGAACCTGGTGAAATGCAGGGCAAGAAAAACTGGCAACTACCGTTCTGGGCCGTACTGTTTCCCTACAACCTGACAGTCGCCATCTGCTGGTACGGCGTCTGTCGGCTGTTCAATGTCCGCGCAGCCCCGCCACCTCCGGAAGCCTTTCAAAAAACTACCGTTCAACCCACTAAAAAGAAACGCAGATGAAGCCCGTGGTTGGCCTTCGTCATGGTTGCCCGCCCCATGGCGAAGCCCGCCATTGGACAAAGCCCTCAATCGCACAGTTGGGCTGCCTTGCGGCCCGACGCCCCGCCAGATAAAACAGTCCTCATAACTTATTACAACTAATCCACTTCAGTGTGAGAATAAACCTACACAGCCAAACCAGAATTAAACACCCCATTCAAGACGATGCGCCCGCTGCCAATCCTGAATATTTCACAAATTATTTCTCTGCTTGCATTACCGTTCGACAGCCACTAACACTTACCCATCAAACGATGGAGGTAAAACATGTCCCGACTTGCCGAGTTCCGCGCACTCGAGCACCTGCTCGCCGCCAAGAAGTCCGAGCTGTCCTTCATAAGGATCGACCCGCACCTCAAACGAGAATTCGAGTTCGAAAGCAAACTCCACGACCTGCTTGCCGAATACCAGTTCGGCCTATCGGACATATTGGCGATCAACGGAATAGAAGACGAAGATCGCAACCATTCATGGTCGCCTCCACTTCCATTGCGCCGCTTCAGGGCACGGCAAAGCAGGTACTACAGAAACCCGTACACCGCTGAGGTAATAGAAGCGAAGAGCACCTTGAACAAAACGCTGCAACGGTGGATTCAACAATACGGCCGCGAGGAGGTGAAACGCTGGGCAACTGTGTGGTACTGACACCCTGGTGCCAACCCATACCTGCCAGGAAAAACCAATGTCTCCTGCCGATACTTTTCCGGCCTGCGCTGCCGAGACGAGGGCCGCGTCTGCGTCGCCATGATCCGCCCCACCGCCTCGCCCGCAGGCCACCGCAACCGTTCGATAACCGAACACTAGCCTCTCCCTTGAATTGACGCTGCCGCCTTCACTGCCCACCATGCACCGGCCTTGCATGTCCCCTGCCTGGGACTGGCGCCGTAGCACCGCAGCTGAATACAATTTCAAGAACGAGCAGTTTATGAACCACTCCACGAACACCCCCGCCACCCCTCGGACGCCCCAGGGTTCGATCGGCGACAAGCTTCGCGGCGCCTTCGCCGTCGGCAAGACCCGTTGGGGCATGCTTGCCCTGGTCTTCTTCGCTACCACCCTGAACTACATCGACCGTGCCGCGCTGGGCATCATGCAGCCAATCCTGGCCAAGGAAATGAGCTGGACGGCGATGGACTACGCCAACATCAACTTCTGGTTCCAGGTCGGCTACGCCATCGGTTTCCTGCTGCAAGGCAGGTTGATCGACAAGGTCGGGGTAAAACGCGCGTTCTTCTTCGCCGTGTTGCTATGGAGCCTGGCTACCGGCGCCCATGGCCTGGCCACGTCGGCCGCCGGTTTCATGGTCTGTCGCTTCATCCTCGGCCTGACCGAGGCGGCCAACTACCCGGCCTGTGTGAAGACCGTGCGCCTGTGGTTCCCGGCGGGGGAACGCGCCATCGCCACCGGCCTGTTCAATGCCGGTACCAACGTCGGCGCCATGGTCACCCCGGCCCTGCTGCCGCTGATCCTGGCGGTGTGGGGCTGGCAGGCCGCGTTCATCGCCATGGGTAGCCTGGGCCTGGTGTGGGTGGTGCTGTGGGTGCTGAAGTACTACAACCCGGAAGACCATCCCCGCGTGCGCCAGAGCGAGGTGGAATACATCCAGCAGGGCGATAGCGCCGAGCCGAGCCGCGTGCCGTTCAGCCGCATCCTGCGCCTGCGTGGCACCTGGGCCTTCGCCGTGGCCTATGCGATTACCGCGCCGGTGTTCTGGTTCTACCTGTACTGGTTGCCTCCGTTCCTCAACCAGCAATACAGCCTGGGTATCAACGTGACCCAGATGGGGATCCCGCTGATCATCATCTGGCTGACGGCGGACTTCGGCAGCATCGGCGGCGGCATCCTGTCGTCCTGGCTGATCGGGCGTGGCATGCGCGCCACCAGGGCGCGGCTGGTGTCGATGCTGATCTTCGCCTGCACCATGCTCAGCGTCACCTTCGCCGCCAATGCCAGTGGCCTGTGGGTCGCGGTGGCCGCCATCTCGCTGGCAGTGGGCGCGCACCAGGCGTGGACGGCCAATATCTGGAGCCTGGTGATGGACTACACACCCAGGCACCTGGTGAGTACGGTGTTCGGCTTCGGCAGCATGTGTGCGGCGATTGGCGGCATGTTCATGACCCAGATCGTCGGCAGCGTGCTGACCGCCACCCACAACAACTATGCGCTGTTGTTCACCTTGATCCCGGCCATGTACTTCCTGGCGCTGGTGTGGATGTACTTCATGGCACCGCGCAAGGTCGAGCACGCCTAGGCGCGCTGACACTTTCCTCTGCGGGGCCCCTTGCGGGCCCTTTTTGTGTCGAGCCGCAAGGGGTGATGCCTGCTGGCTTGCCAGCGAACAAATGCAGTCCCGCGCGGCTTCGGTCAAACCTTGGCCAGCACCGCCATGGCTTTCTGCAGTGCCATGCGCGCGCGTTGTTCACCACTGATGCCCTGCGCCAGCAGCTGCCGCGTGGGGATTTCCAGGCTCAGCGGTACGTTCGGCGGCAAGGTGCGCAGCAGGCCGACCAGGTCGGCATCGCCCTCGCCGGGGAAACGCCGTTCATTGCGTGCCTGGCGCAGGATTTCCTCCATGTCGGCCGGCACCGGGCCGGCGACGTCGCACAACTGGGCGTAGCGCATGCGCTGCGGCGCCAGCTGCGCCAGGTCATGCAACGAACAGCTGGAGCGGTTGAAGTGGAACGCATCCACCAGCACGCAGCCGTTGCTGCGATCGGCATTGGCTACCACCCGCACGGCCTGGCGCAAGTCTCGTACATCGGTCCAGGGCATGAATTCCAGGTGCGGATGAATACCGTAGCCCGCCGCCAGGTCGCACAGTGCGGCAAACCGCTCGGTCAAGCGCGCCTCGTCCGCATCGTTGCCAGCCACCAGAAGCTCTGTGCCACCCAGTTCGGCGCCCACGGCCAGAATCGGCTCGAAACTGGCCACACAGGTGTCGGCCTTCAGACGCAGGATTTCCAGGTCCAGCACCTTGATACCCGTGTCGCGCAGACGCGCCTGGGTCTTGCGGCGCAGGTCGCCATCGGCCACCAGCGGAAAATGCTGCTCCTGCTCGGTGGCCGGCACCAGGCGCAGGCCAACGTGGCTGTAACCGGCGCGGGCTGCCGCTTCAACCATGTCAGGTGGGGACAGTTCCAGCACGGTCAGCGCCGCCAGGGAGAACATTCGATCAGTCATCAGTTGTCACCCGTCAAGGAAAGACGCATTCAGGCCACCTCCTCGGGCGCACAGGCCCGGCCGCTGTCCGCTGCCTTGCGGATCGCCTCGATCAAGGCCAGGGTGCGGCCACCGTCGGCCGCATCGATCAGCGGCGCCTGCTCGCCGCGGGCCACCCGCACGAAGTGCTGCAGCTGCAAAGTCAATGCTTCGCCGGCGGGAATGTTTTCCTCGCTCTGCAGCAACGGCGTATGCCACCCCGCGCCCGCCTCGGCGTAGTGCCAGCGCTTGAGCTGAGGAATGCTCAGCGCGCCCTGGGTGCCGGCGAGCAAGTAGCACGGCTGGCCATCCTGGCGCGGGTACACCGGGCTTTCGCCAGAGTCCAGTTCCCAGCTCCAGGGCGCGGCCACCGCGTCGGAGCCGGTCAGGCTGCCCAACGCGCCATTGGCGAACTGCAGCAACACCGCTGCGCTGTCTTCGTTGGCATACCCGCGCACATCGTTGCGAGTGAAGGCCTGTACCTGCTCCACCTCGCCGCACAGGTGGCGCAGCAGGTCGAGGTCATGGATCAGGTTGGTCAGCAGGAAACCGGCACCCGGCTCGCGGCGCCATGGGGTTTCGAAGTAGCTGTCGGGCTTTTGCAATTGCCACAGCGCGGTAACGTTGATCAAGCGGCCCAGCTTGCCATCGGTAATCACCTGGCGGGCCCGGCTGATCAGCGGGTTGTGCCGACGGTGATGGCCGACCAGTACCGGTACATTGCGCCGACGCGAGGCCTCGACCAGCGCGCGCACTTCATCCAGGTGCACGCCTACCGGCTTTTCCACCAGCACCGGTACGCCGGCCTCGATGCAGTCCAGCGCAGTGGCGACGTGCAGGTTGTTGGGGTTGGCGACGATCACGGCCTCGGGGCGCGCGCTTTCCAGCATGCGCCGATGGTCGGCAAACCATGGCACGTCGCATTCGGCGGCAAAGGCCTCGGCCTGCGGGCCCGGGTCGGCCACGGCACACAGGCGGGCTTGGGACACATTGAGCAGATGCCGGTAATGCTGCCGGCCCATGATGCCGGCGCCGATCAAGGCGATTCGAAGGGGTGCGTTCAACAGCCTGTCCTCTTGTGATTGTTGTATCGAGGATTCCGGAACCAGGTTCCACAATCTGCGTTAAACAATCTAGAACCAAGTTCTGCTTTTCAGAAGTACAGACAGCACAGACTGTGCGGTTATCGACCAGAAATGCACGCTCAGGCAAACAGCTCGCTGGCCCGGCTGGCCAGCGACAATTCCTCCGCTGCCGCCAGCAGCAACGGCGCCAGTTCTGCCAGGCGGCTCTGCGCCAGGCGCGCACTGGGCCCGGCGATGCTCAGCACACCGATCACCTGGTCACTTTGCGGGCGCCGCACGACCGCTGCCAGCGCCGAGGTGCCAATCGCCGAGGTTTCCTCGACCCAGGCGTAACCGCGCTCACGCGCCCGACGCAGATAGGCCAGCAGCTCATCGGTGGAGCGTGGCGCCTTCGGGCCGAACTGGGCCGGATCGGCAATACCCTGGCGCAAGACCATCTGCAGCGCCTGTTCGTCATCCAGGCTGGCCAGCCAGGCATGCCCGGACGCCGTGTAGAACAGCGGCGCATCGCGGCCCATGTCCGGGTCGTAGCGCAGCCCCGAGCGGGCGCCCTGGGATTTGGCGATCCAGGTCTGGCGAGCACCGTCGATCACGCCAAGGCGCACCAGTTCGCCGCTGTCCTGGGCCAGGCGGTCGAGAATCGGCTGGATGATGTCGGCACCGCTGCTGGCCAGGTAACGGAAGCCCAGGGCCACTAGCTTGGCCGAGAGCTGGTAACGGCTGTTGTCACGGTTCTGCCGCACGTAGCCCAGCCTTGCCAGCTCGGTGAGCATGCGGTGGGTAGCGCTCTTGGGGATGTCCACACGCTCGGCCAGGGTTTGCAAAGGCAGCCCCTGCGGTTCCCCGGCCAGGTGTTCTACAAGACTGAAGGCGCGTTCGATCTGACTACCAGCCATGACTCAGGTCCCTGAAAATTTCTGCCGATTCTAGAAGATGATTCCACAGGCACGATAGCCGGCGCAGCCAGGCCAGCAGAAATTGTCCGCTGATCGCCCATAACTTGCCTGTCCGGGCGATCGTCCCCTTGCAGCGTGAAGCCGTGCCGAGAAAAATGTGGAACCTTGTTCCAATAACAATAGAGGACACTTGTGATGCCTTCCGCCGCGCTTGAAACCGAATGCGATGTACTGGTCATAGGCTCCGGCGCCGCCGGGCTGGCTGCCGCGGTGACGGCTGCCTGGCATGGGCAGAAGGTGATCGTGGTGGAAAAGGAACCGGTGTTCGGCGGCGCCACCGCCTGGTCCGGCGGCTGGGCCTGGGTACCGCGCAACCCGCTGGCGCGCCGGGCCGGCATCGAGGAAAGCATCGAGCAACCCCGCACTTACCTGCGTAACGAGCTGGGGGCGTATTACAACGCCGAGCTGGTAGACGCCTTCCTTGAGGCGTGCCCGCACATGGTGGCGTTCTTTGAACAGCACACGGCGTTGCAGTTTGCCGACGGCAACGGCATACCCGACATGCACGGCGACACGCCGGGTGCGGCCGAAGGTGGGCACCAGGTGATTGCCGCGCCCTATGACGCTCGCGAAGTGGGCGCACTGCTGCCGCGCCTGCGCAAGACCTTGCGCGAAACCTCGTTCATGGGCATGCCGATCATGGCCGGTAACGACCTTGCCGCGTTCCTCAACCTGACCCGCTCGCCCAAGGCCTTGCTGCACGTATGCAAGCGGTTTGGCCGCCACCTGTACCACCTGGCCCGGTATGGCCGGGCGATGTACCTGGTCAATGGCGTGGCATTGGTGGCGCGCCTGGCCAAGTCGGCACAGGACCTGGGCGTGCAACTGCAAGCGTCGGCACCGGCCAGGCGCCTGCTGGTCGAGAATGGCCGGGTGTGCGGGGCAGTGATCGCCACAGCGCAGGGCGAACAAGCGGTGCGCGCTAATGCCGTGGTCCTGGCTGCCGGCGGCTTCCCCAACGACCCTGCACGGCGCCAGCAACTGTTCCCACGCGATGCCAGCGGCCACGACCACTTGGCCTTGCCGCCCAAGGGCTGCTCGGGCGACGGCCTGCGCCTGGGCGAGTCGGCTGGCGGCGTGGTTGCCACCGACCTGAAGTCGCCAGTGGCCTGGGCACCGGTGTCGCTGGTGCCGCACCGCGACGGCAGTGTCGGCCACTTCCCGCACATCATCGAGCGCGGCAAGCCAGGCATCATTGGCGTGCTGGCCAACGGCAGGCGTTTCGTCAACGAAGCGCATGGCTATTACGACTACGTGGCGGCCATGATCGCCGCCGTACCGGCGCATGAGGAGGTGTGCTCGTGGCTGGTCTGCGACCACCGTTTCCTGCGCCGCTACGGCCTGGGCCACGCCCGCCCGGCCCCGCTGCCGGTATGGCCGCACCTGCGCAGCGGCTACCTCAGGCGCGGCGCCACGCTGGAAGCGTTGGCCAAGGCTTGCGGCATCGACCCGGTCGGGCTGCGGGCCACGGTCAGCGAATTCAACCAGCACGCCCGTAACGGCCAGGACCCCGCCTTCGGCCGTGGCTCCACACCCTTCAACCGCAAGCAGGGCGACCCGCAGCATGAAGGGCCCAACCCCTGCGTGGCACCGATCGAACACGGGCCGTTCTATGCGGTGAAGGTCCGACCCGGCTGCTTTGGTACCTTTGCCGGGCTGCGCACCGACGCCAGTGCCCGCGTGCTGGATGCGGCCGGGCAGCCCATCGTCGGCCTGTACGCGGCGGGTACCGACATGGCCAGTGTGTTTGGCGGCTGGTACCCGTCGGGTGGCATCAACCTGGGCCCGGCGCTGACCTTTGGCTATGTGGCCGGGCGGCATATTGCCGGGGCGCGGAACTATGAATGCAACTGATCGGCCTTGCCGACCAGGGGCAAATCTGGTTACTTCGCTCAGCCAGCCTCGGCCCCATTCAGGAACGCCACGATGATTCACGGCAAGACGCTGCAAGCATGGTGCACCTCCCACCCCTTGATCGAGGAGCTGGTGGCACAGCGTGAAACCCGCTGGTTCAACCCGCACATCGCCCCCGCCGCCCAGGCCCTGGCCGATGTCGGCCTGAGCGCCGCCGATGTCAGTGCGGCCAGTGCCCGGCTGGCGCGCTTTGCCCCGTACCTGGCCAGTGTATTTGCCGATACCGCCGCCAGCGGCGGCATCATCGAATCGCCATTGCGCCCGCTGCCCAGGCTGCACGCCACCCTGCTACAGGCGGCCGGCCTGCACGCCAGCGGTTCGCTGTGGCTCAAGGCCGACAGCGAACTGCCGATCTCCGGCTCGATCAAGGCCCGCGGCGGTATTCACGAAGTGCTCAAGCATGCCGAGGACCTGGCCCTGGCCGCCGGCCTGATCAGCCTCGACAGCGACTACCGGGCCCTGGCCAGCGACCAGGCACGGGCGTTCTTCAGCCGCTACAAGGTTGCCGTCGGTTCGACCGGTAACCTCGGCCTGTCGATCGGCATCATCAGCGCCAGGCTGGGTTTCCAGGCCACCGTGCACATGTCGGCCGATGCGCGCCAGTGGAAGAAGGACAAACTGCGCAGCCATGGCGTGAAGGTGGTGGAGTACGCCAGCGACTACAGCGTCGCGGTGGCGCAAGGGCGCCAGCAGGCGGCGGCGGACCCGACCTGCTATTTCGTCGATGACGAGAACTCGCCGCACCTGTTCCTTGGCTACGCCGTGGCCGCCGAGCGGCTTGCCAGGCAGTTCGACGCAGCCGCTATCCAGGTAGATGCCGAGCATCCATTGTTCGTCTACCTGCCCTGCGGTGTCGGTGGTGGCCCCGGTGGCGTGGCGTTCGGCCTGAAGCTGCTGTGGGGCGACCATGTGCACTGCCTGTTCGCCGAACCTACCCACTCGCCGTGCATGTTCCTGGGGGTCTACAGCGGGCTGCATGACGCCACCAGCGTGCAGGATTTTGGCATCGACAACCTGACCGCCGCCGACGGCCTGGCGGTGGGCCGCCCTTCCGGCTTCGTCGGCAAGGCCATGCAGCGCTTGCTCGATGGCTATTACACGGTCAGCGACGAAACCTTGTACCGGCTGTTGGTACTGGCCCATGACCTGGAAAATGCACGCCTGGAACCCTCGGCGCTGGCAGGCATGCCGGGCATGGTCAAGGTGCTCGAAGCGCCCGAATACCGGGCACGCATGGGCTTGACCAGCGAACGGATGGCGCGGGCCACGCACCTGGTGTGGGGAACCGGCGGCAGCATGGTGCCTGAGGCGGAATTCGCCGCTTATCTGAGCAAAGGCCGCTCAGGCACCTAGCGCCCGAGCCCTGGGCCGGCAGCGCCAGGGCTTGCTGGAACGGCTAGGTCAGTCGACCAGAATCTTCGGGTTGGAGTTGCCCCATACGGTGTACAGGTCGGCCAGCAGCGCGCCGTTGATTTCCTCGATCTCGGCCTGGGTGATTTCGCCCCCGGCCTGCTTGCCGAACAACACCACTTCGTTGCCACTTTTCACATCGGGGAAGTCGGTGACATCGACCATCAACGTGTTCATCGACACCTTGCCCACCACCGGCACCCGGTGGCCGTTGATCAGCACATGGCCCTTGTTGGTGAACACCCGGCGATAGCCATCGGAGTAGCCGACGGTGATGTTGGCCAGGCGCGAATCACGGGTCAGGGTGAAGGTGCGGTCGTAGCCGACAGTGTTGCCGGCCGGGTAGCTGTGCACCGCTGCCACGTGCGACTTGAACTGCATGACCCGCTGGTACTCGGTGTGCGTCGGCACGGTATCGCCGAACAGCGCGCCACCGGTGCGCACCATGTCCAGGCGCGCTTCCGGCACTTCCAGCGTGGCGAAGGAGTTAGCCGCGTGCAGGGTGAGCTTGCTGCGATCCAGCTTGGCATGCTTGATCAGCCAGTCGGTCTGCTCGTTGAAGGCGGCCAGGCCTTTGCGCACATCGTCCTTGTCCTCCACGGCGAAGTGAGTCATCAGCGCGACCAGCTTGAGGTGCTTCTGGTCGGTGATCTGCAGTGCTTCGCCACGGCCGGACCAGGTGGCCATTTCTACCCCGTTGCGGCTCATGCCGCCGGAATTGAGCGCCAGGTGGATGCGCAAGGTCTTGCCGTGACGCTCGGCCAGGGCATCGAGCTGGCGGGCGAATTCGGCGCTGCCGACCAGTTCTTCCATGTCGTACTGCAGGGCATCTTCCACTTCACCGAGGCTGGCCAGGCGCACCCGCACCAGCTGCCCGGTGAAGCCACTGGCACGGACCACACGGGCTTCCTCGTTGCTGGCCACCGCCACGCAGGGCACGCCCTGGGCAATGATCGAGGGCATCACCAGGCCGATGCCGTGGCCATAGGCGTCGGCCTTGAGCACGGCGCACAACTTGGACTTGCCACCCAGCTCGGCCTGCAAGGTCCGAATGTTGTGCTGCAGCGCGCTGGCGCTGATTTCGACCCAGGCGTTGCTGTTCTGCACAGTCAGGGCGGTGGTGCCGTTGTCCATCGACAGCGGCGGTGCGGCGTACAGCGGGGCTTGGCCAGTGATCAGCAGAGCGAGGGAGGCAGCCAGGAGGGTACGGCGAAATGGCATGGTGATTTCTCTATTCTTTTTTTTGGTGATGTATGCGGCCGGAAAGACCCAAGGGTATTGGTGCTCGGCACGCCGTCAGCGAGGGTGCCACAGCCATTGGGGATATGACCAGCGGTGTCGCGCCCAGCCAACACCGGATAGGCTCTATACGAAAAAAAATGTCGCAAACTCCGCATGGAACAGGCCAGTGAGACCATGGCGGTTTGGCTGGCTGGAAAGAGAACCGCCGCATCGTGACACGCTTCAACAAGCTCGCGGAAAGCTATGCCGCCATGGTCTCACTGGCCTGTTCCATGCGGTGTTTGCGACAGCTCTTTTGGTACAGAACCTAGTACCCGGTCATTTCCAGATAACCGCGCCCACCCGCACTCCCGGTCAACCGCACCGGCCCTTCCCAGTACGGGAAGCGGGTGTCCATCCACGCCTGCGGCTCCAGCGCCTCGGCCTGCACATCCAGGCCCTGCCCCGGTACCCGCACCCGCCAGCGCGTCGGCACCCGCTTGCCATTTTTCTGCCGCGTCCAGGCCTGCGCCTGCAACTCGACCTGCGCCCTCGCCAGCACCACCACTTCACCCTGCGCGCCAACCCAGGTCCCGGCGCGATACGCCTCGCCCTGGGCCTGGCGCACCTGGAACAGCATCAGCTTGGCGCCATTGTCCAGGTGCAGCGAAAACCAGTCCCAGCCGGTTTGCCCGGCGGCCAGGGGCTGACTGCTCCACTCCCGGTCCAGCCAGGCCTGGCCGGTGACCGCAATACACTGGCCGCCACGCTGCACATACCCGCGCACACGGTAAAACGGCTGGCTGTAGTAATACGAAGCCTGCCCCTTGCCGGATTTCTCGCTGTAGCCCTGCTCGCCATGCAACACCAGGGGCGCATCGCTGTGCAGTTGCAAGTCGTAGCGAAAGCCCTCAGTGGTGGCCCGCATCTGCAGGTGTTCCATGCCGTTGCTGCCCTGCAGCGACCAGTCATTGATCCACGCCCGGAACGGCTGCGCCTGCACACCGGCCTGGCCTATCCCCCCGCGTGCCAGGGTTTCACCCGACTGGTGGCCGCCCGGGCCGGTCAACGCCGCGTGCCCCAGCCACAGGTTCGGGCTGTTCCAGCCGGCCGTGTCCGGGCCTGGGCGCAAGGCCGAGCGGAATAGCGTCCACTGCACGCCCCAGTCACGCTGACGGGCATCCTGCAGGTTGGCGGTGACGTACCACCATTCGATGCGAAAGCCATCGTGCGCGCCGTGGTCGCGTGGAAATGCCAGCCGATGCCCGCGGGTCACCTGGCTGAATGCGCCAGCCTGCTGGCCGAGCCCGGCATAGCTTTGTTCCGCCGGCTTGTCGCAGCCGCACAGCAAGCCAAACAGCAACAGCCACACGCTACGCTTCATCGGTGAACGGCCTCAATAATTCGCGTGGCTGGCGACGCGCCAGTTGCCACAAGGGCCAGGCGCTGGCCAGCAGGCTGCTCAGCAAGGCCAGCAGGGCCAGCTGCAACAGCTGTGCAGGGAACACGTAAAGCGGCAGGCGCCAGCCGAATGCCTGCACATTCAGCACCGCGACCAGGCACCAGGCCAACAGGATACCCAACGGGATGGCCAGCAGCACGGTGAGGCTGCTCAGCAGCAGGGTCTGCCCGAGGCTCAGCCAGGCCAGTTGCGCCCGCCGCACCCCCAGCGCCCATAAAGGCGCCAACTGGCCCAGGCGGGTCTGGCCCAGCGTCAACAGGTTGATGAACAGCGCCACGCCAGCCACGCCAAGGGTCAGGCTGTTGAGCGCAGCGGTGGCGGCAAAGGTACGGTTGAACACCTCGGTCGACCAGCGTTTCAGGCGCGCCTGCTCGACCACCCGGCTGTCGTCGAGGGCAAAGCGCTGCTGCAGTGCGGCCATGAGCGATGGCACCCGGTCTGCGGCCAGATCGACGCTCAAGCCCGTCAGGGTTGCCTGCGGCCAGTGCTCGCGTAACCCGTCGGCGCTGACCAGTACATGGCCCTTGGGGTTGCCATAATCGGCATAGATACCTACGACAGTCAGCACGTGCAGGGTGTCTGCCGGCAGCGTCAGGCTGTCCCCCAGTTGCAGGCGCAGACGCCTGGCCAGTTGTTCACTGAGCATCACGCCCTGCCCGCTGGCCAGTCGCTCCCAGGCGCCCGGTTGTTGCTCCAGCAATGGCCAGCGCGTGCGGTAGGCAGAATGTTCGACGATGCCTTGAAGCTGCACCGGCCAACCTTGCAGCTGCGTTTCCAAGCGCCAGGCGGGCAGGAGCGTGGCGGGCACGGGTTGCTGCTTGAGCCATTCGGCAATCTGCAGGCCTTGGGCGGTATCCCGTGGGGTGATGTACAGCTCGGCCGACAGACGCTGGTCAAGCCAGCCGACAAAGGTCTGGCGAAAGCCCTCGGTCATGCTGCCTACCCCGACACTGGCGGCCAGCGCCAGCAACAGGGCCATCAGTGCCAACCCCAAGGCGGGCAGTTGCTGACGGCTATCGGCGACGAACCATTGCGCCAAGGGTCGCCGGCAACGGCGCGCCAGCCAGGCCAGCGCGCTGTCGAGCAAGGCTGGCAGCAACAGCGCCGCCGCCAGCAGCAGCCCCGCGAGCAGGCCGAACGCGCTGGGCAGGCTGTTACCCAGCAGGCCGCAACCCAGGGCCAGCACCAGCAGCAGGCCCGCCAGCAAAGCCTGACGCTGCAACCACGGCCCCTGCGCCTCACGCCAGGCCTGGGGTTGTGCCAGCGCCAGCAACGGTAACCGTGCGGCGCGCAATACGCTGCCGACCCCGGCCAGCAACGCCCCCACCACGCCAACCAGTACGCCGGCCAACCACCACCACGCCGGCAGGCTCAGCGTGCCGGCCACCTGGGCGCCATACAGGCCGCGCAGGCTGGCGGCAACATCGGGCAGCAGCCACGCCGCCAGCGCGTAGCCACTGGCCACCCCGGCGACACCGCCCAGCACGGCAAACAGGCCCAGTTCCAGCACCAGCGCCCACAACAGGACCTTCAGGTTGATGCCGCAAGCACGCAGGTTGCGAATCAGCCCGCGCCGCTGTTCCAGCGCCAGGCCGATCGCGGCATGGGCGATGAACAGGCCGACGACGAACGCCAGCAGGCCCAGGGCTGTGAGGTTGAGGTGGAAACTGTCGGTCAACCGCTGCAGGCTGCCATCGTCCTGCCGGGGTTGCCATTCAAGCTCGGCAGCGACTTGCACCGGCAGCTGCCCAGGCGCAGTGGCCAGCAGGCGCGACAACTGCCCGGGCGCGTGCAGCAGCGCTTGCGCGTGGCCGATATCGACCACCATCACCCCTGGTGCCAGTGCAGGCTGCAGCATCACCGGTGGCAGCAGTTGCCCTTCGCTGTCGCGTGTCACCTCCCCGGGAGCCAGCTTCAGTTGCCGCAGCAGGTCTGGCCCGACCCAGGCTTGCCCAGGCGGGCCAATGAACGCCTGCAGGTCGAATGCCTGCGGCTGTACGCCGGCAATGCTGCTGGCCGGCGGCAGGCTCAACGGCTCGATGCCGATCAAGCGCACGCTGCGCGCCGGCTCGCCTGGCAAAAGCAGGCGGCCTTCCAGTACCGGGCTCAGCGCCCAGCCCAGCCTGCGCAGCTGCACGTACAGCGCCTGGTCGAAGCGTTCGCCACGGCGCGCCACCAGCTGCGCCTGCATGGGCGCCGCCAGTACCGCACTGGCCCGGGCATAGTCGCTGCGCGCCTGGCTGTTCAACGCCTGCACGCCGGTCCACAAGGCCGTGGCCAGCCACAGGCCGGTGAAGATGCTGAAGCACTGCACACGGTGGCGCCGCCAATGGCTGAGCAACGCCCACAGGGCCAGCCACAGCAGTCTCATCGGCCCTGCTCGGCGCGCACGCGGCCGGCCTGCAAGTAGCAACGCTGCTGCAAGCGTGCCGCCAGGCGCGGGCTGTGGGTCACCATCAGCACACCGCTGCCGGCCTCGGCGACCAGTTGCAGCAGCAAACTCAGCACTTCGTCGCTGCTGGCCTCATCGAGGCTGCCGGTGGGCTCGTCGGCCAGCAGCCAGGCCGGGCGCCCGGCCAGCGCACGGCCGATGGCAACCCGTTGCTGCTGGCCGCCGGACAGCTGTTCCGGGTACCGCGCCAGCAAACCCGCCAGGCCCAGGCGTTGTGCCAGGTAGGCGACCCAATGCGGGTCATGCCGCGCAGCCAGGCGCGCCTGGAAGGCAAGGTTGGCCGCCACGTCCAGGCTGCTGATCAGGTTGTACTGCTGGAATACCAGGCCAACCGCCTCGCGCCGCCAGAGCGCCAGCGACGCTTCGCAACGGCTGTCGAGGACGGCGCCGTCGATCAGGATACGGCCACTGTCGGCGCGATCGAGGCCGGCCACCAGGTGCAGCAGGGTGCTTTTGCCACTGCCTGATTCGCCCATCAGCGCCAGGCTGCTGCCACGTGCCAGGTGCAGGTCGACGCCCTGCAATACCGGCAGCAGGCCTTGTGGGGTGGGGAACGCTTTGTACAGTTGTTCGATGACCAGCATCGCTGGGCCTTGGTCGGTTCAGGTGTCCTTTAGGAATAGCAGGTTCGGCGCGATGCGCTCCATCGGCAGGTTGCAGCCCGCCGACCCGGTGATGAACAAATCTTCATCTTGGCGGCGGGCCGCATGATCATGGGCGTGGCGCGCGTCGTCCGGTTGCTGCAAGCGGCGTTCGCCTTGAGAGGGCCTGGCACCTTGCGTAGCATCACCGCCCCCGCGCCTCACCCAGCCGCCACCCGCAGACAGAACCGCCGATGCCGCAACCCATCCCTCTCAAGGACCACGAAAAGGAAAAGCACCTGGTCAACCGCCGGCTTCTGGCCTGCGCCGCCCTGGTCTTCAGCCTGTGCGCCGTCCTGGTAGGCCGGCTCTATGTGTTGCAGGTGGTGCAGCATGACCAGCAGAGCGCGGTGTCGGAAAACAACCGCGTGCACGTGCTGCCCATCGCCCCCGAGCGTGGCCTGATCTATGACCGCAACGGCGTGGTGCTGGCCGACAACAAGCCCAGCTTCGACCTGACCATGACCCGCGAACGGGCCGGCGGCGACACGGCCAAGGTGCTCGACACCCTGGCGCAGGTACTGGGCCTGGGCGAAGACGAACGCAAGCAGTTCGACAAGGACCTGCGCCGGGGCCGCAAGCCGTTCGAGCCGGTCACCCTGATGGTCGGCCTGAGCGAAGAGCAGATCGCCCTGGTCGCAGTGAACCAGTTCCGTCTGCCAGGCCTGGAGGTCGAACCGCAGTTCATCCGCGAATACCCGCTGGCCGAGCACTTCGCCCATTCGGTGGGCTACGTGGGGCGGATCAACGAAAAAGAGGCCAAGGCCCTCGACAACACCGAATACCGCGGCACCCAGTCGATCGGCAAGACCGGCATCGAACACTTCTACGAAAGCCAGCTGCACGGCCACGTGGGCTACGAGGAGGTCGAGACCAACGCCCAGGGCCGGGTGATGCGGGTGCTCAACCACAAGGACCCGACCCCCGGCCAGGACATCGTCCTGACCCTGGACGCGCACCTGCAACTGGCGGCGGAAAAAGCCCTGGGCGACCGGCGTGGCTCGGTGGTGGTGCTCGACCCGGCCAACGGCGATGTACTGGCCATGGTCAGCAACCCCAGCTTCGACCCCAACCTGTTCGTCAAAGGCATCAGCTTCAAGCAGTACGCTGCGCTGCGCGACTCCATCGACCGGCCCCTGTTCAACCGTGTCCTGCGTGGCCTCTATGCACCGGGCTCGACGGTCAAGCCGGAGGTCGCGATTGCCGGCCTCGACAGCGGCGTGATCACCCCGGGCAGCCGGGTGTTCGACCCGGGCTACTACGAACTGCCCAACTATGACCACAAGTACCGTAACTGGAACCGTAGCGGCGATGGCTGGGTGGACATGTACACCGCCATCATGCGCTCCAACGACACCTACTTCTACGACCTGGCCCACAAGCTCGGCATCGACCGCCTGCACGACTACCTGGCCGAGTTCGGCCTGGGCCAGAAGGTGTCGCTGGACATGTTCGAGGAAGCCCCTGGGCTGATGCCATCGGCCGAGTGGAAACGTGCCACGCGGCGCCAGGCCTGGTTCCCGGGCGAGACGCTGATCCTTGGCATCGGCCAGGGCTACATGCAGGTCACCCCGCTGCAACTGGCCCAGGCCACCAGCCTGCTGGCGAGCAAGGGCGTCTGGCACCGCCCGCACCTGGCGCGGACCGTGGGCGGCACGGCCCCGGTCGACCCCCACCCGATGCCCGACATCGTGCTGCATGACAAGCATGCCTGGGACCAGGTCAGCCAGGGCATGCAGATGGTCATGCACGACCCGCGGGGGATCGCCCGTGCCGCAGCGGCTGGCGCACAGTACCGGATTGCCGGCAAGAGCGGCACCGCGCAGGTGGTGGCGATCCGGCAGGGCGAACGCTACAACCGCGACAAGACCCAGGAGCGGCACCGCGACAACGCCCTGTTCGTCGGTTTTGCGCCCGCCGAACACCCGAGCGTGGTGGTAGCCGTGATGATCGAGAACGGGGAAGCCGGCGGACGGGTGGCGGGCCCGGTGGTACGCGAGGTGATGGATGCCTATCTGCTGGACGACCAGGGGCACCTGAAGCCTGAATATGCCGGTGGCGCAGCCGCGCGTGCTGCGCCCCACAGCTAGGCGTGAGCACCACATGACGGCCTGGGGCTGAGCCTGCCGTGGAACACCCATGGAACTCCGGTCACCTCCGTGCGCTCTTAAACACTGAGTGGTTTATTTCCCTGTGCTTCACGTTACTGGAGAACATGCCATGCGCCACCTACTCCTCGCCCCTGCCTTGCTGCTCCTGCTGCCTGCCGGTGCTGCCCTGGCTGACGTCGACGCGGGCGACGTCGCCACCTCGGCTGGTGTTTCCGCTTCGCTCTACTCGACCTTCAAGGACGACAAACGGATCATTCCGGCGCGTGACGAGCTCTCCGCCTATGTCGCCAGCGGCGGTGCAATCCGTGGCGCCTACGTCGAGGCGGCACTGGAACAAGCGCGCAAGGACCACCCTGGCCTGCAGGCCAGTGATGAAGAACTGGCCCAGGCCATCCTGTCGCAGGACGATAGCGTAGCCAACCACTGATCGGACCGCCGCTGCTGAACCCGCTTCCACAAGGCCACCGAGGCCGTTGCTGGAGCGGGTTCAGCCGCGAGAGGGCCGGCGTCGGTGAAGTGCACGTTGAAGTTCACCCCCAACCGTCCATGCGCATGGTCGCCCGCACCAGGCGCTGCTCCTCCTGCTCGATTTCGCGCAAGCTGTCGCGTATGCCGTTGATGTGCTCGCGTGCGGCCCTCTGCGCCTGTTCGGGCAACTGCTCCATCACCGCGTGATACAAGCGGGCATGCTGACGGTCGATCTGGCGCTTCTGCGCCGGGCGGCAATACAGGTTGTTGACCGAGGCGAAGACCGTGCTCAAGGTCAGGTCGCTGAGCGATTGCAAGGTAAGCACCAGCACCGGGTTGTGCGACGCCTCGCTGATCGCGCGGTGGAAGGCATGGTCGCGGCGGGCATGTTCACGGGCATCGAGCGTCTCATGGCCGGCATGCGCGGCAAGCATCTCGTCATAGCGCCGGCGGATTAGCAGGCGGTCGATATCGGTGGCACGCAAGGCGGCCAGGCGCGCCGATTCGGCCTCCAGCAACGCGCGCACCTCCAGCAGGTCGAACAGAGTGCGTGGCTGCGAGCTGAACAGGTGCATCAATGGTGTGCCCCCGGCCTGCCCGGTCAGGTCGGCGACGAACGAACCGCGGCCCTGCTCGGTGTCGATGATGCCGCGCCCACGCAGGATGCGCAGGCCTTCACGCAACGCCGAACGCGAGCAGCCGAGCTTTTCCACCAGGCGCCGCTCCGATGGCAGGGCCTGGCCGACCTTGAGCACACCCTCGACGATCAACCGTTCGACCCGTTCGGCCACCTGGTCGGCGACCTTGGCCTTGCCTTCCGTACCCACGGTGCACCCTCCTGCTGGTAGGACCAGTTTGCCTACCGGCCTCAATCTAGCCGAGCCCTACCGCCAATGACCAGTGCTTCTGGCAAAAACTGGTAGGACCAGCTCACCCGCTACTCGACCCCAACCGCGGTGACGCGCAGGCTGCAAAGGGTGAGCGATGTGCCAATAACGACAAGAACCGTTGCCGAGTGAGCCCATGAACATCCTGTACGACGAACGCGTCGATGGCGCACTGCCCGCCGTGGACCAGGCGGCCCTGCTGCAGGCGCTGCGCGATGCCCTGCCGGACCTCGAAGTGCTGCACCGCGAGGAAGACCTCAAACCCTACGAATGCGATGGCCTTACCGCCTACCGCACGGTGCCGCTGCTGGTGGTGCTGCCCGAGCGCCTGGAGCAGGTGCAGGCACTGCTCAGGCTCTGCCACCAGCGCGGCGTGCCGGTGGTCGCGCGCGGCGCCGGTACCGGCCTGTCGGGCGGTGCCTTGCCGCTGGCCAAGGGCATCCTGCTGGTGATGGCGCGCTTCAACCGCATCCTCGAAGTCAACCCGCAAGGCCGCTTCGCCCGGGTGCAGCCTGGCGTGCGCAACCTGGCCATCTCCCAGGCCGCCGCCCCGCACGGCCTGTACTATGCACCAGACCCATCCTCGCAAATTGCCTGTTCCATCGGCGGCAACGTTGCCGAAAACGCCGGTGGCGTGCACTGCCTGAAATACGGCCTGACCGTGCACAACCTGCTCAAGGTCGAGATCCTGACCGTTGAAGGCGAACGCCTGACCTTGGGCAGTGATGCCCTGGACAGCCCCGGCTTCGACCTGCTGGCGCTGTTCACCGGCTCCGAAGGCATGCTCGGCATCGTCACCGAAGTCACCGTCAAGCTGTTGCCAAAGCCTCAGGTGGCAAAGGCGCTGCTGGCCAGCTTCGACAGCGTCGAGGATGCCGGCCGGGCCGTGGCCGAGATCATCGCCGCCGGGATCATCCCCGGCGGCCTGGAAATGATGGACAACCTGGCGATCCGCGCCGCCGAGGACTTCATCCACGCTGGCTACCCGGTGGACGCGGCGGCCATCCTGCTGTGCGAGCTGGATGGTGTCGAAGCCGATGTGCACGACGACTGCGAAAGGGTCGCCACCGTGCTGGCCCGGGCCGGGGCACGCGAGGTGCGGCTGGCCAGCGACGAGGCCGAGCGCGTGCGCTTCTGGGCCGGGCGCAAGAACGCCTTCCCGGCGGTGGGGCGCATTTCCCCGGACTACTACTGCATGGACGGCACCATCCCGCGCCGCGAGCTGCCGCGGGTGCTCAAGGGCATCAGCGAGCTGTCCCGCGAGTATGGCCTGCGCGTGGCCAACGTGTTCCACGCCGGCGACGGCAACATGCACCCGCTGATCCTGTTCGATGCCAACCTGCCCGGTGAACTGCAGCGCGCCGAGGCCATCGGCGGCAAGATCCTCGAGCTGTGCGTGGCGGTCGGCGGCAGCATCACCGGCGAGCATGGCGTCGGGCGCGAGAAGATCAACCAGATGTGCGCACAGTTCAACGCTGACGAAATCACCCTGTTCCATGCGCTCAAGGCCGCCTTCGACCCGCAGGGCCTGCTCAACCCCGGCAAGAACATTCCCACCCTGCACCGTTGCGCCGAATTTGGCGCGATGCACGTGCACCACGGGCAACTGCCCTTCCCCGAACTGGAGCGCTTCTGATGAGCATGGACGGAGATATGAGCCAGGCCCTGCTGGAGCAGGTCAGCCAGGCATTGAACCAGGCCACGGCGCTGCGTATCCAGGGCGGCAACAGCAAGGCCATGCTCGGCAACCCGGTTACCGGCGACGTGCTGGACACCCGCAGCCACCGCGGCATCGTCAGTTACGACCCGACCGAGCTGGTGCTCACCGCCCGGGCCGGTACGCCGCTGCGTGAAATCGAGGCGGTGCTGCACGAAGCCGGCCAGATGCTGCCTTGCGAGCCGCCGCACCTGGGCCCCGAGGCCACCTTGGGGGGCATGGTCGCGGCCGGGCTGTCAGGGCCACGGCGGCCGTGGTCCGGGTCGGTGCGCGATTACGTGCTGGGCACACGGGTGATCACCGGCCATGGCAAGTTGCTGCGCTTTGGTGGCGAGGTGATGAAGAACGTCGCCGGTTACGACGTGTCACGGCTGATGGCGGGCAGCTTCGGTTGCCTGGGGCTGCTGACCGAGGTGTCGCTGAAAGTGCTGCCGCGTCCGCGCCAGTGCCTGAGCCTGCGCCTGCCGATGAACCGCCACGAGGCGCTGCTGGAACTCGCCGAATGGGGCCAGCAGCCGTTGCCGATCAGCGCTGCCTGCCATGACGGCGAGGCGCTGTACCTGCGCCTGGAAGGCGGTGAAGGCTCGGTGCAGTCAGCCCGCCAGCGCCTGGGCGGCGAAACGCTCGACAGCCGCTTCTGGAGCGACCTGCGCGAGCAGCGCCTGGCGTTCTTTGCCGACCCTGCACCGCTATGGCGCCTGTCGGTGCCGCTGGCCACCGGCGAACTGCAGTTGCCCGGCCGGCAATTGCTTGATTGGGGTGGTGCCCAGCGCTGGCTGAAATCCACCGCAGCAGCAGAGGACATCCGCGCGCAGGTTGCCAAGGTTGGTGGCCATGCCACCTGTTACGCCCCCGGCACGGCCAGCAGCCCACCGCTAACCCCTGCGCTGATGCGCTACCACCGCGCCCTCAAGCAGCAACTCGACCCCCAGGGCATATTCAACCCTGGCCGCCTGTACCCGGACCTGTGAGCCCAGACCATGCAAACCAACCTCAGCGAAAGCGCCCGGCGCCTGGCCCGCGCCGACGAAGCCGAAAGCATCCTGCGCTCCTGCGTGCATTGTGGTTTCTGCACCGCCACCTGCCCCACCTACCAGTTGCTGGGCGATGAACTGGATGGCCCACGCGGGCGCATCTACCTGATCAAGCAGGTGCTCGAAGGCGAACCAGTGAGCGCCAGTACCCAGACGCATCTGGACCGCTGCCTGAGTTGCCGCAATTGCGAGACCACCTGCCCTTCCGGGGTGAAGTACCACGATTTGCTGGACATCGGCCGCGCCGTGGTCGACCAGCAGGTACCACGCCCACTCGGCCAGCGCCTGCTGCGCCAGGGCCTGCGTGCGGTGGTGCCGCGCCCGGCGCTGTTCAAGGCCCTGACCCGCAGCGGCCAGGCGCTGCGCCCGCTGCTGCCGGCCGCACTCAGGCACAAGCTGCCGGCCCGGGTTGCCGCCCCCGGCGTGCGTCCGGCAGCCCGCCATGCGCGGCGGGTCCTGTTGCTGGAAGGCTGCGTGCAACCGGCCCTGTCGCCCAACACCAATGCCGCCGCCGCACGCCTGCTGGACCGCCTGGGCATCAGCGTGGAGCCGATCCGCCAAGCCGGTTGCTGTGGCGCGGTGGACTACCACCTCAATGCCCAGGAGCAAGGCCTGCAACGCGCGCGGCACAATATCGACGCCTGGTGGCCAGCCATCGAGGCCGGCGCCGAGGCCATCGTGCAGACCGCCAGCGGCTGTGGCGCATTCGTGCGCGACTATGGCCACCTGCTGGCAAACGACCCGCACTACGCGGCCAAGGCCGCGCGCGTCAGCGCGCTGTCGCGCGACCTGGTAGAGGTACTGCGCGACGAGCCGCTCGAACAACTGGGCCTGTGCGCCGAACAACGCCTGGCCTTCCATTGCCCCTGCACCCTGCAACACGCGCTGAAGCTGGGCGGGGCGGTGGAAACCTTGCTCACACGCCTGGGCTTCACCCTGACCGCGGTCGCCGACAGCCACCTGTGCTGCGGCTCGGCCGGCACCTACTCGCTGACCCAGCCCGAACTGTCGCGGCAACTGCGCGACAACCGCCTCAACGCCCTGGAAAGCGGCAAACCACAAGTCATCGCCACCGCCAACATCGGCTGCCAGGCCCACCTCGACGGGGCCGGGCGTACACCGGTGCGGCACTGGATCGAAATCGTCGAAGCAGCCTTGAACCCGGAGAACCACCATGCATAGCAAGCCCGTAATCGGCCAGGCCGAAGTCGCCCGAGTGCTGAGCGCCGCCCGCCAGGAAGCCCTGGCGCACCACTGGAGCGTGACCATCGCCGTGGTCGACGACGGCGGTCACCCGCTGGCCCTGGAACGCCTGGACGGCTGCGCCCCGGCCAGCGCCTACATCGCCGTGGAAAAGGCGCGCAGCGCAGCGCTAGGGCGCAGAGAGACGCGCGATTACGAGGAAATGGTCAATGCGGGCCGCACGGCGTTCGTCACCGCCCCCCTGCTGACCAGCCTGGAGGGCGGCGTGCCGCTGCGGGTGGAGGGCCAGGTGGTAGGCGCCGTTGGCGTTTCCGGGGTAAAGCCCGGGCAGGATGCCCAGGTGGCCATGGCCGGGGCTGCAGCCCTCTGAATCCTGTGCAGTCACTTTCCGCAGACCGACTATCGAGCGAACAGACCATGCCAACCCCTCCACTGCACATCGCCCCCACCCTGCAGCGCTTCATCGAAGACGAAGTGCTGCCCGGCACCGGCATCGAGGCCCGCGCCTTCTGGCAAGGCTTCAGCACCCTGGTGCACGACCTCGCCCCGCAAAACCGCGCCCTGCTCGCCGAACGCGAGCGCCTGCAGGGCGAACTGGACCACTGGCACCGCCAGCACCCCGGCCCGATCAGCGACATGGCCGCCTACCAACAATTCCTGCAAGGTATCGGCTACCTCGTGCAAGCGCCCGCCAGCGTGCAGGTGAGTACTCGCAACGTCGACCGGGAAATTGCCGTGCAGGCCGGCCCGCAGCTGGTGGTACCGCTGAGCAACGCCCGCTATGCCCTGAATGCCGCCAACGCCCGTTGGGGCTCGCTGTACGATGCGCTGTATGGCACCGATGCCATCGCCGCAACCGAGGGTGCCGAACGGGGCCACGGCTACAACCCGGTGCGCGGTGCCAAGGTGATTGCCTTCGGCCGCCAGTTCCTCGATGCCAGTGCGCCGCTGCAAGGGGCATCACATGACGATGCCAGGGCCTACACGGTCAACCAGGGCAGGCTGCAAGTCACCTTGGCCGATGGCCGCCAGGTCGGTCTTGAACACCCTGGGCAATGGCGCGGCTACCAAGGTGAGCCGAACAGGCCGAGCGCGATCCTGTTGCACCATCACCACCTGCATTTCGAAATCCAGATCGACCCCAGCCACGCGATCGGCCAGCAGGACCCGGCCGGGGTCAAGGACATTCTCCTGGAGGCGGCGCTTACCACCATCATCGATTGCGAAGACTCGGTGGCCGCGGTGGATGCCGACGACAAGGTCAACGTGTACCGCAATTGGCTCGGCCTGATGAAGGGCGACCTCAGCGAGCAGGTCAGCAAAGGCGGCAAGACCTTTGTCCGCAGCCTGGCGGCAGACCGCGACTACCACGGCCCGGACGGCCAGCCTTTGACCCTGCCGGGCCGCTCGCTGCTGTTCATCCGCAACGTCGGCCACCTGATGACCAACCCGGCCATTCTCGACCGTGACGGCCAGGAGGTTCCGGAAGGCATCCTCGATGCCGTGGTCACCAGCCTGATCGGCCTGCACGACCTCAAGCGCCGCGGCAACTCCCGCGAGGGCAGCCTGTACATCGTCAAGCCGAAGATGCACGGGCCAGCCGAAGTGGCCTTCGCCGACCAGCTGTTCAGCCGCGTCGAAGCGCTGCTGGGCCTGCCTGCGCACACGCTGAAGATGGGCATCATGGACGAGGAGCGGCGGACCAGCGTCAACCTCAAGGCCTGCATCGCCAACGCCGCGTCACGGGTGGTGTTCATCAACACCGGCTTCCTCGACCGCACCGGCGACGAGATGCACACGGCCATGGAAGCCGGGGCCATGCTGCGCAAGGGCGACATGAAGGGCAGCGCCTGGATCCAGGCCTACGAGCGCAGCAACGTGCTGGTCGGGCTGGCCTGCGGCCTGCGTGGCAAGGCGCAGATCGGCAAGGGCATGTGGGCCATGCCCGACCTGATGGCGGCCATGCTCGAACAGAAAGTCGCCCAGCCCAGGGCGGGCGCCAACACCGCCTGGGTGCCCTCGCCCACTGCCGCGACGCTGCATGCGCTGCATTATCACCAGGTGGATGTGGCCGCCGTGCAGCAGGCGCTGGAACAGGTTGACCCGGATGCCCAGCGCGCCGAGCTGCTGCATGACCTGCTCAGTGTCCCGGTGAGCGCCGAGCGCCCCTGGACTGCCAGCGAGATCCAGGCCGAGCTCGACAACAACTGCCAGGGCATCCTCGGCTACGTGGTGCGCTGGGTCGAGCAAGGCATCGGCTGTTCCAAGGTGCCAGATATCCACGACGTGGGCCTGATGGAAGATCGCGCGACCTTGCGGATTTCGGCACAGCACATTGCCAACTGGCTGCACCACGGCGTGGTGAATGCCGAACAGGTCGAGGCGACCTTGCAGCGCATGGCCGCCGTGGTCGACCAGCAGAATGGCGCCGACCCGGCGTACCGGCCGATGGCGGCCGATTTCGCTGCCTCACACGCCTTCCGCGCCGCGCGGGCGCTGGTGTTCGAAGGGCGCAAGCAGCCGAGCGGCTACACCGAGCCATTGCTGCATGGCTGGCGGTTGCGCTTCAAACAGGAGGTCCGGCGCTAGATGCCGCCGCCCCCTGATCGGCGGCGGCCTGGTGCAAGGCCGCCGCCAACCTTGCCACTGGCCAGTCTGGGCGGGCATTGCCCCGCTCAGTCTTTTCCTACAGGGCGTTCGGAAACGGCCTACTTGTTGCCCCCGGCCGTTGAAAACATGATCGGCACTGGATGACGCAAGGTAGCGATCCAGAGGAGGCTCCGCATGCACCAGTACGCCCGCTCCACCGCCGAATTGCGCAGCAGCCTGCGCGAATTGCTGGCCCATGACATGGACAACCCCGATGAAGACCCCCACCTGTCGGGGGTGATGTTCTTCTGCGCCACGGATGAACGCTCCCGGCAGCTGATCGAGCGTATCGAATTGCTGGCCAGCGAGGTGTTCTTCGACGCGCACGGGCGGGCCATTGCGCAGCATATGAAGGCGGCAGCAGTGGAAGGCGTGCGCATCAGGCGCACCCGCACGGCGCCAGCGGATGAAACGGTGATCCGCATAGCCTTGGCGAACAAAGGCTATATCACGGTGAGTACGGCCCGCATCTGACCACCCGCATGCCATCCCCCCTTGCACAACACAAGGCCGCGGGTACCCGCTATCCTGAGCGCTCCCCCCACTGCGGACCCGCCCATGGAACTGCATATTCGCCTGCACGGCCGCAAAGGCCTGGCCGACCAGCTCTACCAGCAATTGCGTGCCGGCATCGACAGCGGCCACCTGGCTGCCGGCACCCAACTGCCGCCAAGCCGCCTGCTGGCCGAGCAACTCGGCGTGTCACGCAAGACCGTGGCCGAAGCCTACTCGCGCCTGACCTATGACAACCTGTTGAGCGCTGTGGTCGGTCGCGGCACCTTCATCACCCCGCGTCAGCCGCTGCGCAGCAGTGCCTCCACCACCCTGCCGCTGGCCAGCGCCGCTTCGCTCGAACGCTGGCAGCAACGCGCCACCGTGCTCGGCCGTCGCCAGCTGGAATCCCCCTCACGCTATGACTTCGTCGGCGGGGCCTCGAACAAGGCGCAGTTCCCGTTCGACCAGTGGCGCAGTTGCCTGAACTACGCCCTGCGCCGCAGCCAGCGCCACCCCGAGCGGCACTTCCCGGCCCAGGGCCTGGCCGAGCTGCGCGAGGCCATTGCCCACCACATCGCCTACGCCCGAGGTGTACATTGCAGTGCTGCCGACCTGCTGGTGTGCAACGGCGCCCAGCAGGCACTGGACCTGATCGCCCGGGTGCTGATCGAGCCGGGTTGCCAGGTGGCCATGGAGGACCCCGGCTATCCGCCCGCACGGCAACTGTTCCTGGCCCTGGGTGCGCGCCTGCAGTGCGTGCCGGTGGATGACCAAGGCCTGTGCGTGGAGCAGATCGCCGACGGTACCCGGCTGATCTATGTGACGCCTTCGCACCAGTTCCCGCTGGGCATGCCGATGAGCGAGCCACGCCGGCACGCCCTGCTGGCGCGGGCCGCCGAGCTGGGGGCGCTGATCATCGAAGACGATTACGACTGCGAGTTCCGCTACCACGGGCCGGCTGCGGATGCGCTGCAGCGCCTCGACCGCCATGGCCTGGTGGCCTACGTGGGGACGTTTTCCAAGACCCTGCTGCCGGAACTGCGCCTGGGTTATGCCGTGCTTCCACCCGCCGTGCTGCAAGCCGCCTGCGTGGCCAAGCACCTCAGTGACTGGCACAGCCCGACCCTGTTGCAGTGGGCGCTGGCGCGCTTTCTGGCCGAAGGCCACCTGAACAGACACATCCGCCGTTGCCACGACATATACAGCGCCCGCCGCGAACGCATCCTGGCACGCCTGGGCGGCGACCTGGCGCCATGGTTCAGCGCCATTCCCGCCAGCGCCGGCTTCCATCTCAGTGCGCTGGCCAAGCCTGGGGTAGATGTCGAGCTGCTGGCCAACCTGGCACGCAAGGTGGAGGTCGGCCTTTACTCGCTGGCACCGTTCTTCAGCGAGGCCCCGGTGCGCCCCGGGCTGCTGCTGGGCTTCGGTGCCATCGAACTGCTGGACATCGACCCGGCGCTGGACCGCGTGCGCGATACCTTGCAGCGCCTCAGTTGACTGCCGCGGCCTTGCCTGCCGGCAGCGCCCGGGCCATCGCAGCGGCGTAGCCGCGCGGGTTGAAGCAGACCGTCACCAGCAGCATGGCCAGCACGGTCACGCTCAGCAGGGTCCATGACGCCTGGAAGTCGCCGCTCACATCGCGCAACCAGCCAGTGATGTACGGCACGATGCCGGTGATGATGAAACCGATACCCTGCACGAACGCCGCCAGGCTGCCCGCCTCGGCCGGGGTCTTGAGATGCTCGAGGGTCAACGTCAGGCTCTGGCTGAAACAGGCGCCCAGGCCGAAGCCGATCAACGCCACCCACAGCCCTGGTGCCAGTGTGGGCGCCAGCAGCAGGCCGAGGAAACCCGCCAGCTGGATCGCCAGCGCCAGCCACAGGCCGGGGCGGCGGTCTGCCCAGCGCCGCAACAGCAGCGGCAGGCCCAGTGCACCAGCCACCTGGAACAGGGTCATCAGGCCAACCAGGTCTGCGCCGCCCTGGGCGCTGCCGCCGTGCTCCATGTGATAGGCCGGCAACCAGGCGACCATGCTGGTGTAGCCGCCATTGATCAGGCCGAAGTACAGCGCCAGCAACCAGGCCCGGCGCGTCCCGAACCAGTGCCCGCGCGCAACACCGGCCTGCGTCGGTAGGTGCCGGCGAGGCCGCAGCATGGCCCAGGCAAGCAGCGCCAGCAGCGCAGGGGCGGCCCACAGGCCCAGGCCGACCTGCCAGTGGCCAAAGTAGTCACTGACGTGCGGCCCGAGCACGGCGGCCAGGCCGCCGCCGCTCATCAGCGCCGCCGAATACAGGCCCATCGCGGCGGCCAGGCGCCCGGGGAACCAGCGGTTGACCAACCCTGGCATCATGCCCTGAACCAGCGCTACCCCCAGGCCGGCCAGCAGCGCACTGGCAATCAGCGCCCAGGCACTGTGCAGTTGCAGGCGCCACAGGCAGGCCAGGGCGATCGCCGCCAGGCCCGCGAGCATGCCGCGATGTTCGCTGAGCCAGCGCTGCAAGCATGGCTGCAGCAGCGGCACCAGGCCCATGCACAGCACCGGCAGTGCCGTCAGCAAGGCCGCTTGCTGGTAGCCCAGGCCGGTGCTGGCGCGCATGGCCTCGAGCAACGGGCCGATACTGGTCAGGATCGGCCGCAGGTTCAGTGCCAGCAAGACCACCAGCAACAGGTTCAACGCCGCTCTCATTGCTGGTTGGCCTGCTGCCATTCCTGGTACAGGCCGGCTTCGCCGCTGGGCTTCAGCGCACGCAGCGGCAGGCTCTGCTGTTGCGGCGGGCGGGCCATCTGCGCGTAGACCGCCGCGGTGGACAAGCCGAAGGGTTCGCCCTCGGTGTTGTCGTAGGCAAACCAGGCGCGCTCGATACCGCACAGGTGCATGGCCGCCAGGCACATCGGGCATGGATGGCCGCTGGCGTAGATTTCGGCACCCGCCAGGCGCGCCTGGCCCAGCGCATGGCTGGCTTTGCGGATGGCCTGCATCTCGGCGTGGGCGGTAGGGTCCTGGCTGCTGTGGATCTCGTTGACCGCACGCGCCAGCACCTGGCCCTGGTACACCAGCACGGCGCCGAAGGGCCGGCCACCGGCGCGGATGTTGGCGCGGGCAAGGTCGAGGGCTTCGCGCATGAAATGTTCTGCGGACATGAATGGCTTCTCCAGTAGCGATACCCGGCCATTATCCCGGCCCGGGCGCCCGGGCAGAAATGAAGAGATTGGATGCCTGTCAGTGGCCAGCCGAATAGCCGATTGGCCTCCCGCTTATGCGCGCGATTGGCTATCGGGGCGGCGCAAGGCCGGCGCTACAGTAGCGCCATCCCACCTAACCCCTTGGAGATAGCCATGCACAACCGTATCGAATGGGCCAAGCACGCCCCTGAGGCCTACCAGGCGATGGTCGGCCTGGAACAGGCCCTGGCCAGGAGCGGCCTGGAGAAATCGCTGCTGGAACTGGTGCGCCTGCGGGCTTCGCAGATCAACGGCTGCGCCTACTGCGTCAACCTGCACGCCAACGACGCGCGCAAGGCCGGTGAGACCGAAGCGCGCCTGCAGACCTTGTGTGTCTGGCAGGAAACCAGCTATTTCAGCCCACGCGAGCGTGCTGCGCTGGCCTGGGTCGAGAGCCTGACCCGGCTGCCCGAGCACGGTGCGCCGCAAGCACACTATGACGCATTGCTGGAGCACTTCGAACCGGCCGAGGTGGCCAACCTGACCCTGGCGATTGCCACCATCAATGCCTGGAACCGCTTTGGCGTCGGGTTTGCCATGGTGCCGGCCTGATCATTTGAGCCGCTGCCTGTGCCGGCCTCTTCACGGGTGAACCCGCTCCCACAGGGAATTCATGGCATTCGAAAGTTGCGCCGTACCTGTGGGAACCGGCTTGCCGGCGATAGGCCGGTGCAGGTAAATGCTATCGCCCGGCCAACCGCGCCCGGTAGCTGCCAGGACTCTGCCCGGTCCACTTCTTGAACGCCCGGTGAAACGCACTGGGCTCCTGGAACCCCGCCTGCTCGGCGATCTCGGCAATGCTCAACACCCCTTCACGCAAGCGCTCGAAGGCCATTGCCCGGCGCACCTCGTCCTTGATCTGCTGGTAGGAGCGGCCTTCCCGCTCCAGCTGGCGGCGAAACGTGCTGGCACTGACCCCCTGCTGCTGCGCCAGCGCCGCCAGCGTCGGCCACTGCCCATAACGCCGCGCCCGCAAATGCCGGTACACCTCGGCCACCAGCCCGTTCTGGTTGCGGAAGCGAATCACCAGCCCCTGTGGCGCGCTGCGCAGGAAGGTTTTCAGGGCGGCCAGGTCCTGCACCACCGGCAGGCGCAGGTAGGCGCTGTCGAACTCCACTTCGGTACGCCCGCTACCCAGGCGCAGGTCCGGCCCCCACAACAACAGGTCGTCCTCTTGCGCCGGGCGCGACACCGCCAGTTCGGTACGGTCGATGGCGATCCGCCGCCCGGCCAGCCAGCACAGCATGCCGATCATCAGCACCAGGTAGGTTTCCTCGGCATACACCCGGGTCAGCGGGTCGGCAATGTTCGAGTACACGCTGATCACGGCCCGCCCGCCACGCACCGTCAGGCTGCCGCGCAAGTCGCGCAGGAACAGGCCGAAACCGGCCATGCACTGGCGCAGGGCTTTTTCCAGGTTCGGCTCGAGGATCAGGCCGCGGCAGATCAGGGCGAAACTGCCCTGCGGCATGCCATGGCTGTCGAGGCGGAAGAATTCGTCATCCAGGCGCTGGATCAGCGCCAGCCACAGCTGGGCAAAGGCCTTGGCCGGCACGCGGGCCTGGGGCTGGGCGAGCAGTTGCGGGTCGATGCCCACCGCGCGCAGTTGTGCATCGCGTTCATCGGGGCAGCCACGCAGGGCGTGGAGCATGGCATTGAGGAAGTACACGGCGACCGAATCGCTATCGCGCATGGCGGTTTTCGCTGTCTATGCTGAGTGGCAAAAAGTGCCAGGTTGTCTGAACAGTTCCGGCATAGGCTGCAACAGAGCCTTTGCCTAGACTCGGTCCCACTCCGGGATCGTCGGCCATTCTCGCAGAGCCTGGCCCGGTCCCGCCATGCCTTCGCAATCGGAGCCCCTATGAGCAGCGCAGAAATCTATGTCGTCAGTGCCGTCCGTTCCGCCATTGGTGGCTTTGGCGGCTCCCTCAAGGACCTGCCGCTGGCTGACCTGGCCAGCGCCATCACCCGTGCCGCCATCGAGCGCTCGGGTGTGGCTGCCGAGCAGATCGGCCACCTGGTGATGGGCACGGTGATCCCCACCGAGCCACGCGACGCCTACCTGGCCCGGGTCGCGGCGATGAACGCCGGCATCCCCAAGGAAACCCCTGCCTTCAACGTCAACCGCCTGTGCGGTTCCGGCCTGCAGGCCATCGTCTCGGCCGCCCAGTGCCTGCTGCTCGGCGACACCGACGTGGCGGTGGCGGCCGGCGCCGAATCCATGAGCCGTGGCCCGTACCTGCTGCCACAGGCCCGCTGGGGTGCGCGCATGGGTGACCTGCAAGGTATCGACTACACCGTCGGCGTGCTGCAGGACCCGTTCGAGCACTTCCACATGGGTATCACTGCCGAGAACGTCTCGGCCAAACACGGCATTACCCGCGAGATGCAGGACGAACTGGCCCTGACCAGCCAGCGCCGCGCCGCCCGCGCCACCGCCGAAGGCCGTTTCGCCAGCCAGATCGTCCCGCTGGAGCTGAAAACCCGCAAGGGCAGCGTGCAGTTCAGTGTCGATGAGCATGTCCGGGGCGAAGTCACCGCCGAGCAACTGGCCGGGATGAAGCCGGTATTCAAGAAAGACGGTACCGTCACCGCCGGCAACGCCAGCGGCATCAACGACGGCGCTGGCGGCCTGGTGCTGGCCACGGGTGACGCGGTGCGCCGCCTGGGCCTCAAGCCGCTGGCACGCCTGGTCGGCTACGCCCATGCCGGCGTCGAGCCGGAGCTGATGGGCCTGGGCCCGATCCCGGCCACCCGCAAGGTACTGGAAAAGACCGGCCTGAAGGTGCAGGACCTGGACGTGATCGAGTCCAACGAAGCGTTTGCCGCCCAGGCCTGCGCCGTGGCCCGCGAACTGGGCTTCGACCCGGAAAAGGTCAACCCCAACGGCTCGGGTATCTCCCTTGGTCACCCGGTGGGCGCCACCGGCGCGATCATTGCCACCAAGGCCATCCATGAACTGCAGCGCATCCAGGGCCGCTACGCCCTGGCCACCATGTGCATCGGCGGTGGCCAAGGCATTGCCGTGGTCTTCGAGCGCGTCTGAGGGAGGCTGATAGATGAACATTGAACAAATCGCCGTGATTGGCGCCGGCACCATGGGCAACGGCATTGCCCAGGTGTGCGCGGTAGCCGGCTACCAGGTGTTGCTGGTGGATGTTTCCGACGCGGCGCTGGAGCGCGGCGTGGCCACCCTGAGCAAGAACCTCGAGCGCCAGGTCAGCAAGGGCACCCTGGATGCGGACAAGGCTGCGGCGGCGAAAACGCGTATCCGCACCAGCACCGACTACACCCAGCTCAGCGCTGCGCAGCTGGTGATCGAGGCGGCCAGCGAAAACCTGCAGCTCAAGCAGCGCATCCTGCAGCAGGTTGCGGCCAACGTCGCCGCCGAGTGCATCATCGCCACCAACACCTCGTCGCTGTCAGTCACCCAACTGGCCGCCAGCATCGAGCACCCCGAGCGGTTCATCGGCGTGCATTTCTTCAACCCGGTGCCGATGATGGCACTGGTCGAGATCATCCGCGGCCTGCAGACCAGCGACAGCACCTATGCCCAGGCGCTGGTGGTGACCGAGAAGGTCGGCAAGACCCCGATCACTGCCGGCAACCGCCCGGGCTTCGTGGTCAACCGCATCCTGGTGCCGATGATCAACGAAGCGATCTTCGTGCGTCAGGAAGGCCTGGCCAGTGCCGAGGACATCGACACCGGCATGCGCCTGGGCTGCAACCAGCCGATCGGCCCGCTGGCCCTGGCCGACCTGATCGGCCTGGACACGCTGCTGGCGATCATGGAGGCCTTCCATGAAGGCTTCAACGACAGCAAGTACCGCCCTGCCCCGCTGCTCAAGGAAATGGTCGCGGCCGGTTGGCTGGGACGCAAGAGCGGCCGCGGTTTCTTCACCTACTGAGGAGCGAACGCCATGCCCCCGGTCAATGCCGCGATGCGCTGTGCCAATTTCGAGGAGCGACGTGAGCGGGCCATGGCGCTGTTTGCCGAAAAGGGCTTCGGCCAGGTCAGCATGCGCGAGCTGGCGGCCCATGTAGGCCTGACCGCCGGCTCGCTGTACCACCACTTTCCCAGCAAGCAGGACCTGTTGTACGACCTGATCGAAGAGTTGTACGAGGAGTTGCAGGCGACCCTGGACCAGGGCCGCCGGGCCATGGCCCGTGGCGCGTCGGCGTTGAGCTGCCTGATCGCAGCACACTGGCAGTTGCATGCCGAGCGGCCGATGCAGTTTCGCCTGGCGGAGCGCGACTTGTGTTGCCTGAGCGACGACCAGCAGGCGCGCCTGGCCTTGTTGCGCAAGCGCTACGAGGCGGGGTTGCTGCGCTTGATCGCACCGCAGGCGAAGCTGCAAGGGGAAGCGCTGGTGGCTACCGCGCATGTGCTGGCGACACTGCTGAACCAGTTGCCGGGGCTGTTGAAGGCGTTGCCCGAGGAACAAGGGCTGGGCTTGATGGAAAGCATGCTGGTGGGTGGCCTGGAGCGGACACTGCGCTAGCCTGTTACGGCCCTTTCGCGGGTAAACCCGCTCCCACAGGAACTGTGCAACCTTGAGACTTGCACAGTTCCTGTGGGAGCGGATTTACCCGCGAAAGGGCCAGTGCAGGCTAGCGCAGAAGCGACTGGATCTGCTCGTGCAAGGTATCCAGGTCGAACGGCTTGGCCAGAATCGGCGCCTTGCGCGTGATCGGGCTGCCGGATTCAAGAATCTCGGCCGGGTAGCCGCTGATGAAAATCACCTTCAGGTCCGGCCGCAACTTGACCGCCGGTTCGGCAATCTCTACCCCGGATATCCCGCCGGGCAGGCGGTAGTCCGTCACCATCAGGTCCAGGTGCGGTTTGCTGGCCAGGATCGCGAACGCCTGCTCGCCATCCTCGGCCACCAGTACGTGGTAGCCCTCGCCTGCCAGGTAATCCTGCAGGATCATGCGAATCGCCGGTTCATCCTCGACGACCAGCACCACATCTTGTGCATCTTCACTCATGTCAACGCCTTGAAATGCTTGCAACAGCCATCTGACCCCAGGCTCATGCAGAGGTTGCCCGCGCCTGGTCGTTTTGTTGTAGGCAGGCTGCCAGCGGCAACTGCAGGGTGAACGTGGCGCCCTTGCCCTCTTCACTTTCCAGCAGGATTCGCCCGCCATGGGCCTGGACGATCTGCTCCGATATGTACAGCCCAAGGCCCAGGCCACCACTGGCCTGTTGGGTAGCCACCCGCTCGAACTGCTGGAAGATACGCTGCTGGTTGGCCGCGCCAATCCCGATGCCGTGGTCCTGCACCTGCACGCAGGCCAGGCCATCTTCCTCGAACACACGCACGTGCACCGGTTTGCGCTCACCGTAGCGCAAGGCATTGGACAACAGGTTGGCCAGCACCTGCTCGATGCGAAACTCGTCCCACTCACCGTGCAGTGGCTCGCAGCGTTGCAGTTCGATGTGGGTTTCCAGCGCGGTGGCCTGCGCGGCAAAGTTCTCCACCAGGCCACGCACCAGCTGGCCCAGGTCGAATGCCTTGGGCCGCAGCGACAGTTTGCCGGTACGGATGCGCGACACATCGAGCATGTCCTCGACCAGGCGGATCAGGCTGTTGATCTGCCGTTCGTCGCGCTCGACCATGGCCTGCAGTTTGTCGCTGCTGAACGCGGCAAGGTTGCCGCGCGAAAGGTGCAACTTGCGCAGCTGGGTTTCCAGGATCAGGCCGTTGAGCGGGGTGCGCACCTCGTGCGACACGATCGACATGAAGTCATCGCGCATGCGCACGGCATGCTCCAGCTCGGCCCGCGCCGCCTGCAACTGCGCGAGCAGCATTTCCTGCTCCTGGCGGCTGCGCTCCAGTGCCTGCAGCTGGCGGTCGAGGACCTTGCGCTGGCGGTACAGGTCGACGAACACCGACACCTTGCTCTTCACCGCCAGGGTGTCGAGCGGCTTGTGCAGAAAGTCGACCGCACCGCTTTCGTAGCCCTTGAAGGCGTAGTTCATCTCGCGCCCGGCGGCGGTGACGAAGACGATGGGGATATTGCGGGTCTTTTCCGTACCGCGCATCAGCTCGGCCAGCTCGAAGCCGTTCATGCCCGGCATCTGCACATCGAGGATGGCCAGGGCGAACTCATGTTCGAGCAGCAGCGATAACGCCGCTTCGGCAGACTGGGCCTGATGCACCTCACGGTCTTCGCCCTGGATCAAGGCGTCGAGGGCCAGCAGGTTTTCCGGCAGGTCGTCGACGATCAACAGTTTGGCGATGGTGTGGCTTAGCATGCGCTGGATTCCAGGGCAGCGAGCAACTGCTCGATACCACTCAAGGTAAGAATATGGTCGGGCTGGTGCAAGGTCAGGGCAGCCTCCGGCATCAGCGCAACCTGTGCGTCGCGAGGGTCCTGGACGATGGTCCGGCCCCCGCTGTTCTTGATATAGGCAAGCCCTGCGGCACCATCTTCATTGGCGCCGGTGAGCAGCACGCCAAGCAGGCCGGCACCGTAGGCGTCGGCCGCCGACATGAACAGATAGTCGATTGCCGGTCGGGAGAAATGCACCGGCGGCTCCTGGCTCAGCGACAGGGTGAAATCGCGTTCCACCGACAGGTGGTAACCCGGCCCGGCCACATAGATCTGCCCAGGCCGCAGCAGCTGCTTGTCGCGCGCCTCGCACACGGGCCGATGCAAGCGGCGTTGCAGCACTTCGGCCAGCTGGCTGTGGCGGTCATCCGGCAGGTGCAGTACGCAGACCACCGGCAGGGCAAAGCTGGCTGGCAACGCGCCGAGCACCTTGAACAGGGCCGTCACCCCGCCTGCCGAGGCGCCGATCACCACCGCGCGTACGCCGTTCATGATTTACGGTAGATCCGTTCGGGCTTGACCAGCGGCTCGAAGCGCTCGGCATAGGCGGAAAAATCCACCGACTCCTTGCTGCCCAGCACCAGGAAGCCGCGGTGGCACAAGGAATCGTGGAACAGCCCCAGGGCGCGGTCCTGCAATACCTTGTCGAAATAGATCAGGACGTTGCGGCACGACACCAGCTGGGTTTCGGAAAACACGCTGTCGGTTGCCAGGCTATGGTCGGCGAAGGTCACGTTCTCGCGCAGCGAGCTGTCCATGATGGCATTGCCGTAGGCCGCCGTGTAGTACTCGGAAAAATCCCGCCGGCCACCGGCCAGGCGGTAGTTTTTCGCGTACTCGCGCATGCTCTGCATCGAATAGATGCCCTGCTTGGCTTTGTCCAGCGAATGCGGGTTGATGTCGGTGGCATAGATGATGGTGCGTTCCAGCAGCCCTTCCTCGCGCAGCAGGATGGCCATCGAATAGACCTCCTCGCCAGTGCTGCAGCCAGCAATCCAGACCTTGATCGAAGGCCAGGTGCGCAACAGCGGCACCACTTCGTTGCGCACTGCCAGGAAGTGCTCCGGGTCGCGGAACATCTCGCTGACCGGGATCGTCAGGTACTGCAGCAACTGCATGAACATGCCGGGGTCGTGCAGCACGCGCTCCTGCAGTGCCGATACCGTCAGGCAATCGAACTGGCGCAGCGCATGCAGGATCCGGCGCTTGATCGAAGCGCCGGAATAATTGCGGAAATCGTAGCTGTACTTGAGGTAGATGGCCTCGATCAGCAAGCGGATTTCAATGTCGGTGTTACGTTCGCTAGTCAAATTCGCTCCAGTTGCGGCAGCCAGACCCGGATCAGCGAGAACAGGCGGTCCAGGTCGATCGGTTTGGCCAGGTAATCGTTGGCGCCGGCCTGCAGGCAACGCTGCTGGTCATCCTTCATTGCCTTGGCGGTCACGGCGATGATCGGCAACTTGCGCCAACGCGCTTGCTGGCGGATCAGGCGGGTGGCCTCGAAGCCGTCCATTTCCGGCATCATCACGTCCATCAGCACCAGGTCGATGTCGTCATGCTGTTCGAGGCGCTCGATCGCCTCGCGCCCGTTGCGACCGATTTCGACGATCGCGCCCTTGTGCTCCAGCGCACTGGTAAGGGCGAAGATGTTGCGCACGTCATCATCCACCAGCAGCACCTTGCGGCCCTCGAACACCTTGTCGCGGCTGCGCGCGGTCTTGAGCATGCGCTGGCGTTCGTTGGACAACTGCGACTCGACCTTGTGCAGAAACAGCGTCACTTCGTCGAGCAGGCGCTCCGGCGAACGCGCGCCCTTGATGATGATCGAGCGGGAATACTTGAGCAGGTCGGCTTCTTCCTCGCGGGTCAGGTTGCGCCCGGTATACACGATTACCGGCGGGAACGCGCGGATATCCTCGGCGGTCATGCGCTTGAGCAGCTCGTTGCCGAGCATGTCCGGCAGCTTGAGGTCGATAATCATGCAGTCGTAGATGTTCTCGCGCAGCAGCGCCAGGGCATCCTGGGCCATGGCCACGGCGGTGATCTCGACATCGTCATCGCCGATCAGGCGGGCAATGCTCTCGCGTTGCAGGTCGTCGTCTTCCACCAGCAGGATGTGCTTGAGCTTTTGCGTCAGCTTGGCCTCCAGGCGGGCGAACACCTCCTTGAGTTCCTCGCGGCTGGTGGGCTTGACCGCGTAGCCGACGGCGCCCATGTGCATGGCCGCCTCGACCCGGTCTTCAACAGAAATGATATGCACTGGGATGTGCCGGGTGCTGGCCTGCTCCTTCAGGCGTTGCAGCACGGTGAGGCCGGAATGGTCGGGCAGGCGCATGTCCAGCAGGATGGCATCGGGAACGTACTCCAGGGCCAGCTCGAAGCCCTCGTCGGCGCCCTGCGCGACCAGGCAGCTGTAACCCAGCTCGTGGGCCAGGTCGAACAGGATACGGGCGAAGTTCGGTTCGTCCTCGATCACCAGGATGCAGCGGTTGCCGAACGGTGCATGCTCGCGGTCGTCGGCAAACGCCGGGGCCGGACGTTGCGGCGCCACCGCCACCGGTGGTGTCGGTGCGGCAGGCGGCAAGGCATCGACCGCCGGGCGCAGGGCCAGCGGTTCGGCCGTCTGGGCCTCGCGCTCGTAGCGCTCCGGCAGGATCAGGCTGAACACACTGCCCTTGCCGGGGCTGCTGTCGACGGTGATCTGCCCACCCAGCAGGTGCGCCAGGTCGCGGGAAATCGACAGGCCCAGGCCGGTGCCGCCATAGCGCCGGTTGCTGGTGCCATCGACCTGATGGAAGGCACCGAAGATCGCCTGCTGCTGGTCGGCGGCAATACCGATGCCGCTATCACGCACGGCAAAGATGATGCCGCTGTCGGGCTGGTAGCCGATGTTCAGGCTGACCTGGCCGCGCTCGGTGAACTTGATGGCATTGGACAACAGGTTCTTGAGAATCTGCTCCAGGCGCTGACGGTCGGTGAACAGGGTGGCCGGTACCTGGGCGTCGCGGGTCACCTCGAAGGCCAGGCCCTTGTGCCCGGCCAGCGGTTCGAACATGCCGCGCAGGCCCTCGACCAGGCGCTCCAGCTGGGTGGTTTCCGGCCGCACTTCGAGCTTGCCGGCTTCCACCTTGGCGATATCGAGAATGTCGTTGATCAGGTTCAGCAGGTCGTTGCCGGCCGAGTAGATGGATTCGGCGAACTTGACCTGCTCCTCGCTGAGGTTGCCCTCGACGTTCTCAGCCAGCAGCTTGGCCAGGATCAGCGAACTGTTCAGCGGGGTGCGCAGTTCGTGGGACATGTTGGCGAGGAACTCGGACTTGTACTTGCTCGACCGCTGCAGCTCTTCGGCACGTGCCTGCAATTGTTCCTGGGCGTGGAGCAACTCATCGTTCTTGCGGTCCAGCGCCTCGGTACGCTCGGACAATTGCTCGTTGGTCTGCTCCAGCTCCGCCTGCTGGGTTTCCAGGTGCGCCTGGGACTCCTTGAGCACGCGGGATTGCTCTTCGAGCTCTTCGTTGGCGGTTTTCAGCTCTTCCTGCTGCACCTGCAGCTCTTCGTTCAGTTGCTGGGTTTCGGCCAGCACTTCCTGCAGGCGCTGGCGGTAACGGGCACTGTCAATGGAGATGCCGATGTTGCCGCCGAGCCGTTGCAGCAGTTCTTCGTCACGTGGCAGCAACGGCCGCAGGAAGCCCAGCTCGAGCACGCCATTGGTCTGCGTGCCCTCACTGGCCGGCACCAGCACAGCGCTGCGTGGCAGGCCCCGGCCCAGGCCGGAGCTGAGGTGGAAGTAGCCTTCGGGCAAGTTGTCCAGGCGCAGCAAGCGCCCCTCGCGCACCGCCTGGGCGAGCAGGCCTTCGTGGTCGCCCAGCACCTGCTCGCGGGCCTGCTCTTCGGCGTCCAGGCCGTAACTGGCCACCCGCACCAGGTGCCCATGTTCGTCACGCACGTACAAGGCCCCGACCACGCTGCCCAGGTAAGCGGCGAAGAAGCGCAGGATGTTGTCACCAAGCATCGGCAGGGTCAGCTGGCCCAATACCTGCTCGGCCAGCTGGGTCTGGCCGGTGCGCAGCCAGGCCTGATGTTCCAGGCGCTCGGTGGCGCGTTGCTGGGCGTGCAGGTTGTCATCGTAGCTGGCCGACAGCGCCAGCAGGTCGCGCCGCCCCAGGTAGGCGAGCAAGGCGCTCAGGCCGACGATGAACAGCACGAACGACACCATGACCGTGACCGTGACCGTGCTGACCCGCTCGTTACGGGTCATCCGCAACTGCTGTTCGGCGTTGATCAGGGCGTCGAACTCCTTGCGGATTTCATCCGTCAGGCGCTTGCCGCGACCGCTGCCGATCGATGCGCGGTAATCACCCTGGCTGCGACGCTGGGCGATGAGGTCGCTGCCAAAGTCGTTCCAGGCTTGCTGCAGGGCGATCAACCGGTCGATGCGCTCGACCTGCTGCGGGTTGTCCTCGACCATGCTGCGCAGGCCCTGCAGGCTGCCGAAAATGCGCGGTTTGGCCACCTCGTAGGGGTCGAGAAAACGCTCGTCACCGGTGATCAGGAAACCACGCACACCCGTCTCCATGTCGATCGACAGCTTGACCGTCTCGTTGGCGTTGCCGATGACCCGATCGGTGTGCTCGACCCACTGCATGGCCGTAAGCAGGTAGTTGATCACCCCGACAAAGGCCAAGGCCCCCAGCAGGCCCACCCCCAAGGGGAGGCCGACGTTGCGGGTCAACAACTTGCGGAAGCTGCGCTGGTCCATCGAGGCTGCTTGAATCATGTGAAAACGCCCGAGCAAGAAAAGTCCATGAAAGTGTGGCCGATCAATCGTTGTGGTTATCCGCCACTGCTCCGTCCAGTAAAGCGAGTCTAACCAGCTTTAGCGGGTCTGGCAGGGCATTTAGCCAGTATTTGAAGGTGGTGTGCGCCAATCGTTCCATCTGATTGCATGGAGCGGTATCCTCGGGGAACTTCTGCTGCCACCCGGAGCACAGATTAAGAACATTCAATTGCTACAGGATCGGAACCATGCACCTTCTGGTAGTCGAAGACGACGACATCGTCCGTATGCTGATGGTCGAAGTGCTCGACGAGTCGGGCTACACGGTCATCGAGGCGGAAAACGCCAGTGCGGCGTTGCGCACCCTCGAAAACCCGGACCAGGCGCTGGCGCTGATGATGACCGACGTGGGGCTGCCGGACATGCGCGGCGAGGCGTTGGCGGCCAAGGCGCGCGAACTGCGGCCGGCGCTGCCGGTGCTGTTCGCCAGCGGCTATGCCGAAAGCGTCGATGTGCCAGAGGGCATGCACCTGATCAGCAAGCCGTTCAGCATTGACCAGTTGCGGGAGAAGGTGCTGGCTATTGTGGGCCCGGCTTGAGGAGCGCGCACCTCACAACTCCCTGCGCAACAGGTAGGTATCCATGATCCACCCGTTGCGCCTGCGCTCCCGTTCGCGCGTTTCGATAATCTGCGCCTTCACCGCCTGCAAGGGCCCGGCAATCAGCACCTCATCTTCAGTCCCCAGATACGCCCCCCAGTAGATCACCAGTGCCGGGTCATCCAGCTGGGCAAATGCGCAATGGCCGTCGAGCATCACCACCACATTGTCGATACGCCCCTGTGACGCCAGGCATCGCCCTGGCAGCACGGTCAGCGGTTCACCAATGCGGTTGAGCGGCACCTGGTGACGCGCAGCCAGGGCCTGCACGCTGCTGATCCCAGGAATCACCTGCAGGCGCAGGGCCATGCCGCGTTCGCGAACACGTTCGAGGATGCGCAAGGTGCTGTCATACAGCGTCGGCTCGCCCCACAGCAGGAAGGCGCCCACGTCCCCGGCGCCGATTTCCCGGTCGATCAGCTGCGCGTACAGGGCCGCACGCTGGTGGTGCCACTGCTGGACCGAACTCAGGTAACCATCGGCATGCGCCTCGCGTACAGGGTCGGCCACCTGTACCAGACGGTAGCCACCCTCGGGCCGGTAGCGTTGCAGGATGGCTTTGCGCAGGCGCACCAGCTCGTGCTTGTCGCTGCCTTTGTCGAGCACGAAGAACACGCTGGCCTGGCGCAACGCGTCGACCGCCTCATAGGTGATCTGACGCGGATCGCCGGGGCCGATGCCGATCAACAACAGGTCTTTCATTGCCCTGCCCTTCGCCGGAACCAGCCGCCATTGTCAGGCGCCTGCCAGTATTTGGCAAAGCATGCGATCAGAACAGCGAGAAGTTGTAGCTGACGATGACCCGGGTCTCGTCCATGTCACGCGCCCAACGTTCATAGTTGCTGCGGTAGGTGGAATTGCGTAGCCGCACGCTGACGTCCTTGAACGTGCCAGTTTGCACCTGGTACCTGAGTTCGCTGTCGCGTTCCCATTCCTTGCCTTCGGCCGCACTGCCCGGCACCTTGATACTGTCACCATTGATGTAGCGGGTGAAGAAGGTCAGGCCGGGGACTCCCATGGCTTTGAAGTCATAGTCATAACGCACTTGCCAGGAGCGTTCCTGGGCGGCGGCGAAATCGTTGACCTGGGCGTAGTTGACGAGGTATGGGTTGCTGCCATCCAGGTACGGCATGGCACTGTCGCCATACATGCGCTGCCAGCCGGCGCTGAGCTTGTGGCCACCCAGGCTGTAGCCGAGCATGCCGCTGAAGGCGCGGTGCTCGATTTCACCCGCGCGGGCATTGCCGATGTCATCACTCTTGATCAAGCGCAGGTCGGCCGACAGGCTGCCCACCGCCAATGGCTGGCTGGCCACCAGGCCGAGGAAGTGCTGGCGGTAGATGTTCTCCAGCCTGGCCACCTGGTACTGGGCACTGAGGCGCTCGTTGAACCGGTAGTCGACACCGGCCAGGTCAAAGTGGTCGGCCTCGATGTCGCAGGCATAACGCTTGTTCTTGCAATGCACGCGAATATCCTGACGGTCGGTGGAGTCCCGTGCGGTGTACTTGTCCAGGCGGGCCAGGGTCAACTTGAGGTCACGCACTTCTTCGGAAGTCAGCATGGCACCGTGGAACAGGGTCGGCAGCAGGCGACCATCGTTGTACTTGAGCAGCGGCACGTCCGGCATCATCGAACCGTACTTGAGCACGGTACTGGACACCTTGGCTTTGGCAGCCAGGCCCATCTTCGCGTACTGGTCGGCCGAGTGCCGCGGATCGTGACCAGAAGACGGCAACAGGCCGCTGTTACTGTCCGCCGGGCTGGAGTCCAGTTTGAAGCCGAACATGCCCAGTGCGTCCACGCCAAAACCTACCGGGCCCTGGGTAAAACCGGACTGCACATTGAGAATGAAGCCTTGTGCCCATTCTTCGCGCTTGGACGCGCCCTGGCTGGAACTGCTGTGACCATCACGAAAGTCCCGGTTGAAATAGACATTGCGTGCTTCAACCTTGGCACTGCTGTCTTCAAGAAAACCGGCGGCCTGGGCATTGGCACCGGCACACAACAGGAACAGGCCGGCAACACGACGCCCGGGGGCGAGGGGGAAAGGGGCAAACATGCGGGGAAACATCCAGAATCAAGGCGAGTAAATAACCTGTGGCGCAAGCTGGCCACGGTATTGCGGGGCGACCGAAGAATACACGGCGATCATCTGAAATGATCGCGCAAACGCTCTAGATCAGGCCATTGGACCATGGTCTAAGCACGCAGCCGGGCAATCATGAAGAAAACCGGAAATAGCGTACGTGACAGCGGGAAAGTTCCCGGCTTACTTCAAAAAGTTTGCGGTTTACCCAGTACCACTGAATGACTACACTCGATACAGCGAACAACAGAACCCACCCGCGTGGCCGGCGTTTTTAAATTTCCAATGTTCGTCACGCCCTGCCACACCCGAGTACAGGAGTGATTACAGTGTCCAGACTTGCAGAGTTTCGTGCTGCCGAAAAAGCGCTCCAGGAACAGATGGCGCAACTGGAAGCGTTGAAAAAGGATGCCGGCCTCAAACGCGAAATCGAATTCGAGCAGAAACTAGTCGGCCTGATGAAAAGCTACGACAAGAGCCTGCGCGATATCATTGCCATTCTCGACCCGAAGACCGTGACCCGGACGCCGAGTGCAGCCCCGAAGCAACAGCGCCGGCCTCGCGTGGTGAAGGTTTACACCAACCCGCATACCGGCGAGCGGATCGAGACCAAAGGCGGCAATCACCGCGGCCTCAAGGCCTGGAAAGAACAGTACGGAGCCGCCACGGTAGAAAGCTGGGTACGCTGATGAAACATCCACGCGCACTTCACACTTTTTTCACAACGGCTGGCTCAGTATCGAGACAGCTAAAGGACTAGCGACCCCATCACGCGCCCGCACATGCGGGCCTCTAATTCCAGCGCCCTGCCTTGTGCAGGGCGCTTTCATTTGCGCAATCGGCGTACTGCCGTATCATGGCCAGCCTGTCTGTTTTGCCGGTGCCCTGCGCCCGGCCTTGCCTCAGGAGTTCCCATGAGCCTGCACGATCTGCAAACCCTGCCCGGCGTCACCGCCCAACCGGACGCTGCCACAGCCCAGTTCGTCTTCAACCACACCATGCTGCGGGTCAAGGACATCGAAAAGTCCCTGGACTTCTACACCCGCGTGCTGGGCTTCCGCCTGGTGGACAAGCGTGACTTCCCCGAAGCGGCCTTCAGCCTGTATTTCCTGGCCCTGGTCGACCCGGCGCAGATCCCGGCCGATGACGCCGAACGCCACCAGTGGATGAAGTCGATCCCCGGCGTGCTGGAGCTGACCCACAACCATGGTACCGAGAACGATACCGGGTTCGCCTACCACAACGGCAACACCGACCCGCGCGGTTTCGGCCATATCTGCGTTTCGGTACCAGACGTGCGCGCCGCCTGCGCGCGCTTCGAGGCACTGGGTGTAACGTTCCAGAAGCGTCTGCAGGATGGCCGCATGAACCACCTGGCCTTCATCAAGGACCCGGACGGTTACTGGGTCGAAGTCATCCAGCCAACCGAACTCAAGGGCTGAGCGTTACCCGCGTTGCGCTCGTCGGGCCGGGAACTCCCGGCCCCTTGCCGTGGTATATGAAGGTAACTGCTTCACATGCCACAGCGAGGTAAGGACGATGCAATCTCTTCACTGTGAATACCGCCAGCACACCATCACCGCCAGCGTGATGCCCCATCCCGACTCCCCCCTGCCCTACGCCGCCGGGTGCCTGATTACCGACCCCGAAGGGCATACCAGCAAGCGCATGGCGATGCCGATGAAGTTCTTCTCCGACCTGGAGAATGCACAACATGTGTCGCTGGCCCATGGCCGGGCGCTGGTGGACCAGCAACTGGATGAAGGGCGCAAGGTGTTCTGATCCTGATGCCTTCTGTTCCGGCTCTTTCGCCGGGTCACCCGCGAAAGGGCCGGAACAGGCATAGTCAGATATCCCGGGCGTAAGCCACCGCCGCCTCTACCTGCGCCGACGTCGGTCGCACACCGGTATACAGCACGAACTGCTCCAGTGCCTGCAGCGCAATCACCTCCAGCCCGGTGATCACCGGTTTACCCAACGCCTGCGCCCGCCGAATCAAGGGTGTATGCGCGGGCATCGCCACCACGTCGAACACCCGTTCCGCAGCAGCGATGGCGTTCTCGGAAAACGCCAGTTGCTCGGCTTCCGCGCCGCCCGCCATGCCAATTGGCGTCACGTTGACCAACATCGGCGGGCACAGGTCCTCCAGCTCAGCCACCCAGCGATAGCCGCACACATCTGCCAACTGCCGCCCGGCCTGCTCGTTGCGCGCGACGATGATGCCCTCGGCAAAACCGGCATCGCGCAAGGCACTGGCTACGGCCTTGGCCATGCCACCGCTGCCACGCAGGGCAAACGCGGTGCGCGGGTCGACCTGGTGCTGCGCCAGCAACTGGCGCACGGCCAGGTAATCGGTGTTGTAGGCTTTCAGATGGCCATTGGTATTGACCAGGGTATTGACTGACTCGATGGCCGCCGCCGAGGGGTCGATCTCGTCGACCAGGGCCATGCACGCTTCCTTGTACGGCATCGATACGCCACAACCGCGGATCCCCAGCGCGCGGATACCCGCCACCGCCGCCGGAAGGTCGTCGGTGCGCATGGCCTTGTAGTAGAAATCCAGGCCCAGCTGCTGGTACAGGTGGTTATGGAACCGCACCCCGAAGGTGCCGGGGCGGCCGGCCAGGGAGATGCACAGTACGGTGTCTCTGCTGGGACTTGTCGACATGACCTGCTCCTTTGTCATCACTGAAACGTTTGTGCAGCCTACCAGAGGCACCACTGGTCGTCCCTTGCCTGTGGTGATTACGGACCGGCCCGCGGGCAGGGTTGATAGAACTAATGACCACTATCGAGGAAGTTGATTTCAAACCGCGGCGGCTGCTGCGTATGGTGGAACCATGTTTACAGGAGGTCCCCATGGCCACTATCCAGATCATGTCCGTTGTCGGCAGTGCCGTCCCCGCTGCGTTGCGTGAACAAGGCCTGCTCGCCTGCTGGTACCTGGTGCGCAATGGCGAAGCCGTCAGCGGCCCGATGCCGAGCCGGGCCTCGGCCCAGGCGCTGATCGAACAGCTGCAACCAGGCACCCTGGTCGCCTGACCCGTATTTGTTGTGCGTTGCTCCCTACGCCCTTCTGGCCCGCCTATTGGCGGGTCTTTTTTTTTTCCTCGACGCAGGCCGGCTGGCTTTTGTTGCAGGCTTGATCGGTTTAGCCTGGCGCTAGCCACGGCACGGACAATATTTACCTTCAAACCTATTTAGCAATGAGCTAAACACTGGCATGCTCCGCCTCATGGACATCTACGAAATCCGCAAGCACAACCTGGTCAAGCTGATCGGCAACCAGAGAAAAGGCTCCTGCGCAGAACGCTGGGGCATGGCCCCTGCGCACCTCAGCCAGATCCTCTCGAACAAGACAGCGAAGAACCTGGGTGATGACGTGGCACGCAGAATCGAGGGTATCGAGGGCTTGCCCAGGGGGTGGTTCGACACCATGGCGGCCACTGAGCAGGCACTGCCTGACGTTGGCGACAGCAGGCTATCCGCGGCTGACCTGGTCAAGCAGATGCTGGCCAGAAGCGGCAAAGGCATTCCCGAGGAAACCCGGCAACGGCTGCTGGCTGCTGCCGAGGAGCCGGTAAAGGCCACGCTGGTCAAGGCCGACCTGGCTCAGCCTGGCCTGGTGGGTGACGAGGTATGGATCGCTCACTATGACGTCCGTGCGGCCATGGGCGGCGGGCAGATTCCTCACGACTACCCGGAAATGCTCAGGGACGTCCGTGTCAGCCCAAGCCACCTGCGCGAGCTGGGTGTGGAGTTCAGCGACCATAACCACCTGAAGCTGGTCACCGGCTGGGGCCAGTCGATGGAGCCGACCATCAGGCACCGCGACCCGCTGATCGTCGACGTCAGCATCCGTGAGTTCGTCGGCGATGGTATCTACCTGTTCTGCTGGGGTGACCACCTCTATGTCAAGCGGCTGCAAATCGCCGATGAAGAGCATTTCGAAATGATTTCCGACAACTCACGACACAAGGACCGCATGGTCCGTCGAGAAGAACTCTATATCCAGGCCAGGGTATTGCTAGTGTGGAATGCGCACCTGGTATGACGCCAAGCCCGCCCTCCTGGCGGGCTTCTTTGTGTAACTCGGAACGGTGCAGCCTCGCTGACCTGCTGCTCAACGGCAAGCTCGCCGCACGCCCCCATGCTGCTGCGCGCCCAACGCAGGGTGACACTGTCGTCATCGTTGAAGGCTAGGTCCAACTCTGGCGTCTCGGCCAGCAGACCCTTCATGCGCCTGGACACGGGCCAGTCCAATACCTGTATTCCTGTACAGTACCCAGACCAAGCATAGCCCACTGGCAAAACCAGCGTAAAGCCCGTTGGGGGATAAGTCTGGCGTGGAGGGGATTTGTCGTTCAGCGAAATTAATTTAGCCCAAAGCTATTGACACAAATTTAGCGCACGGCTAATCATTTTATCGACAGCGGCGTCGTCGCTGCCAGCCCGAAGGGGCACAACCCGTCATCGACTATCAAGGAGTACCTCCATGAGCGTAGACATCAGCAAACTCATCCTTTCCGTTCCGGTGGCCGAATTCGCAACCAGCCTGGTCGCCGACGAACTCACCGGCAGCGAAGCGATCGCCCAGTATCCGGAGTATGTGTCAGTGCTTGCCGACGGTTCGGTGCAACTGTCTGCCCCGACCAAGGGCGTGTCGAGCAAAAGTACCCGGCGGACACGCTGTGAGTGGTCGGAGCCGACCTACTGGACGCTGGCCGGTGCGCCAAACCACTGGAATCGTCAAGTGATGACCCTGACCAAGGTCAACTGGGCGCAGAAGGTGGTCGTGGCGCAGATGCACGTATACGGCGACGACAGCCCGCCGGTGAAAGTGTTCTGGAAAAAAGGCGATATCACCCTGGGGTTCCGGCAGACCTACAACCAGACCGATCCGGTGAACTCGACGGTGCTCAGGGGCGTACCGCTGGGGGCGAAGTTTTCCGTGAGCATCCACGCCACCGCCCAGGGCACCGTCAACGTCACCGCCAGTTGCAACGGGATAACCGGCAGCTCCGGCGACCTGCCGTTCGACAGCAGCTGGGCGGCGCACCGGTTCGAGTTCCATGGCGGCGTCTACAACCAGGTCGATTACACCGATACGACGCCAGCCGATGATGGCTCGATCTGCATCATCAGCGATCTGTCACTGCTCCATGCCTGAACTTGGCTAGCCGCAAGACGTCCCGATGCCCTGTGCTTGGCGCAGGCAGCCCGGGACGTTTTGCGATGAGGTCGGTGTTGTCTGGCAAGCGCATTTGACCGCAAAGAGCCGGCTAACTACGCTGCGGCTACAAGCGTGAACCATTTTTGTGCGACAAGGAGTGTCGGCAATGTACCCGCATGTTCGTTCCCTATTGCTCATCGCCTGTGCCCTGCCCTTCAGCCTCGGTGCGCTGGCCGCCCAGGCGCCGCTCGATCCGTTGGAAACCGTCAAGCGCATCAACCGCAACTACAACACCATCAATAACCATTGCCAGGAAGCCGACACCGGTGCCGCACGCGGCCACTACTACTGCAGTGGTGTGACCTTGCGCATGGTCAATGACGGGCCGTTCAACCCCTGGGACTACAGCCCCTATGCGGTCAAGATCGGTGCCACCTCCTATAGCTGGCTGCGCAAGGACCTGAGCACACGCATTCTCATCCACCCGGCCGGTTTCATCCTGCGCCTGCCCACCGACGCGGTGGCCTTGAAACTGCCAGTGAAGGAGCAGGGTTGGACTTGCATCTACGCCTTCGACGGCGGCACCGGGCCAGAACGCAAATGGTATGGCTGCGGCTTCTTCGACAACCGCGAACCGCCGCGCGCCGCCCAGGCCACCCTGACCAACCGTAATGCCGCGTTGGCCTATGGCACTTGCGCGGAAGCCGGCGTCGCCACCGCCGAGCAGTGGACACAGAAATACGCCGGCGTGTTGAAGGGCCCCATCCAGTACAACCAGTGCTCCTGGAACGCGGAAAAACCAAGTGACTGGAACGCCATGATCAAGGTCCACGAATCGCGCCTGAACCCCACCCGCAAGGACCCCTTCGCCTACAGCGCTCAAGTTACCGAGTTCATGCTCAAGAATGCCTCGGCGAGCAACGATGGCAGCGAGAACATGCAGCACATCGACGCGTTCATCTACAACGTCAACAGCACGCAGAACTTCGCCACCCGCGGTGACGTGGCACCGCCAAAACCGGAAAATGGCCTGAACAGTGCGCGCAACTTCCAGAAGAAACTCCAGGCGCAGGGCTACAGTGTGCCGATCCTGCGGCTGGACTTCAGCAAACCGCCAGAGCAACGCTTCAGCTATGTTGCCGCCGACCAGGCAATCGACCTGTCCCCCGCCAGTGTCGGGCAACCGGCGCCAGTGCCAGCGGCGCCGCGCTATATCGCCGCGACCAGCTGGGTCGAGCGCTACGACCCCGGCAGCAAGAAGAACGAATGGACACTCAACGTCATCCCCACTGCCGAGGGCAAGGCGATCCAGGCCAGCGACCAGGACACGTTGTACCGGGAATTGTTCGAACTGCGCGGCGCAGACAGCCAGTGGCGCGACAATGAAAAGTACCCAGGCAGCATGCGCCAGCAACTGGCCTGCCTGGTGCGTAACTACCCGGCCAAGGCCGAGTGGAACCTGGAGCCGTTCCGCCCTGCCGTCACCCCCGAGGAAGCGGCCAAGGCTGGTTGCAATCCTGTGCCAGCGCAAGTGCCTGGGTACATCGCCTCTGCCGATTGGATCAAGCGCTACGACCCCGGCACGCGCCGGCAGGAATGGACCCTGAGCGTGGTGCCGACCCCGGCGGGACGCGCCTTGCCCGAGGCGCAAGTCGGCGCGCTGTACGAGCAGCTGTTCACCCTCAGAGGTGCCGATGGCCAATGGCGCGAGAACGAAACTTCTGCCGGCAGCATGCGCCAGCAATTGAGCTGCGTGCTGGCCAACTACCGGGGCAAGACGCCCTGGAACCTGGAGCCGTTCCGGCCAAGGCTATCAGACAGCGAAACCCGCGCCGCGGGTTGCAACCCGGTCCCGCGCTGACCACCCGAGCATTGACTGTGCACCTGGCAAGCAAGGAGGTGCAGCCGTACCCGAATGAAGTTGGACCGCAGGTTGTTTTTTGGCTGATCAGGGAGATACATGCCATGCAAAAACGTTTGAACCGGTTTGTCCCGCTGCTGACCTTGCCGTTGTTTCTGCACATCACCTCGGCCTACGCCGAGTCTTGTGAAGAGACCCTGAGGCAGGTGGAAAGCCTCTACAACAGAACCGTCGACAGCTGCGGCAATGACCCGGCATCCGACTGTTCAGGCCTGTTGATCAGGGGTACCCACCGCGCCGACCCGGCGAAGGGCCAGCAATGGGACGTATGGAACCCAAGCCCCAAGGCGCGAGAGCTGGGGACCTTTGCCGCCTCGTGGATGCGGGCCGACGGCATCAGCTATGAAGACCCGGGCATGAGCACGCAGAACGGCTACATCATCAAGCCGATCGACCTGGTGCGCGCCCCCGAGACGCCGGTGCATGTGTACTGTGCCTTCCCCAACGACGCCTGGACCGATTTCCGTGATGACCGGGGCTGCGGCAATAACCGCAATACCAGCCAGACCGAGGCCGTTTGCCAGGCCATGGCCCCACCCATCACCAACGCCAGTGCCTGGGTCGCCCATTTCACCCGGTTCAACAACGACCGCCTGCAGGACCAGCTGCAATGTGGCTTCAACATGCGCAACCCGATGAGCAGCCAGGACCGGGTCAATGCGTTCCGCAACTTCATGGGCGCCCGACGTGCCATCAACACCCGGGAGTTCCAGACCCAGACCGAGCTGCGCCTGGGCAACCCGAAAGATGACGAATTGCCGATCCTGGCGTTTTTCTACAGTGACCAGCGCGGCCTGAACGATGCCCTGGCCAACCAGCGCGACTACAAGAACAAGACCGGCAAGGACCGCAACATCATTAAAATCAACTTCCCGCGCACGCCCGACGGCAAGGCCAGCTTCTCCTGCATCCAGGCAGCGCCGCTGCCCACGCAGCGGTTCTGCGACAGGTACATTCAGTCCAGCACCTGGGTGCAACGCCCGGATCCGAAACTGGGGCCGGACACCTGGTCGCTGCAAGTCGTGCCCACCGCGTGCGGCCGGGCGATCAAGGACGACCAGACCGACCGGATGTTCGCCGAGCTGTACAACAAGCACAAGGACGATGCGCAATGGCGGCGTTACAGCGTTAACGGTGGCTCGTTACGTCGCCAGCTGGTGTGCCACCTGGCAGCCAGCTATGACAACAAACCGGTCAGGGACAAGCCCGAGTGGAACCTTGAGCCGGCGCGCCCGTACGTCGACCAGGCCACGGCCGTAGCGCAATACTGCAACCCGTATTGATCCATTGGCGCGGGCCTGCCGGTACCGACCGGTATCGGCGGGTTCCAGGCCTTGATGCCAATGAAACGCGCCAGCTCGGCGAACACGGCCTGAGGGGGTTGGCTCAGCCGGGCAAGTGAGCCATGACGTAGTGCACCGTCCTCTCCAGGGTTTGCGCCATGTCGGGATGCGTCAACCGATACTTGCGCTCCAGTTGCTGGCTTTCGCTCATGTCGAAGCGCTGCGTCTGGATGAAGTTCAATGACTCGGCGCGGATCTCCAAGCGTGCCGCCAGCCCGGGAATCTTCGCCAGCCAGCGGAGCAACCCGATCGCGACATGACGCCGCGGTGCCTTGACCCCCAGCGTTTTTGCCAGCGCTTCGAGCAACCCCGGCAGGCTGGGGGTGTGCTCATTGAGCGCCAGCACCTGCCGGTTGGCCAGCAAAGGGTCGAACGCTACGCAGGTCATCAGCGTCACCAGGTAATCGACGCTGACCATTGGCAACCAGTGCCGGGCGGAACCGGGAACCGCCTTGAAACGCCCTCGCGCCAGATTGTGAATGAGCTCGACCAGTGGCTGGCCTGCCAGGATGTGCCCACTCTCGCTGTGCCCACCCACCGTTGCCGGGTGAACGATGGTGTAATCCGCACGTGCTTCCTGCAGGTAGCGAATGACTGCGAAATGCGACTCGAGCTTGCTGCCTTCGTAGCCACCCACGCGGCTATAGACGGCGGGCCAGTCAGTGTTCTCCGGGCATTCGTGATCAACCCCGATACGCCCCAGGAAGGCCAGGTTGTGCACCATGTAGCCGCCCACCATCAGCAACCGCACACCCAGGCTAGCCGCCAGCCTGGCGACCCTCAGCGCGCCTTGCACATTGATCGCGCGGGCACGTTCCATCGTCAGCCCCCAGGAAAACGCCGCCGCCAGGTGGAAGACCACCGAGACGCGCGACACGCACTGCCGGTCTGCCTCGCAGAGGCCAAGCCCGTCCCGGCTGATATCACCCGCAACGGCATGGATGTTCGCCGGGTTACCGCCCAGCCGGCCGACCTGCTCTCTGAGAGACGCGATGTTTTCAGGGTTGCGCATGAGCACCCAGGTCTTGTGCCCAGTCGCGGAAAGACGGGCCAGCAAATGTTGCCCGACAAACCCACTGCCGCCGGTAACGAAGCATTCCACAGCCATGACCGAATCCTTGTTTGCATGATCGGCGCAGGCTAAGGTATAGAGCCTGGTCTACAGTCAAGGAATTTCGCTGTGAATGTTGCGGAACTGGAGCGTCGCAGTGGCATCGGCCGCCACGCCTTGCGCTATTACGAAAAGCTCGGGCTTATCGGCGCCCATCGACGGGCCAACAACTACCGCGATTACAGCGAACAGACCGTTGCCGACCTGCAGTTCATTCAGATTGCCCAGAGCATGGGGTTTTCGCTTGCGGCGATCGGCGAGATCCTGGCTGCCAAGCGCGGCAACACGATCAATTGCGCCCAGGGCGCGGCCTTGATCGCGGAAAAGATGGCCGAAATCCAGGCGAAAATAATCACGCTGCAGGGTGCCTATGCGTCACTGGATGCGGAGCGGGCGAAGCTTGAAGCCAGTGCTATCGCCAAAGGGCTGATGGTGCCGAACCTTGCTGTACAGAAGGCTGTCTCCAGGCAATAAGAAAACCACCGCAATGGCTGGTTCAAGGGTTAGCGCTTGCTTACTGGGAAACGCTTCGGCTGTGATGCCAGTACAGATAGGCCAAGGCTACGAGAGCAATGAAAATCGCCAGGCGCAGGCTCTACCAATTACAGGATTCGCCGCAAAGCGGTAAATCGCAACCTGGAGCTGGTTAGCCTGGGCGATTGTGGTCACTCCCAGCGTGCAGAAACTGACCCAGGCCCTGGTAGCGAATGGGTACAGGATTAAATTTCCTTCACCTTGCGCCCTTTAGTCATAAGGCATTCGACAGCAATTCGGCCATACTCCAGAGATGTTTTCCGCGTTTTGGGGAGTTTTCGAAAGTGAGGAAAGCCCGTGTTTACGGGCCTTCCAGCCCTCCCAGCCACGCTGCATCCCACCCCAAAACACAGCCATTGGTACAAAAATTGGTACGAGCCAGCTGTGCATCTATCCAGCGGTTTTTAACCCTTCTTCCGGCGTTCTGCCGACCTACTTCCCCTTCAGATTGACACCTCGCCCAGCCCTCATTCTCGAGCGCCCATAGCCTGGCTGCTTCGGCCAGTTCAAGCATGTCTACCAGGTCGCCTTCGTCGATGCCGCCGGTGCGCAGCATAGGCCATCTCATCTAGCACTTCTGAGAGCCCCACGGGATCGGTGATAAACGCGAAGTGGTCGTTCAGCTCGGCCAGCCAGACTCATTTTGCACGGACATCATTCCTATCTGTAACGTCCGCTTTCTACCCAAAACGGACATTGGGAGTGTCTGAGCGTGATTACACTTTAAAACATCGATTCGTTTGACATTACGAAACGGTTGAACGAATGTTGGGTTGATTGGATATCAGCTAAGGCAGGTATTTCATATCCCTTGAACTAGAAGTTCGTCAATATAGTGATAAATTCATGACTAACATAACCTATCGGCCTGCCCAACCGGATGACGCCTCCCTGTGTATCAAAATCCGAGGGTTGACGCGAGAAAATGCATTCTCATCAGAGGAACTTCATGCGCTTGGCATTACCACCGAATCTTGGAGCACAGGCATCCGGGACGGCAGTTGCCCTGGCTTCGTAGCGTGTGAAGATGGCCGGATGATTGGCTACTGCTTTGGAGATCGGGATACCGGCGAGATTGTTGTTCTAGCCCTTCTTCCATCGTACGAGGGCCTGGGAATCGGAAAATCGCTGCTTGCGATGATGGTGGAACAACTCAAAAATCGAGGGCTTCCTCGCGTGTTCTTGGCTTGCTCCAGCGATCCGGATGTCAGGTCTTATGGTTTTTACCGACATCTGGGGTGGAGCCCAACAGGGGAAAGAGATGACTCTGGAGATGACATTCTCGAACTAAAATTAAATAATTGAACGATATTGTTAATTCTAAGATTAAACGGAATGCGGAGCCTGGGCTTGGAATTACTACCAAACTATCATGGACGGCCGCTTGGGTCGAAAGCAGCCATTCACGACCGGCAACCAACACCCCGGCGCACCGAACGGCTCAAGCAGCCGCTTCATCCTCAATCAGAGCCCACAGCCTAGCCGCCTCGACAAACTCCAGCATGTCGGCCAATTGGCCCGCATCAACGTCGCCCCGTCGGTGCGCAGAAAACGCGAGTTCGGCAAGCACCCCGGCTCGGCCATCCGGATCGACTACAAGAGCGGGCTGATCATTGAGTTCGGCCAGCCAGGCCGCTGGCAGGCTCAACATTTGACCGTCCACAGTTGATCGATGCGCGTTGTATAGGATTGGCTCATCATCTCCCTCCTCATCCCCCAGTCCGGTGTCGCCGGCACGCTGCCGGCTCGCATTGTCCCCCTCCCCCAGCGCTCATTGATGTCATCCATCACCTGCATCAGCCGATCACACGCCACCGATTGCTTGAGCGCGAACAAATCCTCTGAAAACTCACCTGGTTGTCGCAGGTCCATCAACAGCACTTCGGCCTTGCTGTAGCGGAACCCAGGCCTAAAGATTCGCGCGACCGCATCGGTGGCCAGTCGAGTCATTAGCAGCGTGTCGCAGGTTGGGTATGGAAGCTCTACCAACGCACCCTGTGCGTGATGCGCTTCGTCCGGGTTGAACATCCCGGTACGGATGCTGATTCGCATGCGCTTGCAAACTGACCCTTGAGCCCGCAGTTTCTCCGCAGCGCGGCCAACGTAAGTGGCCACGGCCTGCTTGATCGGCGCCAGCTCAGTCAGCCGCTTTCCGAACATTCGACTGCAGCAGATCTCCTGCTTCGGCGGTTCGGCCTCGTCCAATTCAAGGCATGGCGTGCCAGCCAGCTCTCGGGCCGTCTTTTCAACCACAACGCTGAACTTCTGGCGAAGTGTCCAGGCGTCAGCTTTGGCAAGGTCCATGGCTGTGCGGATGCCCATCGCTTCAAGGTGGGCGGTCATACGCCGACCAATACCCCACACTTCCTTCACCTCGGTATTGCGCAACACCCAATCGCGCTTGAACGGATCGGTGATGTCGACCACGCCCCCCGTCTGAGCCTGCAGGCGCTTGGCCGTATGGTTGGCCAGCTTCGCGAGCGTCTTCGTACCAGCAATGCCGACGCCCACCGGTATTCCCGTGCACTGGAAAATCCTCGAGCGCAGCTTTCGCCCGAACTGGGTCAGGTTTTCCTGAATGCCGGTGAGGTCAGCGAAACACTCGTCGATGCTGTAGACCTCTGTTGCCGGCACCATCGATTCAATCAGTGTCATGACGCGCTCACTCATGTCGCCGTAGAGCGCATAGTTACTGCTGAAGGCCATAATGCCGTATCGGCGCAGCTTGTCCTTTGCCTGGAAGAAGGGCTCGCCCATCTTCACAAAAGACTTGGCGTCATACGACCTGGCAATCACGCACCCGTCGTTGTTGCTCAACACGACGATCGGAGTCTTGGCGAGGTCCGGGCGAAACACGCGCTCGCAGCTCGCGTAGAACGAGTTGCAGTCGATCAGCGCAAACACGTGGTCACTGCGCATGGTCACGAACGCTGTAACGCACAACGCCCCATATCACGAGCTCGTCGCCTTCCATGATGTACCGCGGCGGGTATGCCGGGTTCTCGGACTTCAGGATGACCACCCCATCGCGGCGGTGCAGGCGCTTGCAAACTGGCTCGCTGTTGACCGCAGCAATCACCACATCGCCGTGTTCAGCCTCGCGGCCGCGATCGACGATGACGATATCCCCGGAATAGATGCCTGCCCCTTGCATGCTGTCGCCTTCGACTTTTACTAGATACACATGCGGCGCTCGGAGGTCGAACAATTCATCGAGGGAAATATGGCCTTCCAGGTGGTCCGCAGCAGGCGACGGGAACCCGGCCGGCACGCGAAACGAATACAGCGGAAGCGGTTCGGTACCGCCGATTGGCGTACCCAAGAAAGTGATGGTCATGCTGGAAGGCCCGAAGAAAACTGTATGCATATACAGTAAATCCGGCATCAGCCGCTCGGTCAATCCTGGGCGATGAAAATTCTGACGGGCGTGAGGGGGAAATTATGTGCGGACGGTACTCGATCTATGAGTCGATGGATCACTACCTGCGACAGCTATCTCTGGATCTGGTCGTAATCAATGGTTACGACCATGAACCGATCAGTCGCTTCAATGTGGCTCCTTCGACCCGCGTCGAGGTCATCCGCAGGTTAGACGATGGGCTGAGTGTGGATAGGGTCAAGTGGGGATGGTCGCCTTTCTGGGCGAAGGGGAAACGCCCGGACCCGATCAATGCTCGGGCCGAGACGGTGGTGATGGGAAAGTTCTTCAAGGCTCTGTGGCCGAACGGGAGAGCTTTGGCGCCGGCAAATGGCTGGTTCGAATGGGTCCCAGATCCTGCAGACCCGAAGCGAAAGCAGCCCTACTACATCACGAGCGCCGATGGCGGACCGCTATTTTTTGCCGCGCTCGCAGAAGTACATCAGGGTCTGGAGCCAGATGAGAGGGATGGGTTTGTCGTTATCACAGCCGCTGCTGATCAAGGCCTGGTCGACATCCACGACAGGAAGCCCTTGGTGCTCTCGCCTGAAACCGCAAGGGAATGGCTGGATCCAGCCACATCAGGTGAACGCTTGGAGGCGATTGTTGAGATTGGATGCCGGCCAACACAGGACTTCCGATGGTTCCCAGTTGGCAAGGCGGTGGGGAATGTTAAAAACCAAGGCCATGATCTGATTGAGCCGGTCAGTGAACAGAACCGCCAGGGCGACCTAGAGTTCTGAGCTGGTAGTCGGTTACCACTTGGAATTGCGATTCGGCAATCAGCCGCAGACGCTCTACCTCTTCCGCCGGCTCACCCGAAGCCTGCGCCTCATGGTAACGCTTCCATGCCTCTACAGCGTCGGTGTACATGGGATGATCAGGGAAAAGGATCGGCGGCTTACAATTCATCGGGGTTCCATCCTGAGGAGGCCATCACTGAATAGTAGCCGGTGCCCGCCCTGCTTGGATTAACTGGTAATCAATGACCGCTTGGTATAGCGAATCCGCCAATAGGCGTAGGCGCTCGATTTCTTCAGTCAGCGCGCCACGGTCCTGGGCTTGGTGGTAGTCCCGCATGGCATCAATGGCTTGCTGAATCAGCGGCTCGCCCGCCTTAACCATACCAATGAAAGAACGCTTGTCCACTGCCCCACTCCGATTGTTTGACCGGGGAATAATAGGACAAGACGAAACAATCAGCTGAAGCAAGGACGGTTTTCGAGCCGCAGTTGTTTCAGAACAGCTGCCCCAGCTCTGCGGGCGTCCAGTTCAATATCACCAGCTCACCGCTCACATCGGCCTGGCCATGCCGCTGGTTCGTGGTGGTGTATCGGATATCTAACTGCTCGAAGTGGAATCCGTCAAAGGCCACTCGGATGTCGGGATGATCGTTGATGCTCACCATCACCTTGCCTTTGCAAGTGCGCATGAACTCGGCCATCCGCTCATATTGCTCAAACGGGAAATCGACCCCGTAGCCGGCGGTCTGCCAGTAAGGCGGGTCCATGTAGAAGAAGGTGTGCGGTCGATCGTAGCGCTGCGCACAGTCGAGCCAAGACAGGTTCTCGACGTAGGTGCCGGCCAACCGCTGCCAGGCGGCTGACAGGTTCTCCTCGATGCGCAGCAGGTTAACCGCAGGGCCGGTGGTGGCAGTACCGAATGTTTGCCCAGTGACCTTGCCGCCGAAGGCGTGCTGCTGCAGGTAGAAGAACCGGGCGGCGCGCTGGATATCGGTTAGTGTCTCTGGTCTCGCCATCTTTTGCCACTCGAAAATCTGGCGGGACGACAGGGCCCATTTGAACTGCCGGACAAATTCCTCCAGGTGGTTCTGCACCACCCGGTACAGATTGACCAGATCGCCATTGAGATCATTCAAGACCTCCACAGGAGCGGGTTGTGGGCGCATAAAGTACAAGGCAGCGCCACCGGCGAAGACCTCGACGTAGCACTCATGGGCGGGGAAAAGTGGGATCAAGCGGTCGGCCAGGCGTCGCTTTCCGCCCATCCAAGGAATGATTGGGTTAGTCAATTTGCAAACCTTTACTGTATGGATAAACAGGTGCTAGGCTCGCTTTGCTTTGTGCACAAAGCGGGAGCCTTGGCTGGGCTTGCAGGTATGGTCTGCTTGTCTGGCGGTCAGCAGGGATGTTGACGCATCTCCGGTGGCCGCTCTCTTTGAATCAATCCTTCGAATTACTGGCTGGCTACTTCTGCCCGCTGTTTAGGGATTAAGGCGCCGTATTCTCGCTCGCACTGCTGGCCGGCTATTCTGGCGCGGTCATAAGCCTGAGCCAGCTCTCCCGCTCGAGCATCAGCCCTGTCGCGCAGTTCGGAGAGCACCATTGCGGCGCGGGTGGCTGCCTGGCCTCGGGCGATAGCGGCGGTATCCGTGCCGGGGCAACTGACGGTGGCGGCGAGCTTTCCAGCTTTGTCGCGCAGCCGCTGGCCAGCAGTATCGGCGCCAGCAGCGCCAGCATCAGCAATAGTTCGTTCTTTCTGCGCATGGGCTCTCGCCTCCTCCTGCGCTTGCGCGCGTCGTTGTTCTTCCTGCCGGGCTCCACGTTCGCCGACAACCTCGGCCAGATGATCGCCGCTGTCACGCTCTGCTGACGCACGGGCGGCTTCGGCGCGTTCCACTTCCCTGCCGTGCTGGTATACGCCCCAGTACGACGCGAGCAGTGCCAGCAAAATTAACGATCTGATTGCCCACGACTTCATGCCAACGCCCTCCGCACGCCTTCGTCGATCACTTGATCCTTGTACGGGTTGCCGCCGTTCTCGTGCACGATGATGCTAAGTACCATACCCCGCAGCGTGGCCGGGTCTTTGATGTTGATCGGATCGCCTGGCCGTACGCCCAGGCGCTTGGCCACGGCCGCCGCATAAGCCTGGGTGTCGTTCTCACTGCTCGGCGCCCAGCGGTTGATGGTTTCGAGCACAGTATCGATGCCCTTCCCGCCCACGCTGGGCATTCCGTCTTTGCCGCGGTAGTTGATCAGCAGCTTGCCCAGGGCCCGGATGCCGTTCTCCGGCTCGTCGAACCGGGCGAAGCGCGGCTTGGCCACGCCAACCTCCATGCCCAGCTGGCCCTGCCAGGCGTTGCGGGGATTGAAATCGATGTTGCCGGGGTTGTTGTTCCGAACGCCACGAGGAGTGCTCATTCAACGCCCTCCTGTACCGGATCAACATCCTGCACCGACACGGTTACCTCGGCGGTGTAGCGCTTGAGCACCTGGGCAACCAGCAGCACGGAGTTCGGCTGAGTGCGCAGCAGGTCGCGGGCGGCTGCGTCGGCCTGCTCAGCTGTACCGTGCTCGGTTTGGTGTACCGGATCGAAGGCATTGGTTTTGTTGAGGACAATGAACGGCATGGGTTTTCTCCAGGCAAAAAAATACCGCCGGGCGGCGGTTGGGTTGGGGTGTCGTCGAATCAGGCCGGCAGGTCAGGCCAGTCAATGGTTTCAGGGAAACCGGGCTGCTCGGGCAAACGGTTGAGCGCAACGCGATAGCGCTTCCAGGCCTTCAGCGCGTCGGTCTCCTTGGGAGTGGCCTCTTCCAGGTCTACCGCATCCTGCAGCGGAGCGATCGCCATATCCGCGGCCGCTCGGCGCTGGGCAATCTCCGCCGTGGCGGTCGCATGCAGTTGCTTGGAGGCGGCCAGGGCCTTGTCCTCGACAGTTACCAGCTGGCTCCAGTCGATCGCAGCAAATCCCAGTGCCGGCGCCGGCTGTTCGGCGGCAGGAATAGGCAGCGCGACCAGGCCATCAGCCGGCGACACGATGTCACGCGGAAAGCGTGCCGCCTGACTGGCATCAATCGGCAATGGGAGCTGCAGCGTCACTACCAGCTCGCCGGCCACACGCTCGACCGGCGCGATCACCCAAGGGCAACCGGTGGCCTCGGCCGGCAACGTGGCGTCATCCGGCAGCGGGGAAAAGTCCAAGGTCAGACCGTTAATGGTCAGGCTGTCACCTTGCTTGTAGATCGTCAGCGAGGCCGGGGCAATCGGCAGAACTGGGCTTAACTGAATACGCATTAGAACCACCTGCCTATTGCAAGATACTGATATTGGATGTCAGCGTTTGTGGCGAAACGGTATGACCATGAATTCGCTTCTGCGAAGGTTGTTGACGCTCCCCACCACACGCCGTTGTAGGCCTGCTGTCCGATCGCAGATTGATCCCCGCTGGCTCCTACGCTGCTCAGCGGGTTGGCAAATACTCGTGGTACAGCTGCAAACACCGCAGGGAAATTGGACCGCCCAATGGATGAGCTGCTAAGCGCCTGCTTCGGCAGGGTGATTACTCCCCAGCAAATCTGGGTGCCATCAGCCAGGCGGATAAATTCGCCGTTGGCGTTGGAGCCGCGTTGTAGCAGCGCGCCAGTGGGCACACCGCCGGCCTGGCTGACGGCGCCGAGAATGTTGCTCTTCTGGAAGCCGGTGGCAATCCAGTTGTACAACTCGTCAAAGTTTGCGATCGCCTTCAACCAGGCGCTTCGACGGTCGTCCCCTCCGGCGCCGTTAGGCGCGCTTCCTAGGTTGATTACTTGCTTTGCCATATAGAGTCCTTAAAGCGGCTTCATTGGCCTGGAGGCGAACAGCGTTCGCCCGTTGGCTGTGAGCGGGTTGATCCCCGAGGCGTTGTCGCAATACATCTGCAAGACTGAGCGGTTACCAGGCAAAAAACCTCCAAAGTTGGCCCGGATCGGCTGGGTGGTCTGCTGAATGTTGGTGCAGGAGAACAAGGCATTGGCCAGCACATAGTCGTCATAGCTGCCAGTCCATGGCATTTGCTGGCTCGGTGCGTAGTAGGCACCCACGGCAATCGGGTCGCCGGCCTGAATGAAACTGTTGCTGGCTGGCTGACCGTTCAGCAACGACAGGTTGGCTGTCGTGACAAACGTCCGGTTGCCAGAGGCGTCTCGAACGGATGCTCCATAACTCCCTGCCGGTGTGTTGGGGGTCATGTAGCTCGCGCAGAACCACTTGATCTGCATTGGATACAACGCGACCTCGCCATGCGCCTGATTGTTGTTCCAAGCCTTTATTCGAAACCCCGTCCAGTTACCCGGACTTCCTTTCACATGGAAGTTGCCAACCATCATGTAGTTGGCAGCGTTGAGAAAAATCAGCGGGCGCTCATAGGTGTTGATTGGTGTTGCGAAGGTCACTTCACCCCACTGGATCTGCGAACTGCTCCCTGGGCCTTGAAAACCGATGTTCAGATCGCCGCTGTAACGGATCGTTAGCACCCGGTTTACGGCGTCGATTTGGGTGCGAACATTGTTATTGAACGCCCGTAACCCATAGCTGCCCGGCGCTGAGAAAGGCTCGCCGCCCTGGGACAGAATCATTACCTGCCACTGCCGATTTGCAGCTTGACGCAACTGAAGCTGTCCCGGGGAGTACCAGGCCTGCGGGCTGTATGTCTCCTCACCTCCATCAAACAAAGCATCAACCACAACGAATGACGCGGGCTGTATCTCGGGGATTGCGATGTACTGATCGAAGGCACCACTCCCGGTGACCTGAAGCATTTTCAACGACCGGATTGGCGTGATCGTCGTGTCCAACGTAATGGCCCCGGACGCATCCCGCGCCCGGAGCCCATACAGATCAGCCATCAGGTAAGCCTCCCGACTGCTGTCCGTTCGACGCCATTGGCGTCGTAGACGTACAGACCGCCGTTGTTGAGCAGCGTTGATCCGTTGGCATCCTGCCCCCTCAGCGTGAACGTTCCCGCTGCGAAGTTGATCTCCAGCAGCGGAAGGCCCTGAGCGTTCAGCGCAGCAGATCGAATGGTCATACCGGCCACAATCTGCTGGATGAACGCGGTATTGATCACCGCCTGGTTGATGAACACCTGTCCGCCTTCGACCACGAACGGCAGAATCGTCTGGCCGTTCAGGCTGTCGATGATCGCCAGCCGTTGGGCCATCAGCAGGATCTCGCCCTCCTCCCCGTTGCTACCGATCGCGATGCCCGAGACGACCTTGCGGCCGCCCAGGTTCGTCTCGACCTTCAGCGTGGTTTGAGCCGATACCCTTCCGTTGATGTCAGCCATGACCTCACTGACCTGCTGGACCGACGCATTGGTCTGGCCCAACTGCGCCTGAACCGTTTCGACCTGCCGCCCCATGGCGATGCCGTCCTCGATCCGGGCCGATTGCTCGGTCCAGACACCCACTAGGCCCCCCGTGGCGCCGGCCATGCCGGAGCTGTCACCCTCCATTTCCGGGTTAACCTGGACATACAACCCATCCAGGCGACTGGCCTGCGCGGTTATGGCCGTGCCCTGCTGCTTCACAACCGTGTCCATCTGGCTGATCGCAGTAGCCTGACCGCCAACCGCTCGAGCACTGGGCCCGGCAACAAACGGCGACGGGGTGTTGCTCTCCCCGATCCGCTTCTCGATCATCACCGAATCAATGACCAAGGTCAGGTCGGCCACGCCTGTACGGTTCGGATAAAGCGTGATAGCCGCACGGGTGCTGTCGGTGACCGTGATCGGCAATGTGATTCTTGTCCTGGTTGTGGTGTACGGCACATCCCCGGAAATCCGTCCCGCTCCATCGAACAGCGATGCCCGCATGGAGCCGGCAACGCTACCCCGTACATACATCGATACCAGGTAAACGCCTGGCTCGATCCTGACGTTGTAGCCAGCCACACTGTTGATTGGACTGAGCATCAAGAAATACGCACCAGTGGGCACGTTGCCTACCTGATATCCAAATCCGGAATCAGCCTCAGGAACTGCTACGCCAATCCTCGTCACACCGGACGAAGCGATCAGTGCAGGCAACGTGGTTGAGGTCAGCCAGCTGTATTCGTCACTCAACAGGTTGGCCCCGCTCCCGCCAATGCTGCCGACACTGCTCTGGAGCTGGGTGAGCGCCTGGCCCTGACTGGTCAGTGTATTGCCTTGCTGGGTTACGCTCGCGCCAAGGGTACTGATGGCATCCGCGTTGGCAGAATCAGCAGCGGTGACACGGCGCGCGACGATGTTGCACCACAGCGAGCGACCAGAGCCGTCCGCTGGTTCCGTACGGGTTAAAAACCGTGCCGACACGGCTCCTGCCGGCGCAGTGATGCGGCCCGAGTAGGACTTGAATCCTGTTGCCGCAGCTGCCACCGAGAAGGCATTGACGTAACCGAGGCTGGTACCGGCCTTGTCGTAGAACTGCATTTGAAACCGGGTGGTTTGACCGGCCGTCATGTAGGCCGGCCAGATGTCTGCCGACAGGTCGAACTGCTCCCCGCCAGCTGTCACTACGTTTGCGGCTACACCGCAGAAGCTATTCGTATAGAACGAAACGCCCTTGCCGGCTGAGGGATGCGCCGAGATGTTGGTGATCCGGGCATCACCGCTCCAAGGATCTACTAGGCCATCCTCGAAACTGCCCCGCAGGATCAGGTTGTCTGGTTGCTGGCCGATGGACGCCTTGATCTGGGTGATCGAATTGCCCTGGGCGGTCAGCGTGTTGCCCTGGTTGGTGACGGATGTTTGCAACGCCTGCAGGGCTGAGGCATCAGCTTTGGCGGCAACTTGAGCGAGTGCACTGGCTGCCGCAGCCGCTGCATCGGTGGCCACCTTGTCGGTCACCGCAACCCAGGCGGACCCAGTCCAGCGCTTCGGCGTGTTCGCCGCCCCCGTGATATCGATCCACAGGTTCTGCGCCAGGCGCTTGTCAGTGGCCGGCTCGGTGCTGCTGTAGATCACCTCCCCTTTCCCGCCGGCCTTGTCGGATGCCGCTTGGGCAGCCTGCTGCGCAGCCGTCACGTTGCCATTTGTGGTTTGCAAGCTGCTGCTCAAGCCGGTGATGGCCGAGGCATTGGCCTCATCACCACTGATCCGGGCGGTACGCTCGTCCACAACGGAGGCCACGGACGCCGACGGCGCGATCTGGCCCACAGCGATCCAGTCGATTTCGAACACATCACCCGCCGACGGGCTGAGCCACAGGTAAAACCTGGTGATCGTGCTGTCCGACCAGTCGGAACCGCCGGCAGTCAGCTGCGACATGTCCCATTCCAGCACCATGCTCTGGCCCACCGCCAGGCCCGGGTCCGGAATGACTTTTCGGTACGACGTGCTCGAGGCGTGGCTTGCTGTCACGTAAGTGATCTGCCCGGTCCAGCCGGTACCGGCTCGGCGAGTGATCCTGCAGCGAACGCGGTCATGGTCGCGGCCCCTGATCGACACAACCGGGCTGTTGAGGTAGGCGTTGACATCGGTGTTGGTGACGATGAGACGACCATTCTCCACCGCCAGGCTGCAGCGGGTACCCGACCAGGCTTCAACGGTCGAAGCAAAGCCGTAGTTCAAGGCGGTATCGAACCCACCAGACTCGGCCCGGATCGTTGCAATCTGCGATGCCAGGGCCGAGTCCGCTTTGGTTCGCGCCGTGATCTCATTGCTGATTGCCGACGAGTTGGCCGCGCTGCTAGCCGCCACGGTGTCGATCCGTTGCCCCAGAGCCGTGTCGGCATTGGTGCGTGCGGTGATCTCCGATTGAATGGCAGCTGCGTTGTTGCCAGTCGAAGCCGTGACCGTGTCGATCTTCTGGCTCAACGAGTCGTCTGCAGACTGCCGTGCTTGCGCCTCGCTGGTGACTGCCGCCCCGCGGGCCTGGGCCTCGGCCAGCAGGCCCTGGGCGCGAGCGGCCGCTTCATCGCTGATTGCCTTGGCTCGCGCCGCTGCCTCAGCGGCAAGACGCTGAGCGACAGAGCCAGCCTGGGTAGGCGGACCGGAGATCAGCGAGATTTCCTCCCGCAGCGCCGGCGCCAGCTGGCCGTTCTCGATTTTGCCTTTCAGCGCATCGAGCATGTTGCCCACATCGGTTGATGTGGAGGCCACCACCTTCAGGAAGGCGCTCACTCCGTAGGCATTTTTCGAGCGAACGAAGTAGGCATAGTTGGTGGCAAACGCCAGACCGGTGTGGGTCAGGGACAGGCCTTGGCCCAGGTACTCACCCTCGGTTGCCTGCGGGTTCGTCGAAAAGAAGTACTCGTAGGTGCCGCCATTCAGCCCATGGAGCGTATTGCTCGGGATCAACGTGATGGTGTCGATAGTCGCCTGCACGACGCAAGACTCTGGGATCGGCGGACCGTCGATGCTGACAGCGATGCTGGCCTCGCCGGAGCGGGTCAGCGGGCCAAGAGCAGCCACGCTCATGGTGTAGCTACCAGACGGCAAGCCCGATAGCGGCAATTTGAGCGCTGTGGCTGGTACTTGCTGAGCCTGGACTGCGGTCGAGCCTTGACGAACCGTGATGGCGTAGCTGGTCACCACGCCAGAAGGCGCCGCCCACGACAGAGTGCCTTGTACCGACTCGGCGTTATCTTCGGTTGACCAAGTAAGGCCAGTGGGACTACCCAGGCCACCAGCCGGCAATTTGATAAAGCCGATTGGGTTGTATGGCTGGCCAACGGCGTCGTCAAACTGTGCGGGATCGTACTGCTGCAGCTGGGCGGTACACCCTTGGTCCGCCCCCATGCTCCAGTTGGTGACGATGAACTCGCCCAGGATGTTCAGCGACGGCAGGTTCACGCGGACGGCCCGGCCTGGCCGGCAGTTGTAACCCAGGAAGTTCATGGGAATGCTGATGGTGCCGCCCGCGCGACGGCGGCGCAGCTCGATGTTGGCCAAACGCTGGGCTTGATAGGCATCAGTGACGTAGGAAAAGGACAGCGTTTCTGCAGCCTCGCCGCCGTCCTCGATTACCCAGTCTGCAATGCTGACCTCGGGGTAGTCGGTCTCCGTCCACGATTGAGAGGTGTCAATGAACGTGCCGCGCACTGTGTTGATTGCGGCGTCGTTGGTCGGCTCGGTGCTGCCGGTGATGGTGCCGACCACCATGTCCTCGGTGATCTCGAAGTCGTACGGACCGTAGTAGGCCCCAGCCTGGAACATCCAGCGACCACCCACACGGATAGTCCGGCCGCCGCAGGCAGCTTCGAGCTTCTGCAGCACGTTCGTGCGCTGCTCATCGGCGCCGATCACACAGCTGCTGCGATAGCGCGGGCTGGTGGTGTTATCAGGGTTGGCGACAGACTCGTCGCAGATATTGGCACCGCTGGCGAACGTCTCGAACACGATCTCATCGTCCGGCACGCCGCAACGATTGCGCAGGTACCACAGGATGTGAAGCGCTGTGTTCTCGGTGTAAACGGCCGTGCCGCTGCGCGGGTCGTAGATGTCGTTGCGGCCACGGACGATGAAGCGTGCGTCAGGGATGCCAGAAGGGAATTTTTCAGCGCTGTACTTCAGCGACAGGCGCACGAACGACAGCCCCCGGCCGATCTGCTCGTCTTTCCAATCCGGGCAGTTGGCCTTGAGGAACGCATTCACCTGGGTCGGGTTTACAACCAGCTCATAAGTGGCGTGCTCGCCATACGTCGCGATCTCCTCCTCTCCGAGGTAGATGTTCTCCAGGGCGTCGACCGGGCCTTCGCAAAGGACGTAGACCAGGTGCAGCCATTCGCCATCGGTTTGGTCGCCGGCCTGCTCCTGCGCCCAGACCAAGACGCCGCCGGTACTGACGCGGCCAAGGATGAAGCGCGCTGGCGCCTTGGAGGAGCGGACGGTCTGGGCTGACGGCTCGTTGTCGCGCATCGGAGACTTGGTGTTCAGCTTCTCCTGCTGCTCGGCCATGTAGAAGGCCATGCCGGCGCCGATAGCCGCCCCCACCGGGCCGCCCTGGACAAAGCCAATCACCGCACCAACAGCTACCTGAGCAATCTTCCTGACGCCACCGGACATTATTCAACTCTCCAGACTGCAAGCGGGTCGCACACCACGCGGGCGACCCCGTCGTCAGTGGTCGCCCAGAATTCATTTGCCCAATACACAGCCATGGACCGTCCGCCGGGTGCCTCGTACATGGCAATGTCGCCGCGCTGGATGAATGCCGGCGCCACCCTGGCGAAGCAGGCATCCCAGGCCGCCTCGAGGCTACCGTGCCGCTTCTTCAGCGCCCGCTTCGCCCCCGCCTCGGTCTTGTAAGTGCCGCGGTACGCCTCAGCCGGGTCGGTACCGCACACCGCTACCGCGCAGTCCGCCGCGAACAGGCAGCAGTCGAATTCGCCCCATGAAAAAGGCCGCTCTAAGGCGGCCTTGATCACTTCGCTGAGGCGTGTGGTCCAGTCTCGGTAGCGCATGGCTATTTCTCATAGGTGAACGTCGGAGCGTCCTTCTTGGAGCCCCAGTAGATGGGCCATTCGGACATCTGGGCGATGGCGTAAAAGAACCGGTCGCCCTGGTGGCGGGCCCGGTGGTTCTCGTCGGTGAACCGCTCGGTACCCGTGCGGCTCCACTCGGCCATCCGGTCAACGATCGGGACGGTTATCTTGTTGCCGTCCTCGCCATTGCCGGCGTAGGAAAAGGTGGCTGCGTCCATGCGGCCAGAGAACAAGATGTCGGCGGCGTAGTTGCCCTGCTCGTCGAACACCACAAACATCAGCTTGCCAGAGCGCCCGCGGCAGCCGCGGATATTGGTCTCGGTGATGATGTGGCTGTCCAGGCCGGTGAGTGCTAGGTCGATCGACATGGGGGAGTTCGAGTTGTCGCTCTCCTGCGACTGCCCTACCTCGCCGAACTGCCCTACCCCCAGATATGTGATGCCGCCGATCACTAGGTCGCCGGTACCCGTGTGCGCGTATACAGGGCCGTCTTCGAAGTCGAGCTGGCAGGCGTACACGCTGAGGAACCTGCCCGTGGCGATGATATCGACCACGCTCTGGCTGAATGGAAACGTCGAGGGCATTAGAAGGCCTCCCTGAACTGGTAGCTGCCATTCGACACGGCCTGGCGCACGGTCATGCTCCAGGTGTCCTGGGTCATGCGCATTTCGGAATACGGGTTGAGGTATTCGATGGCCGAACCAACCGCCAAGGTTTGGCGAATGCGCTTGTTCACCTGCACCAATGCCTGCCCCTGGGCGTTGGCTGCGGCCGGCTTGATCACTTCAAACATCTCGCCGGCGATCGTCATGTAATCCCCGACCGAGAACATCTGAGCGTTTGGTGTGGCACCGCCGACCTGGATAGAGCGGGACTGCGACGGGCCACTCACTACCTTCAGAGCCCCCACACTATTGCCACGACGCCGCGTGAAGGCTGGCACATTGACCGTACCGAACATCCCGTCCAGTTCGCCCAGGAACGACGACAGCTGCCGCTCCTGCTTGCGCGTGAGCAACCCGAACGTGATGGTGCATTGCCAATAGGCGCCCGGCTGCCCAACGATCTGCTGGGCGTTGGAGAGCGTTGAGGTGAAGGCGCGGCTGTTATTGACTATGCCCCACGTCATTTCAGACGGGCGCAGCGATGCCGGCCATTGGATAGCCATGCAGTACTCCTTCTTGCTATCGGTTTCGGACGATCAGCTGACGCGCCGGACCGTTCATCTTGAGGTCGCGCAGCACTAGGTTGTAGCCGTCCTGGGCCCCCTTCTGTGCGGCCTGCTGGATTCGGGCCAGGGTGGCGTCATCAGCAGTACCTTGAACGCTGATGTGCTGAACGATCCCGGGCAGCGAATTGGTCGACGCTTCGGGTTGGCTGGCAGCCATTTGCGTAGCGGTCGAGGCTATCCGCGGCGTCACGAATCCGCCGGAGGCGTAACCCCTGACGTTCAGTCCCTCCAGGTAGTTGCGCATGCCTGGCTGGGCCACCACCTCCTTGCGGAGGACGAATTCACCGCCGTGCACCACACCCTTCGGCTCAAACTTGCCGCCGTCTCCGGTATAGCCGCCGGTGGAAAGCTGCTTTAGCGGCTCACTGAATCCAGTCATGGTGCCTTGGCCTAGCGCCTGGCTACCACCGCCCAAGAAGCCGAATGCAGTACCAAGAAAGCCGACAGCCGCCTGCCGCACCTGGATGCGAATCAGGTCCTCAATGACCCCATCAGCAAAATCCTTGAAGGACAACTTCCCGGTTTTGACGAAGGTGACGATGCTGTCTTCCATGTTGGAGAAAGCATTGGTGAACAGCGTTCTTGTTTGCCCCGCGACGTTGCGCGCCTGCTCAAGGTAGGTGCCGAATGCGGCCCGTGCACCAACAGACCAGTCTGACTGCAGCTCATCGACACGCTGGTAGTACTGTTCCTGCTTAGCCAACCGCTGATCCAGCGCGCTTTGCAGAGCGGCGTTTTCCTTTTGATAAAGGCTCTCGCTAATACGCCCCTCGTTGCGCTGCTGCAGGAGGTTGTCCATTTGCTGCTGGTACTGCTGCTCGATGCTGAAACGCTCTTGCAGGCGCTGCTGGGCCAGATCGCCAAGACCCATGCCAGCCAGGTTGTTGTCCAAGCCCACCGATGCGCGCTGCAGCTGACTGTTCAGGTTTGCTTCGAAGGCCGCCAGTTTCTGCGCTTCTTCCGTGGCTACTTTACGCAGTTGCATTTCGCGCTCGAGCCCTGCGTTGCGCTTCAGCTGAGCCGTGATCAGATCCTGATTCGCCAGCAGCGACTTCTGGTCGGCCGTCAGGATCTTCTTGTCCTTGATGTCGGCCAGTTGCTGCTCCCAGCGCACCAGGGCTTGGCCAGCTTCGCCCAGCTTCTGCATCTCGCCGCGCTGGGCACCGATTAGGCCATTCTGCTGCTGGAGCACCGAGTATTGCTGGCGAGCTTGGTCGAGGGCCTTGGTGCCGGCGTCTTCGCGGTAGGCGGGTCCCTTGTGTTCGGGCTTATCCTTGAACTGCTCGCGAGCCGCGTCGCGAAGCTGGTTCAATTCGGCCTCGGTGTACACTCGTCCGCCATCGCCGGCGGCAGACTTCTTGGCTAGCTCGTCGATCTCCTTGAGCCGCTTGGCCAGCTTTTCCTGGTTGCTCGCCGTGGTGCGCAGCTGGCTGTTCAAGATGTCCTGAGAGAGGATCGAATCACGCTGTCGTTGGTTGTAGTTTTCCTGGGCCTGGTCAGCGGACTTTTGGAGGCGTATCTGATCCTGAAGGGCCTGGATGGTGCTAACCAATATCTCTCGACGCTCCTGGTTCTCCTTGCCCGCGGCGGCAATAGGGTTGCCCGCGAATATCTTATCGATATCCGCCAGATCCTTTTGCGCCTTGGCCAATTGCTCCGAGAATCCTTCGGATCTGCCAAAGTTTAATGCAGCATCACCTGCACCTTTCGCTGCCCCCCAAACGCCGCGCCATGCTTTCTCTATCCAACCAAGGTTCTCGACGATTTCCTTGGACCTGGCATCGATAGTTTGCGCATATGTATCAGTAAGAAGCTTGGCCGCCCCCACGGTATCGCCCTGCTCCTTGAGGGCTACGATTTGGGCGTAGGTGCTCGCGGTGAGGAAGTTGTATTGCTCGTTCAACTCCTTGGCTGCCGCCACCGGGTCCTTCCCGATCTTCACAAACTCGGCAACGGTCTCGTCTACCGCCCGGCCTGTCGCATCTTTCATCTGCAGAGCAGCAGTCGCAACGGTGCCAATACTGTCCCCGGCGACTTTTCCATTACTTGCGAGCTGGGCTAGCACCTCAGAAGCCGCCCCGGTTGTGCCCACCGTGGTGCTGATCTGCCGAGCCAGATCGGACATGGCGCCAGCGTTGGTTCCAGCTGCGTTTCCGGTGAGGATGAGCGCTTTACGAAAGTCTTGGGCCTCCTCGGCCCCCTTGTAATACGCCACGCCCAGCCCAGCAACAGCCGCACCGGCAACAGTGAATGGATTGACTAGCCCCGCGACATATCCGCCAAGCGCACGCGTCGCAGGACCGATCCCGTTGAACTGATCTTTCAACTGACCGCCTTGCTGAAGAAGGACGGTGAATGGGTTCATGCCGCCCTGCAAAGACACGACGATGTCTGTGAATTGAGCAGGCACGCCTCGGAGCGCTGCCGTATAAGCCTTGGTCGACATCCCGGCAGCTTGGGCCTGTCGGGTATACCTGTCCATCGCCTGCTCAGCAGAATTCGAGCCGGCAGCAAGATCTCTGATTGACACTCCGGATGCCTTGGCCTGGGTGCCGACAGATCCAGTCACGGTCTCGGCACGCTCTCCGGCCTTAGCAAGCTTGTCGAGATCGTCTGCGGCAGCAGCAGCTTCGCCGGATTCAACCCGTATCCCGAGTACAGCAATATCACCCTGGCTCATACTTTCTCCGGACAATAAAAAACCCGCCGGAGCGGGTTTGGGCCTGGTCATCATCTATCTGCAGGATGACTCTTTAAACGTGGTCTGTCCTTCACTTTCAAGAAAGGCTTCGTAGCGTCCGTCGTCCAGCCGGAATGCAGCATAACTGCTGAACCCAACGTAACCGCCGGCTGAATTCTTGGCGTTAACCTCTCCGCACACAAATCCATCTTTGCCTACAACTCTTTCGTTGCGGAATTGCGCAGATTCAGGGTCCTTAAGACGATTCACAACCGCCTCCCGAGCCCGGTCAATATCACTCTTTCCACAACCGGCCAGGACGAACCCAGCCAGAGCCACCAGTGCCAAACGCTTCATGCGCACCCTCCTTGTTGATGAGGGCAATCTACCATCGCGTCTTTGCAGCGCAAAACTGAGTAACTCCGCCGAAAGGAAAAGCACCCGAAGATGCCCTCTGCATGTCACCAATCAACCCTGAGTATCAGCGATATTTAAACGGAGCGGGTGTGGTAAGCAGCGGCTCAGCCTTATCCCATGCGCCGCGATACCCCCTGACCTGGTACGAATAACCCGGCTTCAGCTCCAACAGCAGCCCTCGCAGTTCTCCGCCGGCGCAGCCCATGTTGTTCTTAATGCTCAGCTGCACCGGGCCGGGCGGATGGTAGAGGGTCACGGATTTCCCGCTGCTGGTCTCGGCAGCAAGCTTCTCATTCAGGAAAACTTGCATTCCAGCGCCAAAGCAACTGATCACGCTGGCATCCTGCGTGAAGACAATCCTGGCATCCTCAGGTCCCGCGGGACGGCCGAAGGCGTACACATCATCAGCTGGCACCAGCGCAGCGCTGTCTGGCGAAACCTTCGTTGTCTCGCACCCTGCAACCGAAATACAGGCCAGACCTATCAGAATCCAGTGCTTCACCGCTCATCCTCCTTGAAAGCGGGGCAATCTACCACCATCGGCAGGAAGCGCCAAAACACCGCGTGGGCGGGGTTTGTTCATTGCTCGGCGTCAGCAGTAGCAGTCAGCTTGTCTGGCCTCGACAATCTCACGAACCCGCTCTGGTGAGGGCAAGCAGTGGGTCTACTTAAGCCCGGGCCGGGAAAGGCAGGATAAGCCAACCCCAGTACGGCCCGGTGAAATGGGTGCTTGCCGATCCTCATTCTTTGGGGGGCGGAGGTAGCATCTGATTGTATTGCACCCATTTAGCTATATCGTTAGGGAGCAGTTGTACTGGCTGTCCCGGCTTTGCCGCTGGCGCGCCTCCACCGTTACCGCCAGGAGCGGCGGGAGTTGGGGGTTTGGCTCCAGCAGCATCAGATGTGTACCCGATTTGTGTCGCCGCGACCGCAAAACCTACAGAATCTTTTGGCAAAGCGAGCACATTTTTGAACTTCACGGTGACGGTATTGGAACGTGCTGCGATTCGCTCACCTGAAAGCTCGCCCCCTACGCCCACCCCATCGCTGACTGCGGGCGGAGATAGGTCCAGCTTCAGCTTCCCGCCATTTGTTTGATCCGCCGATATCTTGAAAGTCACCTCTGCGGACTCAGCTATCATCCCGGTTTTGACATCGCCCTGTGCCTGGCGCATTGCCGTCAAGCCCTGTCCGACCTGAGTCATCGCGTCCACTAGGGTAATCTCACTTGGTTTAACGATCTGTTGGAAGCAGCCCGAGAGCGCACCTGCGCAGAGGGCCAAGATGAAGTACTTCATTCCACGCTCCTTGCATTTAGTGGCATAGCGCCACCAAAGGAGCATAGAAGCTTTGACCAAACTCGGCGGCGCCAGATGCAAAAACCCAGCGCTGGGCTGGGCTTATAAATCACTGCTCCTGGGGAGACCAGTTGAACTTGTAGTTCAACGGAGGTAGTTCATAGTGCTCTGCCAGATACAGGCCCAGCATCTCGCCTTCCTTCGCGTATGCCGCTGCTTTGTCGACGGTGGGATACCAGCTCACCCAGAGAGTGTCCAGTGGGAACATTTTTTCGAACGACGCGAAGCTGAACCGCCATCCTGCCATGTGGCCGGTAGCGCCTTTTGTACGTGCACATCGGATGAATGCTGCAAGACGGCGCTTGAGGTTATCCGACTCTCCAACAGTCAAAATACCGTTATCGTCAATGCCCACCGCTCGCGCGATAGCACGGTCTGCACAGATGATATACACACCAGGTACTGCCGGCGCGCTCTGATAATGATCTACAAGCTTGAGCCACTCTGGCTCCCAGCCGTCCCAATTTTTGACTTTCATCGAACGCCTCCATTCCTTAGAGGCAAAACGATATCACAAGCGCCATCCGCGCGCCGACAGATGCAATAAGCCCAGCGCGGGGCTGGGCTCTACTTCAATTTTCATCTCTGAATTTCTTCGCCAGCCTGGCGAGATACCTCATGATTTTCTCGCTACGCGCCTTGGCATGAGCATCTGGGTGAAGAACCCCAAGGATGCAATAACGATTTTCCTCAAGTTCTCCCCTCACGTACACAAGCGCGGCATCATTTTGCGGCTGCCCTTTCTTGCATTTGCGATCAAACTGAGGAACCCCCTCGGGAAAGGCGTGCGGAGGTAGCTGAAGATGAATGTGCATCAGCTGAGCCGTGTAAGCCAAATGGGGCTGCGTGTATGGGACATCACACCCAAAATAACTAGGGAGGCCCCTTCCGGACTTGTAGTTAATAAAATCAGCCAGGAGGTTATCTGCTAAGGAAGGGAAATCCTTCAAAGGCTGCGAGAAAAACTCTGCGTACGTCTCGGGATGGTATACAGCGGTAATAGGTTCCACTTAAGCACGCGCCAGCTCGATTACCTTTTTTGTCGAGTGGTCTGCGAGCGCCTTCAACCCATCAGGGTCCGCTGAACCATCAACAATCACAGGCTCTTGCATTGCCTGCAGAGTAACATCATGAACCGCTACAACCCATGTCCGACCTTTAGCAAGAGCTTTGCGCGCGCTCAAGTGCAGCTCTTGAAACTGAGGTGGCACTTCAGCATTCTTAAGAAGAGTCTCTATGTTTCTGAGCTCTCGCAGCTTCACGGAGTACTCCTCCATTTCAGCCCGCGTGAGAATGCCAGCTACTTCCTCTGAGGATAGTTTCAACAGCGTTTTGACGAGTTGGCGATAGCCTGTCTCCATCTCATTGCAATCCTTAACCAGCTCGTGGAGATAGTTTGCAATTTCGATGTTCTCTTGGCTCTGCTCAATGGCCGGCAGGCGTGAGTGCTCGGCAGCATCAGCCGACGCTACGTTGCTGTAGCCAGCCATGATCCCGATTGCTGACGACAAAATGGCTGTCGTAAGATCCTTCATTGAGCTCAATGAGCTGCTCCCTAAGACGCTTTTCATGACGACTCCGCGCTACCAGAGGTAGCCGTGAATCCGAGAAAATAAACGCTTCGTTTAGCTTCTTGCTCAATTATGAGCATCAGACCATGACTATTCAACCCTCATTCGTACCCACGAGGGCTGAAAACCCTCTGACCTACCATCTGTCCAGCGAGTTCGTTTCGCGTCCCCATGACGCAACGCAGGATGCGTCCGGATGAGCCAGGGTGCGCCGAACACGATGATCTGATGCCCTGCCCTACTCCGCTGCCTCGGCCATCACTGTCAGCGCCTCGTTCTCCATGAGGCGAAGATCGTGAAAGGCCTCAGACAGATCACGCCGCTTCAGGCCGAGCATCTTGGCGGTTCCGGGGATAGCGGCGTAATCGAGCCCTGACGGCCCGCCCGGCCCCAAGCGCCACTGGGTGCCCAGCGCTTCAAATAGGCAGAAGGCCGGCCATAGATCCGGCCAGACCTCTACATCCTCGGTGTCAATGTCGTCCAGGGTGAGCCCCAGAAACGCTAGCTGCTCGGCGGACGGACCTGGCTCATACAAGGCCCGCGCCGCCGCCTTCAGTTTCCCAGGCGGGCCGGGTTGTATGCTTGCTGGTAGGCATCCAGTACGGCTTGAGGCGCACCGACGCAGGTGGTGACCAACTCGTGGATTGCCTCATCGGTAAACTTGTCGTCGAAGCCCCAGCCTACGGTGACGGCCTTGATCTGCTCAGCCTGGAGTTGCACCTGCCCGGCAGTGAACTGCTCGAGGCTCGCATCCTCGGCCTTAGCCTTTTCAGCATTGGCTTCGGCAGCCTGGTTCCAGCTGTCGTAGAGCTTGGCCAAGGCGGTGCGGTCGAAATAGCGGAACGTGAACTCTACTGCCACCGGGTCGCCGCCCACGCGCGGGATCTTCACCTCCGCGGTAAACGTCGGGTTCTGCGCGATCTTGATCTTCGGCATGGAGGCTCCTTAAACGGCCAGGTAGCGCAGCGGGCGACCCGACAAGCCGACGCTGATGGTGCGGGTCATGACGTTGTTCCGCTCCATGGTCGGGGTGGTGGTGATACTGACGTAGCCCGGGTAAAGAATCTGGTCGCCGTTGCGCAGCTTGAGGCGCACCACGGTCAGTTCCTTGGACTCATCGAAGCCCTCGACGGCGCCGACGTAGGCAGCGGCCGGCTGGTCCTCGACCACAATTGCCAGGCTCAATGGGTTGCGGTTGGTTGGGAACTGGCGATCGTCATCGTCTTCGAGGTAGCCCACGGTAGCGAATTGCTGTTCACCGCCAGACGGGGTAAAGCCAGTGACCTTGGAAATCTGCACCCAGTCGGTAACCGGGATGACGGAGCCCAAGCCGGCGCCAGGGGTGTAGATATCAGCGTTGGCGGTGCTAATGCTGCCCAGGCCGAAGCTGTCGGTGAGGGGGCTCACTACGCGCGCAGCGCGATCGGTGAGTTTCGCCCAGCCGGAGTCGATCAGCACGATGTCTTGCGCATCGAGGCCGTGCCCAACAGCACTCAGCACCGGTGGCGCCGCGTTGGTGATTGCAGTGAAGGGGACTGCGGCCCCAAGAGTCGCGGCGATCTCGACAATAGCGCCGTTCGGCAGCGGGAAGCGTGCGGCCATGGTGTGGTTCCTCTTGAAAGCCCGCCGGGCGGCGGTTGGTTAGGCCCCAGCGGGCGGTTGGTCCGCGACTCCGCGGTAGGTGAAGCTGGCCGGCACCGTGTAGGTCGCCGACTCGGTGATGGTTGGGCCCTGGTCAACTGGTTCGGTGACCATGCCCTCGAAGCCGTTGTGGCTGAGTTCGGAATCCACCCGGAAGAGACTCGAAAGCTCTCCTACCAGGGTCTCGGCGGCCGCCAGAGGCTGGCCCGCCGGGCAAACGATGCTGACCTGGTAGACACCGGTGTACTCGTACGCCTCGCCACCCAGGTAGCGACAGGTGGTGCCCGCCGGCAGCTGAAACGCTTGCAGGTAGGTTTCACCTGGTTGAGCTTCGAAGGCTTGCTCGAAGTTCGCGACCCGGATCGGGCGCGCTGTGGCCCAGGCCATCAGCTTGATCTCGATAGCCTGTCTGGCACGTGCTTGGCTCATACGCGGTTGTTCCTGATGGCTTCGTCGACGATGCGCTGGAAATTGGCCAGGGTCACCCTGACCATGCCGGCCGGGGCCTGTGACGAATGCCCGTACTCGAGCGGAATGGCATATGGCAGGTTATTCACGATATAGGCCGTTTGGCCGATGGTGAGCGCCTGAACCTGAGTCACCAGCTCGGCAACGGCTTGCCTGCCAGATGGGTCAATTCGGTCGAGCTCCTCAGTCGCCGGCGAGTCGATAGAGAACTGCCAGTTACCCCGGAACCGCCCGCCAACGTAACCCTGGCCGGCAACTAGGCCGTTCACAGCGAAATTCTGCTCGCGCTCGGTCTTGGTCAGGGGCTTGGCATACTTCACGCCCCTGCGCAGCTTCCCGGCCTTGGTGAAGTTGTCCTGATTTAGGTTGATCAGGGTGTTGCGTACCGCAACCTTGAAGTCGTAGTCATCGGCGGCCCTGTTGGCCTTGGCCCGGTGGGCCACGTTGGCAGCCCACAGCTCCGGATTGCCTACGGGTGACATGCGGATGACGCTGCTGCCGATCTCGATCACGATTTCGCGGAAGGTAGCGTCCAGGGCTTGCTCCGCCTGCTCAGCGAACGCCCGTATGGCTTCAGCGAAGCCGCCCTGCTGACCGCCGTATCGCTGGGCCATGTGTGAGCCGCGCGCCATATCACTTCCTCAGCTGAATGGTCCAAGTCGCCTGAGCCGGGTCCTCGGAAACGTTGAGCACTCGGTACCCGCTCACCTGGTCGCCGATCTTGGGCACCGCCGGGGCATCAGTGACAGCGCCGGCCTGCCCCTCGAAAAGCTCGTTCTGGAGCACCAGCAGCTTTACGTCCTCGGTTTGGATGCGGCTACCGTCGATCTCCTTGGTCAGATAGCTCCCGAACACCCCGCGGCCGACGTAGTAGATGGTCGACGCCGGCAGCGTGCCGCCGATATCAGGGTCGTAACCACCCTTCACCGTGCGAGACCCAGTCACGGGCTTCACCGTGTCGGCTAGGCCATCAGGGTCATCGAAGGCTTCCGCCAGGTCGGCCTGAATTTCATTGCGCATGCCCATGGGTCAGACCCTCTTGAGCATGACGGTGCCAGTGCGCCGTATCCACGGGGCGATTAAGTCCAGGGCGAAGTTCTCGCCAGCAGAGCGATCGACCGATCCTGCGACATAGGTCTTGCTGGTCGAAGTGCCAGCCTGGGCCGACACGGTCTTGCTCTGCACCTCGCGCTGGGTGTCCTTGTAGAGCTGACCAGCCGCGGCCAGCTTGGCCACCTGCGCGCCGGCACTCACGATGGCGTCAGGCACCGGATCTGGCACAGCCCGCTTGATCTTGGCTGTCAGCCAGGCGTTGGCCATGGCCACGGCGAGGACTGCATCACCGGTGCCCGCCCAGTCCGGACCGAGCTTCTGATCTACATCAGCGACGGTGATGAAGTCGGTCATGGCTTATTCCTTCGACGGGATGAGGGCCTGCAGGTCGGGCTTGTTGAGGCCCGCGTCAAAGGTGATGCCTTGGGCCGTCAGCCAGGCCTTCAACTGCTGGACCTTCATTTTGTACGGGTCGGTTTCATCGTCGCCACCGCCCTCTTCCTCGACCGCCTTGTCGATCTCCGCTTGGTTGCTGACCGGGGCATAGCCGTTCGGCGGGTAGTCCGACGCCTTGTAGCCCACCGCCACCCATTGGGCGACGGTGGGGCCGTCCAACCGCAGCCCTTCCTCGATCTCGCTGACGCTGATGCCTTGGCGCTGGTACGCCTCGCCGATGTGCGGAGCATCGCCCTGCACGGACACCGAGGTAGCGCCGTCGATCACGCCAAAGAACTGGTCCAGGCGGCGATAACAGGTGCCGCGCTCGGTGCCCGGGGTATTGGTGTAGATGACTTTCATACTGATCTCCTGCGCAGGGCGCCAGGCCGGCGCCCCGCATCATAGGGTCAAGGGGTGGCGGTGCCGCTGATAACTGCGGCGAACGGAACCTGCTTGCGGTCGAAGACGCGCTTCCAGTTCGCTGCTGCAGCGTACTGGGCGGCGGTCGGGCTGAGGTTGCGGTTCTCGCTGCCCTGCCAGCTGAAGCCAGCCGGCTGCAGGATGAAGGTCTTGCGTTCCCACAGCACCTCGGCGCCGCCCCCGTTGCCGCCACCAGGCTTGCGCTCCAGCTCGACCGGCTTGGTCGGATCGCCTTCGCCGTAGCCGAAAGCACCCTGGCCGAAGAACAGCGACAGGTACTGGCCCGGCGCGTAGGTCAGGGCGTCGTCCATAAACACCGGCTTGCCCAGGTAGGTCGCCAGGATGATCTTGCCCTGCGAGTCGCGCAGGTACTCGATCATGTCCTGCTTCACCATCTGGTTCATGACGACGGAGTGCACACCGATGGCGGCGAACATGTCGGCGGCGTCGCCGGCGGTGAAAGCGGCGTCCTGGAAGGCATTGGCGCTGATCGAGGCGCCCGAGTCTTTCACCATGTCACCGCCGTTCTGGGCGATGTTGGCCGCGATGATGCCGCGGCCGGCGCCCATCAGGTAGCGCTGCCACTGGCGGGTCCAGTAGGTGCCGAAGCGGTTGCGGATGTGCTGCATCGGCTCGGAGTTGGCCAGTTCGGCTGCCAAGTCGGAGACACCGTAGCCTTTGTTGAGGTACAGGGTTCGGGCACGCATGCTGCCCTGCTCGGCTTTGCCGACAGCGCCTTGGTCGTCAGGGTCGTCGTTGGAGATGTTCGGCGCCTCGTCGGCGTCGAGATCCTGCCAGTAGCTGATCTCGGAGGTGCCTTGGCCGTTCTTGGCGATATCGTCCAGGGTAGCCGAGCGAGTGATGATGCCCGACTCGAAGACGGCGGTCTTCTCGGGAGAGTTCACCGGCTCCAGGGTGCCGTAGTAGTCGGAAACGAAGATGTCCGACAGTTGGGTGGTTGGCATGAGTTAGGTTCCTCGGGTGGCTTGGAGTTTTTTGAATGCTTCGGGGTTGTCACGAGCCATCGCTGCGCGTTCGGTCTCGGTGTACTCACCCCACTTCTTCGTGGCCTTGCCACCGTTGTCGCCGGTCTGCCCGGCACCCTGGGCCCTTGGCCACAGGTGGGAAGCGGTTTCGCGCAGCGATTCCGCCCATTCGAGGGGAGACAGCGGGGTCTTGCCGTCCTTCCCATACACGACTTCGCCGTCACGGTCGGTGGCAATGGGCTCGCCGTCTTCGCTCAGTTTGAAGGTGCCGCGGGCGCGGAGGATGATGTCCTCGGCGGCTTCGGGCAGCGCGCCGGCCTTAATGGCGGCAGCGCGGATCGAATCGGCCAGCACCTTGTCGCTGTACTTGGCAGCGAAGGCTTCGGCCTTGTCCGCACGCTCGTTGGCGGCCTTGACCTGCTTGTCCAGGTCGGTGCGCAGGCGCTCGGTGCGGCGGCTGATCACTTCGTCCAGCTTGCCCTCAGCGATCAGCTTGGTCTCTTCGTCCTGGCCGGCCTTTGCCAGCAGCCCCTTGACCGCCTCGATGTCCAGGCCGTCGAACTGACCTTTCAGTTTGTCCAGCTCGGCCTTGATGGTCTTGTTGGAGCCGATCAGCTCGGTGTTTTTGGATTTGAGGCCCGAGACCTCGCCATCCAGGAATTTCTGAACCTCGCCGCCCAGCGCTGCCTTGAGCGCGGCGGTTTGGGTCTCGTCGAGGGTTAGGCCGTGGGCGGCCGGGTCGAAGTCGAAAGGCATGTGGCTATCCCCTGGGGATTGGATGGGCCCGCCTGGCGGGCATAAAAAAACCCGCCGTAGCGGGTTTGGTGTTCAGATGCTTATCACTGCTGAGGGGTTAGGTTGCGAGACTGGTGATACAAAACAAGCTTCTCGTTGATTGCTAACCCACGTGGGTTTTCCACGCATTTTTGGAGGAATTTTTGATAGTGCTCATTAGGGAGCAAGTAGCACTGCCCGCCCAAAACCCAAACTTTGTTAAAGGCTGCACACTCTCCAGTTGTTGCGGCTATAGGTCCGAGCTTGGGTAGCGGCTCTTGATCGTAGAAGAAGCTGGTAACGTAACTGCTGACTGGCATTGGCTCACTCATCTGCTTGTCCTTATAAGGCAGTAAGTGGTGTCACTTTGATCTCGCTGTGTCAGTTAATCAACCCGGCCCTGGAGAAAGCCAGCGGCTCCAACTCCTTGAGCTGGTCGAGCGTCAGCGGTTTGAAGTTCTTGTCCAGCTGTAGCGCGGCGAAGCGCTCGGCAGAAAGGCCGCCGTCGCGAAACAGCTTGCCGCGCACCGGGCCCAAGGCAGCGTCCTGGAAGGCCGCTGGCTGCGTTTTGAGCCACTGGTAGTAGCTGAGGCTTGCCGAGACCTGCCCGCCGCCCCCTGCGCCCACTGCTGCCCTCGTGGCGCCCTGCCCAAACAGCGCTGATAACTTGGTGATCGGCGTGATGGTGGTCCGGCAGTGGATGTGGAATGGAGGCACAGGCCCTTTGCCCATCTCGAATTCCCGGCCGTCCATGCTCCGGCACTGCATGCTGGTCTTCCGGTCCAGGGTGGCGACGATGCGATACCCCGGCACCACCTCGGCGTTCGCCTTGAGGGTTTCCATCCTCGCTGTGGTGGCCACATGCTGGACTGCGGTCTGGACGACTGCCCGGGCGCTCCGGTTCGTGACCGCCAGAACGCCATCGGTGAAGTTCTGCGCCGCAGTGCCGCGCACGGCTTGAGTGATCTCGACGTTGGTCTGGCCATGCACGACACCCATCCGGATGACGTTGGTGACCCTGTCCGCTTCAGTGCGGGTCCATCCGTTCAGGAACGGCTTGAGCAGCTTTCCACCATCCACCCCGGCCACCTGCAGGGGCTGCGTGTTGATCGCCGCCCGGATCAGGGAGTCCGCTGGCATGGCAGCGTCGATCAAAAGCGCCTTCGCTAAGCTGCGCCCCTCGAATGCAGCTTCGTACTGCGCGATATCCACCAGGTCGGACTGCATCCGGTCGCTGAAGGCCTTGTAGATTTCCAGCAACTTGCCTCCCACCCGGACAAGAAACTCCTCAAGCCGGCTGCGGCTGTAGGTGGTCAGTTCCTTGCGGGTGAGCTGGTCGCGCACATGGGTATCAGCCCGGCGCAGGTAGGTCTCGAACTTCTTGACCTCGCCAGCCTTGAGCCGCTCAAGCAGCACCGAGTGGCGGCTGACCTGCTCCAGCAGCTTCTCCTCCGCCGTTTGCTCCGGTTTCGTCGCCATCTTCTCTGTCCAAGTTCACGCCGCCAGCGCCGTGATGGTCGCCGATCAGTTCGGCCTCTTCGTCATAGGGGTGCTCGGGCAGCTTTCCAGTAGTCAGATACTGCCAATACGTCTCGGCGCTGATGGTTCCGGCCATGACGCTCTTCTGCAGCTCAGCAAGCACTTGGGCGTCCACCACCGGCATCACAAACTCCGGTTTGACCTTAAATGCGACTTCGTCCGGGTTGTAGCCCGTCCACTCCGCTGCGTATCGCAGGGCCTGCTCAATGCCGGCCGCGGCGGTAATGACGATGCTATGTAGCGTGGCGTGCTGGTCATTCTGGCGTGTCTTGCGGGCCTCGCCCGACTCCGTACCGGAAACGTCCATGACCTTGGCGCCGGCCTCAAGGGCCGCATTCTTCTGGTCTTCCATCGCGGTGCGGACGGCTTGAATGCCCGCTCCCTGGAACTCCAGATATCCGCACGATCCATTCGGACCCAGGTCCCAGGCCGCCGATGGCCCGGTGACGCTGAGTTCCACGCTCTCGTCCAGACCAGATACCCACGGCTGTGGATGACTGGTCTGGTGCAGAGCCGTGAAGTAGTCGGCACTGAGTTGGTAGGACTTCAGCGCGGCCCGGGCCATGGTCAGCAGAGGGATCTCGTCTACATCGGGCGAGTTGTCGGTGGACCCACAGTAGATGACCGGGATGTAGCCCAGGCCGCGTACCAGGTTGTTACTGCCGTCAACGGTGCCCAACGGGCGATCGTCTTCGATCAGCTCGCCGGCCTCGTTGCGCACGCCCGTGCGGCAGACCGCGCCTTCCATGTAGAACTCGCGATAGACCGTCTCGCACTCGTGACTATAGCGATCCTGCTCCTTGCGCCGGAACTCGCGGAACACCGATAGCACCAGGTCCTGGCGCCCCCCTTGGTCCGCAGTATCCCAGTTGATGGCGTTGCGAACGGCGTAGGTTGCGAAGTATGGCTGGCCCGTGTCATCAATGTTGACCACCAGCGGTACACGACCATGCGAAATGGCCTGGCGCACGATCCGCAGGAACAGCTGGGTCAGCCCGAAGCCATCGGCCGTGGCGTTGTCCTCCAGCCCCTTCAGCCCGGAGGGCAGTTTCACCTCGGGAATCAGCCGCGAAACCAGGCCCATCATCGAGCGCAGCGAATCCCGCACCCAGTGTTCGTATTGAGCCCGGGCGGTGTAGTTCTGGTACAGATAGGCATTGCCGGCACCGTCCAGCTTCTCGGCCTCGACCATGCCGCTAGGCTTTGGCAGGTTGCGCGGGCTGCGCTTGATAGCGCCCTCGCCCTCCAGGGCGTCATCCATCATCCTCCACTCTTCAATGTGAGCGTTGTAGTCTGGGTTGGTGGATTGAACAGGCATTACGCCAAACCTCCGATGCGGCGGGTGCCGGCGGACTGAGTCTTGATCGGGAACCGCTTGGCAATGAAGTAACCAGCGGCGTCGTTCATGTGGTCGTGCCCCTTCTTGGGGTCCTTGTCCGGCTCACCTTTGTCGGTGTAGGTCTGCCGCTCCAGGCACTGGGTAAGCTGCGGGCACTGTTCAATGTTCACCTTCAGGCGCCGCTCACCGTAGGTGTTGAGGAACATGGCGTTGACCGCGTTGATGCGATCCTTGACGCCGGGGTTCTGCGAGTCGACCACTACGGTGAAGCCCGCCTTCCTGAGCAGGGACAGGTCCGATTCACTGGCGTTCTTGCTGCTGGTGTTCTGTCCGCTGGCATCTGGATACACAGAGATGCCATGCCCAGGGAATCGCGCCTTGATCTTCTCGATCATCTCGGGCGTGTCGCGCACCGAGTGGAATTCGTCCAGCGCCAGCGGCAGGCCGTCCCGGACCACGTACACCACCGCGGCCATCTTCATGACGTTGAAGTCCATGCCGATGTGTAGAGCCTCGCCCGGTTCGATGCGCGCGCTGGTGCGGCACTCGTTCCGGTCGAAGGTGTAGTAGACGACACCCGCGTAATTCTCGAACCCGGCCTCATATTCCTGGCGGAACGTGCGCGGGTCCATCTTGCGACGGGCTGCATCCAACTCCTCGGCTGGGACGTTGCCACCCTGCAGCGAGGTGTATTGCCAGCTCTTGTGGTCAGGCTCACCGCCTGGCTGCCCGTCGCGATAGGTGTCGTAGCAGTGGTTGAAACCCTTCGGAGTGCCGATCCGCAGCGCATGTCCGCCCTTCCTCGACTCTCCGGTCTGGGGGATCGTGTACTGGCAGGTCGAGAGCATTGGCCTGAGCACTTCTTCCCAGGCTGCCCACGGGCAGTCCGCCCATTCGTCCACCAGGACGAAGAACAGGCCGGAGCCCCGCAAGTTGTCGTAATTGTCCAGGCCGACCACACGCATGATGTGGCCGGACTTCAGGGTGATCGAGCACTCGGTCTCGTTCGGTCGAGCTGCGCGCCAGGCTTCTGGGATGGCCTGCTTCAGCCGGCGCCAGAAGACCCGCTTGGCCTGCTTGAACGTGGGCGCGCCATACCAGATCTCGTCCTCGACGCTCACGCCCCACTCTGCAGCCAGCCGGGCAGCGCGGCGCATCTCTGCCTTGCCGAGGAAGGTCTTGCCGAATCGACGCCCGCACACCGCATCACGGAAGCGCGCCTCGGGCTGGAACCCCCAGACGTAGATGTTCGCCTGCTTCGGCGTCAGCTTCACCGGCGGGTCATAGGTACGGGGTAGTCGGGACACCTTCGTCTGGCTCCAGCTTGTACTCAGCAACGGCGTGCTGCTGGTCCGCCTGGGAGCCCAGGGGCTTGTCTGGTTCGATCTTGCGGTTGACGTACATGTCGCCGCATTCCTTGGCCGCCTGCTCGTACAGTTGGGCCGTCAGAGCCAGGTTCCGCATTCCTTCGGCTTTGTCAGCCATCCTATTGAGGCCGCGCAAACGGTAGGCCTTGTTGGCGATGGGAATTTCAGTGATGTCTTCGCGGAAGCGCTTGCGAGTGTCTTCGAACAGCTGCTTCCACTTGGCGGCTAACCCCTTCCCAGAAACCTTCGTGGGGTCGTGCGACTCGATCTGCTGCCGGGTGATGGTCAAGCCGAATTCCTTTTGGACCGACTCGGCCACCTGAGAAGGCGTATCGAAGCAGGCCAAGGCCTGAATTACGAAGACCTTCACCTCACTTGATAGGGCTGCCATAGGCGTTCATCCGTCCAAACCTGTCCAAAAATCAGGCCGACTTCAGTAGACAGGTTCCGCAGGCCCTCGCAATGTTGATCTTGGCCACCTCAGGCGGCCGGCTTGCAGCGTCGATCAGCTGCTGTACGTCGTGGCTGGCACCGTAGCGGCGAACCACGCCAACGAACTCCTCGACGTCATGGCCACGCATCTCAAGCTTGGGCATGCCGTCCTGGGTGAACTTGGGCGCGCCGTACTGATCGGTCGCCTGGGCGATGTGGTAGAGCTCATGTTCGACCAGAGCGCAGAACTCAGCATCGGTGCACTGGGAGCAGTAGTCGGCGGCCAGGGTGATGAGGTAGTCCGGCTCCTCGCCAAACCATTCTCGCATCTGCTGCTCTTGCCGGGCCTTCTGCCATCCGCCAGCGCGGAACATCAGCTGCTCGGCCTGGCCCAGCACTGAGCGACCCTTCTTGTTGAAGGCAGAGGATGCCCACAGCACGCCAATATTGGCGTCGATAAGGTGAGCGTGCTCTTCGTTGTGGATACTGCCTGTGGTGGCGAGGATCTCGCGCTGTATCCACTCCCACACCTCAGGGGCGGGACGCAGTGTCAGCCACAGGGATTCGAGCAGAGCAGCCGGCGGCATCGGTCTGCTCATAGGTCACCTGAACGTTCTTAGGATGGCATGTCGCTGATATTGGTGGAGATCGATGTGCGGGCGACATGCCTATGATGCGGGTGGAAAGAGGCTTCGAGCACTCAGAACCAGGCGTCCAGTGCGCGTAAGCGATGGAGAGCGTGTTGATACTCACAGCGGAGTGCAAAGGTGGAACGGGCGGTACCGCCTGCACTCTCTGCGCCTATACCGTCGCAATCAGTTTTCACGTATTTCTTCCATTGTGCCTGTGACTCCTCCAAGAGGCCTGGAACCGTCTCGTAGGTTGCAAACGCATCGGGATGCTTAGCCATATCTCGAGCTTTTTCCAGTTTAACTTGATACTTCTGCTCAACCGCATCGTTGGTCGCACGCAGCATCGTTACGAGACAGCGATTGCTATCATTCGTGGTGCGCACATCTGGCCTCTTAAGGCACTGCTGCCACACGGTCTCGACCTTTGCTGCGAACTGGCGGACCGCCTCATCCAGCTCTTCTTCACGACCCACGTCAGCATGAGCATTACTCATCACGAGCAAAAATCCCATGCAGATCGATTTATACAACTTCTTCAAGACTCACTCCCTGAGATATCTGTACTGAATCTGCATAGTGCCGCAACATGCATCTGAGCACCACAACATGGCGCTTGTGGGCTTCGTGAAGCGGATCAGTGCGTCCGCTTGTCCAGGTCGCAGTTCAAACGTCGGCAGATCCAGCGCTTGACGTATGGCCAGCAGGTGATGACAAACATGTGTCGCAGGCCAGCCAGGGCCAGGGCGACGTGCATCGTTACACCGGCGGTGTTCGGGGTGAAGAACATACGATCCGACCTGGCCAGGATGGCGTAACCGCTCAGGGCGATGATCGAGTACAGGATTTTGCCGATCACGCCGTCTCGGACCTTGCCGCTCAGGACTGCCCAGGAGGCCCACAGGGCAATGACCCCGGCCGCCAACGCATTGGTGTATTCGAGAATCATCCGTTAGGCCCTCCGAACTTGGACCTGATGACAGACCAGAGATCGGCGGCTTTGATCGCCCTGGTGACGGCGGCAATAAGTGAGCCGCCGAAGGTGCCGAGCAGAAACCCTACCCCCGCCACGCTGCGCGGCTCCACGATACCGAAGTAGGCGCTGACCATTCCGGTCAGGTAGTGGGCGCAGGCCATGCCGGTCAGCAGGAAGAGGATCCAGGCCTTACGGTCGAGTAGATCGTCCTTGTGCCATCGGGTGGCAACCAAGGCTCCCAGTAGGCCCGCAATAGCCCAGTCGAGCTTTTCGAGCAGGCGGTGAAAAAGCTCCATGCGCTCGACTCCATAGCAGGGGGCACAGAAATACCACAAATATGTTGTATTACCACAAAACTGTTGTATACTGGACTCATCCAGACAACAGAGACGAGGTGATGAAGTTCAGCGAGTTCAGACGATGGTTGAAGGCCCAAGGGGTGACCTTCGAAGCAGCTAAAGGCAGCCACTTCAAGATCACAGCCCCAAACGGCAAACAGACTGTCTTCGCGGACCACGGTGCTAAGGAAATGCCAGAACCGACCCGCAAGGCGATCATCAAGCAACTGGGGCTCTAAGAGCCCCCTTCGCCTATGAGCGCTGAACGCATCACCCTGAGGAGTGACCATGTACGACTATGCAATCCGCTTCGAAGAGGACGGCACCGCGCCAGGCGTTGCCGTTTTCTGCCGTGACCTGCCGGAACTGAACAGTTTTGGAGATGACCGCCAGCACGCCATCAGCGAGGCTGGCGATGCCATTGAGTCGGCGCTGTCGATCTATGTCGATCAGCGTCGCCCCATCCCGGACGCAACTCCGGCCGAAGATGGCGAGGTATCGATTCACTTGCCGGCAGTGACGGTCGCGAAGATCGCCCTTTGGAACGAGATGATGGCTCGCGGGATGCGAAAGGCCGATCTGTGCCGACTGCTGGGTGTATCCCAGACCCAGGGAGACCGCCTGGTCGACTTTCTCCACACCTCGAGGATGGAACAGCTGGAGAGCGCTCTTGCCGTCATGGGCAAAAGATTGTCGATTTCCGTTGAGGCTGCCTGAGCGCCATCAACCAACGAGGCCATTGATGGGCCTGTTTAGGCCCTCTTCCAGAAACAAAAAAGCCCGCACTTGGCGGGCAAGGGAGCTACGCAGAAAAGTTAAATCTGGTGGCTGTAGAATAGGGAGTACGACTCGATGCCGTCGTTCGGCTGCTTGATACCGGCGTTGGAGTAGTGAATCGCTCGGATACCAACCTTCTGAGTCTCACCGATTTTCAAGCCTGCGCCGATGCGGTCTTCGAAGTTGAAGGCCGAACCAAAGTCCTGGTCGCCTGCCGAGGTACCAGAGAAGACTGCAACGCCGATGCCCGCCTCAACGAATGGCTTCACATTACCGCTGCCGAACTCGTAAACGAAAACTGGCGCAAAGGACAGTGAATGAGCGCCGCCAGAGGCATCACCTGCTTCCCAGTAGGTGTAACCAGCATCCCAGTACCCGGTAAGACGGCCAGTGCTGCTTTCCAGCCAGCTCTTGTCCCAGTCAAAACCGATCCCAACGCGTGCAGTCATACCGCCCTGACTGGTAGCGCCGACGGCTCCAGAAAGCTCAGCGGCCTGAGCGGCAACACCCAAAAGAGAAAACACCGCTGCAGCGATGATTTTTTTCATAATCACGGAATCCCTGATGAATTTTACTTAGCAAGCTATGTGAATCAGATTGCCATCAATTCGTTCCATGGGTTCTGAAAAATTCTGAAAATATTTGAAGTCGTGAGAAGCGGGACTCTTGAGGGCCTCTTCGGGCAATAAAAAACCCGGCACGATGACCGGGTTCTGTTCGTCAATCCTCAACACATACAGGAATGACAGGATGAACAAATAATGTTGCATGGTTGCACAGGTGTCAAGCGGCATCAGCCATCAAAACGCCTTCCTGCTGAAGTATCTTGCCAGACGCGTCCAGCGCCTCTGCCACCATCTCGTCGAGCACCTTCTCGATTGCCTTCTTCCAGCGCCAGTAGGTGGTCCTGTTCAGGCCCTGCCCATCCCAGGTGTTGATGTCGTAGAACTCGGCCGGCAGCACGATCATGTCGGTGGAGCGCTTCACGTACTGCTCGCGGCGCGCCTGCCCTGCGTCCTCCGGCATCTCGCTGCCGGCCAGGTGCCTGGCCACGCCAGCGGTGAGCGAATCGAACTCAGCGCGCTCTCGGGTCGCCCGACTGGCCACCTCATGCCCCGACTGCGCCTGAACGCCTTTCACCGGCGGGATGGCCCAGGCGGTGACCGCCTTGTACCTGAACAAGTTCGGCGCCTGGGTAGCGATCAGCGGCACCAGCTTGCCGATCGCTTCCACCTTCTTGGCCTTATGGGTCGAGAACCTGGCCGTCAGCGCACTCCAGTGCCGGGGAATCAGCTTGCTGTGCAGGCGGGCGTGCACCCAGCAGTCCACCAGCATCGCCGCATCCTTGCCGGCGATCTCCCCATTCAGCTTCGAGGCTTGGACCTTCGGCTCGAAGTCGCCGCCACCTACGCCGCTCACGGTTTCTGCCGCAAGGGCACGAACTACCGCTGCCAAAACGCTCTGGTACTTCATGGCTTACCCCCTGCTCGCTTGTCCTCTTTCGTGATGAAGTCTTCGTAGCTGCGCTTGCGCCGTACCGCACCGGCCCAGGACAGCGCCCCGCCCGACACCACGATCAGCGCCGCCAAAATCAGAAATGCCCATGCTGGTGTCATGCTGCTGCCCTCCGTAGGTCTTTGAGTTTTTGCCTGTACAGGGCCTTGATGGCCTGCAGGTCTTCGATGGTCAGGCGCTGGGGCTTATGAGGCCCTTCGAGCCAATCAACCTGGTCGGCGCCGATGCGCTTCACCAACCGGATGCGGTACTCGACCGCGTTGCCCGACAGGTTGCGGTTGCACTTCACGCACTGCCGGTGGACGTTCAGCGGCTCGAAGCGCAGCTCCGGGCAGGCGCCGACCGACCGGTAATGGCCGGCATCCCAGCGGCTGCCGGTGATGAGGTCGTGGTCGCTCGGCAGCGAGTCGCAGCTGATGCACGGCAGGCCGGCGTCACGCTCGCGGATGTAGGCGTTGAACGCGGTCTGGGCCTCGGCCATGTGCTCTCGACGGGTCTTCAGCCTCTCCCGGCGCTCCTGCAGGTCCTGGCGGGCCTGCTTGGTGATGGCCTTGGCCGCGATCTTCTGCAGCTTCGGGTCCTTGGCCATGGCCTTGGCGCAGGCGATGCTGCACACCTTCTGCGTGGTCATGGACGGTTTGAAGGACTTGCCGCAGCCTGGTGCCTTGCACTTCTTCGGCTTGATCTCGGCTACGCGCATGGCTCGGCCTCCTTGGCTTTCTGATGCTCGGGCTCGAAGTCGCCGCGCAGGGGCATCAGGTGCACCGGCATCGCAAGGCACGCGCCGTAGGTATCCTGAATGCTCGACACCAGCCCTTCGCCGACGACGAGCCAGCATTCCCGGCCCGAAGCATTGCTCACGGGTCGGCCGTCTGCCGGATCTCGCCAAGCACTGACTTGGTTCGGCACCAAGAACTCAACGAGCTCGCATGTTTTGCCGATGTTCTCTGTGAAGCGGTGCGCCCCCACGATCAGTGCCAGGTCGCCAGGCTTCAATTGGTGTTTCATGCCGCCTCCTCGCTCAGCAGGTCACTGAACACCACACCCTGCGGCGCAAACTCGGCCACGATGCGGTCGGTGTACTGGCAGCCCTGGGCCCGGTCGAACAGCCGGGTGACCGGGAAGCCATCCGGCCCGAACATCGCGCACGGACCCATCAGACGAAGCTTCACCTCATACGGCAGGTGGATGAACGACTCCGCCCAACCGGTGCGGAACTCCTCGCAGCCCGCGCGCATGATCGGCACGCCGAAGTGCAGCTTGCAGTAGCGACGCACATCCTCGATGTCACCCATCTCGGTGCTCTTGGCGATCCGGTCGTACATCGCCCACCACAGGGCGTTCTGGTCCAGGGTACGGTCCTTGCCCGGGCGCATGGTGACCACGACGAACTTCTTCTCGCGGAACATACGGGTGAGCATGGTCACGGCCTCGGAGAGCTTGGCCTGGCTGTTGATGCTGATCTTCTCAGTCATGCCTCCACCTCCTGCAGCTGCTTTTCCGCGGCACGAACCCGAGCGGTGAGCTGGCTGATCTCGTCAAGCAGGCCAAGGGCGACCTCCTCAACCGTCGTCTCGCCGAGGAACTCGTCCAGGGCGTCCGTGTGGCGCTCGAGGGCATCACTGCCAGACCGCCAGGAGGCCACAACGGACCACAACAAGGGCTGCAGTTTTTTCTTGTCGACAGTCATACGCCCTCCCCGGCCGGCTGCCCGACGCGCTTGACGTTCAACTGAGCGACTGCGGCGCGTGTCTGCCGCTTGCGCAGGTAGGTTTCGATGCGGCGCCGTTGGTCTTCCTTCGCGCTCTCGCGGTCTTTCCTGGCCTTGGCCGCCTTGAGAATGCAACGCACCTCGGCGAGCTTTTCCCGGGTCTTGGCGCTGGCCTGCGGGCGCACTTCTCCGGTGAGCAGGCCGGCAATGGCCTCGCCGTCTTGGGTGACGGGCGAAATGCGCAGGTCAGCCAGGTACTTGGTCCCGGTTTCCTGCGTGATGAGCTGGGCGCGGACGGCGGATTCGATAGCCACCACTCGGCGCCCAGCGTCGTATCCCAGCGACACCTCCCACTTGGCCGGCTGGTCGTCGGCCCGGGCGAAGCTGACCAGGCGCTCGTAGGCGCTCATGAATGCCATCCGGGCGCCGACCTTGTCGCCGGCTTCAAGGATTGGCTCGGACGCGATCATCGCCTGGCGGATTTCAGTGGTGAGCACCACGGTCTCGTGCTCGTCACTGGCCGCCAGGGCGATCGACCACGCCTCATCCTTTCCGGGCCGGGTGTCTGCCGCGTGGATGTGCTTGAGAACCATGCCGAGCGAAAGGCGCCCAGCTGGTTCTCTCCGGCACGCACGCAGTGCGCCAATGATCACGCCAGGCTCATAGGCCGAAAGGTCCTCAGCGATCAACTCAGCTCCTCCAGCGCTGATCGCCTGCCCCATTGCCTCGGCAGTTGCGCAGATGGCCATGGCCAGCTCGGCTTGTTGGTCAGAGGAAAGCATTGCGCTTACCTCCCTGGCGGTTGCGGATTGCATCAGCGGCTTCCTGCGCCGCGTTGATGTTCGCCTGGGTTTGCTCCTGTTGGCGGGCAGTCGTGGCGTTCATCTGGCGGTTGGTCACCCACTGGGTGTGGTAGGCCTCGGCCTTGGCCAGCAGGTCGCCCAGGTTGTGGCAGCCGTTGATCAAGCGTGCGTCGTTGATCGTCAGAAAGTACGCGGCTACATGATGAGCGACATCGATGCCGAGACGGCTGATCAGCTGCCCAACCTGCCCGCCTGCTTTGGCATTCCAAACCGGCCATGCATGGTATCGCTTGCGGTAGGCCATGGCGTAATTCGCCCAGGCCTTGAACGTTTTGCAGGACTGGTCTTTCGGCCCTGGCATATCGGTCGGGATGTCGCAGCGCGGCTGCTGAGCCGTAAACGGAACCACGATACCCTCCGCGACCACGGCTTCAGCCTGGGTCGCAACTGGTTCAGTGACTGGTTCCTTTACTGATTCAAAAGAGTGACTGGTTCTGGGTGCAGCTCCTGCACTACCCCCTAGTGAATCTGCTGCACTAGGGGGTGAACCTGCTGCACTACCCTGGTGAATCTCCTGCACTACCCCCAGTGAATCTGCTGCACCACTCAATGTCAGGTAGTAGACGTTCGAGGAGTTACCCTTAGGGCCACCCTTGCGGATCTCTTTGCGCAACAGGCCGGCACCGCACAGGGTGTTGATGTGGTTCATGACCGAGCGCTTGCTGATCTCGCATTGATCGGCGATGTGCTGATACGACGGCCAGCATTCTCCCTGGTCGCTCGCGTTGTCGGCCAGCTTGATGAGCACCAGCTTGCGCAGCGGATTGCCGACCTTGGTCTTCATGGCCTTGACCATCAGTTCCATGCTCATGGCAACACCTTCGGCAGGACATGGCGACGGCCTTTCGAGTCGATTGGACTGACAACACCACCAGCCACCAGACGATCCATGAGGCGGCAGGCAGGGCCATAGCCAATCTTGAAATGCCTCTGCAGGGCGGAAATCGAGGCGCGCTGCGTCTCTCGTACAAATGCTTCAGCCAGCAATGCCTGGCCACGCTCCTCGTCGTCGAGACGCCTCATCAGCTCTGCAACTTCTGGACTAATATCGGAGACCTGCGCCGACTCGCGTGAGGCCCGCCAGGCCCATGCAGCAGCCTTGAGCATGTTGGCGGCATCATCATTGGCCGTTGCCGTCATCTCGCCGAAACCGAATTCTGCTCGGAACGCGGCCAGGAACTCGGATTTCATACCCTCTGGCATGTCGTGGATGCTCATGCTGCACCCCCGCTGTTCTTGTGGGCGTCGATGATTTGTCGAGCTGCACAAGTGACCTGCTCAATTGCCTCGCCTGGATTTCGTCCGGCGCGGACAAAGAGGTCCGCCACTTCATCGTCCGGGAGCTCGTGAATAACCAGCGAGGCATAATTCCCAAAGTTCGACATACCAGAGTCGGAAGGTGCGAAGAGCCAGCCTGAGTACCCATCGTCGAGGAAAATCCGATCAAGCAGGCGCGCGTAGGCCAGCGACTCCATCCATTTTTTCTGCTCTGCCAGATCGGGCACAGCCGCCTTTCTATGGCCGCCGAAGACAGAGGAAAGCATCTGCTCGGCTCTTTCGTCTTGGGCGCGCCTTGCTGCGTCGATGCTCGCTGGAGAATCTCCCTGAAAGCGGGTGTTAATCAGGGTAACCAGCTGGTCATAGTCCACACCCACGAACCATTCGCGGCCGTGCACTGCACTCCCCTGCTCCGCGCAGAACTTGATCAGTTCAGCCTCTGCATAGGTAGAGTCGATAAGGCGGCCAGACATCGTCGTCTTAACGAGCGTTGCGTTTCGCATGCCTGATGCGGTTGAGTGGGCAAGGATCCGGCATTCAGGGTTACGCCCACGGCCAACCTTGATCCAGCCGTCAGAGAACAGAAGGGCGTAAACCTTCCCCTCTCGAAAGCGCGCCACAGAATCGTGGTTGGCATTTTGTGGCGCGGGCCTCTGGAGGCCCTGTACATCTGGTGGGGGGATATGCATAATCGACTCCAGTCATATGCAGTTGAAAAGGCCGGGCCGCAATCCCGGCTTTTTTGTGCCCGCAATTCGGGCTTATCAGGGCCTGGTCAGGACCTGACGTGGAACGGCTTCACATTGCCTCTTGGGTTGCGAGGCTTCGTTCGGCTTGCCAGCTCTTTTCGGATCAGCTCTGCCGCGAGTTCTTCAGGGCTGACGCCCCGTCTTTTCGCTTCCTGCTCAAGCTGATTCGTCAATTCCTGGTCCAAGCCGATCTGTTCGATAGGCATGGGCCCCTCCTAAGGGCCTTCAGGCCACGTGCTGATCGCCGGTATTCTCCGAAGCCAAGGCAGCCAGCTGAGCCTCAAGCAGCTCACGGCAGAGCACAGCGCGCTGAGTGCGGTGGAACTTGGCCAGCGCCTGAATCAGTTCAAACGTGTCCTCATCGACCCGGACCTTGATCTCGCGGTCATGCAGGTGATTGCGGTTGGCGTACATGCGGGAGTAGCTCCTTGCAGTTGGAATTGGTTAAGCGGCGGAAAGCGACTGGCTGGGCTGGTTGTCCACCTGGTTCCACGGAAACGATGGGCAAAGATCTGCCCGCCCTACTGCTCCGTTGGTGAGCGCTTCGATCTGAAGCGCGCGCTTGGCTGGGACCGCGCGCTCTCCGGAACACCATTGGTTGACGGTCGGAGCCGCAACATTCAGCCGGCGCGCCAATTCCGCCTGGCTGCCCAGCACGCGGGATGCTTCTTTGGCTGCTTCTGCTGATTTCATGAGTTCTCTCCTGGAGATTTACCGATGAATATAAGGCATTACCTTATCTTCTACAAGTCATTGCCTAATCAGTGCCGTGATAGGCCTAATTAGGCAATGCTTACCGGACCGGAATTAGGCGCAGCCATTGAGGCCGCGCGGATCGCCAAGGGCGTATCGAAGAAACAACTCGCAGACGACTTCCAAGTGAAGCCTCCGTCGGTACAGGGCTGGGTAAAAAACGGCCGAATCGACAAGTCGAAGCTGATGGACGTCATCGCCTACTTCGCCAATGTTGTAGGCCCTGAGCATTGGGGGCTGCGCCCAGGCTTTACCTACGAGAGCCTGCCGGACGTCGCTTCAGTATCGGTTGAAGAGCCGGCGCCCACCTCGGCTGCGGATATGGTTCGCAACATGCTCGCCAAGCAGGGCAAAAACCTGCCAGAAAGTGCCCGCGCGCAGCTAATGGCAGCCGCCGAAGCTTCCGACCAGGGCAACGTAATCACCGTCGACTTCTCCCGCCCAGGGCTCGTCGGCGATGAGGTTCGGATTGCTCACTACGATGTGCGCGCGGCCATGGGCAACGGCCAGGCCACGCATGACTACCCGGAAATGCTCAAGGACATCCGCGTCAGCCCGAGCCATCTGCGTGAGCTGGGCGTTGAATTCGAAGAGCACTTCCATTTGAAGGTGGTCACCGGATGGGGCCAGTCGATGGAGCCCACAATCAAGCACCGCGACCCGTTGATCGTGAACGTCAACATCCGCGAATTCGTGGGCGACGGGATCTACCTCTTCGTCTGGGATGACCTGCTCTACATCAAGCGCCTGCAGGTGGCGGATGAGGAGCACTTCGAGATGATTTCGGACAACCCGCGGCATAAGGATCGGCTGATCCGCCGGGACATGACCTACATCCAAGCCCGCGTGCTACTAGTCTGGAATGCGCATCTAGTCTAGAGCTGGAGCGCTTGTCCAGTTGGTGAGATGGCCGTTGTTAGCCCGCCTAGCATCGATCAGATAGACGGGGCTTGCGAGGGCTTATTTTTTCACTATGTTGACGCCACATTGGCGCTACGCCGATCTAGATGCTAGGTAGTGATGTATGGGCAATTTAAGGTTACGCACATGGAAGCGCTGATTAATCCGGACATTCTTCGCTGGGCGCGCACGCGCGCTAGGCTGAGCACGGGATCTCTCGCCAAGAGCCTGGGTACGGCGGAGGACAACCTCATCGCTTGGGAGGAAGGTGCCAAGCGCCCTACCTTCAAACAGGCTATGAGCTATGCGCATTACACGCATGTCCCTTTCGGCTACCTCTACCTATCGTCGCCGCCAGAGGAAACGTTACCGCTGCCTGATCTCAGGACAATAAACGGTAGAGAGCCGAGCTACAGCCTTGCATTAAAAGACACTATTCGCTGGGCCATGGAGCGCCAGGAGTGGTATCGGGATTGGCTGAAACTGCAAGGCTACACAGAGAATAAACTCGTAGGGCGATTCGCTTTAGAGGATGGGGTAGGATCGGTCGTTGGCGACATCAGAAAATCGCTACAACTTCCTGAAATGCCGAAGCGCGGTAGTTTTGAAGAGTATTTCTCGAGCCTAGTGGCTAGAATTGAAGCGGCCGGGATACTAGTGATGCGAAACAGCATCGTCAACAATAACACAAGTAGACCCTTGTCCGTTGACGAATTTCGCGGCTTTGCCATTAGCGATACATTAGCGCCCGTTATCTTTATTAATACAGCGGATTGCCCCGAGGCTAGACTTTTCACTCTCGGGCACGAACTTGCTCATATCTGGATAGGCGAATCCGGGGTATCTGACGCAGAACCATCTAATCGACGTCGCGAAGAAGTATTCTGTAACGCAGTTGCTGCTGAGCTGCTTACTCCCGAGAAAGAGTTTCGAGCTCTCTGGCAGCCACACGAATCTTGGACTGATAACTTGCCCACGCTGACGAAAGCATTCCATGTTAGCGAATGGGTGGTGGCACGGCGCGCCCTGACCCTCAACTACATTAGTCAAGACCAATATAGTCAATTCATCGGAAAGAAAATCGCTGCTCATAAGGCTCGCAACAAAGACGGCGCCCCGCCGTACTCTAGGCTCCAAACTGGGCGAGTCAGCAAAAAGTTAGCTACTGCAGTGGCGAGTGAAGCTCTCAGCGGGCGTTTGCTGTTCAGGGATGCTGCCCGGCTTATTGGAATTAAGCCACATAAGATCTCTGAATACTCTAAGAAGGAACTTGGATTTTGAGCTATCTCCTTGACGCCAACTCTTATATACAGGCGAAAAATTTCCATTATCGCATGAAATTTTGCCCAGGCTTTTGGGACTGGCTTGATTCGTCTGCACAACACGGCAAGCTGTGTAGCATCTCCATGGTATATAAAGAACTTGCCGACTTCGGAGATGAATTATCTGATTGGGTCAAGAAACGGCAAGATCATTTTGAGGGGATCGACGATAGCGATACACAATCCGTTTTCGGCCTAATCGCTCAGCACGTCATGGATTTGAAACTTCCACCTGACGCTGAGAAAATTCGCTTTCTAGACGGCGCTGATCCTTGGCTCATCGCGAAAGCTTGTACTACCGGCAAGACAGTCGTCACCCACGAGGTCATTGCTCCAGATAACAGCAGGAAAATCAAAATCCCTAATATTTGCAAAGATTTCGGAGTAAGTTATATTAACTCCTTCGATTTACTTGATACGCTTAAGGCTCGTTTTGTAATGGAGCGGACTTAGGTATCTATTGTCCGTGCTCCATCGGACCAAGCCCGTCTCGGCAGATTTTGTATGCCTTCACGCTTTTTTCACGCCCCACCCGTCACAGTGAAGGCTCATCCGCTTCCCTACGTTAGCCCGCATAACAGTGCGGGTTTTCTTTGCCTGTGGTTTGCGGATGGCCGCAGGAGTAGTCTGCGGCCGTCGCCAGCTTGGGCCTATAGTCAGGCGCGGATCACCTCAAGGCGATCCCGACCAGCCGGTGTGATGGCGTTCTCCCCTTCATCGCTAATGCGATACCGTCCGGACACCATCTTGGTTATTGAGAACCGGACCAGCCCGCTTTGGGATAAGGCTTCGCCCGCTTCGAAGCTCATTGCCTGCTCCAAGTCGAAGATTTTGATTTCCCCGATTTTGTAGCGGGCGAAGGCTACCAGGGCGTTGTCCAATTCCTGCTGGCTGATCTTTCGAGCGACTTCCATTCGACCTCCCAGGTCATGAGAGTCCCGGTCCGTGGGATTGGAGGCAACGAACCGGGCGGTTTGTTGAAGGCGGACCGTACTACGCCACCACTGAAGTCGCTACTGGCTTTCCATCCATGCTGGATGGGTGGGCAGGGCATAGATGTTTTCGACTTCAGAACGGCGCCTCCTCCTCAAGCTTCTCTTCCTCCCTATCCTTCTCCACGACTAGGTCGTCTCGATCATCTGCGCTCTGCGGCTCCCATCGAACGGTCACGCTGGCGTCGTCATTGAACGTAAGGTCAAGCTCCGGCGTCTCGGCCAGCAGGCCCATCACCTCCTCCCACTCCATGTCACCGTCCGTATCCAGGCGATGGATCGTTACCCAGCGCTGTGTCTGCGCTATTGGGTGATTGATCATTGACGAAACCCGCAGGCCCAGGCGTTCCAACCCGGTCATTTGCTGACGCGCCTGCGGCGCCGACTTCTGCTGCTTGGCCATTCCTTCCTCCTTTAACTGTACATCCATCCAGTATTAGGCAGAGCTTACCCGAGCCATCGAATGATGCAAGCCCGGATAGCAGATGAGGCATGCATGGAAAAAGTTAGGCATTACCTATTTACAAGAATTAGGCATTGGCTTATCTTTCATCTCAAGCAGTCGCTCACGAGGGACTGCGGAGGTCCTCAAGCCTCACCGCTCTTTAGCGACACACCTTGCCGGATCGACACCGGCCCAGATTTCAAAGGCAGCGATGGACAGGCCTCAACAGTCCAGAGGGGTGGCAACTGCCCCGGGCGTGCAGCGTAAAGCGCCGAGACCAGTTATCCAGCGGGAAGGAATGCCGAGAGGCCCGCGGCTGGAGGAACAACTAGAAGATTGCCGCGCAACTGACGCCAGTAGCGGGTCGCGGCAGGTTTCACTCGCAGCCATTCCAACGAGTGGCTGCCGGGAAATCAACCGAGGAATGCAGCATGCAGATCAACCAGCAGAAAACGGAGCAGGTCGATGTGACCGAGATTCGCCTGCACATCAAGGTGAGCGATGGCTTCGCCGCCGGTCTACAAGATGCCCAAGGCGACGAGGTCGGAACCTACGAAGGCTACGTGCCGGATTTCTTTCCAGGTAACCATTACGGCGACTACCTGATCCTGAATATCGACCTCGAGACAGGTCAGATCAAAAACTGGAATAAGCCCGCTTCGACAGACATCGAGAAGATGCTCGCCCAGGGCGAGGGCGACTGAACCACCTGCACCCCGTCCGCCTGACGTTAACTGCCCGATCCCTTGCTCCCCATCGCAGGCTTCATCGGAGTGTGATCTGTGAGACGTGGCCGCTGAAACCCAAGCGCCTAGATGGATGCGCCGAAACGCGGTAACAGGGCGCTCAATACCAGATCACACCCCGATGCAGCTCCGACGCAGTCAAAAAAATTGAATCTGCTAATTGCCTTATCGGTCAGGATTTATGAACGCAGTACATCTGACGAGGTAACAGCAATGACTATCGAAGCAGAGACACTCGCTCAACTTACCGAAGCGCTCCAGGAGCGCGGTATGTACCTAGTTTCAGACATCGCATTTACCAGAGCGCCTTACCGGCATAACCACCGCTGGATCTGCATCGTGGAGTGACCATTCTTACTGCCGGCGGCTCAGAGTAGGCCTCTGCCGCCGGCTCCTCTGCTACTTCACCCCAGATTCTGCAACACCCCGTTTCTTTCCTACCCCCATCCCAACATATCGACCGCATTGGCAGGCGCCAGGCCACCTTTCACGGTGGGTTTGGTCACCCGCGCCTGGCTTCTGGCCAATGCGGTCTCACGGAGAGATTCATGGCAAGACGCAAATACCCCTTCACTGCCTGGGTGCTGGGCGGCACGTTCACCCCAAAGTCAGTTGAGTTTGTCGATTCTGCTTGGGGTGATTGGCACGAGGCCGCTAGCGGCAGGAGCTACCACGACAACGACGTTTTCAAGACGAAAGCGGACGCAATCGTCTACGGCGAAAGGAAGCTGGAGGAGCAGGAAGCCAAGCTCGCTAAGCAGCAGGCCACCATCGCGAAGAAGCGCGCCAATCTCGACAAGCACCGATAACCCACCACCTGGAGGCGACCATGGGCGCACTTCGAGCAGCACAGTTTGAGTACGACAACCGGATGCCGCCGGCGGTGAGCGACGATGACGCCGACCAGGTGGAGTGGATCGAATCCAACGCGCAGAAGCTGGTCCTGGGCTACCGGGTCGGCTGGGGTTATCGCGGGGAACGCGGCGAGATCACCCAGGCCGACTTCGCCCGGGCGGTGCAGGACCACTTGAACACCCGCCAAATCGACGGCCTGGACCAGCAGGACGCCTTCGGCAAGCTGGTCATGGCTGGCATGGGCACAGGCAGCAAGGGCTTCATCATGGAGCTGTGCACGTACCTGCTTGGCGGGCCGAAGGTCCTCAAGGAGATCGCCGCCGACCTGCTGCGCCCGGTAGCGCCCAAGGCCGTCGCAGCCGAGCAGGACCGCGAACGCGAGATTCTGGAGTGCGGGTTTTGAGCCCGCACGTTCTGCTCGACGAAGAGCTTGATGCCTTGGCCCATCCATCAACCCCACTGAGCTGGTCCGTGATGATCCAGAAGCAGCTCACCGAAATGATGGCCGACCAGCGCATCACGATCGAAGAGTTCAACCACTACTGCAGGCGTCTCAACAAGATCGTTGATGGGCGCAAGGAGGTTGCATGACCACGCCAATAGTCACCACGCTCATCGATGAGCAGGTCGCCGAGGTTGCCCAGGCCGTGCCAGATGACCGCATCCTGATGGTGTTCAAGGGCCTGACCATGGAGGACGCCATGCACCAGGCGCGCCTCGCTCACATCGAGAACCCTGCGGCCTGGTCGGGCCGGGCCTACCTCTGCGGCATGTGCACCCTGGCCTACGAGGTCCGCACGTGAGCCGCCAGCGGGCCAGACGCTGGGCGTTCTGGCGCGGCTCCTTCTCCATGCTCTTCGCCTGCACCTTCTTCATGCTCGCCAGCGCTCTCGCTGGCTGCATTACCTCCTGACGCAAAACCCGAGTGCGGCGGGCCCCTCGGGGATAACCGCGCCCGCAAGGGAGCGTAAGCCGGCAAGAGCGCGCAACCATCACCGGCAGCCAGGGCGCTCGGCCTACATCATGGGCGTGACCTGGCATCTCTCATATTCCAACTCACGGCGCCGGCCTGGCGCGAGGTGTACCAATGTCCACTACCAACATGCGCATCTGGGAGCAGGTGCAGACCACCGATACCCGCTACACCAAGAACGCCGAGGTCGGCGGTCAGAAGATCACCAGCCTGAACGGCACTGCGATGGTAATGAAGGCAACCGAAATGTTCGGCCCGGTCGGTATCGGCTGGGGCTGGAAGGTTCTCGAAGAGCGATTTGACGACGGCCACGAGGTGTTTGCTGGTGAAGGCGACAAGCGAATCTGCCTGGGCCGGGAGATCGGCCACACCGTCAAGATCCAGCTCTGGTTCATGCAGGACGGCCAGCGCGGCGAGGTCGAGCAGTACGGGTGCACCCGGTACCAGTACAAGACCAAGTACGGCATGACCACTGATGGCGAGGCGCCGAAAAAGTCCCTGACCGATGCCATCAAGAAAGCCCTGTCCATGCTGGGCTTCAGCGCCGACGTGTTCCTGGGCATGTTCGATGACGTGAATTACGTGCAGCAGCTGCAGGCTGAGCAGGCGATCGAACAGGCCGAAGACCGGCAGGCCGAGATTGAGCGCCAACAGGAAGAGCGCCTGAACTACATCAAGGACACGATCGCGACCATGCAGAAGGCGGTGACGCCGCATGAGCGCAAAAAGATCCACGACCACGCTGTGCGCAAGCTCATCGGTCGCAAGGACGAGAAAGGCGCCGCCCGGATCTCCCTTGAATTGAAGAACCTCGAAGCCGGCAAGCCACAGGAGGCTGCAGCATGACCCAACTCTACGCACTCACCGGCCAGATGGCCGAACTGGCCGCCATGTGTGATACCGACGATGAAGGCCTGAAACAGGCCATTCAGGACACCATGGCCGGCATCCAGGGCGAGTTCGAGGTGAAGGCCGACAACATCGTCATGCTGCGCCGGAACATCGAGGGCGACATCAGCGCGATCGACGCGGAAATCGACCGCCTCAACGAACTCAAGCGCATCAAGGCCAACAGCGTCACGGCCATCACCGACTACCTGCGCCGGAACATGGACGCGGCCAACATCAAGACGATCAAGCGCCCGCTGTTCACCATCAGCCTGGTCACCGGCAAAGAGAAGGTAATCGTGGACAACGAACAGGCGGTACCGGATGAACTGACGTCTGTGGTGACCAAGATCGCACCGGACAAGAACGCCATCGCCGCCAAGCTCAAGGCCGTCCGCGAGCACAACGAAGCCGTGCGCAAGCGCATGGCTGCCGGCGAAGACTGTGAAGACGAACTCATCCCCGAGCCAGCCTGGGCGCACCTTGAGCGCGGCGAAAGCTCGATCCGCATCAAGTGAGGCAAGCATGAACCAATCCATCGACCTGGAGGCCGCCAAAGCGGCCTTCTTCGCGTCTGGCGGCCAACTCGTCGTGCTGGAGGGCTTTACCTATCGCCCGCTGCCTCCGCACAAAGGCCCTGAAGCGCAGCCAGTGCCGGCCGCAAAGGTAGCTGCCAAGAAAGCCGCACCATCGCCCAGCAAGGAAAAAATGAAAGCCCGCGCCGACCAGGTTGCCGAGATGGCCAAAACCATGACCTGCCAGCAGGTCCACGAGGCCACAGGTATATCCAAGCAGGCCCTATTCCGAGCAGCACGCGAAGGCAACTTCGTTTTTCGGCGCCCGGAGCGGAAGAAGTCGGCCAACAGCAAGCGGGACGCCCAACGTCAGATCCAGCGGAACCTGAAGCGGATCGAGGAGCTGAAGGTAGTCCAGCGGATCTGCGCTTTGCGCGATACCGGCCTGCACCGCGCCCAGGTGGCCGAGCAGCTGAGCCTCAACTATGGGACGCTGGTCAACATAATCGAGCGCAACGGTATCGACTTCCCACGGGTACGCATCAGGAAATGAAAAAGCTCAACAACCTAGTCCGCCAGCGCCGGCGGTAAGAACAATTCAACCTACCGCCCAGCGGATTGAAGGAGGTGCCGTATGGCGATGGACCAGGCAGAGCGCGACCGGCGCCGCCGCGAGAAGTCAGCAAAGCACCAGGAAGAAGACCTACGCTTGAAGGTTCGACCAGGGACTAAGCAGGCCCTGCTGGAGCTGATGGAGTGGGCTGGAATCGAGGAACAGGGCGAGGCGATGACTCTGATGATTCATCACCTACATGGGCTGGGCCCTGGCGGAGCGCTGCCGCTGCTGACACCTCCGCGCCACGAAATCACGGTGTCACCGGCTGTGGCGCGAAAGCTCAATTCTGCTCGAGCATTGCAAGAAAGGAGGTCATTGCTTACTCAGGAAGTTGACTAGCTGATCGCCTATTTGTGTAGTCCTTGAAGCAAGCATACCAGCCCTAGACATGGTGGCCCCCATGCTGTCCGTGTTGACCAAACCGCGCTGGTAAAGGTCTTTCCATATCGATCGATACAACTCGTCTTGCCCTTTAAGCTCCGGTAATGCAAATTCGGCGACAGTAGAAAGCCCTCCCATCCCCCAGTTCGGCAAGGTCAAATTCTGATTCTTACACCATAGTTCTGGGTCATGGAACAGATGCAGCAAGCGGATGTGGGTTACTGTGCATACGTCAACGAAATTGAGAAATAGTTGTCGGTAGTCATCCGCTGGACATCCAGGAAGCGCCGAGTTCCTCACTGCGTTGCGGAGCGCCTCGAGCTTTTCCTCCTGATGATTGCGAAGAGATATGGCACATGCTTCAGCGACAGTGCTCACAAACGCCTCGTTTTCCTGAAGGCCCTTTTCCGTTACCACGCCATCATCGATCAACTGATTAATGATTTCACCGATTTGAATCATCGTCTCGGTTTTGCGTTTGTTGAGCGGAGTTTCCAAAACGGACCCGAAAAGCTCAAGCAAAGGGCCGCCTGCCACTGGAAGTAGGCCGATCCCAATTCTCGCGACGCGGTGGAGCTTATCCGCATCGCTTTCCACAGCCGGATCAAGCGCATCCAAATCAACCTTTTGCATAAACGCTCCTCGCTATTCGGCCCCGTGCCGGTCACCCGTAATACCCCATCCCAGACCAAATTGCCACCATGCCGCATCCGGCCACGGAGGGCGGCGCCATGCATAGAGAAAGCTATGAGCAACTACAACTGCGACTACGTCCGCCGCCACTACGACGTGCCGGCCGAGATCGGGCGCCGAGTGATCGCCAACGACGAGCCAGGCGTCATCATGGCCGACCGCGGCCACTACATTGGCGTCATCCTCGACAGCGACCCGAAGAAGCGCATCCGCAACTACCACCCCACCTGGGAGATGCAGTACGGCGAAATGGTCGAGAAACTGCCGCTCAAGCAGTGGGACGTTCTCACCAATGGCATGTACGACTGGGATGACGTTCGGTACATGCTGGGCGATGCGCGCCATTATGTGCAGCGCGTGTGGGCAGCGACCCGCAGCCAGGCCAAGTACCGGGCCTATCAGGAACTGGCCGAGTGCTTCAACGACGACGCCTACAGCAATGCTGACCTTCAAGGTGCGCGCCGCCTGACCCTCCGGCGCTGCCCGCCAGCGCCTTACCTACAAACGAAAACGCCGCCCTATATAGGCGGCGTTAGTGTCAGTAGTGAATCAGGGCTTGAAGCCCTTGTCCTGACTTTCATCCGGCGGGGTGATGTTCCAGAGGTTTTCGCTCGCTTCCTGTTGTTCCTGAGCCTTCTTCTCTGCTTCGGACTCCAAGCAGCCGCTCAAAAGCAGTGCTGAGGCCGTTGTCAGGATGGCGATCGTAATAGCACGTTTCATGGTTTGAAGCCCTTGTCCTTGCTGCGATCTGGCGGGGTGATATTCCAGAATTTCTCGCTGGCTTCCTGCTGTTCTTTGGCTTTCTTGTCGGCCTCGGATTCCCAGCATCCGCTAAGCGTCAGCGCAGTGATGGCTAGAAGCATTGCTCCAATGACGGTGCGTTTCATGAGGTTCCTTCCTGTGAAATGGCCGGGCGTTATAACAAAGATCAACCCCTCCCGCAAAATATGGCGCCGTGCCATCAGCCAGCGCCTTCCCCTCTCAAACGATGAACGCCCCCCCGGCGAGGATCCACCATGTCCAATCGAATCGTCTGCCAGTTCAGTTGCGGCGCCGCTTCGGCGGTGGCCACCAAGCTGGCCCTGGCCGAGTACGGCAGCACGCACGACGTGCAGATCATCAACGCATTCATTGCCAACGAGGAAGTAGACAACCGACGGTTCGCCCAGGACTGCGAAGCCTGGTTCGGCCAGCCAATCACCGTCCTGCGTGACGAGAAGTACGGCGCCGACGCCCATGAGGTGTTCCGGCGCGAGCGCTATATGAAAGGCCGTACCGGAGCGCCGTGCACCAAGATCCTCAAGCGGCGCTTGCTGGACACCTGGAAGCAACCTGGCGACGTGATGGTGTTCGGTTACACCGCCGAAGAGGCCGACCGCCTGGAGGACTTCAGGGAGAGAAACCCCGACCGCCCGGTGATCGCCCCGCTGATCGACCGAGGCCTGGGCAAGGATGACTGCAAGGCCATCCTGCTGCGCGCCGGCATCGAGCTGCCCCTGATGTATCGCATGGGCTACGACAACGCCAACTGCATCGGCTGTGTGAAGGGCGGAGAAGGTTACTTCCGGGCGATCCGCCAGGACTTCCCAGAGCAGTTCGAGGCGCTATGCGCCATCCAGGATGACCTGGGTGAAGGCTCATACCTCTTTCGCAACCGCACCACCAACGTGCGCTTCTCACTTCGCGACCTGGGCGATGGCCCAGTGCGCCGCAACGAGAAACTGCCCGCCTGCTCCTTCTTCTGCGAGCTGGCCGAGGCCGACATCATCGCCCGCGCCTGATCGGAGATCCTATGCCCATCACCTACGGAAGCGTCTGCAGCGGCATTGAAGCTGCGACCGTGGCCTGGCACCCGCTGGGCTGGCGTGCCGACTGGTACGCCGAGATCGAGCCGTTCCCATGCGCCGTGCTGGCCTACCACTACCCCGAGACGCCGAACCACGGCGACATGACCCGCCTGGCTGCTAGGGTGCTGTCCGGAAAGATCCCGGCGCCCGATGTCCTTGTCGGTGGAACACCCTGCCAGGCATTCAGCGTGGCAGGTATGCGGGAAGGCCTGGCCGATCCGCGCGGGGCCCTCACAATCAAATACGTGGAGCTGTTCGATGCAATTGACCATGTTCGAACCATGCGCGGCGAACCCGAGGCCGTCTGCACCTGGGAAAACGTCCCCGGCGTCCTCTCCGACAAAGGCAACGCGTTTGGCTGCTTCCTCGGCGCCCTGGTGGGCGAATCCGAAGAACTTCAACCGCCAGGGGGCAAATGGAAGGACGCTGGTTGTGTGTATGGACCCACGCGAACAGTCGCATGGCGGATTCTGGATGCCCAATATTTCGGCCTGGCCCAACGACGCCGCCGTGTGTTCGTTGTCGCAAGTGCTCGAGCAGGGTTCGATCCCCTCGAAGTACTTTTTGAGCGCGAAGGCGTGCGTCGGGATACTGCGCCGCGCCGAGGCGAGGGGCAAGACGTTGCCGGCCGAGCTCCATTCGGCCCTGCACTCCAGTGCGGCTGCGGATGGATCTTCGATCTAGGCCTGGGCCAGTACGGATGCCCAAATTGCGAGGGCGAAGACGGGCCGGCAGCCGAGGTCTTGGCTGGCGTGCCGGCATATGGCGGCCACGGCCTCCAGGGAAATGTCAGCCAGGCCGCCACACTGACGGCCAAGGACACTCGCTTGGACATAGAGAGCGAGACCTTCTGTATTGCCCCATCGCTCCGGGCGCAGCCAAACGCAAGCCACCGGCTCGACTCCGACGCTTACGTGACCGGAACCTTGAGCTCCAGAGCCAGCGCGGGCGGCGGCCTCGGTACTGATTTTGACCTGGCTGGCGGCCTACAGGTAACCGGAACCCTCCAGGCAAACGGCAAGGCGGCCGGCAGTGCCACCCAACAGGACGCTGAGAACGGCATGCTGGTAGTGCACGGGACGCAGGATCCATGTGTCCTGCAAGGCATGGCTCATACGCTGGGCAGAAACAGCGGACAAGAGAATGCGGTTCTGGCATTTGCCGAGAACAGCAGAGCGGAAGTGCGGCTTGAAGGCGGCGATGGCCAGGTAGTTGGAACTCTGTCTGCCGGCGGGGGCAAGGCTGGCCAAGGTCAGCCCTGCATCGCCTTCAGTTGCAAGGATCACGGCGCCGACGCCGGGCACCTCGCCCCAACACTTCGAGCCATGGGTCACAGCGCCAGCCACCCGAACGCCGGCGGCCAGGTCGCGGTGTGCGTCACTGGCGAGGTAACTCATACGCTAAAGGCCGAAGGCTTCGACGCCAGTGAAGATGGTACTGGGCGCGGCCAGCCAATCGTCGCCCACGCCATTCAGGCCGGAGCACTCCGTGAGAATCCCTCCAGCGGGCCAGATGGCGTCGGAGTTCAGGCCGACCACGCCTACACCCTCGAAGCTCGGGCGGAGGTGCAAGCGGTGCAGGCAAACGCCCAAGTACGCCGACTTACACCACGCGAGTGCGAATGGCTCCAAGGCTTCGCCGGCGACCACACCCGCATTCCCTATCGCGGCAAGCCCGCCGATGAATGCCCGGACGGCCCGCGCTACAAGGCCATCGGCAACAGCAAGGCGGTGTTCGTCGTCCGCTGGATCGGCCGGCGCATCCAACAACAACTTGAACGTCTCGCTTGAGGTTACCCATGCCTACAGAAAACCGATCCAGCAACACAGAGATGGTCAGCGTGCCGCGTGAGCACGAACTGAAGATCCGACAGACCCCGCTGGCTGACCTGCTCAGCGGCCTCAAGACCGGCGAGATCCGAGATTGCTCGGACCGTGAGTTCGCCGTCGGCGACACGGTTCTGCTCCGCGAGGTCGACGATGCCCGCGACTACACCGGCACGGTTCTACGCCGGACCATCACCCATGTGCAAAAGCACTATGGCCTGCCAGATCACTTGTGCGTGCTGAGCTACGGCCAACCAGCCCCGCAGCCCCATCCCGAGCCTATAGCCTGGATGGTTGGTACTGCCTTCTGGTGGACCAAAGAAGAGGCAGAGCGGGATGCGGCGGCGACGGGGTTGCCGATTGTTGGCCTGGGGCCGATGGCCGGTACCGAGCCAGCCGAGCAGCACCAGGCCGAGCCGGTGGCGTGGCTGGACCCTGCCGCCGGGCTGTCCTGGCTTGTGGACCGCATGACGGTTGCGCCCGGCATCAAGCTCTACACCCATGCTGATACTGGCGAGGTTGAGCGGCTGACCGAGCAGCTTGAGGTCGCCAATCAGGCAATCGCCTACGCTGCGCGGCAGGCGGAGGAAAAGCAGAAGGTAACCAATGCCCTGATGGCTGATGCGAAACAGTTAAGGGCCGAGCGCGACGCCCTGCGCGCCCAGCTGGCCGAGCGGGATGCGCTCCCACAGTTCGCCCAAACGGTTATCCGAAAGCTCAAGCGCTTCCGTGATTGCGCTGAGGATGGTCAGGGCGCCGACATTGGCAAAACCTGGTTTGATGTTCTGGTCCAACTGGGCTTGCTCAACCGAGTGCAGCGCAGCCCGGCGTGGTGGGAAATCACAGACGAGGGCGATGCATTGCTTGACGGGCGCGCAGCCCTATCCGCCAGCGCAAAGCCGAGCGCGCCAGGAGTTCTGCCGCGAGCGCATGACGTCAACATGTTCCAGCGCACCGCAAAGCCAAGGGCGAAGTCGTGAAGACGCACTTCGCACCATTCACCGACCTGGAAGACATTGAGCAAGCCCCCTGCGGCACCTGGCTCGGGGAATCCTCCGAGCTGTCAGGCGACTGGGCCAATGTCGATTGCCGGCTGTGCCAGAAGCGCAAGAAGAAGCTCATCAAGTCTTCAGCTGCCGAAGAGCGCGCAATCATTGAGCAGATGGGCGACATGGCTGCCTTCATGCGCGCACAAGGCTAAATCAATCAGGAGCACATTTGTACTCCACCCAGCAGTAACCCCTCTCCCTCTATTTCGCGCAGGCGACCCTGTCGAACTTCGGCTGTGCCTCAGTGGCGATCCGGCGAGCCCGGCCCACACCCCAGGCCAAAGCCCTGGTCATGGATTCACCGGGACGGGAATCGAATGCCTCCTCATGAAGGGCCATGCCGCCTGCGGCATACACCCCAATGAACATTTGCGTGTTACCTGTGCGCGACAGTCGCACCTGAACATCTATGTACGTCCCATCACTGAGGGTCTCGTCGTGAGTACGGTGGTGAAGCGTCGGATCAGCCCACTCCCAGAAAACTTCACCGCGAATCCTCATGTCGACCTCCTACGACTTTAGTTGTATGCCAAGGGTGAACTCTCACCATAGACAAAGCGAGGCGAGACGCAATCTCGGTATCGCAGCTTGAGAACTGAATCGGACCACCGGCCGATTTTCTTGTACCGAACACAACCACTTGTACAACTCACTGCCGCGATATGGCGGCCAAGGACGAAGTCATGCCTGAAGAAAACCAATTGCACCCAGACCTGGCGCGCATCTACGACATTTTCGGCCTGCATCACTCGCATCCGATCAGCGTTCTTGAGGTAAACGTCAGGAACACAAAGCGCTTCTCCGACCTTCTTCAGGCTGTGGAGAGTGAGTTCATGATGGTGCCTGGAACCCCTTCCGACGAGCCTGAAGATGAAGGCTGTCCAGTTGACGATGAATGCCTGGTCAACCGGTGGGGATCAACCCAGGAAGAGTACATCGAGCAGTTCCGGGCAGCGCTCGAGCACCTGAACGGGAAGAGTCGCACCATCACCCTCTCCGGCTGTGAGTTCACCGAAGGCGATCTTCTCCGCACTGCGGTGCGCATGGTGCGCGGCACCACCAGAATGAAGCAGCCGCGCTGGGTGCTCATGAAGGACGCCTTCTGCTGTGGGTCGGGGGTGGCGCATGCGCTTTGCCGGCGCTACGGCTTCGACCCGGACGAGGAACTGAGCCGATGACCCGCCTCGCCCTCTGCCTCCTGCTGCTGGCCACCAGTGCCAGCGCAACCGAGAACGTCATCGACGTGCAGCACGACAGCCAGCGCGGCGTCACCTGCTACCTGCTCAATGGGGTCGGCATCAGCTGCATCCCCGACAGCCAGCTGCAGGCCGGCAACGAGCGCCAGCTCTCCCCGCACGAAACCCAACCCGAACCTACACCCGCTCTGGCGCCTGGGCGCTGGATTGATGAGAGGTATCAGCTGTGAGCGAATTCACCACCATTGTCGTTCGAGGGCTTTGGCGCCACCCCCGAAGCATCGTCGTCGACGGTACCGAATATGAGGTCACCTGTTCTTCCGACGGCCATATCCCGGCTCAAGTGCAGGAGCTTGAGCAGTTTGTTGACTGCGCCCGCGGCGGCGACCTTTCTGGCATGCGCTCTGGAGAGATCGTATCGCATGCACAGTCGGTCAAGAGCCTGTCGGTGGCCATGCGCGCCAGAGGGTACAAGCCATGACCGACCTGATCGAAGTGAAGACGGCCGATCTGGCCGGCGAGGCGCTGGGCTGGGCCGTCGGCAAGGCGGAAGGCCTGGACCTGATTCTGGTGCCGCCGCAGTACGGCAATCCCTGGCGCGTGTTCGCCCGGTACCAGGCCAGCGCCACCGAGCACACCAAGCGCTACAACCCGTGGGAAGACTGGGCGCTGGGCGGGCCTCTGCTTGATAAGCACGTGCGCCTGATCGAGTCATCGGCCTCCAGTGAAGTAGCAGCCCTTGTTTGGAGCCCGGTAGCCGAGTGCGAAGGCGAAGGCCGGGCAGAAACCATTCTGGGTTCGTCGATGCTGGCAATCGTCGCCGCCCAGATCGGCGATACCGTTCAGGTGCCGAAAGAACTGATTTCGACCTGCGCCAACTAACTAGCTAAATCCGTTTTATTTTTGTCCTCATTCTTTTCTCCAGAGTCCAAAATAAACCAAACATTATAGAGAGCACTAGGTCGCTTTTTGAACATTAGGAGGTGAGCATACTCCAAAGCCGTCATTAGCAAGCCACAAAAAACAAGAAACCAAACAATCCCCAAAACCGTAAAATCCAAAAGCCAGCCGATCAATATAATCGTATACATATTTAAAGAATTATTAAAAGCATGCCGAAGATACCAATCCACGGGCGTCCCCCACAGTGCAACGTCGTCAGGCTTATCATGACATAGCAGCCTATGGAATATACCTGAAACTCCAAATGGAAGAAGAAATGTTGGCAGACAAACCGACAAGGACAAAACTAATAACTTCCAGAAATCCAATCTTTCGAAAAGAGTGGGCGCCCAAACAAAAATCATTAGAAACCCAGGCACTACCAACCCAAACACACCAGCACCAATATTCGCAGCGACCGACAACTTAATTTTGTCGAAATTTTGAAGATCCATTTACCCCCCCATTTCCTTCTCTATAGGCAGAACCGCAATGATCATCGAAGACGTGATGACCGACAAGATCACGCTCCACGGCCTGGGCTTCGTTCAGGTGCAGCTGCAGGGCGACCAGCGCCTGCACGTGTGGCACCCAGAACTGCCCCGCCGCAGCTGCTTCGAGCACTCGGCGATCCACGACCACCGTTTCAGCTTCGTATCCCGCGTGCTTGTCGGTGAACAGATCAACCACCGATACGAGCCCGTGCGGCACGCCGAAGGCGAGTTCGTGTTGTACCTACATGAAGGGAAGCGCCAGGCGGGTGGCGGGCGTCCCTGGACGCCGGATGGCCGCGCCGACATGGTCCACCAAGGCACCGAACTGGTTTACGCGGGCGGGGAGTACCGGACAGTCGCGTATGACTACCATCGCACCGAGCCAGGCGGAGACGGCCGAGTCGCCACCATCATGCAGAAGCGCGAGGAGTATCAGCGCGGCGCCCATTCCACCTGCCGCTACGGAATGCAGCCCGACACTGACTTCGACCGTTACCAATGGCCAGCCGCTCGACTCTGGGAAGTCGTGCGCGAGGTGCTGCTGGCCTAACCACCAACCTGCCGCCACCGGCGGCGTGGAGACCATCATGCAAGACGAAGAACGCCAGCCGGTGGCCTATGTATCCGACAAGGTCCCGGAGGAAAGAATGGCTGAGCTGGTCGGTACGACCAAGCGGGCCCTGGAAGGCAAGCGAAGCCGCGGCGTGATCCCCGAGGGGGTCTGGAAGAAGATCGACGGCCGGATTTTTTACAGCATCAGGAGATACGAAGCGTGGCTGGAAGGAAGCTGGGGCTACCCACTGGAGTCGAACTCATCGGCAAATCAATCCGGATCCGTTTTACTTGGAACGGTGAGCGTCGGTCCGAAACTCTCGCGTACCCCCAGACCGCCAAGGGGATCAAAGCGGCAGCCGATTTACGCGCTCAAGTAATCAGCCTGGCCAAGCACGGCGTATTGGACGAAAAACGATACGCCGAGCTGTTCCCGGACTCGAGCTACACGGCGCCAGCCAGCGAACTGATGTTTGGCGAATACGCTCAGAGCTGGCTGAACTGCCTGGAGGTTGTGCACGACACGCGGGTCAACTACAAAGGCTTGATGAACAACTACTGGATGCCCCATCTGGCAACACTGCCTATCAAAGCGGTCACGCCGATGGTGCTGAGAGAGGTGGTCGCGAAGACCGAGTGGAAGAGTTCGACAGTCAAGCGCGCCGCTATCGCCCGGGTCAAGGCGATGTTCCGCGCAGCTGTGTTTGACGAGGTAGTGGACAGGAACCCGGCGGCATCAATTCAGTTGCCGCAGAAGAACAGGAAGCAGGTCGACCCCTTCACGGTGGAAGAAGCGGATGCCCTGATCGAATGGATGTACAAAAACTTTTCCCGGTGCAACCAGGTGTTCGCAGCATTCTACGAGTTCGCCTTTTACACTGGGATGCGTACCGGGGAGATCATGGCGCTGCGCTGGGACGAGATTGATTTCGAGAAAAAGACGGCTCACATCTGCCGGATCGTGGTCGAAAAGCAGGTGGTCGAGCGGACCAAGACCAAATACACCCGCACCGTGATGCTGAACAGCCGGGCCCTAGGCGCGCTGGCCAGGGCCAAGGACATCGCGCACTACCGTTCCAAGCAAAAACGCCGTGTGTCGACCGAGTCGCCGTTCATCTTCCAGCCAGCAGGCTCGTCTCCACACATCACCGTACCTGAAACCGCCGGTAAACACTTCAACCAGGCAGTCGAAGCGAAGGGCTTCAAGCATCGCCCCCAGTACAACTGCCGGCACACCTATGCCACGATGTGCCTCATGTCAGGGATGAATCCGGCATTCATTGCAGGGCAGCTTGGGCACTCGGTTCAGGTGCTGCTTTCGACCTACGCGAAATGGCTGAATTCGGCGAACGATTGGACCGAGCTGGCGAAGCTTGAAACGAGCGTAATTGGTACAAAATTGGTACAGGATTAAATTTCGTTCACCTTGCGCCCTTTAGTCATAAGGCATTCGACAGCAATTCGGCCATACTCCAGAATGCAGCGGTTTTTGGGGGAAAACCCTTGCACAGCCAACGACATACCAACTTTTAGTGAGCCTCAACGTGAAAACATCCCTGTCCATTCTCAGCCTGCTGCTGTTGCTCACAGGTACCGCGACCCTCCCGTCGACCGCTGCTGCACAATCCCCGGCCCAGGTTCAACGTGACCCGTCCAAGCTGCACCTGGCTTCGGGCAGCGCTTTGCTGATCGACCTGAACACCAACCAGGAGTTGTATTCGAACCACGCCGACCGCGTGGTGCCGATCGCCTCGGTGACCAAGCTGATGACCGCCATGGTAGTGCTCGACGCCAAGCAGCCCATGGATGAAATGCTCACCATGACCATCGCCAACAACCCGGAAATGAAAGGCGTGTATTCGCGTGTGCGCCTGGGCAGCCAGCTGGACCGCCGCGAAACCTTGCTGATTACCCTAATGTCGTCGGAGAACCGTGCGGCCAATACCCTGGCCAACCATTACCCGGGTGGCTACCCGGCGTTCATCAAGGCAATGAACGCCAAGGCCCGCAGCCTGGGCATGGCGCACACCCGCTACGTCGAACCGACCGGCCTGTCGACGCAGAACGTGTCCACTGCCCGCGACCTGGCCAAGCTGCTGATGGCCTCGCGCAAGTACCCGATGCTGAGCGAGCTGTCGACCACCCGGGAGAAGACCGTAGCCTTCCGCAAGCCCAACTACACCCTGGGCTTCCGCAATACCGACCACCTGGTGAACAAGAGCAACTGGGACATCAAACTGACCAAGACCGGTTTCACCAATGAGGCCGGGCACTGCCTGGTGCTGTTGACCCGCATGGACAACCGCCCGGTGGCCATGGTCATCCTCGATGCCTTTGGCAAGTACACCCACTTCGCCGATGCCAGCCGCATGCGCCAGTGGCTGGAAACCGGTGCCGCCAAGCCAGCGCCGGCGGTAGCCATGCAGTACAAGGCGGAGCGGCAGAACAAAGGGCGCCTGGCGGCAGAATGACGGTGCCGGGTGACATTGCCGTTTAAGCCAAGGGCGTGTTCATCGAAAGAGTAATGGCGCCTGGCCGATCGAGCGCCGCCCGCGCGGCGCCTCATCGCGGATAAATCCGCTCCTGCAAGAGCCTCCTGGCAGCTGCCCTGGCCAGGCGGGCGCCGTTGCCAGCGTCAGGCCTGGGTACTGACCATCCCACCCGCACTGCTGCCACCGGTCTTCTGCAGCGCTTCGAGCAACTGCGCGGTGGCCTGCAGGATTTCACCATTGAGCGTGGCGATGCTCGCCTGCCTGGCACTCACGGCCGCCAGCTTGGCCGTTTCTTCCATTTGCTGAGCCATCACCAGAGCCAGTTGCTTCTGCTCGTCGGCCAACTGTTTCTGCAACTTCTTGATCATTTCGCGCAATTGCCTGATGTGCGCAGGTTCAGAACTGTCGCTGCTGCCCTCGGCGCCTTTGGCTTTGCTGCCAGCGTTCACTTTCGACAGGTCGGCCTGGGTGCCGGCCCCGCTTTCTTCGCTCTTCTGCACATCCTGGCCAGCGACGCCGGAGGCGCTGCCCGACACTTGGCTCGTGCTGCCGATGCTGATTGCTGCGATTGCGGTCATGTATTTCTCCCTGCAATAAAAAAATGGTCCCTGGACTGTTCTGCCTATCGGCCGCCAGGCGCAGGTCTTTAGCCCAGCGTGCAAATCGCGCAGCCGGCCACCGGTAAATTCCCGGGCGTGTGGCTCGTTCCAACCCATGTACCTACGCAGGCGCCGGCCTACTCCCGGCGTGCGTCCACATTCGACCACTATGGAATCGCAGCCATGAGCCAGTCTGCACACACGGAAACTGTAAAAGACTTGATCGGCGTGGGTTTCGGCCCTTCCAACCTGGCCCTGGCCATCGCCCTGGAAGAACTCGCCGAGTCTCAGGGCCATGCCCTCGATGCACTGTTCATCGACAAGCAGCAGGACTACCGCTGGCACGGCGAAACCCTGGCGACCCAGAGCGAGCTGCAGATCTCGTTCCTCAAGGACCTGGTTTCGCTGCGCAACCCCACCAGCCCCTACAGCTTCGTCAACTACCTGCACCAGAAGCAGCGCCTGGCCGACTTCATCAACCTCGGCACCTTCTACCCCTGCCGCCTCGAGTACGACGACTACCTGCGCTGGGCCGCCGAGCACTTCGCTACCCAGGCGGTGTACGGCGAGGAGGTGCTGCGTATCGAACCGGAAGTGCAGGCAGGCCGGGTCGAACACCTGCGCCTGGTCTCGCGTGACGTACAAGGCCGCGAATACAGCCGCCGCACCCGTTCGGTGGTGGTCGGCAGCGGCGGTACCCCGAAAATCCCGGAGAAGTTCGCTGCCTTCACGGATGACCCGCGCGTATTCCACCACTCCCGGTACCTCAGCAGCCTGAACAAGCTGCCGTGCACCGCCGGCACGCCGATGCGCATTGCCGTGATCGGGTCTGGCCAGAGTGCCGCAGAGGCGTTCATCGACCTCAACGACAGCTACCCGTCGGTCAAGGTCGACATGATTCTGCGCGGCTCGGCGCTCAAGCCTGCCGATGACAGCCCGTTCGTCAACGAGATCTTCGCCCCGGACTACACCGACCTGGTCTACAACGAGCCGGCCGACCAACGCCGCAAGCTGCTCGGCGAATACCACAACACGAACTACTCGGTGGTCGACCTCAACCTGATCGAGCGCATCTACGGCATCCTCTACCGGCAGAAAGTGGCGCACCAGTACCGTCACAACGTGCTGTGCCGACGTCAGGTGGAAACGGTGCTGGCCACCCGCGAAGGGCTGGAGCTGACCCTGCGTGACCTTGCCACCGGCCAGCAGCAGACCCACCGCTATGACGCGGTAATCCTCGCCACCGGCTACGAACGCCGCTCGCACCGTGACCTGCTGGCACCACTGGCCGGCTACCTTGACGATTTCACCGTCGACCGCAACTACCGCGTGCTGGCCAGCCCCGACCTGCAGGCGTCGGTGTACCTGCAAGGCTTCTGCGAAAACAGCCACGGCCTGAGCGACACCCTGCTTTCGGTGCTGCCGGCACGCGCTGCGGAGATCGGCCGCGCGCTGTACCAGGACCTGGCCCAGCTGCACGGCAGGCAGCAGGCAGCGGTCGCCCTCAGCCGCGCTTGACCCGCTGCCAACCAATGCCTGGCCGGCCTGGCGCCATACGCCCCAGGTCGGCCTTGGTGTTTCTGAAACATTTACTTGCATTTAAAACGGCAGGATTTTGATTCTCATTCGTCCTTATCAGTACAGCCTCTTTGGCTGGGCACACGCTCGACCACCCTTGCAGAAGACTGTCCGATGGCCAAAACCGCGAAAAAATCGAAATCCAGGCTTTGGTTCCTGGTCCACAGCTGGCTCGCCCTGCCGATCTGGTTCTTTGTTCTGATCGTCTGTTTCACCGGCATGCTCGCCGTGGTCAGCCAGGAAATCGTCTGGCTGGCCAACCCGGACGTACGCGCCAACAAGCCCGATGGCGATGTCGAGCGCCTGAGCTTCCAGCAGGTGCTGGATGCGTTGCACAGGGCCGAGCCCGACATGGTGGTCGAGCGCCTGAGCCAACCCGACGGCTCGCACTTTGCCGTCAAGGCCGATGTCACCCTGCCTGACGGCACCAGCCCGACGCTGTACGTCAACCCCTACACCGGCGCGATCCAGGGCAAGACACCGGATTTCGACTTCGAGGCCTTCACCCGTGCCCTGCACGGCTGGTGGCTGGTGCCGTTCACCAATGGCTTCAGCTGGGGCTGGTACCTGGTGTCGCTGCTCGGGCTGCCCATGCTGGCGTCGCTGGTCACCGGCCTGGTGGTGTACAAGAAATTCTGGAAAGGCTTCTTCAAACCACTGCGCACCGGCCATGGTTCGCGGATTTTCTGGGGCGACCTGCACCGCCTGGCCGGGGTCTGGTCGATCTGGTTCATTGCAGTCATCTCCATCACCGGCACCTGGTTTCTGATCCAGGCGATCCTGTTCGACAACCACATCACCATTTCCAGCCGCCCGGTGGTGCCGGTGATCGCCCGCGAGGACGTGCCGCAAACCGCGGACGGCAGCCCCGCACCGCGCATCGACCTGGATGAAGCCGCACGCATTGCCGGCCTTGCGATCCCGGGCCTGGAGGTCAATTTCATCACCCTGCCAGCCACAGCCTACAGCCACGTCACCCTGGGCGGGCCGGGCTGGTACCCACTGATGTTCCAGAGCGCTTCGGTGAACCCCTATACGCGCCAGATCGACAGCCAGTTCCTGCTCGGCGACCGCTCGGCGCTGGAAGTCGTCACCGAATCCATGCGCCCGTTGCATACCGGCGATTTCGGCGGCCTGCCGATCAAGCTGGTGTGGTTCTTCTTCGGCCTGGTCCTCACCCTGATGGTGTTCAGCGGTTTGCTGATCTGGACCAGACGCACCGCCCAGGCCACCGCCGCCGCGCTCAAGCGCAGCGAACGCACGCCGCACCCGGCACGCACCGGCAGCACCGTGGAGGTCCGCCCATGAGCAAGGCACACGCGCTGCCCGCCAGCCCGCTGAAGCAGCTGTGGCTGAAGTGGCGCTTCCACCTGAATATCCTGCTGGTTCTCATCCCGCTGGGCTTCATGCCGAAGTACTTCGCCGACGCCAGGCTGTTCCGTGGCGAAGCCGGCCTTGGCGCCAATGTGATCAGCGACATCCAGGTCGGCCCCTACCGCCTCGACCTGGCCGAGCTGCGTGACGAGGCCCCCCGCGCCGATGGCCCGGCCGGGTACTTCAAGGTGTTCAACGCCTCGTTGTGCAAGGCCTGTATCAAGGAGGTCAAGGCCGCCTACCTGCGCATCGGCAAGCCGCGCAGCCTGCGCGCCGCCGGCACGATTTTCTTTGGCGCGCCCTACCACATGGGCACTTCGCTGCCCATCCCGCCCCGCACCCGCCCGGACGCGCAGATCTGGATCACCCTGGAAGGCTGGGACGGCAGCCTGCACCAGGCGTCAGTCCCCCTGGCCAAGGCATCGCCCGCCACCGTGGCCTGGCTCGAGAAACAAGGAGACAAGAAATGAAACACCTGTTGCGCATCCTCGCCCTGCCTGTGCTGGTGCTGGGCGCTGGCCCCGCCCTGGCACACAACCCGATGTGCGAATGCGAAGGACTGGCCGGTGGCCAGGTCAAGTGCACCGGTGGCTTCTCGGATGGCAGCGGTGCCCCTGGGGTGACGCTGGATGTGATCGGCTACGATGAACAGGTACTGGTCGGCGGCAAGCTCGGTGATGACTCGACGCTGACCTTCAAGCGCCCGGACGGCGAATTCTACGTGCTGTTCGATGCCGGCCCCGGGCATGTGGTGGAAGTCGACCACGCCGATATCACCCAGCCATGAGCCGCTGCCAAGTGATCCGCCCGGCCGGTGCCGGGCACGAAACCCTCTACGTGCTGCTGGTCAGCCTGCTGATCGTGGTGCTCGCCGCCAGCGTGGTGCTGGTGCGCGGTGAGCGCGAGGACGCACAGGCCATCGCCAGCCACCAGATCGATGCCCGGCGCGACCTCACCGCCGCCGAGCAAGGCCTGTACACCGACCTGCGGGTGGCCTTCGACGAAATCCGCCTGCTGCGTGAAGAAAACGCCGCCGTCCCCAGCGTAAGCGCCCTGGCCGAGGAAGGCCTGCCACCGTTCGTGGTCGATGCCGGCAGCCAGAGCCGCGGCAACCACCAGTGGTCATGGCTGCAAGCCGGAGCCTACCTGGGGCGCAGCCAGGCCCCGGAAGTGGCCGGCAGCCTGCTGTTGATCGTGCCGAGCGACAGTGCTGGCGAGGCGGATGTCTGGCTGCGCCGCGACAGCGCCGCTGCGCCCCCGGACGACCTCGGCCAGGCCGCATTGATCGCTGCCGGCTGGCGCCAGGTGGTCAGCCATTACGACGCCGGGGTCACCCGCGAACACCGTCACTGAATCCAAGGACTCCTCCATGCTCCGCTCCGCCCTCGCCCTGCTCCTGGCCCTTGCCCTGCCGCTGTCGGCCCTGGCCGCTAACGGCAAGCCGCTGCGCATCGGCATCACCCTGCACCCCTATTACAGCTATGTGAGCAACATCGTCGGCGACAAGGCCGAAGTGGTGCCGTTGATTCCGGCAGGTTTCAACCCCCACGCCTACGAGCCACGGGCGGAAGACATCAAGCGCATCGGCACGCTGGATGTGGTGGTACTCAACGGCGTGGGCCATGACGATTTTGCCGACCGCATGATCGCCGCCAGCGAAAAGCCCGGCATCCACACCATCGAGGCCAACCAGAACGTGCCATTGCTGGCGGCCACCGGCATTGCCGCCCGTGGTGCCGGCAAGGTGGTCAACCCGCACACCTTCCTGTCGATCAGCACCAGCATCGCCCAGGTCAACAATATCGCTCGCGAACTGGGCAAGCTCGACCCGGACAACGCCAGGCTGTACACGCAGAATGCCCGCGCCTACGCCAAGCGCTTGCGCGCCCTGCGGGCCGAGGCCCTGGCCAAGGTCACCGAGGCGCCCGGCGCCAGCTTCCGGGTGGCCACCATCCATGCTGCCTACGACTACCTGGTACGCGACTTCGGCCTGGAGGTGACGGCGGTGGTCGAGCCCGCGCATGGCATCGAGCCCAGCCCGGCCCAGTTGAAGAAGACCATCGACCAGCTGAAGGCCCTGGATGTGCGGGTGATCTTCTCGGAAATGGACTTCCCGTCCGCCTATGTCGAAACCATCCAGCGTGAATCCGGTGTGCGTCTTTACCCGCTCACGCACATTTCCTATGGCGAATACACCAAGGACAAGTACGAAGTGGAAATGCAGCGCAACCTCGACACCGTCGTGCGCGCCATCCAGGAGAACCGCGCATGACCGCCGCGGCCAACCTGCTGGCTACCTGCGGGCCGCGCATCGAGTTCACCGGCATCGACCTGTGCCTGGGCCGCACGCGCATCCTCGAGCAGGTCAGCTTCAGCGTCGCCGCTGGCAGCGTGCATGCCATCGTCGGCCCCAACGGCGGCGGCAAGAGTTCGTTGATCAAAACCTTGCTCGGGCAGATGCCGCACCAGGGCCAGTTGACCCTGCACTGGCCTGGTGAGCGCGAAGTGATTGGCTACGTACCGCAGGCGCTGGAGTTCGACCGTGGCCTGCCAATGACCGTGGACGACTTCATGGCCGCCATGTGCCAGCGCCGCCCTGCGTTCCTCGGCCTGTCGCGCCGGGTGCAGCCGGCCATCGACGCAGCCCTGGCGCGAGTCGGCATGCTCGACAAGCGCAAGCGGCGCATGGGCGCGCTGTCGGGCGGCGAACGCCAGCGCGTCCTGCTGGCGCAGGGCCTGGTTCCCGCGCCGCAGTTGCTGGTGCTGGACGAGCCGATGTCGGCCCTGGATGAAGCCGGTATCCAGGTGTTCGAACAATTGCTGCGCGGCTGGCGCCAGGCCGGCACCACCGTGCTGTGGATCGAACACGACCTGCAGGCCGTGCTGCGCCTGAGCGACCGCGTGACCGGGCTCAACCGCCAGGTGCTGTTCGATGCCCCGCCGGCCCAGGCCCTGAGCCCGGAGCGCCTGCTTGGGCTGTTCTCCGTTCACCCACGCAGCGGGGGGCTTGCCTGATGAGCCTTGAATCCTTGCGCCTGCTGGTCCAGGGCTGGGCCACGGCCGGCTACCTGCCCGAGGCACTGGCCTACGGCTTCGTCGTCAACGCCTTGCTGGCAGGGCTGATGATCGGTCCGGTATTGGGCGGCCTGGGTACCCTGGTGGTGGTCAAGCGCTTCGCCTTCTTCTCCGAGGCGGTCGGCCATGCGGCGCTGACCGGCGTGGCCATCGGCATCCTGCTGGGCGAACCCTACACTGGCCCTTACGGCAGCCTGTTCGGCTACTGCCTGCTGTTCGGCATCCTGCTCAACTTCCTGCGCAACCGCACCGGGCTAGCGCCGGACACGCTGATCGGCGTGTTCCTCTCGGTGTCGCTGGCACTGGGTGCCAGCCTGCTGCTGATGCTGGCGGGCAAGATCAATGTGCATATCCTGGAAAACGTCCTGTTCGGCTCGGTGCTGACCGTCAGCGGCCAGGACCTGCTGGTGCTGGGCATCGTCGCGCTGCTGGTGCTGGCCCTGGCCGTGCCCCTGTACAACCGCATCATGCTGGCCAGCTTCAACCCGCAGCTGGCGGCGGTGCGCGGGGTGGCGGTGAAGCCCCTGGATTACCTGTTCGTGGTGCTGGTGACCCTGGTGACGGTAGCGGCGGTGAAGGTGATCGGGGCGATCCTGGTCGGGGCGCTGCTGGTGATCCCGGCCGCCGCTGCGCGCCTGGTCAGCCAGTCGCTCAAGGGCTTTTTCTTCCTGTCGGTGCTGATTGCCACCTCGAGCACCCTGCTCGGCATCCTGCTGCCGATCGTATTCGACCTGCCGGTGCCGTCGGGTGCCGCGATCATCCTGGTTGCCGGCATCTGCTTTGCCCTGGCTGCGCTGGCCCGCGCCCTCGTCCCCCGCCTGCAAGGAAACCCGGCATGAACCTCAAACGCCTGACCCTGGCGCTGGCCCTGGCCAGCCTGCCATCGCTGTCTTTCGCCACCCAGGTGCTGACCAGCCTGCCAGTCACTCACAGCCTGGCCAGCGCCCTGCTCGACGGCACCGCGGTGCAGCTCAAGCGCGCAGCACCGGCCAACCTGCCGGCCAGCCGTCAGCCTGCGTATTTCAGCGGGCGTGGTGGCGCCAGCCTGCAAGACGCCGCGCAGCAGGCCGATGCAGTGATCGGCGTGCGTTCGATCTGGCGTGACGACCCGCTGTACCCGATGGCCCGGCGCAGCAATATCCGCATCGTCGAGATCGACGCCGCCCGGCCGGTGGACGGCGCGCTGCCTGGTATTGCCGTCAGCGACGACGATGCCTATGGCGCCTACCCTTGGCTGAACCCGACCAACCTTGGGCGCATGGCCGACGTGGTAGCCAATGACTTGGAACGCCTCGCGCCGGACGCCAAAGCGGCGATCCAGGGCAACCTGGCCAGGCTCAAGCGCCAGTTGCTGGAACTTGCCGCCAGCAGCCAGACACGCCTGGCCAAGGTCGACAACCTGACCGTGGTGAGCCTGTCGGAACGCCTCGGCTACCTGGCCAGCGGGCTGAACCTGGATGTGGTGGAGCAGCCGCTGCCCGCCGCATGGGATGCCACTGCACTGCAGGCACTGGAGCACAACCTGAAGGCACAGGAGGTGGCAGTGGTACTGGACCATCGCCAGCCGCAGCCGGCGGTGGTCGAAGTGATCAGGACGGCAGGGGCGAAGCTGGTGGTAGTGGAGAGTGACCCCGAGGATGCCTTTGCCGGACTGCAGGCCAGTATCGACCAGGTGGTGGCCGCACTGGGCGAGGACTGAGGCCGGCACAGGCGCCTTGCTGCTACCGCTTCATGCAGCGCTGATAACGTTCATCCACCCGCCCGGCAAACCACGCCGTGGTCAGCTTGCGGGTGATCTTCGGGCTCTTCAGCTCGATCCCGGGCAACACGGCCCGTGGCAGCGGTTTGCCAGCCGCCGCATCGGCCAGGGCGAACACCCCGCTGTACAGCTCGCTGTCTTCGAACGCCAGGCTGTCGCCCTGCTCAAGCTGGCGGCGAATCTGCGGGTTGCGCAGGCCGAGCCGGGTGCCGAGCTGGCGCGCCGCCCTTTCCGTGGCCCCTGGCAGGATCGAACCCGGTGCGATCAGGTCCCCGTCGAGGGCCAATGTCACCCCGGCCGCCTTGCTCAGGGCCGCCTGGAAGGCCGCGTTGCGGCTGGCATACCAGCCCGCGTTGAAATCGGCAAAGCGATACAGCTGGCGCTGGTAGCTTGTCGGGTAGCCGAGCAAGTGGGCGATACCGAAATACATGCCGCCACGCCGGGTAAAGACTTCCTGGCGGATGCTGCCGGTGTAGCTGTAGGGGTAATCGCGCGCGTGCCGTTCGGCAAAGTCGATGCTGACCTGCATCGGCCCGCCGGTATGCACCGGGTTCAATCCACCGAGCAAGGTCTTGCCCAGCGGCACGCGGGCAATGACCTCGTCGTAGAGTTCGCTCAGCTGCTTCTCGCTGCGCACCGCCTGCAACCGCTGCTGGTAGCTCTTGCCGTTGGCCGAAGGGGTCTTCAGCGCCCCATCGACCAGCAGCCTGGGAACATGCAGGCGTGCGGCACGGCGGTCGATTTCCTCGCGGGCAATGCGCCCCAGGTTGGGTACCTGCGGGTCGGCGTTGAAGGTCGACTCCTGCTCGGTCACGGCCAGCACCGCGCACAGGTTGCTCTTGCTCGGGGCTATGCGCTGGGCTTCGAATGCCTGCTGAATGTCCCTGGCCCAGCCCTCGCGGTCCCTGGCCTGGGCGGGCAACAACCGCAGCAGTTGCGCGCGGACCTTGGCCGGGTCTGCTTCGAGTGCTTCCTCACGGCGCCCGGCGCAACCTTGCAACAGCGCCAGGGCGATCAGCCCGGCCGCCAGTATCCGGGCGTTCAGGGCTGTTCACCGACCAGGTAGGTCTTGCTGATGTGCCGGAACAGCGGGTGGCTGGCAGTGCCCATCAGCTCGAACAACACCATCTCGCGGGTCACCACCTGCGCACCGGCAGCACGCATGCGCGCCAGGCCCGCGGCCTTGCTCGCCGGGGTGCGGCTGTCGCAGGCATCCTCGACCACGAACACCTGCTTGCCCAGCGCCAGCAGGCCGAGCACGGTCTGCAGCACACAGACGTGGGTTTCCATGCCGCAGACGATCACTTGCTCGCGCGCCATCAAGCTGGCGGGCAGGCACCCGGCGGCCACGCAGGAAAAATGGCTTTTCTCCACCACCTCGGCAGCTGGCGCTGCGGCCAGCAGCTCGGCCAGGGTGTGCCCCAGGCCCTTGGGATACTGTTCGGAAATCACCGTCGGCAGCTCCAGTTCGGCGGCCGCTGCCAGCAACCAGCGGGCCCGTGCGCGGGTGCCTGCAGGGTCACTCATGGCGCCGATGAGCTTTTCCTGGATGTCGACGACCAGCAGCGTCGCCTTGTGTGGATCGATCAGCATTGCCTGCCCCTTGCCTGGAAAAGGCCTAGCCTCCCCCAGGCAAGCGGTGACGTCAATCAGGCGGAAAGCCGAAGCGGTTCGAGCGATGCGACCAGCGCAGCGAGCACCTGGTCTTCCTGTTCGTGAATGAAGAAATGCCCACCCGGGAACATCTGCAGCGAGAACGGTCCATGGGTTTCCTGGCGCCAGGCCTGCAGTTGCTCGTCGCTGGCGCGATCGTCCACGCCACCCAGCACGTGCAGCGGGCACTGCAACGCCGGGCGCTGGCGGTAAGCGTAGGTGCCGCAGAGCAGGAAGTCGGCGCGCAGGATCGGCAAGGTCAGGCTCATCAGCTCGGTGTTGGCCAGCACTTCCTCGGGGGTGCCCTGCAGCTCGCGCAATTCGCTGATCAGCTCGGCGTCGCCCTTGGGTTCGCGCCAATTGTTGCGCTCGTAGTCCTCGCGGCGGGTCGGCGCAGCGGTTCCACACGCGAACAGGGCCATGGGTGGCGGGCTACCCTGCGCCTGCAGCTCGTGGGCCAGTTCGAAGGCCAGCAACGCACCCAGGCTGTGGCCGAGCAGCACGTAGGGGGCACTGGTCGCCAGGCGTTGCTCGGCCGCCAGTTGCCGGGCCAGCACTTGCAGGTTGGTGTGCAGTGGCTCGGCCATGCGCGTACCGCGCCCAGGCAGTTCGACCGGGCGCACCTGCAGCCACGCCGGCAACTTGCGCCGCCAGCGACTGTAGACCATGGCGCTGGCGCCGGAGTACGGCAGGCAGAGCAGATTCACTGCGCTCACTGGGCAGCGGCTTCGGCCATTTTCTGGCGCAGGCTCAGCGGGCGCATGTCGGTCCAGACCTCGTCGATATAGGCCAGGCAGTCTTTCTTCAGGCCGCTTTTGCCAACGGCGCGCCAGCCGTTGGGGATGGCCTTGTAGTCGGGCCAGATCGAGTACTGCTCTTCGTGGTTGACCACTACCTGGAACTGGATATCGTCGCGGTCGAAAACGGAAGTCATTGCCTGTCTCCTTGAGTGATGAATGCCACTGCGCACGTGACGCAGGGGTGCCTTGTAGTAGACGTGGCACGCTGTGAAAAAATTAGCGGCCTGGCATTCGTAGGAGTGCTTCTGGTGGCCTTCAGGTATCCCGCAGCAAATCATGGGTATCGAGCAGACGGAAGGCGACCTGCGGGTTGCGTTCCAGCCCCCGGCGGATCGCCGCCGGAATCGATTGGCGGGTCTTGCGGCACAGCCCGGGCTGGTCGTCCAGCTCGATGACGATGCCGCGCATGGTCCGCACTTCGTTGAAACCGGGGGCGATGTGCACACGGATGCCAAGGTTTTCGTACATCCGTTGCTGCAGGCGCTGCAGGTCTTCCAGGTCCTTGAGGTTTTCCAGGCGTTCAAGCAGGCGTTTTTCTTCCTGGCGGGTAAGCAGGAGGATGCGCTGGGCGGCCTGCGGGTGGTCAGCCAGCTGGTCGCGGCCGCAAACGCAGGCGCCAGGCGGGCAAGGCTGGCGCAAAGGCGGTGGTGTGCTCATGCCAGCAAGCATAGCCTGTAGCGGGCTTTCAAGGCGGTCACAAGTGCACCAGTCGCTCGCGCAGGAAAGCCACGAACCCCTGCACCGGCCGCGCCACCTGTCGGTGTTGCGGGTACACCGCCGACAATTGCAACGCCGGCGGCCGCCATTCATCCAGCACCGTCACCAGCCGCCCATCCGCCAACGCCTGGCCAACGATAAAAGTCGGCAAGTAAGTCACCCCCATCCCGGCAATCGCCGCGTCCCTGAGCATCTCGCCGTTGTTGGCCCGCATGCGCCCGCTCACCTGAAGCACCTGGGCCTTGCCAGCCTGACGGAACTGCCACTGCACCTGCCGTGAGTGCCCATATGGCAGGCATTCGTGCCCGGCCAGCTCATCAGGCGTGGCGGGTACGCCGCGCTGTTGTAGATACGCCGGGCTTGCGCAGTAGACCCGCTCGACGCCTGCAATACGCCGCGCAATCAGGCTGGAGTCCTCCAGCACGCCGATCCGCAGCGCCAGGTCATAGCCCTCGCCGATCAGGTCCACGGCACGGTCGCTCAAGTCCACCTCCACATCGACCTGCGGATGTAGCTGCAGGAACTCCGTCAGCAGGCAACCCAGGTGGGCCATGGCGAACGACAGCGGCGCGCTCAGGCGCAAGGTGCCGCGCAAGGCCTGGGCCTGGCCGCTGATGTCGTGCTCCACCTGCTGCACCTCGCCCAGCAGGCGCAGTGCCGACTGGTAGTAGTGCTGGCCCAGCGGGGTGGCGTCCAGGCGCCGCGTGGAGCGGTTCAGCAGGCGCACACCCAGGCGCTCTTCCAGCTGCATCAGGCGCCGGCTGACCGACTGCTTGGACATGCCCAGGCGCTCGGCAGCAGCAGTGAAACTGCCGGCCTCCATCACCTGGGCGAAGATGCGCATGTCTTCGTAAGGGTTCATTGTCTCGCTCGTAGTGACAGTCAAACGCTTTATAGCGGCTTTTTCCCATCCGCGCATCTGCCTAATCTACCCACAGGTCGCAGCGATGGCCCGCCAGGCCAGGCAAGACGCCCATTACCAACACTTGCATGGAAAAGGATTCGCTCATGAACATTGTCCACAAAACCCTCACCGCTTCCCTCCTCGCGCTGTCCGTTTCCGGCGCTTTCGCTGCCGGCGGCCCTGGGGTCGAAAGCCACACCCAGGCGTTCCTCGAAGCGTTGCAACAAGGTGCCGGCAAGCCGCTGGAACAGCTCAGCCCGAAAGACGCCCGTGCCGTGCTGACCGGTGCCCAGGCTTCGGTCAAGGTCGACCTCTCCGGCATCGAGGTGAAGCAACACACCATCCAGGCCGATGGCCAGTCGATCACGCTGCAAGTGGTACGCCCGGCCAATGTGCAGGGCGACCTGCCGGTGTTCATGTTCTTCCACGGCGGCGGCTGGGTGCTCGGTGACTTCCCGACCCACCAGCGGCTGATCCGCGACCTGGTGGTCGGCTCTGGCGCAGTGGCAGTCTATGTCGACTACACCCCGTCGCCGGAAGCGCATTATCCGACGGCGATCAACCAGGCCTACGCCGCGACCCGCTGGGTGGCCGAGCATGGCAAGGCAATCGGCGTGGACGGCAAGCGCCTGGCCGTGGCCGGCAACAGCGTCGGCGGCAACATGGCGGCGGTGGTCGCGCTCAAGGCCAAAGAAGCCGGTACCCCGGCGCTGCGCTTCCAGCTGCTGTTGTGGCCGGTCACCGATGCCAGCTTCGAGACTGCTTCCTACAAGCAGTTTGCCGAGGGGCACTTCCTCACCACCGGGATGATGAAATGGTTCTGGGACAACTACACCACCGATGCCAAGGCACGGGAACAGATCTACGCCTCGCCGCTGCGCGCCAGCAGCGAACAGCTCAAAGGCCTGCCGCCGGCCCTGGTGCAGACGGCCGAGTTCGACGTGTTGCGCGATGAAGGTGAGGCGTATGCCCGCAAGCTGAATGCCGCTGGCGTGACGGTGACCTCGGTGCGCTACAACGGGATGATTCATGACTATGGGTTGTTGAACCCGTTGAGCGAGGTGCCGGCGGTGAAGGCGGCGATGAGACAGGCGGGCACCGAACTTAAAGTGCACCTGCAGTAAATCGATGGCTAGAAGACCCGCCCAGGCGGGTCTTTTGCTGCTATGGCGGAAACGTCCCGCAGGCTTCGATGAATCTGCCATCGGTGCGGCTATCTATGGCACCGTCCGGCCCGATGTAGATATGGATCCTCGGCCACCTGGGCTTGGCCCGAATGCAGTGCCATTTACCTCGGTTATTCCAATCGAATTGCATGAAGAATTGGTCGTTGGGGAAGATATGCCCGGCGCCGCCGGTGGTTTCACCTGGGTAGATCTCGCCTTTTGCAATGTTATCTTGGACGTTCAAGATATAGCCAAGACGCCCCTGCCCCTTGTCAGAAAAATGAAAACTCAAGCGCGGTATGGCTACATACCAAAAGACGATTGGGCTGAACATAATCGCGACCACCCAGCGCCAGAAATGCCGTTTCGGTTTATCTGCAGAGGTGGTCACGTACGCTACCTCCCCAGCTTGACAATGACACTGCTAGTACCTCATCCATAAGCACCTTTGCCGTAATCCCATCGTCTGGTTGCTGCTTGTGCAGTTTGATACCAATACTGATTGAGACACGATCGCCTATATCATCCCAAGCACGCATCCCGTCGATGTCTGCGTAGCGACGAGGCCCATCTTGTTCATCCCAATCATCAATCTTCCGAATGGTATCTGATGCAATCTGCTCAAGCCCGGCACCGTCCAGAAGAGCGCTTTCAGACAGACCACCAGCCCGCCCTACATAGCCGTAATGGATGTTCCACCAGATATCGTAGAAGTAGTCAACTTCACCTTGTTTGTGCCAAACCCCACTGAATTGTTGCCTGATGGACTTCTTATGATCCCATGGCCTGTCCTGACCAACCCGCTCTGCCCAAAGCGCCATCGCGGCAGCAGTGTTAGCAACCATCATTGATTGAAAGTCAGGCGGTAAAAGACGTGCATACCAAGGAAGCTCTAGAAATTTTGAACGTTCCTCTGTCGCGTCAAAGCTGGTCAGCTTCTTCATTTTCCGTACGGATGGGTGTGTGATGTTGCGGTTCATTTCCCCCGCGATATAGCTCGCTACCGGCTCCATCATGTCAGGGTGGTTGCAAGTGGCAGGCAGCGGTTTGCTTTCTGCAAGCGCAAGCTTGATGGGAGAGATGGAGCCACCTTGAGCTGATATTGACGCCTGGCTCGCCTGCTGTGTCGTCGCGGACCTTGTCGTTTCGCCAAGTCCTCCCGTGGCCATGACACGGTTGCTACCCGCTGGGCACGCACAGGCTACCAAAGCCCCATCAACTACCGCCGGGCGCCCTTGGATGATGAAGTGTGATACGCCCTCCACGAGCGTTCCGACCTCACCACAAACAGGGCATGGAGTGGTCTTGTCATTAAGCCTCAAGGCCTCACGCCCCTGCACCTTGAATCCGGCGTTACTGGCCAGGCATACGGCCCCTGTAGTGGTACGGTCTCCATTCAAGGCCTGGGGTCGATCGTGAATCCTGAAAGGTGCCATCCGTAGATTCCTCAAGCGAAACCGGGAGGCTAGCACCCACCAAGACCAAGAAAATCGCGCCCGAACGGTACAGGAACAGTCCTACAGGACACGTTGCATTGTCCTACGCGTCACTTCCCCGATAGTCAGCCTGGAAGAGACAGTTATTCACGCGTGTGCTTATTTTTTAACAACCAAGTTGACAGTTAAGCTTCTCCCATCAGCAGCCTGATGCCTTAGCAGATCAGGCTTATCAAGGAGAACCACCATGCTTACCGTACGCAACGCCAACGACCGCGGCCTGGCCTTCCATGGCTGGCTGAAATCCTTCCATACCTTCTCCTTCGGCCATTACCGCAACCCGGAAGAGCAAGGTTTCTCCGACCTGCTGGTGATCAACGACGACCGCGTCATCGCCGGCAAGGGCTTTGGCCAGCACCCGCACCGTGACATGGAGATTTTCTCCTATGTGCTGGAAGGCGCACTGGAGCACAAGGACACCCTGGGCACCGGCTCGGTCATCCGCCCGGGCGATGTGCAACTGATGAGCGCCGGCCATGGCGTGGCCCACAGCGAGTTCAACCACAGCCAGGTGCAGCCGGTGCATTTTTTGCAGATCTGGATCGTGCCGAACGTGCAAGGCGCCACGCCGCGTTACCAGCAACAGCATTTCAGTGCCGAGGAAAAGCGCGGCAAGCTGCGTTTGATCATCTCGCCGGATGGTGCCGAGGGTTCGTTGCAGGTGCGGCAGAATGCGCGGGTGTATGCCGGTTTGTTCGACGCAGACGAACGCGCCACGCTGACCTTGGCGGAGAATCGCCATGCCTACGTGCATGTGGCCCGTGGCAGTGTCGAGCTCAATGGGCAGCGGCTCAATGAAGGGGATGGCGTTCGGGTAAGGCAGGAACAGTTGCTGGAGCTGGGCAATGGGGTGGATGCCGAGGTACTGGTGTTCGACCTGCGACCGCACGAGCTGCCTGGCATGCCTTGACGCAGGTCCGCCCTCTTCGCGGGTTGAACCGCGAAGAGGGCATCAGGCAACACTCAAGGCTCGGCCCCTTCGACGATGATCACTTCGGCTTTCGCCACGCCCTGGCGATGGCTGCACGCCTCCTGGTACAGCGCGGACCGGTAACACGCCAGCGCCTGCTCGTACGAATCGAACTCGATCACCACGCTACGCTGAGGGGTAGGCCGCCCTTCCAGCGCCTCGCTGCGTCCGCCGCGGGCCAGAAAGCGGCCACCGAACGCCTGGAAGGCAGCCGGGGCGCGCTGGGTGTACTGCTGGTATTGCTCGGGGTCGGTCACGTCCACGTGGGCGATCCAGTAGGCCTTCATGCGCTGCTCTCCTGTTACGGCGATATTTATGTATGATGGTATACCATAATAATCACCCCATTACCGCGAGCGTGCAACATGGCTTTCAACACCATCGAGGAACTTCTCGAGGACTACCGGCAGGGCAAGATGGTCCTGCTGGTGGATGACGAGGACCGGGAAAACGAAGGCGACCTGCTGATCGCCGCCGAGCGTTGCGACGCCCAGGCCGTCAACTTCATGGCCCGCGAAGCGCGTGGCCTGATCTGCCTGACCCTGACCGAAGAACATTGTCAGCGCCTGGGCCTGGAACAGATGGTACCGGCCAACGGCAGCGTGTTCAGCACCGCTTTCACCGTGTCGATCGAAGCGGCCAGCGGCGTGACCACCGGCATTTCCGCCGCCGACCGCGCGCGCACCGTGGCCGCAGCCATGGCCCCCGGCGCCTGCCCCGAGGACCTGGTGCAACCGGGGCACATCTTTCCCCTGCGCGCCCGCGAAGGTGGCGTGCTGACCCGTGCCGGGCACACCGAAGCCGGTTGCGACCTGGCGCGCCTGGCCGGTTTCACCCCGGCTTCGGTGATCGTCGAGGTGCTCAATGACGACGGCACCATGGCCCGCCGCCCCGACCTGGAGGTATTCGCCGCCCGGCATGGGATCAAGATCGGCACCATCGCCGACCTGATTCATTACCGCCTGAGTACCGAACAGACCATCAAGCGTATCGGCGAACGCGAACTGCCGACCGTGCATGGCACCTTCCGCCTGGTCACCTATGAGGACCGCATCGAAGGGGGGGGGCACATGGCCATGGTCATGGGCACCATCCGCCGCGAGCAACCGACCCTGGTGCGGGTGCATGTGATCGACCCGCTGCGCGACCTGGTCGGTGCCGAATACGCCGGGCCACCCAACTGGACGCTGTGGGCGGCGCTGCAGAAAGTGGCCGAGGAAGGCGCCGGTGTGGTGGTGATCCTGGCCAACCATGAGTCCTCCCAAGCCTTGCTCGAGCGCGTACCGCAGCTCACCCACCCGGTGCGGCCTTACCAGCGAGGGCAGTCGAAGGTGTACTCCGAGGTCGGCACCGGCGCGCAGATTCTGCAGGACCTGGGCGTGGGCAAGCTGCGTCACCTGGGCCCACCACTGAAATATGCCGGGCTGGCCGGGTACGAGCTGGAGGTGGTGCAGAGCATCCCCTTCGAGCCTGGCCTGGTGGGTTGATACGGAGCCGCGTAGGAGCGGCCTTGTGTCGCGAAAGGGCTGCGAAGCAGCCCCAGGGTTTCAGCGCAGATGCACAAATTGCTGGGGCTGCTTTGCAGCCCTTTCGCGACACAAGGCCGCTCCTACACGGGTTCGCGTCAGCCTGGAGCGGACGGAGTGATGGCCGGTAGCCCCATAACGCTTGCCAAAAGTTTGGAATACCATAATATGATATCCCGTAGACCTTAAAATCTGTCGGCCGGCCCCTACAATTACAAACGGCCTTCAGACACCTTGTTTTAGCGGCTCCCCGAACATGATTGGCGGGCGCACCACAAGCCCCGCCTCGAATAACAAAAGCAACGAGGGCGTAACCATGCTGTTGAGCAAACGTGTAACCGCAGTGCTGTCCGCCAGCCTGCTGACCCTGGCCTGCCAGGCCGCCCAGGCTGCCGACAGCCTGAACTTCGTCAGCTGGGGCGGTACCACCCAGGACGCCCAGAAAGAAGCGTGGGCCGTACCCTTCAGCAAGGCCAGCGGCATCAAGGTGATCCAGGACGGCCCCACCGACTACGGCAAGCTCAAGGCCATGGTCGAAAGCGGCAACGTGCAGTGGGACGTGGTCGATGTCGAAGCCGACTTCGCCCTGCGGGCGGCCAGCGAAGGCCTGCTCGAACCCCTCGATTTCAACCAGATCAAACGCGACAAGATCGACCCCCGCTTCGTCTCCGATCACGGCGTCGGTTCGTTCTTCTTCTCCTTCGTGCTCGGCTACAACGAAGGCAAGCTCGGCGCCAACAAACCGCTGGACTGGACGGCGTTGTTCGATACCAAGACCTACCCGGGCAAACGCGCCCTGTACAAATGGCCCAGCCCTGGCGTCCTGGAACTGGCCCTGCTGGCTGATGGCGTGGCCCCCGACAAGCTCTACCCGCTGGACCTGGACCGCGCCTTCAAGAAACTCGACACCATCAAGCAGGACATTGTCTGGTGGGGCGGTGGCGCCCAGTCGCAGCAACTGCTGGCCTCAGGTGAAGCTTCGCTCGGCCAGTTCTGGAATGGCCGCGTCTACGCCCTGCAGCAGGACGGCGCGCCGGTAGGCGTGAGCTGGAAACAGAACCTGGTCATGGCCGACTTCCTCGTGGTGCCCAAGGGCGCCAGGAACAAGGACGCAGCGATGAAGTTCCTGGCCAACGCCAGCAGCGCCGAAGGCCAGGCCGAGTTCGCCAACAAGACTGCCTACGCGCCGGTGAACGTCGACAGCGTGGCCAAGCTGGACAAGGACCTTGCACAGAACCTGCCCACTGCCTACGCCCAGGACCAGGTCACCCTCGACTTCGCCTACTGGGCCAAGAACGGCCAGGCCATCGCAGCCCGCTGGAATGAGTGGTTGGTCAAATGAAAGTCGCCATCAACGCCCTGCATAGCGAGCAAGGTGCCCCCACGGGCACCGGCGCACCGGGCGCGGCCCCGCGCCGCGCAAGCCTGAGCCAGCGCTGGAAAGGCAGCCGCAACCTGCTGCCGGCCCTGTTGTTCCTTGGCCTGTTCTTCTTCGCCCCGCTGGCCGGCCTGTTGCTGCGCGGGGTGCTGGAGCCGACGCCAGGGCTGGGCAATTACGAGCAACTGTTCGCCAACTCGGCCTATGCGCGGGTGCTGTTCAACACCTTCTCGGTGGCCGGCGTGGTCACCCTGATCAGCGTGCTGCTGGGTTTCCCGCTGGCCTGGGCGATCACCCTGGTGCCCAAGGGCTGGGGCCGCTGGCTGCTGAACATCGTGCTGCTGTCGATGTGGACCAGCCTGCTGGCGCGCACCTACTCGTGGTTGGTGCTGCTGCAGAGCTCGGGGGTGATCAACAAGGCGTTGATGGCCATGGGTATCATCGATGCGCCACTGGAAATGGTGCATAACCTGACCGGCGTGGTGATCGGCATGAGCTACATCATGATCCCGTTCATCGTGCTGCCGCTGCAAGCCACCATGCATGCCATCGACCCGATGGTGCTCCAGGCCGGCTCGATCTGCGGCGCCAGCCCGTGGACCAATTTCTGGAAGGTGTTCCTGCCGCTGTGCCGCTCGGGGTTGTTCTCCGGGGCACTGATGGTGTTCGTGATGTCGCTCGGTTACTACGTCACCCCGGCCCTGCTGGGCGGTGCGCAGAACATGATGCTGCCCGAATTCATCATCCAGCAGGTGCAGTCCTTCCTCAACTGGGGCCTGGCCAGCGCCGCCGCCGCACTGCTGGTGGTCATCACCCTGGTGCTCTTCTACCTGTACCTGAAGCTGCAGCCGGAATCGCCGGTTGGCAACGCGAGGTAAACCGCCATGCTCCTGTCTCCCAATGCCATGGGCCGCCCGCTGCGCACCGGCCTGTACCTGACCACCGGGGTCATCGCCGCGTTCCTGCTGCTGCCGGTGGTGTTCATCGTGCTGCTGTCGTTCGGCTCGTCGCAGTGGCTGGTGTTCCCGCCGCCGGGCTGGACCTTCAAATGGTATGGCCAGTTCTTCTCCAACCCGGAGTGGATGGACGCTGCGCTGGCCAGCCTCAAGGTGGCCCTGCTGACCACCGTGGCAGCCGTGCTGCTGGGCCTGCCTACCGCGTTCGCCCTGGTGCGTGGCCGTTTCCCCGGCCGCGAACTGCTGTACGGCCTGTTCACCATGCCGATGATCGTGCCGCTGGTGATCATCGCGGTGGCGGTGTACGCGCTGTTCCTCAAGCTTGGCTACACCGGCACGCTGTTCGCTTTCGTGGTCAGCCACGTGATCGTCGCCCTGCCCTTCACCATCATCTCGATCATCAACTCGCTGAAGCTGTTCGACCAGTCGATCGAGGACGCCGCAGTGATCTGCGGCGCCTCGCGGCTGCAGGCGATCTTCAAGGTGACCTTCCCGGCGATTCGCCCGGGCATGATCGCCGGTGGCCTGTTCGCCTTCCTGGTGTCGTGGGATGAGGTGGTGTTGAGCGTGATGATGGCCAGCCCCGACCTGCAGACCCTGCCGGTGAAGATGTGGACCACCCTGCGCCAGGACCTCAGCCCGGTCATTGCCGTGGCCTCGACCCTGCTGATCGGCCTGTCGCTGCTTGTCATGTTCATTGCCGCCGCTTTGCGTCGGCGCACCGAAGTCAACGCCTGAACGCGCGGAGAAAACCATAATGAGTGCAGTAATGAAAGAACACGCGCCAGGCAAGACCCTGGTCAGCCTGCGCGGCCTGAACAAGCATTACGGCGACTTCACCGCCGTCGATAACCTCGACCTGGACATCCAGGATGGTGAGTTCCTGACCTTTCTTGGCTCCAGCGGTTCGGGCAAATCCACCACCCTGTCGATGCTGGCCGGTTTCGAAACGCCCAGCAGAGGCGAAATCCTGGTCGACGGCCAGTCGCTGGTCAACGTACCGCCGCACAAGCGCGACATCGGCATGGTGTTCCAGCGCTATTCGCTGTTCCCGCACCTGAACGTGCGCGACAACATCGGCTTCCCGCTGGCCATTCGCAAGCTGAGCGCCGCCGAGACCAGCAAGCGCGTCGACGCCATGCTCAAGCTGGTGCAGCTGGAGCAGTTCGCCCACCGCAAGCCGGCGCAGATGTCCGGCGGCCAGCAGCAACGCGTGGCGATCGCCCGGGCGCTGGTGTACGAGCCACGCATCCTGCTGATGGACGAACCCCTGGGTGCGCTGGACAAGAAGCTGCGCGAGGACCTGCAGGACGAACTGCGTCAGTTGCATCGGCGCCTGGGCATCACCATTGTCTACGTCACCCATGACCAGGAAGAAGCCATGCGCCTGTCGCAGCGCATCGCCATCTTCAGCCATGGCAAGATCGTCGGCCTCGGCACCGGTTACGACCTGTACCAGAACCCGCCGAATGCCTTCGTCGCCTCGTTCCTGGGCAATTCCAATTTCCTGCGGATCAAGGCCAGCGGCAACGGCGCAGGCAGCTTCGAAGGGCAGCCAGTGGCAATCCGCCTGACGCCGGGCCTGGCCGCGTCGCAGGAGGGGCTGATCATGGTGCGCCCGGAAAAGGCCCTGGCCCTCACCGCCGAGCAGGCCGTACGCGAGCCGCTGCCGGCGGGCTGGAACGAGGTCAGTGCCAAGGTTGGCGAGGTGTTGTTCCTGGGCGAGAGCCAGACTTGCCACGTCGTCACTGCGGGCGGCACCGAGCTGACCGTGAAGGCACTGTCGGCTGCGGGCATGCCGATGCAGCCGGGCGATACCGTGAAGGTGCGCTGGGCGGTGGCTGATGCCTGCATCTATACCGAATGGGCCGAGAGCGATTTGAGCAAATCCGCCGGGGCGCATTGAAATGACCGGCGATGCCGGTGCCAGCCAGCGCGGCGCCTGCATCGCGGATAAATCCGCTGCTACAGGTGTGACCTGTCACATTATGATCACGCTACTGTCGTAATCTGCCGGCCAACTCCATGCCACAGGGCTAACCGGCATGCCCCGCCTGCTTGTCTTGCTGCTTGCCCTGCTTCCGCTGACGGCCCACGCCGAGTACCTGCGGGTGCAGGGATCCAACACGATCGGCGCAGCGCTGCTGCCGGCGTTGGTCCAGGCGCAATTGCGCGCCCGGCATGCCACGGCGGTCGAACAGCACCCCGGGCAACTCGCCAATGAAACCGTCATCACTGCGCGTGACAGCCAAGGGCAGCCGATACGCGTCGATATCGCCGCCCACGGCTCCAGTACCGGCTTCACCGCCCTGGGGCGGGGCGAGGCCGACCTGGCCGCCGCTTCGCGGCCGATCAACGACAGCGAAGCGGGCCAGCTGCGCGCACTTGGCGACCTGCGCGGCGCCGCCGCCGAGCAGGTGATCGGCCTCGATGGCGTCGCGGTCATCGTCCACCCCGACAACCCGCTACCGCAACTCACTACAGCGCAACTGGCACAGGTCTTCTCCGGTCAGATACAGCGCTGGGAGCAGCTGGGCATTGCCGGTGGTACCATTCATCTCTACGCCCGTGACGACCGCTCCGGTACCTACGAAACCTTCAAGGCGCTGGTGCTGGAACCGCAGCACGAAACGTTGGCGGCCACGGCCAGGCGCTTCGAATCCAGCGACGAGCTGGCCGCGCAAGTCGGCGCCGACCGCCAGGCCATCGGTTTCAGCAGCCTGCCGGCCGTGCACCGGGCCAAGGTGCTGGCGGTGGCCGAAGGCGACGCGCCGGCCATGCTCCCCGAGCGCGCGCTGGTGGCCAGCGAAGACTATCCACTGTCGCGGCGCCTGTACTTCTACCTGCCGGCTAATCCGAAACCGCAGGCCAAGGCCCTGGCAGACTTCGCCCAGAGCCCGGCCGGCCAGGCGATCGTCGCCCAGCAGGGTTTCGTCTCGCAGCAGATCAATGCCCAGCCTGTCGCACCGCTGGCCGACATGCCACCGCGTTATCGTGCCTTGGCCCAGCAAGCGCAGCGGTTGAGCGTGAACTTCCGCTTCCAGGAGGGCAGCGCCAGCCTCGACACCAAGGCATTGCGCGATGTGCAGCGGGTGGCCGATTACCTGCGCCAGGCCGGCAAGCTGAACGGCAAGGCAGTGCTGGTGGGCTTTGGCGACCCCAAGGAAACCCCTGGCCGTGCCGCCCTGCTCTCCCGCCTGCGCGCCCAGGCAGTGCGCCGCGAGCTGGCGCGCGATGGGGTCGAGGTGCAGCAGGTCATGGGCATGGGCGATGAACTACCGGTGGCAGGAAACGAACTGGAGCAAGGGCGGCTGCGCAACCGCCGGGTCGAGGTATGGGTGAACTGACCGCCGCTGCGGGTCGACGCTACACAGGTCCCGGCAAAATAATGTAACAGCTCCCCATTCGGCATCCCCGGTAATCAGGTCTAGGCTCAAGACCATGTGATACCGGGCCCCTCTGACGGCTGCCAGGCCGCCATGTCGGATCACTGTTGCCATGCAACGTCGACATTCAAGGAGGGGCTCATGACAGCTCTACACACTTTCCTCACCACCCCGTTCCTCGGTACCAGCGCCTGGTTGTGGCTGCTGTTCGTGGCCATCGTCGTCGCCCTGCTGGTGCTCGACCTTGGCGTGCTGCACCGCCACGAGCGGGAAATCGAAATGCGTGAAAGCCTGTTGTTGTATTCAGGTTATTTCAGCGTCGGCGTGCTGTTCGGCCTCGGGGTCTGGTATTACCTGGGCGCACAACCGGCGCTGGAGTTCTATACCGGTTTCCTGGTCGAGCAGTCGCTATCGATGGACAACGTGTTCGTCATGGCGATGATCTTCAGTTATTTCGCCATCCCCCGCCGCTACCAGCACCGCGTGCTGTTCTGGGGCATCCTCGGCGTGGTCGTGCTGCGGGCGATCATGATCGGTGTGGGCGCGGCGCTGGTGCAGAACTTCGCCTGGGTGTTGTACCTCTTCGGCGCCTTCCTGCTGTTTACCGGGGTGAAGATGGCGCTGTCGAAGGAAGACCACCGGCCGGACCTGGCCAACAACCCGATCCTGAAGTTCGTGCGGCGGCACATGCGGGTCACCGAGCAGATCCACGGCGCGCATTTCTTCGTACGCCTTGCTCCGCCCGGCCAGAACAAGGCGCTGCGCCATGCCACCCCACTGTTCCTGGCACTGGTGCTGATCGAACTGGCCGACCTGGTGTTCGCCGTCGACAGCGTGCCGGCGATCTTCGCGATTACCCAGGACCCGTTCATCGTCTATACCTCGAACATCTTCGCCATCCTGGGGTTGCGCTCGCTGTACTTTGCGCTGGCGGCGCTGATGCACCGGTTCGTTTACCTCAAGTACGCGCTGGCGATGGTGCTGGTCTTCATTGGCTGCAAGATTTTCTACCACGGCATGGTGGGCAAGGTGCCGGCGCTGCTGTCGTTGGGGGTGACGTTCGGGTTGCTGTTGGGTGGGGTGGTGGTTTCGTTGGTCAAGACGCGGGGGGAGAAGGTGGCTGTCGTGGATCAGCCGCTCGAGCAACCAGCAAATGCCGATCGTACAGTCGGCCAGAAAGAGGATGACCCGCAGATGCGGGTCTGACTCCCCTACTTGAACTTAAATAACGCCCATACAATCACCATCCAGATGCACCCGGTCATGTTTAGCCAGGCTGAAATTTTCAACCTGCGTTTAAGCTTCTTCGGAAACGCATTTAGCTCGCCAGCATCCAGTTGACCCATTCGCAGCGCTAGCCACGGAAATGCCACTAACCCACTTGCCGTACATAGCGTCATCCAGCGCCACTTGAATGACCCACAACCCCAATAACGCTTGATGCTTTCAAAATAGGGGTTGCTGGTGATGGCCGAGCAGGCGACGTCATAATCTTTGGTCAACGTTGAAACAGCACTAAGGACTAATCCTGGTATGGCGATAGCAAAAGGACTTAATAGAAGCGCCACTTTAGCAAGTGGTTGCCAGCCAGTAATGTCAATCACTGGTTGCCTCGTAAATAAACTCGCCCACGGACTCACCGAGCTTCCCGCCCAGCATTACCCCAGCCATGCCGCTGGCGCCCACCAGTACAATGCCGCATGCCGGCGCAGCCAGACCTGCCGAGCCCATTGTCACAGCGGCACAAATTGTTCCAGATACGAGGTTTGCTCCTAAAGTGCTAGCCATTGCTCCGGCAGTTCCAGTAGCAAAACCTCCCGTCTCGGTCAGTCTGACTTTTTTACAATCTTCAGTCTCCCCTGCCCGACAAACTTCTTGCACTTTCAGATACGAAGAAGTCCCACCCAACCCAATCGCAGCGTAGCCACCGTACTCAAGAAACTTGCTGAGTCGCGCCACCTTGTCCAGATGCGTCGCATACCCCGGAATCTGCCCCGGCCCGCCAGCCTTCGACCAATGGTGTACAAGGCTCTTGGTCGAAATATTCAAGCTTTTCTTCAGCCGCTCATAGCTGCCCAGGTTAAGCTGTTTGTTAAGCAGCGCCGCCTTCAACTGACCATCCAGTTGCTGCAACAACTTTCGCCGCTCGGCAAAGAAGCTCGGGCTGTTCAGGTGGCCATGCTGCATGAACTCGCGCTGGTGCAATAGCTCGATACTGGTCAGCGTATTACTGACCTGCTTTAACCCTTGTTCCAGCATGTCCTTGCCCACGCCCATGGACTGGCTGGCATTGCTGAGCAAGCCGGCGATTTCAGCCTGATGTTCCATCATGAAGTCCGCTTCGGCGAAATCGAGCACTGCCAGCGCACGGCGTGCATGCTCGGCCGCCGCCATCAGCTGGCCCTCCTCGCGGGTGCAGGCATCACCGTTGTCAGGGTCACCGATGACAAAGATTTCCCCTGCCTTGAAACCCTGTTCAAACGTCGGGTTGAGCCGCTGCAGCCGTGAGATTGGCAACGTGGCATCGTGCTCGGCCAATTGCAGTAGCACCTGCGCGAACGACATGCGCCGTGGCACTACGTAGAACCCGGGCTCCAGCGTACCGGGCAGCGCACTTGCCAGCGGCTGGGAGAAAGGTTCGGGGTAGACGTCGTTCGACGGCTCGGCAAAGTGGGTATCGGCCCGGCCCGCAACAGGCTGCGTAGACGGTGGGGCCTCATGCAGCGGTGCGACAACCCGATTACTGCCCGGCGGGCAGCCACAGAGCACCAGCGCACCGTCCACGGCCACCCGCTGGCCGCCGGAAATAAAATGGTTTACGCCTTCGGCGACAGTGCCCACTTGCCCACAGAGCGGGCATGGCGTGGTGCGGTCACCTTCGCGAAGCACCATTCGACCCTCGGCGAGATAGCCGGCGTTCGTCGCAATACAGACAGCACCCGTAGTGGTGGCATCGCCATCGACTGCTTGCCCTTTTCCCTCAAGACTGACGCGCATCCACAAGTTCCCTGTACCTGGCTCAGGGGCGGAAACCTAACATTCACGGGCAGACTTTGAGCGCGGAGGGTCAAAAATCAGAAGTTTCCTACGGGCTGGCCAAGCTCACGATTTCGCCTGGCTTCACCTGCCTGGGCATACTAACGAACCAGCCAGTTCTCAACTTCTTCAGCGCCATGTTCAGCTTTCCAGGCCTTCATCTTCGCGTGGTTGCCGCCCTTGGTTTCAATCATTTCACCCGTATGCGGGTTCTTGTACTGTTTCACCTGGCGCGCGCGGCGCTTGGCTTTCGGCGCAACGGCTGGCTGGACCGGGCGGCGACCGCCTTGCGGGTCCAGCAGGCTGATAATGTCGCGCAGGCTGAACTCATACTTGGCCAACAAGTTACGCAGTTTAGTTTCAAACTCGATTTCTCTTTGCAGCTCTGGGCTGCCTTTCATGGCTTCCAGTTCGGCAAGTTGAGCAGCCAGTTTCTGTTCCAGCTGGCGGAATTCGGCAAGACGGGACATGGGGATACCTTTCTCGGGACGGCCTGGGTTGTCGGGGTTGACAACCAGTTAGTGCAACCCGGAGGCAACTAAGTTCCAGCCCATGGCGCCCGTCGTACCGCCCGTCCCGTCAATTCAGTGTCAGGCAACAACTGATGGTCTTCTGTGCACACCCCATGGAGACCGTTTACATGAAGTTCATCACAACCTGCTTGAGCCTGTCAGTCGCCTGCTTCGCCCTTTGGGGCTGCTCGACGGCGCGTACGGCATCCCCTGTCGATGCCCCCGGAACCCCTGAAACCGGCACCACGCAACTGCTGGAGGCAGGCGCAGCGCTGTTGCAGGACAAGCCACCCATCGATGCGTTGAATGCCTACCTGGATGGCTTCCACTTCTACAATGGCCACCCCGACATCCAGATGGAAGCCCACCACTACTGCTCGGTGCTGAACGAGGATGTAATCCAGTGCGTGATCTACGACGGCAATACCCGTAGTGCCAAGATCATGGGCATCGAGTACATCATCGACCAGAAGCTGTTCGCCCACTTGTCGGCAAAGGAGAAAGCCATGTGGCACAGCCATGGCTATGAAGTATCGTCTGGCCAGTTGGTAGCGCCAGGCATCCCCGCGCCGGCAGAACATGCGCTGATGCAGCGCCTGGCGCATACCTATGGAAAAACCTGGCATACCTGGCATACCGACCAGGACAAGACGCTGCCGCTCGGGGTCCCGCAGTTGATGATGGGCTTTACCGCCGATGGCCAGGCCAACCCGGCCATGGTCGAGCAACGCAACCGGCGCCTGGGTATCGATACGGTCAAAAACAAGGCGCAACGGGCCGACATCGCGATACCCACGCCAGACCCGCAGGCCAACGGCTGGCAACGGGGCGATGTGATCCAGATCGTCGACCCGACCGGCGCCCACCTCCACCGCCCCACCAGGGCGACACCGGAAAACACCAACAGCCGTTCCAGCCGCTAGCTTGGCTAAGCCGCTTCGATGGGCGCAGGCGTAGCCGCGAAGCGGTCGACGCCGGCGGGCAGAATCACTGCTCGCCGTGCCCCTTGCGCGCCGGCATGTGCTTGCCGATCTCATACTTGCCAATGGCCGCCCGGTGCACCTCGTCCGGCCCGTCGGCCAGGCGCAGGGTACGTTGCATGGCATACATGTAGGCCAGCGGGAAGTCGCCGCTCACCCCAGCCCCGCCATGGATCTGGATCGCCCGGTCGATCACCTTCAACGCTACGTTCGGCGCCACCACCTTGATCTGCGCAATCTCGCTGCGTGCCACCTTGTTGCCGACCGTGTCCATCATGTACGCCGCTTTCAGCGTCAGCAGCCGGGCCATGTCGATTTCCATGCGCGAGTCGGCAATCTTGTCGACGTTGCCCCCCAGTCGCGCCAGAGGCTGACCGAACGCGGTGCGCTCCACCGCGCGCTTGCACATCAGCTCCAGTGCACGTTCGGCCATGCCGATCGAACGCATGCAATGGTGGATCCGGCCCGGGCCAAGACGCCCCTGGGCAATCTCGAAGCCGCGGCCTTCGCCGAGGATGACGTTCTCGTACGGCACCCGCACGTTTTCGAAGAGCACTTCGGCATGGCCGTGAGGCGCGTCGTCGTAGCCGAACACCGGCAACGGCCGGACGATCTTCACCCCGGGTGCGTCGGTCGGCACCAGCACCATCGAATGCTGCTGGTGGCGTGGCCCCTGCGGGTCGGACAGGCCCATGAAGATCATCACCTTGCAGCGCGGATCGCAGGCACCCGAGGTCCACCACTTGCGGCCATTGACCACCCATTCGTCACCGTCACGCACCGCCGTGGCCGCCATGTTGGTGGCGTCCGAGGACGCCACGTCCGGTTCGGTCATGGCGAATGCCGAGCGGATCTCGCCGCGCAGCAGCGGCTCCAGCCACTGGCGCTTCTGCGCTTCACTGCCATAACGCACCAGCACTTCCATGTTGCCGGTATCCGGTGCCGAACAGTTGAACGGCTCTGGCCCAAGCAACGAGCGGCCCATGATTTCTGCCAGCGGGGCATATTCCAGGTTGCTCAGCCCGGCGCCGTATTCCGATTCAGGCAGAAACAGGTTCCACAGCCCCTCGGCGCGGGCCCTGGCCTTGAGTTCCTCCATGATTGCGGTGGGCTGCCAGCGGTCGCCCTCGGCGACCTGGCGCTCGAACACCGCCTCGGCGGGGTAGACATGGGCGTCCATGAACGCGCTGACGCGCTCGCGCAGTGCCTGGACCTTGGGCGAATAGGCGAAATCCATCGGGGCTACCTTCACGGTTCGAAGTACATGGGGCAGAGCCTAGAGCAGCAAGCCCCCATCCACCTAGTCTATTTTCCGTGTGTATTAACATTCATAACCGATATATGATCGGCCGATAATTCCAACAAAGAGCGGCGCCCATGAACCTCAGCAAGGTCGACCTCAACCTGTTCATCGTGTTCGATGCGATCTACACCGAAGCCAACCTGACCCGCGCCGGGCAGATTGTCGGCATCACCCAGCCGGCGGTGTCCAACGCCCTTTCGCGGCTGCGCGAAACCTTCAACGACCCGCTGTTCGTGCGTACCGCGCAAGGCATGGTGCCCACGCCCATGGCGCAGAACATCATCGGCCCGGTGCGCAACGCCCTGGCGCTGCTGCGCACTTCGGTGCAGGAAAGCCGTATCTTCAACCCGCAACAGGCCAACAAGACCTTCCGCATCAGCATGACCGACCTGACCGAGGCGGTCATCCTGCCGCCGCTGTTCCAGCGCCTGCGCCGCCTGGCCCCGGCGGTGCTGATCGAAAGCTTCCTGTGCAAGCGTCGCGAGACCACCAAGGAACTGGCCGCCGGGCGCCTGGACTTCGCCATCGACGCGCCGTTGAATACCGACCCGCAAGTACGCCACATCAAACTGATGCAGGACCGTTATGTCTGCGCCTTGCGCCAGGGCCATCCTTTGGCAGACAGCAAGCTGACCCTCGAAAGCTACCTGGGCATGACCCATATCCATATCTCCAGCCGCCGCAACGGCCTGGGCTATGTCGACCTGGCCCTGGGCAAGATGGGCGTGCAACGCAAGGTTGCCTTGCGTTCGCAGCATTACCTGATGGCCTCGCAGGTGCTGCAGCAGACCGACATGGCAATGACCGTTCCCGAGCGCTTCGCCCGCCGCCATCAGTTGCGCTACCAGCCACTGCCGGTGGAAGTACCGGCGCTGGAGACCCACCTGTATTGGCATGAAAGCACCGACCAGGACCCGGCCAACCGCTGGATGCGCGAACAGATCACCGAGTTGTGCGAGCGCGTCGTGGCCGAGGAGGAAAAGGCTCTGGCGCCAGTCTGAAGGGGTTGCCAATGGCTTTGGGGCCAAACCTACGCTGGCGAGAGAAAAATTTTCTACTGATCTTGCTTGAGGTAGAAATATCCGTTCAACGATCCGGAAAATGTCGGTGCAAGAAGCAAAAACCACCGCCCAAGCGGCGGGTACGCTTGCTCCAACGAACGCCGAGATCACGGCAACAATACGGACCCGCCCCAATGCCTAGCGCCCCGCTCTATTTCGACTATGCCGCCACTACTCCGGTCGACGACCGGGTCATCGAAACCATGCTCGCCTGCCTCGGCAGCCAAGCCAACTTCGGCAACCCGGCATCCACCGGCCATGCCTTTGGCCAGGCCGCCCGCCAGGCTGTGGAGCAGGCCCGTCAGCAAGTGGCCGAACGCGTCGGCGCGCAGGCTGACGCACTGGTCTGGACTTCAGGCGCGACCGAGTCCAACAACCTGGCACTCAAGGGCATCGCCCAAGGCCTCGACCAGCCCGGGCACCTGATCACCAGCCAGCTGGAACACAAGGCCGTGCTCGACACCGTGGCCGAACTGGAGCGCCAGGGTTGGGCGGTTACCCGCCTGGCCGCAGATGCCGCCGGCCTGATCCAGCCTGCCGCCGTGCAGGCGGCGCTGCGCGCCGACACCCGCCTGGTGTCGCTGATGGCGGTCAACAATGAACTGGGTACCCTCACTGACGTTGCCACGATTGGCGAACAGGTGCGCGCCCACGGTGCCCTGCTGCACGTGGATGCAGCGCAGGCGGTGGGCAAACTGGCCATCGACCTGAGCGCGATGGCGGTGGACCTGATGTCGTTCTCGGCGCACAAGGTGTATGGCCCCAAGGGGATCGGTGCGCTCTACGTCGGGCCGCGCGCGCGCCCGCTGATGCGCGCGCAGATGCACGGCGGCGGGCATGAGCAGGGGTTGCGATCCGGTACCCTGGCGACCCACCAGATCGTCGGCATGGGCAGCGCTTTTGCCTTGGCCGGCCAGCCCGGCGACAGCGAGCACCGCCGCCTCGCGCAATTGGCCGGGCGCCTGCGCGAAGGCCTGCTGGCGCTGCCTGGCGTGGCCCTCAATGGCTGCCCCCGGCAGCGCATTCCGCATACGCTGAACCTGTGCATCGACAACCCGGCTTTCAACAGTGCCGCACTGGCCAGCGAGCTGGCATTGTCGACCACCTCTGCCTGCAATTCGGCAAGCAAGGCGGCCTCGCACGTGCTGCTGGCAATCGGACTGGACGAACGCCGGGCACGCAACAGCGTACGCCTGAGCATCGGCCGCTTCAGCACCGAGGCTGAAGTGGACACCGCGATCAACGTATTTGCCAGGGTGCTGGCGGCGGCTTCGGCGGCATTCTGGTAAGCCCGCCTAGAACAGCCGGCTGTCCGGGGTGAAGTCCTCGACTTCGAGCCTGGCACTGTGCGCCTGCGGGTGCCGCGGGTTGAACAGGTAATTGGTGGTTCTGGGCATGATCGCGCTGGGCACCGGCAGCAGCAACGCCGAACAGTCATCAAGGAAGCGATTGCCCAAACCGCGGGTAAGTTCGGTCTGCGCTGACCAGCCAGGCTGCAAGGGTGGCAGCTGTGCCTGGGAAACCGTGTCGGGCAACTCGATGCGCAGCAAACGCATGGTGGTGGGGAAATCCTCGGGGTCGATCTCCAGGTGCACCAGCACCTCGAGCATGGCACCGGCCGGGCTGGTGGCGGCATAGACCACCGGCCGCCCGGCCTGGTGCCAGCGGCCGCTGACACGCAGGCCGCCAGTTCCGCTCAGGTCGGCATAGGCGCTGATTCGCCACAGGATCACAAGCCAAAGCCTTCGGCGATCTGCAGCAGCATTTCCTCGACCTGGGTAGTACCTTGCTGGGTAGTGAGCATCTGCATCGGCGTCAACCCCGCGAAGCGCTCCTTGGGCTTGGACAGCCAGCGCTTGGCCTTGGCCGCGTCGCCGAACACGGCTTCGGCCATGGCGGTGATGTGCGCCGAGCGGAACAGCCGGTCACTTTCCTCGACGGTCAGTGGCTGGTCACGTTCGATGCGCGACTTCAGGGTGCGCAGGGGAATGATCTGGTCACGCTCCACTGGCGTGAACACCCCGAGCTCGGTCAGCTTTACCAGCCAGGTGGCGGCAAACCCGTGGGTGATGCGGGTGTGGATCTCGAAATCACTGGCAAGCTCGGGGATTTCCAGCAGCGCATGCAGGCGCGCCCGGTACTCGTGGTAACCGTTGTCGCGAAGCACTTCGGCAAGCATGGCAAGCTCCTTTCCGGCGTTTGCCGACAAGTATGCGGTATTTGCCGAATAGTTGCCAACCCGATTGCCGAGCGGTTGAGCGCGTGAGCGTGTAAACGTGAGCTTGATAAATGTGCAGGGGCCGCTGAGCGGCCCCCGGCCATGTCACAGGAAGGTGAACACCTGCGAAGCCGGCAAGCGCGACTTGTTCAGCCCGGCATTGAAATCCGTCTCGCTGCGATACCCCAGGCTGAGGAGCACCACGCTGGTGAAGCCACGCTCGCGCAGGCCCAGCTCGGCATCGAGGATCTTGCTGTCGAAGCCTTCGATCGGTGTCGCGTCCAGGCCATGGGCCGCAGCCCCCAGCATGGCCGTACCGAACGCCAGGTAGGTCTGCTTTTCCATCCAGTGCTGCAAATCTTTCTGGTCAAAACGGTGCAAGTCGACGTAGTGCCGGCGGCTCTGGTTCTGCGCGGCGCGCGCCTGCTCATCGCGGAAGCGCCCATCCGCTGCCTCCTGCTCGAGCACTGCGTTCAGGTGGGCCTCGCTCATCTCGGTGCGCGTGCAGAACACAATCACGTGTGACGCATCGAGAATCTTCGGCGAGTTGTAGGCAAAGCGCTCGGCAGTGCTCTTGGCCAGGCGCGCCTTGCCTTCTGCGCTGTCGGCGACGATGAAATGCCACGGCTGCGAGTTGACCGAAGACGGGCTGTGGCGCAGTTGCTCGAGCAGGGCGTCGACAGTGGCCTGGGGAATGCGACGCGAGGCGTCATAGGCTTTGGTGGTGTAGCGGCGCTTGGCCAGCGAGACGGTATCCATGCAACAACTCCTGGAATCAACGAGGGATTTGCTGGCCATCCTATCTTCCCTGCAAAAAAGAAAAACCGGCACAATGCAACAACACTTTAACGCCTGGAGTGAAAATGCTGCGCATCGCCGACCTCGAACTGTTCGTCCGCAGCAGCGTACTGGGCAGTTTCACCGCCGCCGCCCACGAGGCCGACGTGTTACCCGGCCAGGTGGCTGCCGCGATCAAGCGCCTGGAGCGTGACCTCGATGTGCGCCTGTTTGCCCGCACCACCCGCAGCCTGCGCCTGACGGCCGAAGGCGAGCTGTATCTGCCGACCGCAGTGAATGTGCTGGAAAGCCTGCGCCAAGGCCGTGAAGACCTGCATGGCAGCTCCACCGTGCTGCGCGGCACGCTGCAGGTGTCGGCACCTTCGGACCTGGGCCGCAACATGCTGCTGCCGTGGCTGAGCGCCTTTCGCCGTGAGCACCCGTCATTGCACCTGCGCTTCTTCCTCTCCGACCAGATTGCCGACCTCAACCGCGACCCGGTGGACGTGGCCATCCGCTACGGGCTCAACCAGGACGCCAACTATATTGCCCTGCCACTGGCCGACTGGAACCGCCGGGTGCTGGTGGCCTCGCCCGATTATCTGGCCCGCCATGGCCGCCCGCTCACTCCTGAAGCCCTGCAGCAGCATGCCTGCCTGCTGTACATGCAGCACAACCGGGTGTACGACAAATGGCGGGTGGGCAACCGTACCGTGCAGGTGCGCGGGCCGCTGGTCAGCGACGATGCCGACGTGATTCGCCGCCTGGCCCTGCAAGGCGAAGGTATCGTCTACAAGTCGTGGCTGGACGTAAGTGCCAACGTGGTCGCCGGCGAACTGGAAATCATCCTGCCGGAGCACCTCGGCGAGGCCGCCCCGGTCACCCTGGTGTGCCCGCACCGCAAGCAACTCACCCCCGTGGTCGTGCAATTGCACCTGTGGCTGCGCGAACGCTTCGAGGCCCTGCGCACCCGGGCCCTGAGCAACGGTTGCACAATCGTTCCAGACTGAGTGGGGGCCGTTACGCTAAGGTAGTGGTTTCCGTTACGGCACGCCCCCATGAGCAACTGGATCGACCTTAAACAGGACGCCGACACCGGCATCGAGTCGGTCCGCGCGCATTTCGTCGGGCATGCCTACGATCCGCACTGGCACGACAGCTTCCTGGTCGGCGTGACCGAACAGGGTGTGCAGCAGTTCAACTGCCGCCGGGTACGCCACCGCAGCACACCGGGGCAAGTGTTTCTGCTCGAACCCGGTGACCTCCATGATGGCCTGGCACCGACAGCGGAAGGCTTCACCTATTCGACGCTGTATCTGCAGCCCGCCTGGCTGGACCAGCAACTGCGGGCGCTGTTCGAGCACGTGCCAGGCGACAGCCTGCCCAGCTTTGCCGATACCCTGTGCCACGATGAATGCCTGGCGCGGGCCACCGCCCTCGCCTTCCGCGCCGTGCACGGGCAGGACTGGCGCATCGTGCGCCAGACGGCCATGGACGACCTGCTGGCCTGCCTGACCCGCCACCTGCACTGGCGCCGACGTCTCAACCCCGATCCGCGCCTGCCGCTGACCGCGCAGCGTGCGCGCGATTATCTGCACGCCCACCTGGCGAGCGACATTGGCCTGGAAGACCTGGCCCAGGCCTGTGGCATCGACCGCTTCCGCCTGACCCGCGCGTTCAAGGCCGCATATGGCCTGGCGCCGCACGCCTACCTGATCCAGCTGCGCCTGGCTCGTGCGCGGCGCCTGCTCGCCGAGGGCCAGACACCCACCGAGGTGGCCATGGCCCTGGGCTTTGCCGACCAGAGCCACCTGGGGCGCTGGTTCCGTCGCGCCTACCAGCTGACTCCAGCCGACTACCGCAAGCGCTGCTCAAACCTTCCAGACTGAACGGCGGCAGCCAGCCAACATGGTGCTTCGTTCATCCGGAGCCGTTGATCATGTCGCAGTCGCTGTTGCCTTTCATCCTGTTTGCCCTGGTGTCCAGCATCAGCCCTGGGCCAACCAACCTGTTGATCCTTGCGCATGGCGCCCGCGCCGGCCTGCGCGCGAGCCTGGCGCCGATCGTGGCGGCCTGTGGCGCAGCCGCCGCGATCGTGCTGATGGTGGGCCTGGGCTTGGGTGAGCTGCTGCGCCACCCGCTGGCCCAGCAGTTGATGGGCTGGGCCGGGGTGCTGTGGTTGAGCTGGCTGGCGTGGAAGATGCTGCGCAGTGCCGGCACCCCGCTGCAGGCAGCCACGGCGCAAGGTTTCAGCGCGCTCAGCGCGGCCGCGTTGCAGGTGGTGAACCCCAAGGTGTGGCTGATGGCCGTGGCCGTGGTCGGGGTGTTTACCGCGCCGTCGTTGCCGGTGTGGCAACTGGCGCTGGTGTTCCTGCTGGTTGCCCTGCCGTGCATGGCGGCCTGGGCGGTGCTGGGTGCGGGCAGCGCGCGTTGGCTGCAGGCGCCGCAGCGGTGGCGGCTGTTCAACCAGGTGCTGGCCGTGGTGCTGTTGGTGTCTGCCTGGGCTGCCGTGCTGGCCTGAGCGGTCTGCACCCCGCTCCCAGGTCTGCAGGTAGCTGCAGGATACGCGTGCCAGGGTCAGCTCAGTGGGCCAGTGCCTGGCGGAACCGCGCGGTACTGGCAACCGCCAGCAGCAACCCGAGCACCGCCACGCTTCCGCCCACCAGGCCGATGTAGGCCACCTCCAGCTGGCTGCTGACAATACTCCCGAGCAATGCGCCACCACCGATGCCGATGTTGTAGATACCCGAGAACAACGCCATGGCCACGTCGGTGGCATCGGATGCCAGCTTCAAGGTCTTCGACTGCAGCGACAGGCTGAAGCTGAGAATGGCCACACCCCAGAACATGCTCAGCGCAGCGAACGCATAAAAGTTGCCCGACAGCGGCAACAGCAGCAACAAGCAGGCCGCCAGCAGGCCGATCGAACCGACCAGGAAGCCATGCGGGAAGCGGTCGCTGTAACGGCTGAACAGCAACGAGCCGAATACCCCGGCGCCGCCGAACAGCAGCAATAGCAAGGTGGTGCGCTCACCGCCGATCTGTGCCACGTGCAGGGCAAACGGCTCGATGTAGCTGTAGGCAGTGAACTGCGCGGTGATCACCAGCGTCACCAGCACATAGGTGATCACCAGCGCCGGGCGCTTGAACAGGATCGGCAGGCTGCGCAGCGAGCCGGAGTTCTGGCTGGGCAACAGGGGTAGCGACTTCATCAGGCAGAGCATGGTCGCCAGCGCCACCACGGCAATGCTCAGGAAAGTGATGCGCCAGCCCAGCGCCTCCCCCACCACCCGGCCCAGCGGGATGCCCAGGACCATGGCCAGGGTAGTGCCGGTGGCCAACAGGCCCAGCGCCTTGGCCTGCTGGCCCGGCGGTGCCACGCGCACCGCCAGCGAGGCGGTAATGGCCCAGAACACCGCATGCGCCAGGGCAATGCCGATACGGCTGACCAGCAACATGGCAAAGCTCTGCGATAGCCACGACAGCAGGTGGCTGACGATGAACACCAGAAACACCAGCAGCAACAGGCGCCGCCGCTCGATGTTGCGGGTCAGCAGCATCATCGGCAACGAGGCCAGCGCCACCACCCAGGCGTAGATCGTCAGCATCAGGCCGACCTGGGCGGTGCTCATGGCGAAGCTGCGGCCAATGTCGCTGAGCAGCGCCACCGGGACGAACTCGGTGGTGTTGAAGATGAACGCCGCCAGGGCCAGGGCAATCACGCTCAGCCAGCTGCCGCTACCTGCTGTGGGGGGCATGTGGGTGGGTATGGGTCCATTCATGGGTTGAAACCGGTTCTCCGCAGACAAGGCAACAGACCGCACGCCAGCCACCCGGTTGCACTGGGTGTCGACGTACGCTTTGTTATTGGAAGGAATGCCCGGCATGGTACGCGTCACACCCGGGCGTCACAACCGCGCATCGGGCAGAAGGAGTACCATGCGCGCTTTGTGTGAAACGTGTATGCAACCTGGAGCCCGACCCGCGCATGGACAAGCAGCCTCCCCAGCAACAGTGGCAACAGGCGGTCACCGCCTATGCCCAGGCCGTCAACGACTACGTCGCGCAGGGCCGCGCGCACGGCTGGGACCACCTCGAAGCACCGCAGGCCGCCGCGACCGAGCATTTGCTGGAGGCCTGGCTGGCAGCCTTGCAAGCGGCCAACCGCCCCGGCGTGGATGACCAGCAGCGCCAGGCCTTCCGCGAGGCCTGGCCGCCTGCGCACCATCCCTTGGTGCCGTTGCTCGATGCCCACGGCCAGGGCATCAGCAACGTCTTGCTGCTGGATGACGGCAGCCTGCTGGCGCGCATCGGCATGCCTTGTGACAAAGGCCAGGTAGTGCATATCGACAGCCACGCGGTAACGCCGGTGATCGGGGTCGAACATTTCGGCCGCTGCCCGGCACGTCGCTACTTCGCCCTGGCCAACGCCGAAGGCGTGCGCGTGACCGATGGCTGGGGCGGCCCCCAGGTGCAGCGCCTGGCCTGGCCGACGGGGCTGGAAGGGTTGCCGGCAGGTTACCCGTTCGAGCCGTTCGAGTTGCCACCCACTCCCTCCGCCCTGATCCCCTTTCCGGATGGCCAGCGCGTACTGCTGGTAAGTGCCGACGGTATCTTCCTGCTCACCTGCCAGGGTGCGACCCGGCTGCTGCCGCCGCAGGCACGGATACTCGATGAGCTGGCCGAGGGCACCGACCCGGACGACATCGGCCTGGGGCTGAGCATGGAACACGGTGCGGTATCGGCGGATGGCCGTTTGATCGTGGTCGGTGAACAGGGCAGCCGCCACCACGTGCTGGACGACCAGCTCAGGCCCGTGGCCACGATCGGGCCTGCCAGCGAATACCCGCACTTTGCCCTGTTCAACCGCACGGGCGACCAACTGCTGCTCAACGCCTGCCACTTCTACAGCGGTGCCAGCCTGGCGGTCAGGGTGGCCGACCTGCCGGGGCTGGATACCGACTACTACAGCCAGGACCCACGTACGCCGCGGGTACAGGATGGCGCACGGGTGTATGCCGCCGTGGCGCGCGATGGCGAGTATATCGTCGGCGATGCCTATGGCTACTTGCGGGCGTTTGGCGAAGATGGCACGGAGCATTGGCAGCATTACCTGGGCTCGACCATCAGTGCGCTGGATGTCAGTGCCGATGGGCGGACACTGGTGGCAGCCAGCCATGCCGGGTTCGTTTCGTTGATTGCGCTGGATGGCGGGCGGCCCGCCTGGCAGATCGGCACCGGCGACCATGGCGAGGTGCGGCGCTGGTTGTTCTGGAAGGGCTGGGACAAGCCGATGGCCTGGTAACCGCAGGTGCCCCGCTCCCATCGGGACGAGTGTGGTGTTGCAGAAATGCCGCTGAAAATCTGAGCCAGGCTTGGCAGAAGCTCACTATCCAAGAGCACCCCTTCACGCTGACCTCGGCGTCATGGCTGAGGTTGAGCGTTTTTTCAATGCGGAGCGAGAAGTTTCGACAACCGTGTCGTAAAGCAAACCCATCCGCAGTCATCGAGCATGCAACTCGGAGTTCTGTATTACCCCTGCGCATCACAGAATGAACAGCAGCAACCAACACGACCGAACATTCCACGCACCAGACTTACCTGGCACAGGAAAAAGCTGTGACCTGCGCGATAGGGTGGTGACCAACTTCCTGCAAACATCTGCTTACACTTCGCACCTCGACCGGAAGCCCTTCCTCATTGCATGGTTTTCTTTTTAGCGAAACTACCGCCGAGTCATTTGTTTAATCAATGCCTACTGACTGGTAATTATTCTTACAAACACGTCTTACATATAGAAACCACACCACTCCCTGAGGATTTGACATGGACGATGAATCAGAACATAAAGTCCAGGATGCTGTGGACCGTATGTTGCCTGAGGCCCATCAGTACGCGTACTTCCAGCTTCTGGAGTCAATGTACCAGATACACGGCGATGATCTTGAGCAACGCCCCCTCTCCCGCGAAACCCGAAGACGCTTGCGGCTGGAGGTCTCTCCGAAACTGTCATTCCCCGTCGCCGATGTAATCAGTGCTGAGCGCATTGGGGACGATCGCTACAGCATTCAAGCCACCTTCCTTGGCCTGCATGGGACCGATTCACCGCTGCCCAGCTATTACCTTGACCAAGTGGCCTTTGAGCATGCGCAGGGCATTGGTGTACGCCCGGCCTACTTCAACTTCTTCAACCATCGTCTGCATACCCTGGTGCATCAGGGTTGGCGCAAGTACCGCTATTACCGGCGCTTCCAACCGGGCGCCACAGACGGTTTCTCTCGTTACATCTTCGCCATGATCGGCCTGGATGACGCGGCGTTGCGCGGGGCGACCGCCTTGCCCTGGAGCCGGTTGCTGAGCTTCGTGGGGATGATTGCCAGCCGCAGCCGATCACCGGGCATGGTGGCAGGCATGATCGCGCACTGCTTCGATCTTCGGGACGTGACGATCCGCGAGTTCGAGAAACGCGTCGTGCAGATACCGCAGTCTCAGCGCAATGGCTTGGGTTCGCGCAATTGCACGCTCAATGACAACTTCCTGGTGGGCGGCAGCACCGTGTCACGTAGCAGTAAGTTCACCATCGTGATCGCGGGGCTTGACCAACAGCAGTTTCGCCAGTTCCTGCCCAGCGGTGACAGCTACCACCGACTGGCCCGGCTTGTGGAGTTTCTGCTGCGCGATGTCGGAGCGTATGACCTGGAATTACGCATGCGTGCCGAAGAGGCACCGCCCTTCAGCCTCAGAGCCGAGCATGGCACCCACCTCGGCTGGACCAGCTTTTTAGCTGACCGCAATGACCCCACACCTCCCCCTGTTCGCATCACGGTACGCGCATGTGAGATCCAAGATGTTCGCAGAGTGGCCCGTAACGCAGGGGATCCAACGAGATACAACGAAGCAATACGCGAGATGCTCGCTTACTCCAAATGCCAATGACTTTTAACAAAATGAGACATACAAGCGATAAATTCAATCTAGACAGCTGGCGCAAACTTCTCCATACGCATTCAAATTTTTCAACAGCTGAAGATTGCGATGAGTTTGAAAAGCTACTAGCAATAGCAGAAAACAATATGAGCAAAGAAGTAGCAACAGAACTTTTAAAAACCTTCTCAGACGCCGACGACTTCGGAACCCAAGAAAACACGAGAAACATTCTAGAATCCTCTGAAAAGTCGATATTTTATCCAGCACTACTAGACGAAATAAAAGAAATCTCAGAGCGTTCCCCTGAAAAGCGCTGGGACATGACGCTAATAGGAATTGAACTATATTCGGGGCATTTCAACACGCTGCTAGACACAGCCCTCAGAGCCAAAGAACCCCAGAGAGACACATTCTTTAAAATAATAAGATCCGAAGAATTCTTAAGCAACTATCCGGAAGTCAGAAAATTTTCGCACAGAATTCCTTGAAGACTTAGGGTGATATTCAATGGATATAGTTAGGCTCGGGGACGAGACGACCCATGGAGGGCGCGTAGTGAGTTCCATCCCCCACACCAACCTCAACGGCAAACCTATGGCAGGCAAAGGCAACATGGTCTTCTGTCCTCTATGCAAAGGCGAGTTCCCTATCATTGGGGGTAGTGATACTTACCGCGTGAACGGAGTACCTGTCGCACTCGACGGCATGAAGACAGCATGCGGGGCAAGCTTGATTGCCAGCACATCACACGGCAGCGTCCACAGCTGAGCCAACCAGGCCAAATGGAGCAGACGAACAACAGGCATCCCAGCAGTATGCCTGTTACCGCCTGTCCCGACCTAAGATTAAGCACCGGCAATGAGACCCAGCACTTCTGCGATATTCTCGGCTACCCATACTCAAATCTCCGCAAAAAATTCCGTCCCTAACCCAGAGCCATTCAATGGAAGGCGTGCCGCAACTGAACACCGGGGCTTCCGGGTAGAGTATGACAACAGGCACAAGGCACACATAAACACCTTCAACAGAAAGAACGAAAGAACCATCTGCCTTGAAGCAACGCAAAGAACAGTTGGACGAATAATTAGGAGATTTAACCGATGACCTTCACACCAGAGTGCCTCGCCTACATCAACACTCATCTTTTCGAAAGGCAAGATGAACTTTTGAAAGAAATCGGAAAATCACTCCCGACAGGAGCGTCGAGCATCCACTGGGAGAGCATCCCCAGCAAAATTCAAATACACTCCGTTCAAAGAGATAGTTTGACTACTGAGATTCTGGCCGCAGCGTCAGCTATAGAGCTTGATCGCGGGGAAACCATAATTATCGTCAATATAGATGATGCTTTCCCAGCAATCAGGACAACCTTGGAAGAATGGCAGGGGTTTGCACAAGAGCTAGATTACGTGAACACGATATACATTAACGAAAAACGCTCGAAAATAATTCACTGGGACTTCTACAAAAATCTGCACGCCCTTAAATTACCCAAGCGAAGCATCCATTAAATGAAGAAAATAGTTCGACTAGACGATACGACCGACCACGGCGGAAGAGTCCTTGACTCCATCCCCCACACCAACCTCAACGGCAAACCAATGGCCGGCAAAGGCAACATGGTTTTCTGCCCTCTATGCAAAGGCGAGTTTCCCATCGTCGAGGGCAGTGATACCTACCGCGTTAACGGAGTACCCGTCGCGCTCGATGGCATGAAGACCGCATGCGGGGCAAGCTTGATTGCCAGCGGCTCACACGGCAGCGTCCATAGCTAAGCCAACTCGGCAATTGGAGCAGGCGAACAACAGACCTCCCAGCAGTATGTCTGTTGCCGCCGCTCCCGGCCTCCGACCACGGCCTGATCAGTCTGTACGCCGTTACGTCAGTGCTCGTGTACCGTTGGAAAGTGACCCCACGATGGGCTTCAAACGGAAGCCGAGCAATGAACCTGGCATGGCTGGGTGAAGGACCGGATGCCAAAGCCATCCACGAATGGGCAGACGATGGCAGCTATGAGGTGCGCCTGGAGTGGGACAAGCACATCCGCCTTACCTACGTCATGGACGCCCTGGGCAAAGAAACCAAGCACTACTACAACATTCAGGGCTACGCCTATCGCATCGTCCACCCCGACGACAACGAGGAGTGGTTCTTCCGCGACGATGCCATGAACGTGGTCCAAAATGTGCACCGCGACGGCACCGTCGACCACTATGCCTACGATGAGCGCAGTAACCTGCTGCAGCACACTCGTCCAGATGGCACCTCGGTCCACCACGCCTACGATGACCCCGACCAACTTTAAAACACGGTATGCCGAGGGGGATTATGGCGATATGACTATGACCAACGCGGCAACATCATCGAAGCCATAAGGCCGAGGACATCCTTGCCTCAGTCGCTCGTGCGGCACGAGCGCTGGGCAAATGATTTTTCAATGGTATTTCTGAAACACCACAGCTGTGCGGAAGCGGGTGTGACCGAACGGCTGCTAAGCAGCCGTTCGGTCAGCCCTCGAGGGTGGCCATGTCGATGACGAAGCGGTACTTCACATCACCGGCAATCATCCGCTCGTAGGCCTGGTTGATGTTGCGAATATCCAGCAATTCGATATCGCAGCGAATGTCATGCTCGGCGCAGAAATCCAGCACTTCCTGAGTTTCGGCGATCCCGCCGATCAGGGACCCCGCCAGCACCCGACGCTTCAACACCAGATTGGCCGCGTGCACAGCCGGGTCGATCGGTTCGATCAGGCCTACCAGAATATGCACGCCATCGAACTTCAGTGTTTCCAGGTAGGGATTGAGGTCATGCTGCACCGGGATGGTGTCGAGCAGGAAGTCGAACCGCCCGGCTGCTGCGCGCATCTGCCCGGCATCGGTGGACACGATCACATGGTCGGCACCCTGGCGACGCGCTTCCTCGGCCTTGGCTGGCGAACGGGTGAATAGTGTGACCTCGGCGCCCAGGGCCTTGGCCAGCTTGATGCCCATGTGGCCGAGGCCGCCCATGCCAAGGATGCCGACCTTGTGCCCGGGGCCGACGCCATGGTGCTTCAGCGGCGAATAGGTGGTAATGCCGGCACACAGGATCGGCGCAGCGCTGGGCAGGTCCATGCCGGCCGGAATGCGCAGCACGAAGTGTTCGTTGACCACGATGCTGCTGGAGTACCCGCCCATGGTATTGCTGCCGTCGACCCGGTCCGGGGTGGCATAGGTCATGGTCGGGCCTTCCAGGCAGTACTGTTCCAGGTCCTTGGCACAGGCTTCGCAGTGGCGACAGGCGTCGACCATGCAGCCGACCCCGACCAGGTCACCGACCTTGTGCGCAGTCACCTTGTCGCCCACCGCGGTGACGCGGCCGATGATTTCGTGGCCAGGCATCAGCGGGTACACGGCAATGCCCCATTCGTTGCGGGCCTGGTGGATGTCGGAGTGACACACGCCGCAATACAGGATCTCGATGGCGACGTCGTCCGGGCGCGGGCTGCGGCGCTCGAAAGTCATGGGCGCCAGGGGGCTGGTGGGCGTCTGGGCGGCATAACCGATGGCGGTGTACATACAGGGCCTCGCGGTAAAGTGAAACGATTCAGGTGGCGCATTTTGCTCGCCATGGACCGCCCCGCCCACCGCTGATCCTCCGGCATTCATGCCTGATTCTCCGAACATGTGCTGTCGCAGCTGGCGCCCAGCCTGCAATCTGCGATGATCAGGCTGTCTGATTCTCTGCCCTGGTTGACCATGCAACTGACCCGCCACGTCGACGCCAATGCAGCGCTTTGCGCGCTGATCCGCCGTCTCGCCACACGCCCCGGCTTCGTGCCGACACACCTGCCCCAGGTGCAGGTGCTGAGTTGGGACCATTACGTGGCCAGCAGCCCGCAGATCTACGAACCCAGCCTGATGATCCTGGCCCAGGGCAGCAAACTGGCACGCCTGGGGCTTCGAACCCTGGAGTACGGCGCCGGGCATTATCTGGTGCAGGCATTGTCGGTGCCGTTCATGTGCGAAACCTTCGCCACCCCCGAAGCGCCGCTGTTGGGCGTAGCGGTACACATCGACCGCGGCGTGCTCGGGGAGCTGGTGCAAAGCATGGACCTGGCGCCGGATGCAGCGGTGCAGGCACAAACGCCGCAATCGATGACTTCGGCGGCGCTGGATGCACCGATGCGCGAATGCGTGGAACGCCTGTTGCACTGCCTGCAGGACCCGCTGGATGCCAAGGTGCTGGGGCCGGCGCGGGTCCGCGAAGTGCTGTATACCGCCTTGCGTGGCCCCCAGGCGGGCGTATTGCGGGCATTGGTCGAGCAACAGGGGCATTTTGCCCGCATTGGCGCCGCCCTCGCCCACCTGCGCGAGCATTACGCCGAGCCACTGAGCGTGGAGGCGCTGGCCGCGCGTGCCAACATGAGCGTTTCCACCTTTCACGAGCATTTCAAGCGCTGCACTGACATGGCGCCGATGCAATACCTCAAGCGCCTGCGCTTGCTCAAGGCCCAGCAGATGCTGATTGGCGAAAGCCTGGGGGTGGCTCAGGCGGCCCACCGGGTGGGGTACCAGAGCACCTCGCAGTTCAGCCGTGAATACAAGCGCCAGTTCAACCGCAGCCCAGGCGACGAACTACCCTATCAAAGCTTGCCGGTTTGAGCTGAAGGGCTTTGCCGCCGGGCAATCTCGAACCGTCACTGGCGCTCGACCATCGCCATGATGGCGGCCTGCAGTTCGGCCTTGGCCGCCTCAGCTTCCAGTTCTCCCGCCGCAGCCGCCTGCGACAAGGCGTCCGCTGCCCCTACCAACAGGCGCATGCCAGCAGCGCCGACGGTACCACTGGGCGAAAAGCCGGCCAGCGCCTCCCGACACTTGTCCAGAAAGGGCTGCTCATACGCCCGCTTGAGCGCTTCCATCTCCGGCGACCCGGCCAACGCGGCCGAGACGCCGGGTATTTCCGCCCCCTGGCTCACCACGCAGTCGACGTAGGCCTCGGCTATCACCCAGGCGCGGCTGGCCAGGCTGGCGTCACAGCGCGCCAGGGCCTGTTCCAGCATGCGCGACTGGCGGGCATCGTATTCCTGATACAGCGCCACCAACAGCCCGGTACGGGTTTCGAAATGGTCATAGACCACCGGCTTGGTCACCCCCGCCTGCTCGGCCAGACGGCCCAGGCTGAGGGCATCGGTGCCCTCCTCGCGCACCAGCTGCCAGGCCATGTCGAGCAACTGACGACGGCGCTCGTCACGGCTCAGACGCTTGCGCGTGCGGGTTGGATCATCGCTTGACATTGCTTACCTACCAAAAGTAACTTACTGGACGTAACTTACCTTGAGTATATAGCGCTGAAGGTCACCCTGCATCCTCATCCAGGAGAATTCACCATGCATGCCTTGATCGTCATCGGTCATCACGACCCGCAGTCCCTGACCCACACCTTGGCCCGCCAGGTTGCCGATGGCCTCGCCCAGGCAGGCCACAGCAGCGAGATCGCCGACCTGGCCAGCGAAGGTTTCGACCCACGGTTCGGCCTGGCCGACCATGCCGTGCACCGCCGGCTGGCTGCCCCGCCAGCGGATGTACGCAAGGAGCAGGCACGCATCGAACGCGCCGATGCCTTGGTGCTGGTGTACCCGATTTACTGGTGGTCGCTGCCGGCCTTGCTCAAGGGCTGGGTCGAGCGGGTATTCAGCAACGGTTGGGCGTTCGACTATGACGGCAGCACCACCGTGAAGAAATTGCGCGCCATGAAGGTGCACCTGGTCGGCGTCGCCGGCGCCGACCGCGGTACCTTTGAACGGCATGGTTATGGCGAAGCGATGCGCGTGCAGATCGAGCACGGCATTTTCGACTATTGCGGCGCCGAGGTGCTCAGCTCCACCCTGCTGTACGACAGCGAAGGTCTCGACCCGGCGCCGCACCTGCGCACCGCGCGCGCGCTCGGCGAACGGTTGTTCGCCGCTTGCGAAGTGACGGCCTGAGTCAGTTCGACAGTGGCCACTGCGCCAAGGGCCAGTAGGCGCCCTTGCGCGACTCGTAGAGGGTGAAATGGCGGGCAGCGAGGAAGAAATCCGGCGTACTGCTGGCTTCTGGCGGCTGGCCGCGAAAATCCCTGGCCAGTGTCAGGTGTGGACGATAGTCGCGGCTGGCCGCTTCCACCCCTAGCGGCAGCAGCGCCTGCTGCAGGCCGTACACCAGGTGCAACAGCGCCGCTGGGGTTTGCTGAGCCTCCAGCACCAGGGCACTGGCCCGCTGCCATACCTGCAAGCGGTCCAGTAACAGCCGTGGTGCCGCAGCCGGCAGCGTCAGCTGGTCGACCGCCGCGCAGATCGCTGGCACCTGGGCGGCATCTACATCGCCGAGAAACAGCAGCGTCACATGGAAGTTGGCGGCCGGCACCGGCTTGCCGCTGCGCAGGTTCAGGCCGCGTCGCCACTGGGCCAGTGCCCGGCGCTGGGCATCACTTACCGGCAAGGCGAAGAACAACCGCCTGAAGGGGGTGCCAGTGCCGCGTAAATCCTGAATCATGGGAACTCCCGAACATGAAACGTTTGCGCAAGGCTAGAGGGTATTACACCTAAGTCGTCCCGATGTTTCGTAACAATAGGTACAAAGTACCCCCATGATTGTTTATGCTGGCTGGCTAATGCCATGGCGCATGGCCATTTTTCGACAAGTAAACGTCCATGAAAATTGCACTCGTAGTCCTCTTCGCCCTCTCGATCGCCTATGTTCACCTGCGCGGTCGGGTTCGCCACAAGCTGACCCGTCAGCTTGGCGACCACTCCAGTTTCCTGGCCCCGGTCAACAGCTTCCTGTACCTGTTTTCCAAGCACCCGGCCAAGCCTTACCTGCCGGTGGAAGCCTTCCCGGAACTGCAAACGCTGCAGGACCACTGGCAGGAGATCCGCGAAGAGGCGCGCCAGCTGCTGCATGTGGGCGAGATCAAGAAGTCCGACAACTACGATGACGTCGGTTTCAATTCCTTCTTCAAGACCGGCTGGAAGCGCTTTTATCTGAAATGGTACGGTGAAAGCCACCCCTCGGCGATGACCCTGTGCCCGCGCACCACCGAGCTGCTCAAAGGCATCGGCACGGTCAAGGCCGCGATGTTCGCCACCCTGCCACCGGGCGCCAAGCTGGTGCGTCATCGTGACCCGTATGCCGGCTCGTACCGCTACCACCTGGGCCTCGACACACCCAACGATGACGGTTGCTACATCGACGTCGACGGCGAGAAGTACTCGTGGCGTGATGGCCAAGGTGTGGTCTTCGACGAGACCTACATCCACTACGCGGCCAACACCACCGAGCACAACCGCATCATCCTGTTCTGCGATATCGAACGCCCGCTCAAGTACCGCTGGGCAACCGCGTTCAACCGCTGGTTCAGCCGCAACGTCATGGCAGCCGCCGCCGCGCCCAACGATGCAGGTGACAAGACCGGCGGCATCAACCGGCTGTTCACGCGTATCTACAAGATCCGCGAACGGGGCAAGGCGCTGAAAAAACGCAACCGCACCCGCTACTACCTGGAAAAGTGGGCGTTCGTCGCCGCACTGGTGCTGGTGTTCATCTACATCTGACCGGCCCTCGGGCGATTGCAGAAGCGGCCTTGCTGGGCCGCTTCAAAGCCCGCCAGCACCAAAGTACAAGTTTCACTTCCCGCGCTTCGACTAGCCTGAAAGCTCCACTCGCAACCTTACCAAGGTGAAGACAATGAGCATGATGGACTGGGACGCCTACCGTAAGCAGTTGATGGCCGGCATCGGCGATCTCAAGCAACTCTCCCCCGACACCGTTGCCGGCTACATGACCGCCAGTGGCGCGGGTGCCAAGACCAACCACCTGGACGCCAAGACCCGCGAGCTGATCTCCCTCGCCGTGGCCGTGACCACCCGCTGCGATGGCTGCATTGCCGTGCATTCGCAGCAAGCCGTCAAGCACGGCGCCAGCCGCGAGGAAATTGCCGAGGCCCTCGGCGTGGCCGTGGCGATGAATGCCGGTGCCGCGCTGGTGTACTCGGCGCGGGCCCTGGATGCAGTGGGCAAGGCCACCGACTGAGGGCAACCGGCGTCGTCGCCCTTGCGCGACGGCGCCGCGCCCACCAGACTGTGCGGCCCAGCCCTTTCAGGTACCCGCATGATCCACATCCGCCCCATGACGGCCAAAGACTTCGAGCACTTCTGGCCCACCTTCCAGGCTGTTGTCCAGGCCCGGGAAACCTATGCATTCGACCCGGCGCTGAGCTTCGAACAGGCGCGCCAACTGTGGCTGGAATTGCCGTTGCGCACGCTGGTCGCCGAGGCGGACGGCGAATTGCTTGGTTCCTATTACCTCAAGCCCAACGCCGCCGGGCCTGGGGCGCACGTGGGCAATTGCGGCTACATGGTCTGCGAGCGCGCCCGTGGCCGGGGTGTGGCGCGGCTGATGTGTGAACACTCGCAGAAACTGGCACGCCAGGAGGGCTTTCTGGCCCTGCAGTTCAACTCGGTGGTTGCCAGCAACGAGGTGGCGGTGGCGCTGTGGCACAAGCTCGGTTTCGAAACCGTTGGCCGTTTGCCCAAGGCCTACCGCCATGCCAGCCTCGGCCTGGTGGACTGCCTGGTGATGTACAAGTGGCTCGCTGATGAACCGGTGGTGGAAAAACCGCCGCTGCTGATCGGGCGCAAGAATATCGAGGCGCGGGTGTCGCGGCGACGCGGGCGCTAAGCGTTTCTTTCAGAACTGGGCTTTTCGCGGGCACGCCCGCTCCCGCAACTATCGCGCAGCTCGCCAGGCCGGCGCTGTAGCTGTGGGAGCGGGCGTGCCCGCGAAAAGGCCGGCACAGGCAAAAAGCGCTACCAACCGGGAATTTTTAGTTATAAGATAACGTTTCATTTGACATTCATTCCTAGCAGCGACCCGCCATGACCAGCGCCAGTGCCACCCCCACCCTGCTCACCCAGCGCCTGCAGAGCATCGATGCCCTGCGCGGCCTGGTGATCCTGTTCATGCTCCTCGACCACGTGCGCGAGACCTTTTTCCTGCATCGCCAGGTCAGCGACCCGATGGCCATCGACACCACCGAGCCCGCGCTGTTCTTCAGCCGCACCCTGGCCCACCTGTGCGCCCCGGTGTTCGTCCTGCTGACCGGCCTGTCGGCCTGGCTGTATGGCGAGAAGCACCAGGGCCGTGGCGATGTCTCGGCATTCCTGTTCAAGCGCGGGCTGTTCCTGGTGGTGCTGGAGTTCACCCTGGTCAACTTCGCCTGGACCTTCCAGCTGCCACCAAGTGTCATCTACCTGCAGGTGATCTGGGCCATCGGCATCAGCATGATCGCCCTGTCGCTGCTGGTGTGGCTGCCACGTGGCGCGCTGATCGGCCTGGGCGCGACCCTCGTCGCCGGGCATAACCTGCTCGACACTGTGCACTTCGACGCCGGATCTGCCCTGCATGTACCTTGGGCGATCCTGCATGATCGCGGCTGGCTGGAGGTCTCCGACAGCCTGCGCCTGCGCACCTCCTACCCGGTATTGCCGTGGATAGGCGTGATCGCCCTGGGCTATGGCCTGGGCCCTTGGTTCGCCCGTGGCAGCGATAACACTCAGCGCCAACAACGCTTGCTGCTGGCCGGCCTGGCCGCGTTGCTGGGCTTTGTCGTGCTGCGCCTGTTCAACGGCTACGGCGAGGCCCCATGGGGCGTTTACCCCACGTTTACGCAAACCCTCATGAGTTTCTTCAACATCACCAAGTACCCGCCCTCGCTACTGTTCCTGGCACTCACCCTGGGTTGTGGCCTGTTGTTGCTGCGCACCTTCGAACGCGCCGGCCAGGCGCGCTGGCTCAATGGCCTGGCGGTATTCGGCGCGGCGCCGATGTTCTTCTACCTGCTGCACCTGTATGTGCTCAAGCTGCTGTACCTGGCCAGCGTGGCGCTGTACGGCCGCAACCAGGGTGACTACTTCGGTTTCGATGGCATCAGTGCCGTATGGCTGGGGGCGGTGCTGCTGGCGGGTTCACTGTACCTGCCGGTGCGCTGGTTCGCCCGCCTCAAGGCGCGGCGACGTGACATCGGCTGGCTGAAGTACTTGTGAAAAGCGTTTCACCCGGCGGCACGATGGTCTACCATGCCGGCCGCCGGTTTCCATCACGGAATCAATAGGGAATCCCGGGCCCAAGCAAACGGGCCAAACGGAACTGCCCCCGCAACTGTAGGTGCCGAGCCTGCTCCACCGATGCCACTGGGTCGCTGACCCGGGAAGGCCGGAGCCAGGCCATGACGCATCAGTCAGGAGACCTGCCGGCCTACATTCACCAACCGGCGGGGTGTCCGGGATTGGCCATCAGTGTTGCCCCTGCCGTCAGCGGGGGCCCGGCGATGCCTGTCCGTGCGTTCCTCACCCGCACTGTCCGATAGGAGATCGCCCAGCATGCTGCCCCGTTTCGCCACCCTGCTCGCCGGCCTCGGCCTCACTGGCCTGGCCCAGGCCGCAGCCACCCATTATCCGCTGACGATTGATAACTGCGGCCAGCCGCAGACTTTCGTCCAGGCCCCGCAACGCGCCGTCACCATTGGCCAGGCCAGCACTGAAATGCTCTACGCCCTGGGGCTGGGCGACCGGCTGGCAGGCACTTCGCTGTGGTTCAACAACGTACTGCCCGAGTACCAGGCACAGAACGCCAAGGTGCCGCGCCTGGCCGACAACGAGCCCAGCTTCGAGGCGGTGGTCGGCAAGCGTCCGCAACTGGTGGCAGTGCAGTTCGAATGGATGGTCGGTGCCCAGGGCGCGGTGGCCACCCGCGAACAGTTCGACGAGTTGAACATTCCCACCTACCTGCTGCCGTCGGACTGCGAAGGCAAGGACAACCAGGTCGGTGCCGACGGTACCCGCCTGCAGGCGTTCCAGGTCGACAGCATCTACAAGAGCATCAGCCAGCTGGCCGAGATCTTCGACGTACAGGCGCGCGGCAGTGCCCTCAACGCCGAGCTGAAAGGCCGCCTGGACAGTGCCAGGGCACAGCTGGCGGGCAAGGACCTGTCCAGCACCTCGGCGCTGTTCTGGTTTTCCAGCGCCGACCTGGGAATCGCACCCTATGTAGCGGGCCGCCAGGGCGTTGCCGATTTCATGCTGCGCACCCTCGGCGTGCGCAATGTGGTGACGTCCACCGAAGAATGGCCGACCGTAGGCTGGGAAACCCTGGCCAAGGCCAACCCCACCTGGCTGATCATCGCCCGCATGGACCGTCGCCGCTACCCCGCCGACGATTACCAGAAGAAGCTGGCGTTCCTGCATAGCGACCCGGTCACCCGCAACATGGAGGCGGTGCAGCGCAACCGCATCATCATCCTCGATGCCGACGCCATGCAGGCTGGCATTCGCCTGTTCAGCGGCCTGCAGACCTTGTCCGCCGCCTTCGCCAGCGGCAACGCAGGCCAGTGATGCTGCGCCTGTCATGCGCCGTCGCAATGGCCCTGGCAGCGCTGCTGCTGGCCGTGCTGGCCGGTACCGCCATCGGCGAGAGCGAACTGGCACCCGCTGTGGTCGCCCAGATCCTGGCCAACCAGCTGTGGCAGGCCGGCTACCCGGTCGACCCGATCGATGCAGGGATCGTCTGGAATTACCGCCTGACCCGTACCCTGGTTGCCGCGGCCTGCGGCGCCGGCCTGGCCACCTGCGGCGTGGTCCTCCAGGCGCTGTTGCGCAACCCGTTGGCCGAGCCCTACCTGCTGGGGTTGTCCGCCGGCGCCTCGACCGGTGCAGTGCTGGTCGGCTTGCTGGGCTTCGGTAGCCTGGCGCTGAGCATGTCCGCCGGCGCCTTCCTCGGCGCCCTGGCGGCGTTCGCCCTGGTGCTGGTACTGGCGCGCACGGCCGGCGGCGGCAGCGGCAACGCCCAGGTCATCCTTGCCGGAATCGCCGGCTCGCAACTGTTCAACGCCCTCACCGCGCTGCTGATTACCATGTCGGCCACTGCCGAGCAGGCACGCGGCATCCTGTTCTGGCTGCTGGGCAACCTCAGCGGCGTGCGTTGGCCTTCGGTGTGGCTGGCCGTGCCAGTGGCATTGTCCGGGCTGCTGGTGTGCCTGTGGCACCGCCGCCCACTGGATGCGTTCACCTTCGGTGCCGACTCCGCGGCATCGCTGGGCATACCGGTACGGCGTACCCAGTTGCTGCTGATCAGCTGCGCAGCCCTGGTCACCGCGGTCATGGTATCGATCGTCGGTGCCATCGGTTTCGTCGGGCTGGTGATTCCCCATGCGCTGCGCCTGCTGCTCGGCCCGGGGCACAGCCGCCTGCTGCCAGCCAGCGCACTGGGTGGCGCATTGTTCCTGATTGCCGCCGACATCCTGTCGCGCATCCTGATTCCTGGCCAGGTGATTCCCGTGGGAGTGGTTACCGCACTGATCGGCGCGCCGGTGTTCGCCTTGATCCTGGTCAGCCGTCGGGGGCGCCCATGACCGCCATGACCACTGTGGCCATTTCGCCCCTGAGTTGCCAGGGCCTGGGCCTGCAACTGGCTGGCAATGCCGTGTTGCGCGAGATAGACCTGCAGGTCGTCGCGGGCGAAACGCTGGGTATCGTCGGCCCCAACGGCTCCGGCAAGTCGTCATTGCTGAAGGTGCTTGCCGGGCTGCGCAAGCCAGGCAGCGGCAGCGTGCAGTTGCTGGGCGAACCACTGGCACAGTTGCCCCGCCGGCGTATAGCGCAGGCCCTGGCGCTGGTCGAACAACAGGCCGACACCCTCGATGCAATCAGCGTGTTCGACGCCGTTGCCCTCGGCCGCACCCCCTGGCTGTCGGCATTGGCGCCGTTCTCGCGGGAGGACCAGGCCATCGTCGAGCAGGCCTTGGCCGACCTCGACGCGCTGCACCTGCGCAGGCGCCTGTGGGGCTCGCTGTCCGGTGGCGAACGCCAGCGCGTGCACATCGCCCGCGCCCTGGCGCAGCGGCCGCAGGTATTGCTGCTGGACGAGCCGACCAATCACCTGGATATCCAGCACCAGCTGAGCCTGCTGCAACAGGTGCAAGCGCTGCCGGTCACCACCCTGGTGGCGCTGCATGACCTCAACCAGGCGCTCACCTGCGACCGCCTGGCGGTGCTCGACAAGGGCCGCCTGGTTGCCCTTGGCAAACCCCTCGAGGTACTGACGCCCGAGCGCCTGCTGAGCACCTTCGGCGTGCATGCCCATTACCTCACCGACCCCTTCGACGGCGCGCGCATCCTGCGTTTCCGCGCCCCTTGAACAGGAAGTTCCACGCATGTCGCGCCCTGTTGCCCTGCTGCTCGCCAGCACCCTGCTGGCCCCGATCGCCCTCGCCGATTCCGCGCAACCGCAAAGCAACGGCTTTCTTGAAGATGGCAGTTGGAACCTGCTCAACCGCAGCGTATTCGACCAGCGCGACTACCGGCACGGTGGCCGCAACAGCGCAGCGCGCAACGCCTACAAGCCGCGCGATGAACGTAACGGCAAGGCCGAGGAATGGGCCTATGGCCTGATGGCAACCTGGCAGTCCGGTTTTACCCAGGGGCTGATCGGCGTCGGGGTCGATGCGCATGCCTACCTGGGCGTGCAGCTCGACAGCGGTGGCGGGCGGGCGGGCAAGGCGCGCCTGCTTGCAGTCGATAACGACGGGCACCCCAAGCGCAACTACAGCCGTGCCGGTGCGGCACTCAAGCTGCGCTGGTCCGATACCGTGCTGTCCTACGGTGAGCAGAGGGTCAAGACCCCGGTGTTCAGCGCCTCCGACAGCCGCCTGTTACCCGAGACCATGACCGGCCTGTTGCTCACCAGCAACGAACTCGACCACCTCAAGCTGGTGGCCGGGCACTTCACCGAGGACACTGACCGCAATGCGTCCAGCCATGACCAGGGCTTCGTGGTGAACTATTCCAACGGCCGCCAGGGCAACAGCTTCGACCTGGCTGGCATGGTATGGAACCCGGGCGCCGCTTTTCGCGGCAGCCTGTACACCTCACGCTACCAGGACAGCTGGAACCAGCATTATCTCGGCAGTACCTTCATCCACGCCCTGGACGACCGCCGCAGCCTCAGCCTGGACCTCAACCTGTATCGCACCACCGACACCGGCCAGGCGCTGTCCGGGCGCATCGACAACACCACCTGGAGCCTGGTCTCGCGTTACGACCAGGGGCCGCATGGTTTCAGCGTGGGTTGGCAGCAGGTACATGGCAATACGCCGTTCGATTACGTGACGCGTGGGGCGATCTACCTGGCCAATGCGGTGCAGATGTCGGACTTCAACGCGCCGAACGAGAAATCGTGGCAGGCACGCTATGACCTGAACCTGGGCGCCTATGGCGTGCCGGGTCTGAACCTGACGGCGTTGTACGTGCGCGGGTTCGATATTGATGGCACGCATGTCGACCCGGCGGGTGGTTATGCCTACCTGGGATATGGCAAGGGTGGCAGACATTGGGAGCGCGACCTGGAGGCGCGCTATGTGGTGCAGGGTGGCAGGGCCAAGGGCACCGCGTTTTCGTTGCGGCATAACCTGCATCGAGGGAATACCGCCCAGGCGGAGCTGGACGGGGACCAGATCCGCCTGGCCGTGGAATGGCCATTGGCGGGTGCGCTCTGATCGGCCGCGTCAGCTGAACCGGGGCTGCCAGGCAGCCCCGCCCCCCGTCAGACCACCGAACTGGCAGCAGGCTGCAACCCCCACTGCGCCCGCTCCTGCGCCTCCATCGCCTTCACCACCTCGGCAAACGTGCGCTCAAGTTCCGCACTGACATTGCCGAACGCCTGGTAATTGGTCAGCAGGTAGCGCTTTACCGTCCTGGGCCAGCGCTGCTCCTGGTGCGCTGCATTGATGATGCTCTTGGCATCGTGGTAAGTCGCGCCACGCCAGAGTGCCGTCAGGCGGCTCTCGAAATCGGCGAAGGTCCACAGGTCATTGCGGTCTTCGAACTCGTCCAGCAGTTTGAGTTTGTACGGGGCCATATGTGGCATCGCGAATCTCCCTTGGTGCATTTGAACAATCGGTGCACCGTGGAAGGTAAGCAAGGCAGGCGGGTTTTGAAATGAACGCGTCGTTCACCCAACCAGGCGTTTTGTAGGCATCTTCTGAACCGCCAATGCCGCCACCCGGGCCTGCGAAGGCAGAGGACGGGGTCGTCGTGGCCCGGCCGACATCGGTATAATCCCCGCTATCACTGCCCGACCAGGCCACACCATGCCGCGCCTACCCACGTTGCTGTTACCCCTGCTGCTGACAGCCACCCTCACCGCCTGCGACCAGAAGCCCTCGCGTGAACAACAGATCCTGGCCCAGCTGCCCCTGCAGGACGCCTATGCGCACAACATCACGCGCATGGCCGCGCTGCTCGGTCGCCGGCACCCGCAGCTGGCGCAGGCGACCATCGAGGGTGTGCTACGCAAGCACCTGACCGTCGAAGACCAGCGCCAGGACCTGTTCCGCCTTTACAGCGAAAAGAACTTCAGCGACGCTGAGTTCGCCACTATCGTCGAGGCCACCCAGGATCCGGCCAAAGCACGCGCCCTGGAAGACACCGAAGCCGGCAAGCGCCTGGGCGAGAAGCTCACCGCCCTGATGCGCGAGACCGCCCGCGACGTAAAAGCCCAGGCCCTGGCCGAGCAGCGCATGCAACAAGTGGAAGACGAACTCGAAGCGCTGGAGAAGACAGGCTCGTGAATACGGTTTCCCATCGCGCGCATAACGCGTAAGGTTATTCCTGTTTCGTAGATGCTTATTCCATTATTCGAGGTCAGGATTGCCAAACAGCAAGCACGGATTGCGCCTGGATCTACGCACCCTCATCCTGGTGCTCTGCGCCCTCACCGCCTTGGTCATGCTGTGCGCCAGCTATTTCGCCAGCTACCGGGTGCAGCGCCAGCTGTTGATCGATCACGCCCTGGAAGCCAACCGGGTGTATGCGACCAAGCTGGCCAGCATCACCGAGACCTTCATCAGCAATGCCCAGCAACAGTTGTCGTTCAGCGCCGGGGTGCAAGGGCGACAGCTGGCTGATGCCCAGGCACTGCAAGCCGAAACAGAACGCGTGCTGAACCAGAGCATGGCCTTCAATTCCACCTTCGTGCTCGATGCCGACGGGGTGCTGCTGGCCATTTCCCCGGCATCACTGCGGCATCTGGTTGGCAGCCGCATGCACTCGCCCGGGGTCGAGGAAGCGCTGAATGCGCGCAGCCCACTGGTGTCGACGCCCTACATATCGGCGGCCAACAACCTGGTAGTGGCCTTGTCGCACCCGATTTTCGACAGCAACGGTCGCTACCGGGGCTACGTTGGCGGCAGCTTGTACCTGCGCGAGCGCAACATCCTCAACAGCCTGCTGGGTGAACATTTCTACAAGGACGGCTCGTACCTGTACGTGGTCGACCGCAACCGTCGCCTGCTCTATCACCCCGACGGCCAACGGGTGGGCAAAGTGGTTGAAGGCAATGCCTTGATCGACCAACTGGCGACCTTGGGCAACGGCACCCGCCAGCTGACCAACAGCCACGGTGTGGCAATGGTTGCCGGTTTCGCCACCGTGCCCAGCGCCGGCTGGGGCGTGGTGGCGCAGCAGCCGCTGGCGCAGACCGTGGCGCCGTTGAACCGGCTGATCCTGAACGTGGTGGGCACCTCGGTCCCCTTGGCGCTGGTCGGCAGCCTGTTGCTGTGGTGGCTGGCCATGATCATTGCCCGGCCACTGTGGCAACTGGCCGCCGGCGCCCGCTCGATGGACCGCGCCGGCACCGCCGAGCGCCTGCATCGGGTGTCGGCCTGGTACTTCGAGGCTGCCCAGCTCAAACGTGCGCTGTTGTTCGGCCTCAACTTGTTGCATGAGCGCATCGGCCGGCTCAACCGCGACGCCCAGACCGACCCGCTGACCGGCCTGGGCAACCGTCGCGGCCTGGAATTCAGCTTGTCCTTGCTGGAAGCCGAAGGTCGGCCGTTTGCCGCCATCGTGCTGGATATCGACCACTTCAAGCGGGTCAATGACAATCACGGCCACCAAGTCGGCGACCAGGTGCTGCGCCGGCTGGCGGAATTGATGCGCCGCTGCTGCCGCGAGGGTGATCTGCTGTGCCGTACCGGCGGCGAGGAGTTCCTCATGCTGCTGCCTGGGGCCAGCCTGGACGTGGCAGCGGTAGTGGCCGAGCGGCTGCGGGTGACGGTGCAGGATACGCCGGTCGAGCCGGTGGGTGCGGTGACGATTTCGCTGGGGGTGGCGCACTGGAAAGGCGAGGCCGGTGGCGAGCCGGGGTATGTATTGAGTGCCGCAGACCGGGCGCTTTACCAGGCCAAGCAAGAAGGACGCAACCGGGTTGTCATTGCCTGAGGCCTCGTATCGCTCCGGGCTGCAACACAGCGAGCAGGAACCGCAGGTAAAAGCCCTACCCGACCGTTCATCCGGGTGGTAGATTCGCGCCATGAAAACCACCCGCCACACTCGCATGCTGACCGCCTGGGCACTCTACGCCAGTGTCCTGTTCAGCCTGGCGTTGTGCGGCTTGCACCATGGCCAGATGGGTGGCCTGCGCCTGGCCGGCCTGCAAGGCAGTTTCTGCTCGCTCGGCAGCGAGCACGGCATGGCCATCGACTTCGAGGGCAGCGGCAGCGACCAGCACATGGCCCAGCTCGACTGCCCGGTGTGCTCCTCGTTCGGCCTGGCCGTGCCGCTCAGCAGTGGCGGTTGGTCGGCTACCCCGGCGCAAGCCGTGGCCACTGCGCCTGTCGTGATACGCAGCTGGGCGCAACCGCCACCCCGCTATCAACGCCCAGCCCTCACCCCTCGCGCGCCGCCCGTCATTTTCCCCGCAGCTGATATTCATTTCGCCTGACCTGAGCCGGGCGCGCCCGCCTGCGCGCCCGCAGTCAGCCATGACCTTTGCGTGGAACAACGACCAACATGCTTCGCAATACTTCCCTGGTGCTCCTCCTGGGCACCTGCAGCCTCGCCTGGGCGAACACTGCCCCGGTAGAACTCGGCGTCATCACCATCGACGGTGAAGCAGACGCCGCCAGCGGCGTGCAACTGGACGAGCCGATCCGCACCGGCTCCCGCCTCGGCCTCACCGCGCGGGAAACCCCCGCCTCGGTCAGCGTCTCGGACCGCCGTGTGATCGAAGAACGCGGTGCCCGCGACAGCCAGGAGGTGATCAACGCCATGACCGGCGTGAACGCCTCGGCCAACCCCGGTTTTGGCGGTTTCGTCGCCTACCGCGGCTTTACCCAGAACCAGGTCACCCAGTTGTACAACGGCATCAACCTCGGCTACAGCAGCGCCACCCGGCCGGTGGATGCCTGGCTGCTTGATCGCGTCGAGCTGATCGGCGGGCCATCATCGTTCCTGCACGGCGCAGGTGCGGTGGGTGGCTCGATCAATTACATCAGCAAGCTGGCCAGCCGCGACCAGCAGACCTTCGACGGACGGATCCGCTACGGCAGCTTCGACGACAGCGAAATCGCCTTCGGCATCAACCAGGCACTGGCCAGCAACCCCGCCGATGCCCGCCATTTCGCGCGCCTGGACTTCAGCCGCGGGCATGCCAACGGCTACGTCGACCGCAATGAACGGCACACCGACAGCCTGGCATTCTCGCTGCTCAGCGATCTCGCAGCCAACCTCACCCACACCCTGGCCGTGGAATACCAGGAAGACCGTGAAGACAGCCCCTACTGGGGCTCGCCGATCCTGCCCGGTCGCCGCACGATGACGATCGACAACAGCCGCCGCTTCGAAAACTACAACGTCGGCGATGGCCGTTATGAACAGCGGGTACGCTGGTTGCGCTCGATCCTCGACTACCAGGTCAGCGACAGCACCAGCGTGCAGAACACGCTGTACCACTACAGCGCACAGCGCGACTATCGCAACCTGGAGCGCTACAGCTACACCGACGATGGCAAGGTCCGGCGCAGCAGCCCTTACCTGCAACGCCACGACCACAACCTGCTGGGCAACCGCATCGAGCTGCGTCACGACCACCAGCTGTTCGGCCTGGCCAGCCAGTGGTCGCTGGGGCTGGAATACTCGCGCATGCGCCAGACCCTCTTCCCCACATCAAGCAGCTGGAGCGACGTGGTCGATGCCGAGCAGTTCGCCCCCGGCAGTTTCGGTGACATCCCCGGGGTGAACGCAGGCCTGACCAAGCAGCGCCGTCACGAGGTAAGCAACCGCGCCGCGTTTGCCGAAAACCGCCTGCAACTCACCGAGCGCCTGGCCCTGCTGACGGCACTGCGCTACGACTACCTGGACATGCAAGTGACCAACTATGGCGCGGTGACGCCAACCTCGCCGGCCTACTTCGAACGGCGCTGGGAACCGCTGTCCGGGCGTGTCGGCCTGACCTACGCACTGACTCCCTCTGCCAGCGTATATGCCCAGTACAGCACGTCCGCCGACTTGCCGGCCGGTTCGCTGGCGGCAGCTACCTACTCCAACGTCGGCCTGTTCGACCTGTCCAAGGGGCAGCAGTGGGAAGTGGGCAGCAAGTTCGACTTCCTCGACGGGCGCGGTGCGGCCACCCTGGCGCTGTACCAGATCGTACGCAAGGACTTTGCCGTGCGTGATGCCAACGATGCCAACCGCACGGTCCAGGCCGGTCAGCAGACTTCGCGGGGCATCGAGTTGTCCGGGCGCCTGCAGGTGACAGCGAAATTGCTGGCCGAGGCCAACTATGCCTACGTCAATGCCCGGTACGATGAGTTCAATGAGGCAGTCAACGGCGTGTCGGTGTCGCGCAAGGGCAATGCACCGGTGAACGTGCCGGCCAGTGTCGCCAACCTGTGGCTGACCTACAACCTCTCGCCGGCATGGTCGATGGGCGCGGACGGGCGCTACGTGGGCGCGGTGTATGCCGACAATGCCAACAGCCTGAAGGCCCCGGCCTACACGCTGTTCGGCGCATTCGCCCGCTACCGGCTGGATGCCTCCACCAGCCTGACCGCGCGGGTGCGCAACCTGACCGACGAGGTCTATGCCAAGCAGGCTTACAACAGCCAGTACTACATGGGGCCACCGCGTACCTTCGAACTGGCGCTGGACCTGCGATTCTGACGCGAGGCGGTGTCGGCCTTGGCGCCGACACCGCCGGCGTTGGACCTGCCCAACCTGCCGGGCTTCCAGGCCGAGACGGATGGCTTGGCCAAGGGCTACAGCGAGGTGGAGTATGCCCGCTGGAAAGTCGGCGTGCGATGAAACGCAGCTAGGCCGAGGCCACCGCACCGATGAAGTTGGCCAGCTCCGCTGTCTGCGGCGCGGCGAACACCTCGCGCGGGTTGCCCATTTCATGCACCTTGCCCTGGTGCATGAACACCAGCTTGTCGCCCACCTCACGGGCGAAACGCATCTCATGGGTGACCATGACCAGGGTCATGCCCTCGCTGGCCAGCTGGCGCACCACGCCGAGCACTTCGTTGACCAGCTCGGGGTCGAGTGCCGAGGTGATCTCGTCGCACAACAGCACCTTTGGCGACATGGCCAGGGCGCGGGCGATCGCCACCCGCTGTTGCTGGCCACCGGAGAGCCGGTCGGGGTAGGCATCGAACTTCTCCGCCAGCCCCACCCGCGCCAGCATGTGCTCGGCCAGGCGGCGCGCTTCGGCGCGGCTGGCCTTCTTCACCACCTGCGGCGCCAACATCACGTTCTCGCCCACGCTCAGATGCGGGAACAGGTTGAACTGCTGGAACACCATGCCCACCTTCTGGCGCAAGGCGCGCAGGTCGGCGCGGCTGGCGTCGAGGTATTCACCGTCCACCTCGATCACGCCGTCGCTGATCGACTCCAGGCCATTGAGGGTGCGCAGCAAGGTGCTCTTGCCCGAGCCGCTGCGGCCGATGATGGCCACCACCTCACCCTCTTCGATGCTGAGGTCGACGCCCTTGAGCACGTGGTTTTCGCCGTAGTACTTGTGCAACGCAGACACTCTAAGCAGGGGCATGCAGCCTCCTTTCCAGGTAACGGGCGCTCAGCGAGAGCGGATAGCAGAGAATGAAGTAGCCCAGCGCGACCAGGCCGTAGACCATGAACGGTTCGAAAGTGGCATTGGCCAGCATGCCGCCGGTCTTGGTCAACTCGGTGAAACCGATGATCGAAGTGACCGCCGTGCCCTTGACTACCTGCACCGAAAAACCCACGGTCGGCGCCACGGCGATACGCAATGCCTGCGGCAGGATGACGTGGCGCAGCTGCTCCAGCCGGCTCAGCGCCAGGCTGCCGGAGGCCTCCCACTGGCCACGCGGGATCGCTTCGACGCAACCGCGCCAGATTTCCGCGAGAAAGGCGCTGGTGAACAGCGTCAGGGCAATGGCCGCAGCCATCCAGGCCGACACATCGAGGCCGAACAGGGCAATACCGAAGAACACCATGAACAGCTGCATCAACAGCGGCGTGCCCTGGAACAGCTCGATATAGCCGCGCGCCAGGCCGCGCCAGAACCGCTGCGCGGACAGCCGTGCGACCAGCACCAGCAAGCCGGCAGCACCACCGCAGAGGAACGCCACCAGCGACAGCAGCAAGGTCCATTGCAGGCCGATCAGCAGGTTGCGCAGAATGTCCCAGAAGGTGAAATCCATCAGCGTCTCCCCATCAACAGGCGCTGCCCCAGCCACGCCAGCAACTGGCGCAGGAGGATGGCCATGAGCAGGTACAGCGCGGTGGTCAGCAGGTAGGTCTCGAACGCGCGGAAGTTGCGCGACTGAATGAAATTGGCGGCGAATGACAGCTCTTCGGTGGCGATCTGCGAGCACACCGCCGAACCCAGCATGACGATCACGATCTGGCTCGACAGCGCCGGCCAGACCTTGGCCAGCGCGGGTTGCAGCACCACGTGGCGGAACGCTTCGAAGCGGCTCATGGCCAGCGCCGCGGCCGCTTCCAGCTGGCCTTTGGGAATCGCCTGGATGCCGGCACGGATGATTTCGGTGGAATAGGCGCCCAGGTTGATCACCATGGCCAGCACCGCCGCCTGCCACTCGGTCAGGCGCAGGCCCAGCGCCGGCAGGCCGAAGAAGATGAAGAACAACTGGACAATGAACGGCGTATTGCGGATCAGCTCCACATACAGGCCGAACAGCATATCGAAAGGCCGCACGCGCCAGGCGCGTACACCGGCGCCGAGCACGCCGATGGCAACGCCCAGCAGCGTGCCGACTGCGGTCAGCTGCAAGGTGAAGCCGGCGCCCTTGAGCAGCAGGTCGACCTGGGCCAGCACGGGGGCGAAGTCGAATTCATAGGCCATGTCGGCAGGCTCCGGGCGACACTCAGAGGTCCGCCGGCAGCGGCTGCTTCAGCCATTTTTCGGCGTTGCGGTTCAGGCTGCCGTCCGCCTTGGCGGCGTCCAGCGTGGCGTTGACCTTTTCCAGCAGCGCCGGCTCGTTCTTGGCCAGCCCCACGTAGACCGGCGAGTCCTTGAGCTTGACCTTGACCACCGGCACCTTGGCCGGGTTCTTCTCGGCAATGGCCGCCATTACCACGCTGCCACTGGCGATCAGTTCGACCTGGCCGGAAAGGTAGGCGGCGATGGTCGAGTTGTTGTCCTCGAAGCGCTTGATCACTGCGCCCTTGGGCGCCACGGCGCTGAGTTCCATGTCCTCGATCGAGCCCCGGGTGACGCTGATGGTCTTGCCGGCGACCGCGTCGATACCGGCGATGTCGACTTCTGCCGGGCCGAATACCGCCAGGTAGAACGGCGCATAGGGGCGCGAGAAGTCGATCACTGCGGCCCGCTCGGGGTTCTTGCCCAGGCTCGAGATCACCAGGTCGACCTTGCCGGTGGTGAGGAACGGAATGCGGTTGGTGCTGTTTACCGGCGTCAGGGCCAGCTTCACCCCCAGCTTGTCGGCCAGCAGTTGCGCGGTATCGATGTCCAGGCCGCGCGGCTTGAGATCGGGGCCGACCGAGCCGAAGGGCGGGAAGTCCTGCGGCACTGCCACTTTGAGCACGCCACGAGCGCTGATGTCGGCCAGCGCATCGGCCTGAACGGTAGGCAGTGCCAGGGTGCCGCTGCAGAACAGGCTGGCCAGGAACAGGGTGCGGAATGTCTTCATCGAACGGCCTCGCAGAGATCAACGGAAAGAAGGTGTTGGCCAGGCAGTGCACAGGGCATGCCAGCACCTGCCGCCACCCCGCACGAACCGGGGCGAAAGCCGGCATTGAACGGTCTTACTGGTCTGAACAGTCAGGCCACGGCGACTGCCGAGCAAACGGCCACGCCCCGCTTTTGTGCAGCCTGCCAGCACCTTGCGCCAGCGCGGCGCAACGCTTGCCAGCACGGGGTAATAGCCGTAAAAAGCCAGGGTCATCGCCCTCCGACCGGTCTGAACAGCATGCTCGACATCCTCCCCCGCGCCGTCCCCGAACAGGCCCTGCAAGGCATCCGCAAGTTGATTGATGAAGGCGCCTATCAGCCCGGCGATGCCCTGCCCTCGCAACGCGACCTGGCCGAGCAGCTGGGGGTCAGCCGGGCGTCGTTGCGCGAGGCCCTGTCATCACTCAGCGCCCTGGGCCTGGTCAGCGTGCAGCCAGGCAAGGGGGTGTTCGTGCAGGTGCCGCCACCCGCGGCGTTCGCCTGGCCCTACGCCGAACAGGTATCGGCCAGCGACACCTTCCAGCTGCGCTACGCCCTGGAAGGGTTTGCCGCTGGCCAGGCGGCACTGGCGCTGACAGCGGACGACATCGACCGCCTTGAGGGGAATGTCGAGGCGATGCGCCGGGAACTGCTGGCCGGCCGCTTCGAAGCAGCCGCCCGGCTGGACTTCGCCTTCCATCAGTTGTTGCTGCAGGCCTGTGGCAACCACGCCATGCTGCAGGTGATCACCGCTGGCCAGGACATTTTCCTGGAAAGCCAGAAGCTGCCGTTCATTCGCCCGGAGCGGGCCATGGAAACCTGGCAGGAACACCGCAAGATTCTGCGCGCCCTGTGCCGTCGTTCCCAGGCTGCGGCGCAGAAGGCGATGCAGGAGCATATCCGCAATGCGGCTTCACGCACCGGGGTGGTGTTTTCGGTGTAGCGCCTGTCGATGCGGTCGAAACAGGCATCCGGAGGTCGCCCTGAACGAAGCGGGCATCTGCCAGGCTCGGTCTACTGGCCCTGATAACAACGATGGCGCGCTGAAGTGCGCCACATTCATCCAGGCTGCCTATGGAAACCGGAGAGCTTCCGTATGTCTGCATCGCATGAGGTATCCCCCGCCACCCTGCGCCGGGTGATCGCCGCCTCGGCCATCGGCAATTTCGTCGAATGGTTCGACTTCGCCGTCTATGGGTTTCTCGCGACCCTGATCGCCAGCCAGTTCTTTGCCAGCACAGACGCCAGCGTGGCCTTGCTGAAGACCTTCGCCGTGTTTGCCGTGGCCTTTGCCCTGCGCCCGCTGGGCGGCATCGTGTTCGGCGCACTGGGTGACCGCCTGGGGCGCAAGCGCATCCTGTCGCTGACCATCCTGCTGATGGCCGGCTCGACGACCCTGATCGGCCTGTTGCCGACCTATGCCAGTATCGGCCTGGCAGCCCCCGCGCTGCTGACCCTGGCGCGCTGCCTGCAGGGCTTTTCTGCCGGTGGCGAGTATGCCGGGGCATGCGCCTACCTGATGGAACATGCGCCCAACGGCAAGCGCGCCTTCTATGGCAGCTTCGTGCCGGTCTCGACCTTTTCCGCCTTTGCCTGCGCGGCGGTGATCGCCTATGGCCTGGAGGCCAGCCTGTCGGCCGAGGCCATGAATGCCTGGGGCTGGCGCATCCCGTTCCTCATCGCCGCGCCGCTGGGGCTGGTTGGCCTGTACCTGCGCTGGCGCATGGAGGAGACCCCGGCGTTCCGCGAAGCCCTCGCCGAAGGCAAGGCACATGAACATTCGCCGCTCAAGGAAACCCTGCGCCACCATGGCCGGGCGATCCGCAACCTGGGTGCCTTCATCTCGCTCACTGCGCTGTCGTTCTACATGTTCACCACCTACTTCGCGACCTACCTGCAACTGGTCGGCAACCTGACCCGCGCGCAGGCGCTGCTGGTCACCACGGTAGCCTTGCTGTTCGCTGCGGTCGGCTGCCCGCTGGCCGGGGCGTTCTCGGACCGCGTCGGGCGGCGCAGGACCATCGGCTTCACCTGCCTGTGGGTGATGCTGTGCGTGTTTCCGGCCTACTGGCTGGCCAGTTCCGGTTCGATAGCTGGCGCGCTGCTGGGCGTGATCCTGCTGGCGATCGGGGCGTTGTGCAGTGGCGTGGTGACCGCGGCGTTGCTCTCGGAAAGCTTCCCTACCCGCACCCGCTATACCGCTTCGGCGATTACCTACAACGTGGCCTACACGCTGTTTGGCGGTACCGCGCCACTGGTGGCGACCTGGCTGATCGGGCAGACCGGCAGCAACCTGGCTCCGGCGTTCTACCTGGTGGTGATCGCGCTGGTGGCGTTGCTGGGCGGGTTGGCGTTGCCGGAGACTTCACGGATTTCGTTGCATGATGAGGTGGAAGGCGACGGGGTAAGGGCTGCGGCTCGTCGAGCAGTCTGAGTAGTCGGGGCCGCTTTGCGGCCCCGACGATCTCAATCTTCCTGCTCCTCTTCGCGCCGGTACGCCCACTGGTACAACGCCGGCAACACCAGCAAGGTCAGCGCGGTGGACGACAGGATCCCGCCAATCACCACCGTCGCCAATGGCCGCTGCACCTCGGCCCCGGTGCCGCTGGCCAAGGCCATCGGAATGAACCCCAGCGACGCCACCAATGCCGTCATCAGCACCGGTCGCAAGCGCGTCAGCGCGCCCTCCTCGACCGCTCCCCGCAGCGTGCGCCCTTGCTCACGCAGGCCGCGGATGAAGGCGATCATCACCAGCCCGTTGAGCACCGCCACCCCCGACAAGGCAATGAACCCCACGCCGGCGGAAATCGACAGCGGAATGTCGCGCAACCACAGCGCCAGCACCCCACCGGTGAGGGCGAAGGGAATACCGGTGAACACCAGCAGGCCATCCCTGAGGTTGTTGAACATCATCAACAACAAGGCCATGACCAGCAGCAAGGCCACCGGCACCACCACCTGCAGGCGCGCGGCCGCCGACTGCAACTGCTCGAACTGGCCACCCCAGCGCGTCCAGTAGCCCGGCGGTATCGGCACTTGCTCGAGCAGGGTCTGTTCGGCCTCCTCGACGAACGAGCCCAGGTCCCGCCCACGCACGTTGGCGCTGACCACCACCACCCGCTTGCCATCTTCGCGGCTGACCTGGTTCGGGCCCAGTTGCAGGTTCAGCGTGGCCACTTGCGACAACGGAATGAAGCCGATCTGCCCGCCGCCGGCATTGGCCGGTACCGGAATCAACAGGCTGGCCAGCCCGTCGACATCCGTGCGCAGGGTTTCCGGCAGGCGCACGACCATGTCGAAACGGCGGTCGCCTTCGTACAGCGTCCCGGCCGTGCGGCCGCCCACGGCGATGGCGATGGCGTCCTGCACCTCACCGACGTTGAGGCCATGCCGGGCCGCCTTGTCACGGTCGATGTCGATGGTCAGCACCGGCAGGCCGGTGGTCTGTTCGACCTTCACCTCGGACGCGCCCGGCACACCCTGCAGGCTGCTGGCGATCTGCCCGGCGGTGCGGTTGAGCACGTTCATGTCATCGCCATACAGCTTCACTGCCACATCGCTGCGCACCCCGGAAATCAGCTCGTTGAAACGCAGCTGGATGGGCTGCGACAGCTCATGGTTGCTGCCCGGCACGCTGGCCGCGGCACGTTGTACCTCGGCAATCAGTTCCTCGCGCGGCTTGCCCGGGTCCGGCCATTGCTCGCGCGGGCGCAACATCACATAGGCATCGGAGATGTTCGGCGGCATCGGGTCGGAGGCGATTTCGGCGGTGCCGGTGCGGGCAAACACCCGCTGCACTTCCGGCACCTGGGCAATGATCGCCTGCTCCAGGCGCTGCTGCATGTCCACCGACTGCGACAGGCTGGTACCCGGCACACGCAGGGCCTGCAGGGCGAAATCGCCCTCGCTGAGGCTGGGGATGAACTCGCTGCCCATGCGGCTGGCCAGCAGGCCGGACAGCAGCACCAGGCTGGCGGCAGTGGCGAACGCCAGCCGGCGCCGGCCCAGCACCCAGGCCAGCAGCGGGGCATAGCGCTGGCGCGCCGTACGCATCAGCAAACCTTCCTCTTCCTTGACCTTGCCGGTGACGAACAGGGCAATGGCCGCCGGTACGAAGGTAACCGAGAGGACCATCGCACCGAGCAGGGCCATGACCACGGTGAAGGCCATGGGGTGGAACATCTTGCCCTCCACCCCGGTCAGGGCAAAGATCGGCAGGTACACCACCATGATGATCAGCTGCCCGTAGATCAGCGGCCGGCGCGCCTCGCGGGCGGCGGCGAACACCTCGTGGAAGCGCTCGGCACGGGTCAGCATGCGCCCATGGCGTTGCTGGGCATGGGCCAGGCGGCGGATGGCGTTCTCCACGATCACCACCGCGCCGTCGACGATGATGCCGAAGTCCAGCGCCCCAAGACTCATCAGGTTGGCGCTGACCTTGTTGCCGAACATGCCGGTGAAGGTGAACAACATCGACAACGGGATGACCATGGCAGTGATCAGCGCGGCGCGAACATTGCCCAGGAACAGGAACAGCACGGCGATGACCAGGATGGCGCCTTCGACCAGGTTCTTCTTCACCGTGGCGATGGCTTTCTCCACCAGGTTGGTGCGGTCGTAGACTGTCACGGCGACCACGCCCTTGGGCAGGTTGCGGTTGATTTCCACCAGCTTGGCGGCGACCGCCCGCGATACCGTACGGCTGTTCTCGCCGATCAGCATGAACACAGTGCCCAGCACCACCTCCCGGCCATTTTCGGTGGCCGCACCCGAGCGCAACTCCTCACCCAGGCTTACCTGGGCGACATGGCTGACCCGGATCGGCGTGCCCTCGGCGGTCGAAATGATGATATTGGCGATGTCCTCGGCCGACGCCACCTGGCCCGGCGCGCGGATCAGCCATTGCTCGCCGTTGCGCTCGATGTAACCGGCGCCGACATTGGCGTTGTTGCGTTCCAGCGCCGCGACCAGGTCGTTGAGGGTGAGCTTGTATGCCGCCAGGCGCTTGGGCTCCGGTGCGATCAGGTATTGCTTGGCATGGCCACCGATGCTGTTCACTTCAGCCACCCCCGGCACCGTGCGCAACTGTGGCTTGATGATCCAGTCCTGGATCACCCGCAGGTCGGTGAGGGTGTAGGGCGTGCCGTCCTCCTTCAGGGCGCCCGGCTCGGCCTCCACCGTCCACAGGAAGATCTCCCCCAGCCCCGTGGAAATCGGCCCCATGCCGGCTTCGATACCGTCGGGCAACTGCTCGCGGGCCACTTGCAGGCGTTCATTGACCAGTTGCCGGGCAAAGAACAGGTCGGTGCTGTCATCGAAAATGACCGTGACCTGCGACAGGCCCGAGCGCGACAGCGAGCGGGTCTGCTTGAGCCCGGGCAGGCCGGCCATGGCGGTCTCGATGGCAAAGGTGATGCGCTGTTCGGTCTCCAGCGGCGAAAAACCGGGCGCGGCGGTATTGATCTGCACCTGGACGTTGGTGATGTCCGGGACAGCATCGATCGGCAGTTTCTGGTAGCTATGGATACCCACCGCGGCCATCAGGACCACGGCCAGCATCACCACCAGGCGCTGCTCGATGGCAAATTGGATCAGGCGTTCGAACATGCTGGCGTTCCCGGGTCAATGGCTGTGTGCAGCCGAGCCTTTGCCCAGCTCGGACTTCAGGACAAAACTGCCGGCGGCGGCTACCTGGGTACCGGCGGCCAGGCCGCTGGTGATTTCCACCTGGCCGCCGTCACGCCGGCCGGTCTGCACCGGGCGCGCCTCGAAACCTTCTTCGCTACGGGCAAACACCACGGTCTGTTCCTCCCAGGTTTGCAGTGCGCTTTCCGGCACCACCACGGCAGCCCTGAAGCGCTCGAGGCTGACGGCAACATTGACGAACAACCCGGGGCGCCAGGCGCCGTTGGGGTTTTCCAGGCTTGCGCGGACAGTGGCGGCGCGGTTCTGCTCGCCGAGCAGGTTGCCAACGTAGTTGACCTGGCCCTCGACCCGGGCACCCAGGTCCGGCGCGCTGACCGTGACGCTGCGACCGGTCACCACCTTGTCCAGGTCACGCGGGGCCACGGCGAAGGTTGCCCAGACCCGGTTCAGGTCGGACAGGGTGAAGGCGTTACTGGTCGCATCGACCACTTCACCCACGCTCAGGTGCTTTTCCACCACCACTGCATCGAACGGCGCGCGCAATTCATAACGATTACCGGCGCCGGCAGGGCCCACGGCGGCCACCTTCTGCCGGGCGTTGGCCATGGCGATCTCGGCCTCCTGCAGCGCCTGGCGAGCCTGCAGGTAGTCCTGCTCGGCGCTGATGCGTTCCTGCCACAACTGTTGCTCGCGCTGGAAGGTCAGACGCGCCAGTTCCAGGCGGCGCTGGGCGGCCTGCTGTTCGCTGCGCAGGTCGGATATCTGCTGGCTGGCAATCACCGCCAGTACCTGGCCACGCTTGACCGCCTGGCCCAGTTCGGCCTGCACCGCCTCGACCACGCCTGGCACACGCGGCACGACATGCGCCGTGCGGTCTTCGTCGAAACGGATCTCACCCGGGAAGCTGATGGCATTGCCCAGTTCGCCAGGGCCGGCGGTGGCCAGCTGTACACCGGCAGCTTCGATCTGGGCGCGGCTCAGGTGCAGCTTGCCTGGTTGCTCGGCATGGCTTTCACCGGCCGCTTCTTCGCCATGGCCGTGGCTGTCTTCGCCATGGTCGTCGAGAATGGCTTGTGCACTGGAAGCCTTGCCAAGGTTGCTGGTCCAGACCAGGCCCGTGAGGCCGAATGCGGCAAGCGCAGCGACCAGAACGGCGATCTTGCGTGGATTAGTCATTGTTGCTCCTGCGGTGCGGGTATTTGCTGAGGTCGCCGAGGTCGCCATAGATCCGCTCGACCTGCGCCCGCGCGTCGGTCGCCGAAGCCAGCGCCTCGAGGTACAGGCCGCGCGCCTCGATCAACGTGCGCTGGGCGTCGAGGACATCGAGAAAGGCGAACTTGCCCATTTCGAAGCCGCGGGTGGCTGTGTCTACCGCCTGCTGCGCAGCAGGCAGGATGGTGCGGTCATAGGCCTGCACGTCCTGCATCGCCGTCGCCCACTGCTCGACAGCGTTGCGCGTTTCACTGCGCAGGCGCAGTGCCACGCCATTACGCAGATCCCGCGCCTGGTCGGCCCGGCGGGCTGCCGCCAGCACGTTGCCCTGGTTACGGTCGAACAACGGCAAGGGCAGCGACAGGCCGACCACATTCACCCGCTCGCGGTCTTCGCGGCTGTACTGGCTACCGAGGCTGACGGTGAGGTCGGGAATACGCAGGGCCTTTTCCGAGCCGAGGGACGCATCGCCGCGCTCGACCTGGGTAGCAGCCAGGCGCCACTCGACGGTCTGCTCGACCTGGTCGAGCAACGCCTCGACGCTGGGCGCTGCGCCGGGCGACAGGTTGGTCGCCTGCAATTGCCCGAAGCTTGCCTGCGGGCTGCCGGTCAACCGTGCCAGGGCCTGGTAGGCCGCGCTGCGCTGGGTGCGCGCGCGGCGCACTGCGGCCTCGGCTTGCGCCTGCTGCACCTGGGCGCGGGTCACTTCCACGGGTGACGCCTGGCCGGCAGCTACCCGCCCCTGCGCCACCCGTAGCCCACGCTCGGTCAACGCCTGCGATTGCTGCGCCAGTGCCATTGCGGTTTGCGCGCGCAAGGCAGCGTGGAAAGCCTGCACCACATCGGCGCGCAGGCCGTTACGCTGGCGTTCGAGGTCCAGCTGGGCAATGGCCTGGCCGGCCTTGGCCACGGCAATGCGCGCGCCACGCTTGCCGCCCAGCTCCAATGGCTGGCTGAGCGTGACAGTGGTGGTGCTGGTGTCGCGGCGAGTGTCCTCGCGCTCCCAGGCCAGTTCCGGGTTGGGGATCAGCCCGGCCTGGCGCCGCTCGCCATCGGCGATGCCGATTTCCCGGCCAGCCGCAGCCAGCTCAGGGTTGTGGGCAAAGGCGGCGGCCAGCGCCTCGGGCAGGCTCAGGCTGGCCTGGGCGCCGGGGGCGCCCGCCAGCAACAGGCAAAGCAAGGCGATCTTGCGCGGGATGGGCACGTAACAGCTCCTCGTCGGCGAACGTTGGCGAGGCACTGTAGAAAGCGCTGCTTATCGGGGCGGTGGCGTGGAAATTACAATTTTGTAATCAATTGCGGACAGCGTGGTTCGATAATCGCCCACATTTACGGAGCCAGGGCTTGGCTGGATTGACTAAACTAACCAGTCGGTACAAAACTGGATGCATCCAACAACAACAAAGCGATGCTCGTCATGAAGCCTGTCATTCTCGTGCTCAATGGCCCCAACCTGAACATGCTGGGCACCCGAGAGCCTGCCCAGTATGGTTACGAAACCCTTGCCGACCTGGCGCAGGGTTGTGCCGACACAGCCCAGACCCATGGCCTGGAAATCGAATTCCGCCAAACCAACCACGAAGGCGAACTGATCGACTGGATCCACGCCGCCCGTGGTCGCTGTGCCGGCATCGTGATCAACCCCGGTGCCTGGACCCACACCTCGGTAGCCATCCGCGACGCCTTGGTCGCCGCCGAGCTGCCGGTCATCGAAGTGCATCTGTCCAACGTGCACAAACGCGAACCCTTCCGTCACCTGTCCTTCATATCCTCTGTCGCCGTCGGGGTGATCTGCGGCCTGGGCAGCCACGGCTACCGCATGGCCCTCAGCCACTTCGCCGAAATGCTCCGGGAGCGCACTGCATGAGCCAGCCAGCCATTCTCGCAGGCCTGATCGGCCGTGGCATCCAGCTGTCACGCACCCCGGCCCTGCACGAGCACGAAGGCGATGCCCAGGCCCTGCGTTACCTGTACCGACTGATCGATGCCGACCAGCTGCAACTGGACGACAGCGCCCTGCCCGGCCTGCTCGACGCCGCGCAATACACAGGCTTCACCGGGCTCAACATCACCTACCCGTTCAAGCAGGCAATCCTGCCGCTGCTCGACGAACTGTCGGAAGAAGCCCGCGGCATCGGCGCAGTGAACACGGTGGTACTCAAGGATGGCAAGCGGGTTGGCCACAACACCGACTGCCTGGGCTTCGCCGAAGGCTTGCGCCGTGGGCTGCCCGATGTAGCCCGGCGCCAGGTGGTGCAGATGGGTGCCGGTGGCGCAGGTTCGGCCGTGGCCCATGCCCTGCTGGGAGAAGGCGTCGAGCGGCTGGTGCTGTTCGAGGTGGACGCGGCCCGTGGGCAGGCCCTGGTGGACAACCTGAATAGCCACTTCGGTGCCGGCCGCGCCGTGGTCGGCAGCGACCTGGCTACAGCACTGGCCGAGGCGGACGGCCTGGTCAACACCACGCCGGTGGGCATGGCCAAACTGCCTGGTACACCGCTGCCGGTAGAGCTGCTGCACGCACGCTTGTGGGTGGCGGAAATCATCTACTTCCCGCTGGAAACCGAACTGCTGCGCGCGGCCCGCGCCCTGGGCTGCCGCACGCTGGATGGCAGCAACATGGCGGTGTTCCAGGCGGTGAAAGCGTTCGAGTTGTTCAGCGGACGGCAGGCGGATGCGGCGCGGATGCAGGCGCATTTCGCCAGTCTTACCTGACCGCACGTCCCTGCGCCTACCAGTGACAGCGGCCTTGCGTAACCCAAGGCCGCTGCCACAGTCGATACTGGCCACTCACTCCTTCTCATCCAGCAACGCCTGTATCACCTGCTCCTGCCCGGCATAATCGCCCTCGCCAAAATGGACATGGCGCACCTGGCCCTTGCGGTCGACAAAGTAATGCGCCGGCCAGAACTGGTTGCCCCAGGCATTCCACACCTTGTAGTCATTATCCACCGCCACCGGGTAACCGATCCCCAGCCGGGCCACCTTGTCACGCAAGGTGCCGACATCGTGCTCGTAGTCATATTCCGGCGTGTGTACCCCGACCACCACCAAGCCCTGGTCGGCATAGCGGCGTGCCCACTCGTTCACATGCGGCAGGCTGCGCTGGCAGTTGCTGCAGTCCCAGGTCCAGAAATCCACCAGCACTACCTTGCCCTTGAGCACGGGTGCATCCAGCGGCGCCGAATTGAGCCATTGGCTGGCCCCCGACAGCGACGGCATGGCGCCGTAGCTGTCACGGGCCATCAGGTGCCCGGCCAGGCCAAGGCCGGTCAGGGCCAGGGCGATACCGCCCACCTTCAGCATCAGGCGGCGATCAATTTTCATGGCAGCCGCCAGTGGCGTAGCTGCGGTACTGCACGCTTTGCTGCCGGCCCTTGGAATCGAGGTAGTCCATGCGGGTGTTCACCAGGCCGCAGGCGTTGCTCTGGTCATCCTGCACCGATAACACTTTCTGGACATCCAGGTGGTCGCCGTAGCGGTACTGCATCACGGCAGCGTCGTCCATCGGTGCGCTGGCAGCGTGGGCGGCCAGGGTGCCGAAGCTGAGCACGGCGAACAGGCTGGCGCTGGCGAAGGTCTTGAAGGTCATGGCATCTCTCCTGTGTAACGCTGGGGGGGTGGGGAGTGCTGCTCCCCGGTCGAGAGCCATTTCACGCCCGCCAGGTATCCCGCATGTGTCACCCAGCGTTGTGATCTGCTTCCTCCTGTATCGGCCCACGGGCCAGATACACTGCAATACAAAACCCCGCAGGCAAGCGCCCACGCGCTCGGTACACTGCGCCCATACCCTTTGCACAGGAACGCAGCGCATGGAACACGTCGATCACATCCTGATCGTCGACGACGACCGCGAAATCCGCGAGCTGGTCGGCAACTACCTGAAGAAGAACGGCCTGCGCACCAGCATCGTTGCCGATGGCCGGCAGATGCGTGCCTTTCTCGAAGCCAACAGTGTCGACCTGATCGTGCTCGACATCATGATGCCCGGTGACGACGGCCTGTTGCTGTGCCGCGAGCTGCGCGCCGGCAAGCATCGCAACACCCCGGTGCTGATGCTGACCGCACGCAACGACGAGACCGACCGCATCATCGGCCTGGAAATGGGTGCCGACGATTACCTGACCAAGCCGTTCTCGGCCCGCGAGCTGCTCGCACGCATCAATGCCGTGCTGCGCCGTACACGCATGCTGCCGCCCAACCTGACCATCAGCGAAAGCAGCCGGCTGCTGGGCTTCGGCCAATGGCGCCTGGACACTACCGCGCGCCACCTGCTCGACAGCGAAGGCACCCTGGTGGCCCTGAGCGGCGCCGAATACCGCCTGCTGCGGGTGTTTCTCGACCACCCGCAGCGGGTGCTCAGCCGTGAGCAGCTGCTCAACCTGACCCAGGGCCGCGAGGCCGACATTTTCGACCGCTCCATCGACCTGCTGGTCAGCCGCCTGCGCCAGCGCCTGGGCGACGACGCGCGCGAACCCAGCTGCATCAAGACCGTGCGCAGCGAGGGCTATGTATTCTCGCTGCCGGTACAACTGCTCGAGTCGCCGTCATGAAGTGGCCACGCACCCTCGCCTCGCGCCTGGCGCTGATCTTCTTCACCGGCCTGGTCCTGGCCTATGGCCTGTCATTCGGCCTGCAGGCCTACGAACGCTATATCAGCAGCCGCTCGATGATGCTCAGCACCCTGGAACAGGACGTGGCCACCTCGGTAGCCATCCTCGATCGCCTGCCCGCAGCCGAACGCGCCGCCTGGTTGCCGCGCCTGGAGCGGCGCACCTACCGCTACCGTCTGGACCAGGGTCTGGCGGGCGAAGCGATGCCCAGCAGCGACCCGCCCATGGCCGCCGATTCGATCGTCAAGGCTATCGGCAGCGACTACCGCCTGACCTTTCAGGAAATACCCGGGCCGAACCTACACTTCCAGGCGCACCTGAGCCTGGCCGACGGTGCGCCGCTGACCATCGACGTGACCCCGTCACCGGTGCCGGTGGCCCGCTGGCTACCGGTGGTGTTGCTGATCCAGTTGGCCGTGCTGTTGCTGTGCACCTGGCTGGCCGTGCGTCTGGCAATCGGCCCGCTGACCCGCCTGGCCCAAGCGGTGGACAACCTCGACCCGGACAAGCCCGGTGTGCAGCTGGACGAAAGCGGCCCGCGCGAGGTGCGCTACGCCGCCGTGGCCTTCAACGCCCTGCAAGCGCGGATCGCCGCCTACCTGAAAGAACGCATGCAGTTGCTGGCGGCAATATCGCATGACCTGCAAACACCGATCACCCGCATGAAGCTGCGGGTCGAGGTGATGGACGACGGGCTGGAAAAGGACAAGCTGTGGAATGACCTGGGGGAAATGGAACACCTGGTGCGTGAAGGCGTGGCCTATGCGCGAAGCATGGACACCAGTACCGAGGCCCCGTGCCGGGTCAACCTCGATGCCTTCCTCGACAGCCTGGTATTCGACTATCAGGACAGCGGTGCCCGGGTGGAGCGCCGCGGCAGCAGCGGCAGCCTGCTGCAGACCCGGCCGCATGCCCTGCGCCGCGTGCTGGTGAACCTGGTGGACAACGCCCTCAAGTTCGCCGGGGCTGCCGAGCTGGAAATAGCCCGGGAGGGCGACACGACGGTCATCCGCGTACTCGACAACGGGCCGGGAATACCCGCTGGCGAGCTGGATGAAGTGCTCAAGCCGTTCTACCGCGTGGAGGGTTCGCGCAACCGTAGCACTGGTGGTACCGGACTGGGGCTGGCGATTGCCCACCAGCTGATCCAGGCCATGGGCGGCCGGTTGACACTGAGCAACCGCACAAGCGGCGGGTTGTGCGCGCAGATCGAACTGCAATGACCGCTTTTGCCGGTGCGGCCCTGTCGCGACGCAAGGCCGCGCCTACAAAAAGCGGGCCTCGCCTCTACAAACAGATACACAACCCAACTTCCGCCGACACACTGCAGATACCCCGCTCCAACACACTCCCGTTCACCACCACATTGCGGGAGCCCCCTGATGAAACCCCTGACTCTACCCTCCGGCTGGCAGCTGTTCGCTGTCCTCGCCGGCCTGACCCTGGCGATGACCGCCGTGGTCCTGGCCAGCCAACCCGACCCCGACGGCCTGCGCAGCGCCATCCGCGCCACCGCGCGCAGCTCGTTCGCGCTGTTCCTGCTGGCGTTCCTCGCCTCTTCCCTGGTGATCTTGCTGCCAGGCACCCCTAGCCGCCGCATCCTCCAGGAACGGCGCTACCTGGGGCTGGCATTCGCCTTTTCCCACACCGTGCATGGCGTGCTGATCTACCGCTATGCGCAACAGTTCCCCGAGCTGTTCTGGGCCAACCGCACGCTCACGTCCAGCCTGCCCGGCACCCTCGGCTACCTGTTCCTGCTGCTGCTCACCGTCACTTCATTCCAGGCCCCCATGCGCCTGCTGGGTGGCCGTGCCTGGCGGGCCCTGCACAGCACCGGCATGTGGGTACTGGCGGCCGTGTTCTGCCTGTCGTTCTACAAACGCATCCCCATGGGAGGCTGGTACCCGCTGGCATTCGCCCTGATGTTCAGCGCCATCGCCATGAAACTCACCGCCAAGCTCGCCCGCCAGCAACGCCGCAACGCCCGCGCCTATCCCTGAGGAGAGAAAACAGCATGAGCACGCTGACGCGTACCCTGAGCACCTTTGACCGTTTTGGCGCCTGGAGCGCCGACCTACCGTTGCGGCTGTTCCTGGCTTGGGAGTTTTTCGAGTCCGGCTGGGAGAAGCTCAATGGCAGCAACTGGTTCGCTGACTTGCAAGCCAGTTTCCCGTTCCCCTTCAACCTGCTGCCGGCGGAGTTGAACTGGCAGCTGTCGATGTGGGCCGAGCTGATCCTGCCGTTGCTGCTGTTGCTCGGCCTGGGTACCCGGCTGGCAGCAGCAGGGCTGATGGTGCTGACCGTGGTGGCGATCGTCGCGGTGCATTGGCCGGCGCACTGGTCGAGCCTGGCCGAGCTGGCCCAGGGCTATGTCATTACTGACCAGGGCTTCGGCAACTTCAAACTGCCGCTGATCTACCTGGTGGCGCTGCTGCCGCTGCTGCTCAAGGGGGCTGGGCACTTGAGCCTGGACCATTGGTTCAGGGTGCGCTGCTGCAAGTAGATACGTTTGGGGCTGCGCAGCAGCCCCACTACCACACGTCAAACTGTACCGATGATGATGCCCTGCTCGCGCAGCCCCTCCAGCAATGCCAACCCTTGCATCACATCGGCGTCCAGCGCCTCCAGCCGCGCCCGCCCACTGCCCTGCTCCAGCGCCAGCAACCGGTACGCCAGCGGCGTCAGGCGAGCGAAGCGCACCTGCAACCCGGCATCGCGATAAACCAGCAACAAGGTCGCTGTCGCAGGTACGGCCTGCGGCTGGTAATCCGCCCCGATCCGCTCTACCGGCCACCGATAGGCCAATACCCGCGCCACACAAGACAACAGCGGCTCCCCTTCCAGCAGATTGCCCCCCGGGTCATGCGGTGGGTCCTCGGCATCGCTCAGGTACAGCTGCGCCTCGATCCACTCGTAGTGCGCCAGCTCCAGTTGCCAGGGGGCATCCGGCTGCACGCCCTGCAGGTAGTCGACGAACGCCCCGGCTATTTCGGTGAACAGTGGCGTCTGACTACGGTAGTTGGCGTAGAAATCATGTACCCGAGCATGCCAGCGCTGCTCACCCAGCGCCTGGCGCATGACCGGGAAGCTGCCGGCCAGCAAGCCTTCGATGGCGCCATAGAACAACTCCCGGTACACCCTGAGCCGGCGTGCCTCCACGCCAGCCGGTGGTGCATGGCGCTGCGGGTCGCGCAGGTGGCGGGCCAGGGTATATTGCTGCTGACGCAAGGTCTCATCCATTGGCGTGCCCTCCGGTGGCGTGCTGCACCTGGCGAATGCGCGCGGTCTCGGCCAGCAGATCGGCAAGCGGCGGGTAGTTGAAGTCACGTTCGAGCACCGTCGGTTGCACGCCAAAGCGCGCACAGGCGACTGCGTACAGCGCCCACACCTCTTCCTTTACCGCGGCGCCATGGGTGTCGACCTTGAGGTCGGGCGCTTCGTCGTAGTGGCCGGCCACGTGCATGCCGACCACCCGGGCCTGGGGCAGGCCTGCAAGAAACGCCTGGGCCTGGTAACCGTGGTTGCAGGCATTGACGAACACGTTGTTGACGTCCAGCAGCAGGTCGCAGTCAGCCTCGTCGAGCACCGCCCGGATGAAGTCGAGCTCACTCATGGCCTGGTAAGGCGCGGCATAGTAGCTGATGTTTTCCACGGCTATCCGCCGCCCCAGATGCTCCTGGACCTGGCGAATACGCGCGGCCACATGGCGCACGGCTTCATCGGTAAATGGCAGGGGCATCAGGTCGTACAGGTGGCCGTCGTCGCTGCAGTAGCTCAGGTGTTCGCTGTACAGGCGCACCTGGTAGCGCTCGAGAAAACGCCGCGTCTGCTCGAGGAACCGCAGGTCCAGCGGTGCGCTGCCGCCCAGCGACAACGACAAGCCATGGCAGGCAATGGCAAAACGTTCGGCCAGTTGCGCCAGCCCCTTGCCGTAGGCACCGCCCACGGCAATCCAGTTTTCCGGGGCGCATTCGAGAAAGTCCACCACGCCGGCCTCCAGGGCGAGCAGTTCCGACATCAGGCCGCGGCGCAGGCCGAGCCCCGTTTGCAGGGGGACGGCGGGTAGTTGCGTTGGGTGCATGGAAAGATCTCCAACAGGCACAACGCCCCGCCTGGCCAGCAGGAGGGGCGTTGCGCTTACAGGGGGTCAACGGCTCAGGGCTTGCCGGTCAGGTGGCTGAACAGCCCTTCGGGCATGCGCTTGCCATTGGCCTGGTAGATCGCCTTGAGATGGTCGGCAGCTTCCTGTTCGGAAATGTAGCCATCGTGGTTGCGGTCGATCTTGTCGAAGTCGCCGGCGCGGTCCTTGGCCACTGCAACGAACTCGTCACGCGACACCTGGCCATCGTGGTTGGTATCGGTCCTGGCGAACGACGCATCGCCGCACTTGCCTTCGCCACATTTGCCCTCGGCGCCGGCCTTGGCACTGGCGCCACACTTGCCTTCACCGCACTTGCCTTCGCCCTGGGTGGCCTTGGCGCCGGCCCCGCACTTGCCCTCACCACATTTGCCTTCGCCGGCCACCTTAGCCGAAGCCAGCTGGTAACCCTGGGCCAGGGGTTCGACAGCGAATGCGCTGCTGCCAAGGGCCATGCTGCCGATCAGGGCGGCGCCAAGCAGGCCGAGCGTGCTTCGTACAGGTGTCATGGTGATGCTCCACTGTGGTTGGGATGTGGAGCCATTAGGCCGTTGCGGTTTGTCGGGGATGTATCGCGGAGGGCGCGGTTTTGTATGAAAACCGCTCAGCAGCGTGGCCATATACAGTCAGATACAAACCAGGCTGCAAGCGGCCCCGGCGGGCGCCGGGGCCGAGCCACTCAGTCTTCCAGCGGCTTGGGCGGAGCGGTCGGTTTGGCTGGCTTGGCCGGCTTGCTGTCCTTGGCCTTGGTTTCCGGCGCCGCGGCCACGGGTTCGGGCGCCGTGAGCGCTTTTTCGCTGGCGGGCAGCTCATCGACCGCCTTGAAGATCGTCTGTGGGTCGATAGCCTCGCCGCTGTCGTCGTCCTTGAGCACATGCCGCTCGCCGTCCTTGCCCACCAGGATCACCTTGGTCCCCTTGCTCGCGCCCAGTTTCAGTTCCCGAATCAGGGCCATGGTGGTCTGCTGTTCGAGGTTCTTGTCATCACGCTTGCCCATCATGCTGGCGACGCTGTACAGCACCAGGCCGCGTTCCTTGAACGCGGCCTGGGTGGCCGGGTCTTTCAACGCCTCGTTCAACCCGCGCAGGGTCGGGTCGGCGCTGCTCGGGGCGATAACCACCAATGGCCTGGCCTTGCCCAGTTCCTTGGCCAATGGCGCATCGCTGTCTGCGGCGAACAGCGGGCCGGCAACAGCAAGCAAGGTGGCGAGGGTCAGTGACCGAACGAGCATGTGTATCTCCTTATTCTCTCGATTAACCAAAGACTACAGATCATGGAGAAAGATCCTACGTGCGAGCCTAAACCAACCAGCACGATCACGGCGCCGGCAAAGGTAACCTGGCATTTCCTTGACCGTGCGCCGGCCACCCGGGAAACACCAGTGCCCGAAGCTGAGCATAGCCCACGGGGGCCTCATTGCCCTGCCGAGCGCGACTCTGGACCGGCCTCCAGGGCCTCCCGGGTAAGCGCCAGCAGCAGTGCATGACGTGCTTCATCACGCTCGCGTTGCAAGGTCGCGTATTGGGCCATGTACTCGGCTTCCGGCATGCTGTCGGCAGCCTCCATCAACCGGTTGGAGCGCTCCTGGTAAGGCGCATTGAACGCCTCCAGGCGCTCGGCATGGTTCCTGAGCAAATGCTCTTCCCAGAATTCACGGGCCACCAGCGATGCGGCAAGGTGCTCCGTGGTTTCGGCCTCCTCTACCCGCGCGCGCACCTGTTCCAGGCGCTGCGCAGTCACCCCGCCAACCTCGGCGAACAGCATGTCGCCCGGCTGCGCCGGCAAGTCCAGGCTGTCGCGCAGGCCAATACGATAGGCAAGCCCCACTTCGATTTCGTCCGGGTCCGCGCCATCGGCCCGCCTCGCCTGGATGTCCTCGAGGGCAATGCGGTCCACCTCGTCCAGACGCCACAAACGCCGCCCCAGTTGCAGCAATGCGGCCTCTTGGTTCCCCCCCGCTGCATCCACCCGTGCGCGCCAGACCAGCATATGCAGTTCCAGGTTGCTGAAGCACAACGTGACGCTGTCCTGGCACGTGAGTGTATCGCTCGCGCGCCTGAACAGTTCTTCGCGCAACGAACTGTAGTCACGCATGGCAATCAGCATGTCGAACACCCGGTTCGCCAAGGCCTGGCGATGCGTACCGAAATCCGCGGTTTCCTGCAATCTGCGCAGCAGGTTGAAGAAATCCGCGGCGCCTGGCTCAGTCACCAGTTCGTCCCACACGGCAGACTGTTCAGGCCGCAAGGCACTATCGGCGGCATCCAGCCAACGCAGGCGGACCGATGCAGCCGGGGCGATCACCTCCTGTTCAAGGGGCATGGCATGCGCCTGCCTGAACACCTGTAGCCGCTGGGCAGCTTCGGCAGTCAGCGGGTTACCTTCGAGCAAAACGGTGCTGGTGACCCAGATCGGTGAGCGATAGAAGCGCTGCGGCAATTCGGTGATCTGGTTGCCGCGCAGATCGGCGATTACCAGTTCCAGGCGGTCCAACAGTGCCGGAGGGAATTCGCTGATGCCCGTGTTGCGCAAGTGCAGCCGGGCAAGGCGGTCGAGGCGGTACAGCGGGAAGGTGCGGCCCAACGGGTTGTAGGAGAGATTGAGGTATTCCAGCGCATCGCAGTTGGCAAGCGTCATGGCCTGCGAGGCATCCAGCACAATGTTGTTGCCGAACAGGTCCAGCTCGCGCAAATGCGCCAGGTGCTGCAGGCCTGCCGGAACCCGGGTCAACTCGTTGCCGGAGAGTTCCAGCACCTGCAAGCGGGAGAAAGCACGCAAGAACCCGGGGGAGACCTCGCGTAGCCCCACGCCCATCATCGACAGCTCATGCACGTGGCCGAAGCTGACCTGTTCCGGCAAATCGGGCAACCTTTGCAGGGTCACTGCCCACACGCTCAAGCGATACCCCGATGGCCGGCCTTCCATCCCGGCCGCGCGCACAGCGCTGCGTTGCCAGCAATTGACCAGGGTATCGCGCAGATAGCCGCGTTCTCCGCGTTCCAAGGCACTCGTGCCCATCTGTACCCAGGTGTGCAGATGCGTCTGCAGGGTTTCCAGCTCACGCGTGAGGCTGGCCAGTTCATCCTCGGGGCGGCGTCCAGCCTGCTGTGCATCGTTGATCCAGGCGAGCACCTGCGCGTCGGTATACGAAGGGTAGATGGCACGCAACGAGGCGAACACCCCCTGCGGCCTGGTACGCCGCCCGGCACCATCGCCGCGTCCGCTCAGCGGGTAGCCAACGCGCCCGTCCGGCAGCCGCCGCGGTGGCCGGAACCAGCCGGCCGGTTCGGCGTGGCCCAACAGACGGCGTATCAGCGCCCGCTGCTGCTGGGCCTGGCGCCCGACCAGCACCCGCAGGTTGTGGGCGAAGGGGTCACCCACGCCCAATGCGGCCTGCTGGCTCTCATCGTACGCAGCTGCAATCACCGTAAACAGTTCACCCGGCTCTCCGACCACGCCATGCGTGCCGTGTAGCTGGAACTGCCCATGCAGATGGACCAGGTCGAAACATCCCTCGCACTGCTCGCTGCCCGCCAGCATTGGCCCGTCGAGCGCCCCTTCGAACAACCGCCAGCGAACGCCGCTGGCCAGCCCTGGCAGACGCTCGCTCAAGCCCAGCACGGCCCTCGCCAGGTCGGCCCCCTGTGGCGTGTCCAGAAAAAGCCCCTCGTACACCCGTACCACCCGTGCTTCCAGTGCGGCTTCCCGGGCAGCGGCGGCGAGGTTCAGCGACACCCGCCCGGTGTCGAGCAGCCGTTGCCGGTCAGCCGGCCGCGCATCACGCAGCAAGGCGGCGGCCTGCCGGTCATGCAGCCCCGGGAACAACCGGCGCAAGGTCGCGACATCCTGCCCTTGGCTGCCCTGTTCCGCGACATACACGCGCTCGAACAACGCCCGTCGCTGTGCCCAGGCTAGTTCGGCCAGCGCCTGGTCAGTGAGCCCCGCCGCGCCCGGCAGCCTGCGGGCATGTTCCAGCACGGCAGCATCGATGACCTGCGCACCACCGCGCAGTCGGCTCACCACCTGGCGGATGCGCCGGTCAAGGTTGAAGCGCATGGCGCTGTCGCGCATGCCTGCCCCGGGGGCATGGCCATGCACATGCAGGCCGCGAAGTTGTGCACTGTCGAGGGCATGGGTCGCCATGAACAGCTCCACCTCCTCGTCATCGAGCCTGGCAAATTCGCCCCCCAGGCGGCGCAGCAGATAACCTTGGCCGTCCCACTGCGCGGGCTGTTCGCACCACAACCGCCAGGCACCGGCGCCGTTGTGCTGCAGGCGCGGTGCATGGCCGGCCTGTGCCCGCAGGCGCCACTGCCCCGGTAGCCGGTCCGCGACGACCGCGTAGTGATGGCCGTCCATTTCCACCCAGGCCTGCTCGCCGAGTCGCTGGATACACTCGCTGTCGCCTGCGCTCGCCTGCGCCGGCAGCACGCTACGGAACGGTGCGAGGGCCGGCCGCCACAAGCGCCTGGTGCCATCCTCGAGGCGCACCGGGACCAGGCTGTCGACCAGTGCCGATCTGTTCCACACACTGCGCACGGCGCTGGCACCCGCCACCGTCACGGCCATCACCGCCACGTCGCCGGCAACATTCAGCACGTGGTCCAGCGCTTCGCTGGTATCGCCCTCGTGCCAGGCCTCGATGCCATGGAACACCTCTCCCAGCAGTTCCCAAGCAGTCACCGCCAGCAGGCCGACACCGATCACCGGTACGAACAATGCCGCCAGGTTGAGCAGGGCCCAGCCTTCGGCGGCCAAGCGCTGGTCATGAGCCTTCTGTTGCTCGGCATCGACGTGTCGGGTCGGCACCGCGATCATCGCAGCGTCATCCATCAACTGTTCGATGCGCGCCCGGGCCAAGGCCTCGAACACTGGCTGAGGGAGGGCTTGCATGTGTTCCTCGAGGCTGATGTTGGCAAGGTCGGAAACACCCTGGTAGCCGGCAATCACCGCAGCGAAGAACGTCTGGCTGTCGCGCCGGCGAACGAAACGGCTGAAAAAGCGCTGGTACTGCGGGGTTCGCAAGCGCTTGCCCAAGGCGTTGGCGAAATGACGCAAGTCAGGGAATGCCCGCCAGGCGCCCTGCGGGTCCCCCGGAACATGCACCAGAACCCGCGCCGTGCTGCTGTAAAGCGGACTGAAGGTTTCATCGCGCACGTCGAGCACGACGACCTGTTCAAGCCAGGTACCCAGCAGTTTCAGACGCTTGGCCTGCACCGGTCGCCCGTCAAGCTGCAAGGACGTGTACAACCCGCAGAAGTCCACCAGCAGCTGGTGATCCGCTTCGCTGACGTGGCCGCTGATCCAGGCGACATGCGCATCGACCAGCATCGCATAGCGCTGCGCCCGGGCAATCAGCGACTCTACCTTTGGCGTCGCGTCATCGCTTGCAGGTGCCTGCAGGATCGACCTCAGGTGAGCCTGATACTGCCCACCCAGGTCGAGGCTGCGACACAGCGCCGCGAAATCCCGCGCAGTTGGCAATGTGTGCCCCTCTGCCGCCCCCAACAAGCCATTGCCGATGGGTTGCCCACCTTCCTCTGCCTGGTCAGCCGTGAAATTGCGCAATGCGGCTTCAAGCAGGGGGACCTGTTCATAGACCACCGTGGTCAGGTGGCTGCCCACCGGCTGATAGTTGATCACCGGCTCACGGCGGCCCTGGCGAAACTGCAGGGTCCCGAGGTCGATCGTCGCGGGCAGGTTCAACCCCGCTTGCAGCAAGGGCCTGGCAAACCGGTCGATGCCCTGGATCTGCCCCAGCACTGCACTGACGCGCTGGCGGAAGTACAGGCTCAGGGTCATGGCCTGCGACAGCGCCTGCACTTGCGCCGGGGTGGCCGAACCCAGCCAGCCCGGCAAGCGCTCCGCAATGATTGCGTCCTGGAAGGCCTGCTCTGCGGTCATGGGTGGGTAAAGCGGTTGCTCGGGGCTGCCAGGCATCATGCGTGTCTCCATTGAATGAAGACCCCAGCCTAAGCAGCTGACAGCCAAGCCGGCGCCTAGATATTTAATACCTGGCTGCCACCCCGGCTCAGAACAGCGGCAATTGCTGATCCACAAGGGCTCCGAAGCCTTCTCCCACGAACGGCAGGATGGCGTCGGCCACCGGTTGCAGCTGGCGTGACAGATAATGCTCATAGTCGACCGGCGCTTGCAGGTTCTCCAGCGGTTCCGGGCCGGCAGTGGTCATGACATAGCTGATCCAGCCACCGCGCTGGTATTGCAGCGGGCGGCCCAGGCGGCGGTTATAGTCATCGGCCAGGCGTGCGGCCCGCACATGCGGCGGCACGTTGCGCTGGTAATCGGCCAGCGGCCTGCGCAGGCGCTTGCGGTACACCAGCAGGCTGTCGAGTTCGCCAGCCAGGGTCCGTTGCACGTACTGGCGCAGGTAGTCGCGAAATGGCTCGCCACGGAATATTCGTCCGTACAGCTCCTGCTGGAACTGCCGGGCCAGCGGCGACCAGTCGGTGCGCACCGACTCCAGGCCCTTGTAGACCATTTCTTCGCTGCCATCGGCGCGCTGCACCAGGCCTGCATAACGCTTCTTGCTGCCTTCGTCGGCGCCGCGGATGGTGGGCATCAGGAAACGCCGGTAATGCACTTCGTACTGCAGTTCCAGCGCGCTTTCCAGGTGCATCTGCTCGCGCAGGTGTTCGCGCCACCACTGGTTGACCAGGCCCACCAGCTCACGGCCGATGCGGGCCGCGGCCTGGTCCTCATGCGGCCCTTTCAGCCAGACGAAGGTGGAGTCGGTATCGCCGTAGATCACCTCATACCCCTGGGCTTCGATCAATGCCCGGGTCTGGCGCATGATCTGGTGGCCGCGCAGAGTGATCGACGAGGCCAGGCGCGGGTCGAAGAACCGGCAACCGCTGGAGCCGAGCACGCCGTAGAACGCATTCATGATGATTTTCAATGCTTGTGACAGCGGCGCGTTGCCCTCGCGCTTGGCCGCTTCCCGGCCCTGCCATACCCGCTCGACGATGGCCGGCAGGCAATGCTGGCTGCGCGAAAAACGCGCCCCCCGGAAACCTTCCACCGAATGCTCGTCGTCAGGCAGGCGCAAACCCTCGACCAGCCCGACCGGGTCGATCAGGAAGGTACGAATGATCGACGGGTACAGGCTCTTGTAGTCGAGCACCAGCACCGAGTCGTACAGGCCCGGGCGCGAATCCATGACGAAACCACCAGGGCTGGCTTCCTCGGGGCGGCTGCCGAGGTTGGGGGCGACGAAGCCCAGGCGGTGCATCTGCGGAATGTACAAATGACCGAACGCCGCCACCGAACCGCCGCTGCGGTCCACGGCAAGGCCGGTGACCGACGCACGCTCGAGGAGGAAATCGAGCAGGCGGGTATGGGCGAAGATGCGCGTGACCAGTTCGCAATCCTTGAGGTTGTAACGCGCCAGGGCCGGTTTGTCCTCGGCGAAGCGGCGGTTGATTTCATCCATGCGCTGGTACGGCGTGTCGATGGCCTTGCCTTCGCCGAGCAACGTCTGGGCAACACTTTCCAGGCTGAACGACGGGAAGCTCCAGGTTGCCGAGCGCAGTGCCTCGATACCGTCGATCAGCAGCCGGCCCGGGGCATCGGCGAACACGTGGCCGCCACTGGCGTGGCTGCGCAAGGTCAACGGCGCGCCATTGCGCCCCAGTACCAGCGGCACCTGCAGCAGTCTGGCGTGTTCATGCAACAGGCGCAGGTCGAACTGGACCAGGTTCCAGCCGATGATCGCGTCGGGGTCATGCGCGGCGAACCACTGGTTGAGGCAGGTCAGGAGCGCGGCGCGGTCGGCACAATAGTGCAGGACAAAATCGAGGTCATCGGCTACGCCGTTCGCCGGGCCGAGCATGTACACCTGGCGCTGCCCGCAACCTTCCAGCGCAATGCTGTACAGCTCGCCACGCTCGCTGGTTTCGATGTCCAGCGACACCAGGCGCAGTGGCGGGCGATAAGCCGGAAACGGCTTGAGCTGGGCATCGCACCATATGCCCTCGGCGTCAGCCTGGCCGGTGAACTGCACCGGGGCGGTGATGAAGCGCTCCATCAGGTAGCGCTCGGGCGGGCGGATATCAGCTTCGAACACCTCGATACCGGCCGCGCGCAGGCGTTGCTCCAGTTGCATCAACTGCCGGTGCTGGCGGCAGTACAGGCCCAGCACCGGGCGCTGGTCGAAGTCCTTCAGCTGCAACGCCCGCAGCTCCACGCCGGGTTCGTTGCCCAGCAATACCCGGGCATGCGCTTCCTGGGCCTGGGGAACGAACGCCACCGACACCTGCGGCGCCAGGCGCAACAGCCGCGGCCCCTGGTCGGTGGCCAGCCAGAACTCCACACAGGTGCCTTCGGGCGTGTCATGCCAATGTCGGGTCAGGACAAAGCCCTGCTGCAACTCCACCGCGTCGACCTCTGCATCGTTTGTTGGGCTGATCGTGGCGATTCTACCTCTGGCGCAGCGGCGCCGCGCATTTTTATGGGATCAGGGGCGCCGCCCCACGGGTAACAGGCGGACCGGCGAACAGCGTCTAGCGAGCGCCGATCACGAAGCCATGACGCCGCCCAACCCAGGCCAACAGCCAGGCAACCCCGACCAGCCCCAGCACCACCCCGCCGAACCACTCCACCCCTGCCCCGCTCAACAACAACCCGCCAATGATCCCGCCCAGGGCAATGGCGCTGTTCCACACCGTCACCAGCATCGACTGCGCCACATCGCCACCCTCGCCTGCCGCATCTGCACAGGCAGTCTGCAGCAGGGTCGGCGCGCCACCGTAGGTCACGCCCCACAAGGCGATGCCCAGGTACATCAGCCACGCCGACGCCTGCCCCAACACCAGCGTGGCCAGGGCAAAGCCGGCCAGGCTCAGCAACACCAGCGTGCGCAGGTGCCGGTCCACCAGCACCCCCACCACGCCGATCCCGGCCAGGGCTGCCAGGCCAAACACCATCAGCACCGGGCCAATGTCGGCGGCCATGCCGGCGGCTGCCAGCAACGGCACGATATAGGTGTAGAGAATGTTATGGCCCAGGATCCAGCCGAGGATCACCAGCAGCACAACCAGCACCCCCGGCGTGCGCAGCACCTGCAGGGCAGCCGGACGCTTGCCGACGACGTGCCCTGGGTAATCCGGCACCGACCGCAGCACCCAGGCCATCAGTACCAGCGCCACCACGCTAACTACCACGAAGGTCGCCCGCCACCCCAGCCCCGCCCCCAGCCAGGTGGCGATCGGCAGCCCGAGCGACAAGGCAATCGGCTGGCCGAGCATCGCCACCGCCATGGCCCGGCCCTGCAGCGCCACCGGTACCATGCGCCGGGCATGGCCGGCAATCAGCCCCCAGGCCAGCCCGGCCGCTGCGCCGGTGAAAAAGCGCAGGACCAGGGTCAGGGTGTTGGACGACGACACGGCTGTCAGCCCGTTGAACAGCACGAAACCGCCGATCGCCAGCAACAGGGCGCGGCGGCGATACCAGCCCTGGGTCAGGGCCACCAGCGGGATGGCCGTCAACAGCGAACCCAGGGCATACGCCGTGACCCATTGCCCGGCCATGGCCTGGCTGATGTGCATGCCGTCGGCGATCTGGTCGAGCAGGCCGGCCGGCAAGGTTTCGCTGAGGATGGCAATGAAGCCGGTCATGGCCAGCGCCAGCAACCCGCTGAGCGGTAAACGTTCATTGCCGGCGGCCAGCAGCGGTGCGGAGGATGTCTGGGACATTGCAGATGCCTTGTGTAGGAAAACCAGGCGGACAGTCTGCAAGCCAAGGCCATTGCGGAAAAAGACGGCTACAATGCCGTTCACCCAGGACACCAGTGTCCGCAATCAGAGATACAGCATGGACAGCCTCAGCGGCTTCGTGGTCTTCAACCGGGTGGCCGAAACCCGCAGCTTCGTCGCTGCCGGCCAGTCGCTGGGCATCAGTGCCTCGGCCGTGGGCAAACGTGTGGCGCGCCTGGAAGGCCGCCTGGGCGTGCGCCTGTTCCACCGCAGCACGCGCAGCATCACCCTCACCGCCGAAGGCGCGCTGTTCCTCGCGCGCAGCCGGCGCATCCTGGCCGAAATCGAGGCCACCGAGCAGGAACTGTCCCAGGCCAGCGAGACCCCGCGCGGTCGCCTGCGGGTAAGCATGCCGCAGGTCACCGGGCTGGTGATGCCGGCGCTGGCCGAGTTCATGGCACAGTACCCGGAGGTGGAGCTGGACCTGGACTTTTCCGACCGCATGGTGGACATCGTCGGCGAAGGCTTCGATGTGGTGATGCGTGGCGGGCAACCGGGCGATTCACGGCTCAACGCCAAGTTCCTGGGGCACTTCCAGCACTGCCTGGTGGCTTCCCCGGAATACCTGCGCGAACGCGGTACGCCCCTGCACCCGCGCGACCTGGCGACGCATACCTGCCTGCACTACCGCTTCCCCAGCAATGGCAAGCTGGAAACCTGGCCACTGCGCCAGGAGCACCCCGAGCAGGGCTATGACATTCCCATCTCGATGGTCTGCAACCATGTCGAGACGCGCGTCTGCTTTGCCGTGAACCACCGCGGCATCACCTGCCTGCCGGACTTTACCGTCCGCCGTGAACTGGCCAGCGGTGCGCTGGTCAGCCTACTGGACAATTTCATGGAGCGGCGCGGCAGCTTCTACCTGCTTTGGCCGTCCGGGCGACAGATGCCACCGAAACTGCGGGTATTCATCGACTTCATGCTCGACCGCGTCTTCAACCGTACAGGTAGTTGATGTCCTTGCAGGCCAGCGCCGGCACCTGGCCGAGCAGGAACTCGCGCAATTTGTGCATCTGCCGCGCCTTGGGGCTGGCCTTGAGCCAGGTCATGTAATAGCCGTCGCCAGTGGCCACCGCGTGCTTGAACGGCGTGACCAGGCGCCCCGCCGCCAGGTCGGCGCTGGCCAGCACCAGGTCTACCACCGAAATACCCAGGCCTTGCTGGGCAGCAGAGATGCCTTGGTCAAGGGTATCGAACACTTGCCCGTGGTCGATGCTGATGTGCAGCGCGTCCATGCGTGCCAGCCAGCGCCGCCAGTCACGCCGGTCGGGCGACGGGTGCAGGAACTCGCACTGGGCCAGGTCGGCCAGGTCCGGTTGCGCCTGGGTCATGTAGTCGGGGTGGCACACCGGAATCAGCCACTCGTCGAACAGCTTGAAACTCTCGATATCGGCGGGAAAACGCCCGTTGGCCAGCAGGATCGCGCAGTCGTAGGGCTCGGAATAGAAGTCCACGCTATCGATGTCCATCCACACGCTGGACAGTTGCACGCTGCAGTTGTCCTCGATCTTCTTGAACGCATCCAGCGCCCGTAGCAGCCAGCGCACGGTGAGCGTGGACGGGGCTTTCAGGCGCAGCCCGTAGCGGTCCTGGCGCAGCAGCGCGCAGGCATTCTCGATGATCTTGAAACCCACCTTGAGCTCTTGCGCCAGCAGGCGGCCATGCTCGGTCAGGGCCAGTTTCGGCCCGCGCCGCTCGAACAGGTCACAACCGAACATGGCTTCGAGCGTCTTGATGTGATGGCTGACGGCCCCTTGAGTCAGGGCCAGTTCTTCCGCGGCACGGGTAAATGAGCCATAGCGAGAGGCCACCTCGAAGGCACGCAACGCGTGCAAGGCCTGAATCCGTTCCGACATGGCGACGCCCCGAGCATGAATGAGACTAATAGTAGGTCATAGTTCCACGCGTTTTACAACGCCCGGATCGTCTCGGAAAATGCAGGTAAATAATAAAGATAACCAAGATCCTGCCTGCATATGACTGGAAAGTTCATCTAATTATCGCCTGGGGAAATCATGTTTACGGGTTATGGAACTTGCTATCGCCTGGACGCGCTGGAGCTGGCCGCTGAACATGTCCGGTACACGCAACACTGGACTTACCAAACCATAGAACATTTTCGCACTGTCCTTGCCAACCCCGAATTCCCATGCCTGTTCGGCCGCAAGGCGGTGAACGGCGCTACCTGTCACATACTCTTCGCCCGCTCCGGGCAACTGGCCGACGACATCGCCCAGGGCCTGGCCGACTACGTGCGCATGATCACCCCGATCCCTGCCAAGCAACGTATCGGCAGCCCGCTGGTGGTATTCCTCGAAACCGCTACCGACCATACCCTGGCCGAGCAGCAGGCGCTGGCCTGGAAGGTGCTGCGTGGCGTGCATGCGCGCGATCCGCACCCTTGGCCGCAAGGCATCCCGAGCGACCCCGAAGACAATGGCTGGTCGTTCTGCTATGCCGGCATGCCGCTGTTCATCAACATGAACTTTCCCGGCCACCAGCAGATGAAAAGCCGCAACCTGGGGCCGCACATCACCTTCGTCATCAACCCTCGGGCCAATTTCGACGAAGTGGCCAACGCCAATACCGAAAGTGGCCAGCGAATCCGCGAACGCATTCGCGAACGCGTGCGCCACTACAACGACGGTGTCATGCCCGACACCCTTGGCTTCTTTGGCGATGCCGACAATTACGAGTGGAAGCAGTACCAACTGCAGGAGGCAGGGTCGCTCAACCCTTCCCGCTGCCCGTTCCATGCCCATGCCGCACACCCGGCCACACCCGACCTACTGATCGAGACCTGACCGTGAATACCGCACTCACCGCTACCTACGCCCTTACCGTACTGCTGCTGATCGCCACCCCCGGCCCGGTGGTGGCCTTGATCGTCAACACCGCAGCCGCCTCCGGCTCGCGCAAAGCCATTTTCACCGCCGTCGGTACCAACTGGGCGTCACTGGTGCTGATCGGCGCGGCCGCCTGGATCATCCTCACCAGCGCGGCCATCGACAAGACCTGGCTGAGCGCCATGAGCCTGCTGGGTTGCCTGTTCATTGGCTACATTGCCGTGGGCACGCTCAGGGAAGCACTGGCGGCGCCTGCATCCGAGGCCCCGGCTGAACCCGCCAAGCCCGGCCGCGGCGGGCTGCTGCAGGGCTTCATGGTGGGCATTTCCAACCCGAAGGACATCATCTTCTTCATCGCCTTCTTCCCCCAGTTCATCCAGATCACCGAGTCGTTCGGCAAGAGCATGGTGGTGCTGTCGCTGCTGTGGGTGGTCATCGACTTCGCCGTGCTCAGCCTGTACATCTTCGCCATCGGCAAGATCGCCTCGCAGCGCAGCAACCGCATGATCAGCCTGGCCTCGGGCGTCGCCCTGCTGCTGATCGCGGCTGGCGGCCTGCTGTACAACCTCAGGGAACTGGCAGCCTGACACCGTGCAGGCGCCCGTTGCAACAGAAGGAGAACCCATGACCGCGACAGACCCGAACCGGGCGCCTTCACCGTTGCAACAGGACTACCAGCGCTTTCTCCTGCTGGGCAGCCGGCGTGCCCCGCACACCGTGCATGTGCATGAAACCGGCTACCGCTCCGGTACCATCAACACCGATGCCCTGGGCCTGCGTTATAGCCATTGCGCCGGCAAGCGCTTCTCGGCGGCCGAGCGCGGCAGTGCGGCCCGCATCAACCTGCTGGTAGGTGGTTCCACCGCCCTGGGCATCGGCGCCAGCTCCGATGAACATACCGTGGCTTCGCACCTGTCGATGCTCACCGGCGAAGTCTGGCTGAGCCTGGCCGGCTGCGGGCTCAACGCCAGCCAGGAACTGCTGATGTTCCTCACCCACCAGCACCGCCTTGGCCAGATCGGGCATGTGGTGGTGCTGAGTGGCGTCAACAGCCTGGCCCACGAAGCCCTCAGCGAAGTCCTCGGCAACCAGCACGACCCGCAACACGCCAAGGCCTACCAGAGTTTTCTCAACAGTTTCAGCGAAGGCCTGCAGCCTGCCGCACCGCCCCACCGGCCATCACTGTGGCGGCGCATCAGCCAGGCACTGGGCGCGCCCACTCAGGTCGAAACGCCAGCCACCTGGCCATTGTCGTCTCCGGAAAAACGCATGGCGCGTGCCGCCGACCATATCGGCCGAACCTTGCGCCAGTGGGACCGCTTGCTGGCTGACAGCCACGCCACCCTCACCTTCATCCTGCAGCCGCTGCTGCCCTGGTGCCGGGATAGCCTGCCGGCTGGCGAGCAAGCCATGCTGGACACGCTGGAGCGGCGACCGGCAAATTTCGACCGGCTGCTGGACGGCGCCTTCGACAGCCAGTTGCATTCGGCCTTCTTCCGCCGCATCAAGCGCCAGGCCGACCCGGTCCCCTGCTACGACATGAACAGCATGCTCAGCAGCTCGCCGGTGTTCGGCGCCGACCTGTTCATCGACCGCCTGCACCTGAACGACCTGGGCAACAATGCGCTGGCCAAGGTGATTACCGCCAAGCTTGGCCTGGCCCAGGAAAAACACGCCCAGCGCAAGGCCTCGCCAGTCAAGCTCGTCTGAGAGTCGGCAGGTGGTCTTCCGGCGAGGCCCTCGGGTGGCTAGAATAGGCCGTCGTTCCGACCTGCCCGAGGCGCCCGCTTGACCGCCATGAACATCGAAGCCGTCCATCAGTACCTGGCACCGCGTGGAGTCTGCCTGTGAGCCGCATGCTTCGCTTGCCCTCACTATTGATCGCCCTGATGCCTCTGGCCGCGCATGCCCACGAGGTGCGTATCGACCCGCATGCCGACCTGCTCTACCGCCAGGCCCTGCCATTGCTGGAGCAGGCTGACAGCCAGGATGACAGCGCCAGTACGCTGCGTACGGCCGTGAGCGGCGACCCGGAACTCAGCCGCCAGGGCCAGGCCATGGCCCATACCCTGCCCACGGCGGTTGCCTTGTTGAAGAAATCCGTGGAGCTTGGCCACCCGGTCGCACAGTACCGCCTGGCGCTGTACTACATGACCTACCTGCCTGCGGCACAGATTCCGGATGCCGCCTGCCCATTGCTCGAAGCCAGCCTCAAGCAGGGCTTTGCCGCACCGGCGCCGGCCATTGCCACCTGGTGCCCCCCTTACAACGTCAGCGACGATTACCGTGCTGCGCTGGAAGCCATCCCCAACATGGCCACGGTGTATGCCGCCTACTACCCGCAGCCGGCCACGCGCCTGGCCTGCAACCGCAACAGGCCGCAGGGGCTGGAAATGCAGTGGGGGCGTCAGCGCGACTACCAGGCCGAGGTGTACCGCCTGCTCGGCGACCTCGACCCGCAACAGCGCCAGAGCCTGCTGCAAAAGGCCGTCGAGATAAATGGCTGCGTAACGGCGCAACAGCACCTGACCAGCCATCCCTGAGCGCCTTCTGCAGGAACCGCGTCGACCAGCAAGATCGTTCAAGCCATTCCCGCGCGCCTTCTGGCATGCTGGCCTACCTTGTACATGCACTGCAGCCATCATGCCCCACATTGCACGCCAAGCTTACCTCCACGGTGCCATCGCCAGCCTGCCGCTGTCGCTGGCCGTCGCCCCCTGGGGCCTGCTGGCCGGTTCCATGGCCATCGAAGCCAACCTCAGCGCCTGGGAAGGGCAAGGGCTATCGGCCATTGTCTTCGCCGGGGCCGCGCAACTGGTCGCCATCGGTATGCTCAAGGGCGGCGCCAACCTGGCGTCGATCCTGCTGACCACCCTGCTGCTGACCTCACAGCACCTGCTGTATGGCCTGTCGATGCGCCCGCTGCTGTCCAACCAGCCATTGCGCTGGCGGCTGGGCCTGGGCTTCCTCCTGACCGACGAGTTCTTTGCCCTCACCAGCCAATACGACCAGCAACAGTTCAACCGCTGGTATGCCCTTGGCGTGGGGCTGACGTTCTACATCGCCTGGAACCTGTTTACCCTGGCAGGCATCCTGTTGGGGCAGAACATTCCCCACCTGGACCAGCTCGGCCTGGACTTCTCCATCGTCGCCACCTTCGTCGCGCTGATCGCACCGCTGGTGCGCAACCTGGCCACGGTGGTATGCGTGGCAGTGTCGCTGTTCTGCTCGGTACTGTTCAGCCACTGGCAATGGGAAACCGCCCTGGTGGCGGCAGGCCTGCTGGGCATGAGTGCCGGTTTCATCTGCCAGAAATTCAGCGGAGCCCGCTCATGACCTGGATCCTGATTTTCGCCATGGGCGCCATTGTGTTCCTCAACCGCTATGCATTCCTGGAGCCACGCCTGCCGTTGCGCCTGAGCTCAAACGCCCGGCAGTTCCTCGGCTTTGCCGTTCCGGGCATGCTCACCGCGATCTGCGCCCCGATCATCTTCATGCCCGGGCACCAGCTCGACCTGAGCCTGCTCAACCCCTACCTGCTGGGTTCGCTGGTGGCCATCGCCCTGGTGCTGTTGACCCGCAGCGTGCTGCTGAGCATGCTGGTGAGCATGTTGATCTTCTACGCCCTGCGCAGCTGGCTGGCATGAGCACGCCCCTGCGCGAGCAGACACACCTCTGGCAGGCGCCGGCTCTGGGCGACGTCGAAATGCTGCATGCACGCTATTTCCAGCAGCGCTTCGCCCCACATGTGCATGAAGGCTACGTGTTCACTGTGATCGAGTCGGGTGCCCAGCGCTTCTGGCACCGCGGTAGCGAGCACCTGGCGCCGGTCGGCAGCATGGTGCTGATCAACCCTGACGAGTTGCACACCGGGGCCACCGCCCACGAAGCGGGCTGGCGCTACCGTGGCTTCTACCCGGAGCACGAGCGGGTAACCGGAGTGCTCGAGGAGCTGGAACTGGGCCGCCACGGCATGCCCCGTTTCAAGGACAGCGTGATCCATGACCCGGCCCTGGCCAGCGCCTTCAGCCAGTTGCACCAGCTGTCCGAAGCCGGCGCCAGTGCCCTGCAGCAACAGACCGCCTGGCGCCAGGCGGTGCTGGCCCTGGTGCAGCGCCACGGGCAATGCGCCGAACCTGCGGCCCCCGGCCAGGAACCGCTGGCGGTGGCCCGCGCGCGCGAACTGCTGGAAAGCCAGCTGGCCGACCCGCCATCGCTGGAAGCGCTGGCGGCGGCGGTCAACCTGTCACCGTTCCATTTCGCCCGGGTGTTTCGCCAGGCCACCGGGCTGCCGCCCCATGCCTGGCTGAAGCAGCGCCGCCTGGCCCGGGCACGGGAAATGCTCAAGCGTGGCTGGGCAGCCTCGGAGGTGGCATTTGACCTGGGTTACGCCGATCAAAGTCATCTGAGCCGGCAGTTCAAGCAGGCCTATGGGGTGACCCCGGGGGCCTACCGCAGCGCCTGCCTGCAGGCCTGAGCTGCGACAGCCGGCCACAGGTATTCCCGCCAGCCACTGCTACACTGACAGAGCTGAACGGAGGATCCTGCCATGTCCGAAAGAGAGCTCACCACCCTGCTGTCGCTGATGAACCAGCGCCAAGCCTGCCTGAGCAGCGCCTGCAAGGAAATTGCCGACTGGATCGACCGGCAGGGCGATGTGCCCGCCGCCGGCAAGATCCGCGCGAGCCTGAAGGCCCTGGAGGCTGACGAGGCCAAGGTGCGCAAGACCCTGACCTCACTGACGCTCGACCGGCCACTGCCGAAGTTTCGCAGCTGAAAATGAACAGGGCCGCAAAGCGGCCCGGTTGCACATCTGTCAGTGGTTCATGTGCATGTGCTCATGCCCGCTGCCCGCCTCGGCGGTGAGCGCTCGCACCTCAGCCTGCACGTCGACGGTTTCCCTGGCACCCTTGGCATCTTCGATGGTCAGGGTCAGCGGCACTTTGTCACCCTCCTTCACCTGACTGCTCAGCCCCATCAGCATCACGTGCAGGCCATTCGGATCCAGCGTCACGGCCTTGCCAGCTGGCAACTCGACGGTTTTCACCTCACGCATGCCCATCACGTCGCCGTTCATGGTCATCTCGTGCACCTGGACGGTCTTGGCCACCTGGGACGCCACGCCCACCAACTTGCTGTCGCTGCTGGCGGTCAGGGTCATGAAGGCCCCGGTGGACTGCTGGTGCGGCACACTGGCACGCACCCAGGCATCGCTCACGGTGGTCTCGGCCAGGGCTGGCAAGGCCAGGCCCATCAGGGCCAGGGCGGCCAGGCCGCGCTTGATCGGTTGCATCGACATTCAGCAGATCTCCATCAGGGTAACCAGGTCTTCGGCGCATTCCTGGGCGGTCAGGGCATGGCCCAGGCTCAGGCGTAACGTGCCGCGCGTATCGTAGACATAGCTGGTGGACGAGTGCGAGACGGTATAGGTATCCCCGGCCGGGACCTTCTCGTAGAACACCTTGAATTCCTTGGCTACTGCGGCAATCTCTTCGGGGGTGCCGGTGAGCGCGGTGAACGACGGGTCGAACGCCTTGACGTAGGCATCGAGCACTTCCGGGGTGTCGCGCTCCGGGTCCAGGGTGATCAGCACCACCTGGAACAGGTCGCGGTCGCGGCCTTTGAGCAGCTTGCGAATCTGTGCGGCGCGCGCCAGCGTGGTCGGGCAGACCGCCGGGCACTGGGTAAAACCGAAGAAGATCATCGGCATGCTGCCGTAGAAACTCGACAGGGTGCGCACGTTGCCCTGGGTGTCCTTGAGGCTGAACTTGCGCCCAAGAATCTCGTTGCTCATGTTCTTGCCGTACTTGAACTCGAGCCCCCGGGCCGGGCTGCAGCCTGCCAGCAGGCCAAGCCCGAGAACGCCCATCCCGGCGACAACTGCGCGCCGGGTATATAGATCATTCATGAAACCATCCTTTACAGGGAAGGTGCCGGCCCTCGGGACGGGCCGGACAAAAAGCCGGGGCATTCTGGCACGACACCCCGAGGGGTTCTACCCGACGAAGGCAAGGACAGGCTGCAGCCCTTTGAATCCGGGCTGCGGCCTGTTGTCGCAGGGGTTGAAACAGTAACACTTTGTTGCTAGGAGCGCGGCCTTGGGGAAGCAGCCCTTCCCGCATCAGTAGTAGGCGTTCTCTTTCTGGCTGTGGTCTGTCACGTCGCGCACGCCCTTCAGCTCGGGTATGCGCTCCAGCAGCGTACGCTCGATGCCTTCCTTGAGGGTTACGTCTGCCTGGCCACAACCTTGGCAACCACCGCCGAACTGCAGCACGGCGATGCCGTCGTCGACCACGTCCACCAGGCTCACCTGGCCGCCGTGGCTGGCCAGGCCGGGGTTGATCTCGGTCTGCAGGTAGTAATTGATGCGCTCGTTGATCGGGCTGTCTTCGTTGACCATCGGCACCTTGGCGTTCGGCGCCTTGATGGTCAGCTGGCCGCCCATGCGGTCGGTGGCGTAGTCGACCAGCGCGTCTTCCAGGAACGGCACGCTGACGGCATCCAGGTAAGCGGTGAAGCTCTTCAGGCCCACGGCGGTGTCGTCAGGCTTCTCTTCGCCCGGCTTGCAGTAGGCGATACAGGTTTCGGCGTACTGGGTGCCTGGCTGGGTGATGAAAATGCGAATGCCGATGCCAGGCGTATTCTGCTTGGAAAGCAGATCGGCCAGGTAGTCATGGGCGGCGTCGGTAATGGTTATAGCGCTCATGTAGGTTCCTCACAGACTTGCGGCCAAGTGTACGCCAACCCGGCCTTCGAACAAAGTCCTAGTATTTGACTCGGGAAAGCGCATATTCAGGGGCTGGCTCCCGTGGCGCCGCCAACCAGGCCTGCATGCGCCGGTACAGGCCGCGCTCCAGCCAGCGGTAGCTGCACCACGACATTAGTCCAATGGACGGCACGCACAGAGCGAATACCAGGTACGGGTTCAGTTGCAGGCGCTGGCTGGCGAACCAGCCGGCGTACAGCACCAGCACATGAACCAGGTACACCGAATACGAACAATCGCCCAGGGCCTTGAGCAGCCGGTTGCCACGGAACTGCGGCTCCAGGGCGACGAAGGCCAGCACGATCATTGCGCTCGGCACGCCCCAGTTGAGCAGCCGCCGGGAAGCGTCCAGGTAATAGATGGCCAGACTCGCCAGCACCAGCAACAGCAACGGCAACCCGCGGGCATGGCGAATCAGCCCGCTGCGGTGCAGCACGCCCAGGCCGATGCCGAGCAGGAACTCATAGATGATCGGGTTGTTGTAGAAACGGCTGAGCACGCCCAGCCGCCCCAGCACTTCACTGGCCAGCAGCAGCGCAGCGGTAGCCAGCAGTTGGTGATGGCGCTGGCGCACCAGGAAGGCCAGGCCGAACAGCAAGTAGAAGAACATTTCGAAGTTCAGCGTCCAGCCCACGTTCAGGGTCGGGTACAAGCCGTAGCCGCCAGGGTTTTCCGCCGGGATGAACAACAGCGACAGCCACAAGTGCTGCCAGGTGAACGCCTGGTGCGGCATCCATTGACTGAAAGCGAGCAGCAGCGTGGCCATCAGCGCCGTGTAGAACCAATAGGCCGGGACGATGCGCAACACCCGGTTGAGCAGGAACTGGCGCGGTTCGATGGCTTTGTCACGGGTCGACAGGTAAATGACCAGCCCGCTGATGACGAAGAAGATGTCGACGCCAACAGCGCCACGGTCGGTGAGCAGTTGGCCAATGGGGCCGGTGGCATGGAAGTCGAAGAAGATCTGCATGAAATGGTGGCAGACCACCACCCAGGCGGCGAACGCCCGCAGTGCCTGAAGCGAATACAGCATGGAATACCCTGCAATTGCCGGTGCATTGAGGCCCGGCGAGCTGCACAGCAGCCCCCGGACCACCCAGCATTTCCGACCGCAGGGTATGCGCAAAGGTCAGCCCGCCCGATCAGAGGTTCTCGTAGCGGTTCATGTCCAGCACCCCCGCCTCGACCGGCTCGGTCTCCTTGATGAAGCTGTTCAGGTCATGGAAGTAGCGCCAGAACTCGGGGTGGCTGCGGCGCACACCCCAGCGCATGACGATACGCTCGAAGCGCGCAGCATCATCCCTGGCGTACTCCATGTCCTCGACGAACTCCGGCACATCGCCGGCCGGGATGTTGAAGATGAAGTTGGGGTAGCTGCTGAGCACGCCCGGGTACAGGGTCAGCGTGTCCAGGCCCGGCTGGTAGCGGTACGCCTCACCCAGCAGGAAAGCCACGTTGCTGTGCGCGCGGTTGCGCAGCAGGCTGTACACCTGACGCTGGCCACCCTGCCCTTCGATGCGCAGCAGGGTCGCCTCGGGCAGCTGGTTGATCACCTTCAACCCGGCAGCCGGGCGCGACACCAGGCGGCTGAGCGACTGTTCGACATTGCGGAACTCTTCACTCATCTGCGGCCGAGAGCAGTACGCACCCTGGCAGCGGTTGATCGGGTCCGGCGCGGCATTCAGGCTGCCGGTGCGCTGCAACAGCTTCAGGCCAAAGTCGCGCTTGGGGTCGCGCGGGTCGAGCTTGATGCCTGTTGGGGTGTCGGTGTCGATGTCCTCGTAGTCCATCCACATCTTCACCTTGCCGCTGTTCTGGTACCAGTCGCCGAGGATCGCCTTGCGCTGGTCGGCGGGCATCAGGCGCAGGAAGTTGATTTCGGCACCGTTGCGGATCAGGTCGAAGTACAGGCGCGTCTGCAACTGGTGCGAGACGTTGCCGAACACGTCGAAGTTGACCGCCAACTGGTAATAGGTACGTTCGAACAGCGGGTAATCGAACAGCCACACGGTCAGTGGCACGTCGCCGACCAGGCCCTTGGTCACCGCGGCGCTGTCGAAGTGGCGGAAGATGCTCAGCAGCGCGTTGTCGTTACCGGCCCACAGGGTGGCCCAGCCCGGCGCCGGCATATCGGCGTAGGCTTCGCGGCGCAGTTTCTCGTACTCGTTGCGCTTGTCGCGGTAGGCGTGCCACAGGCTCAGCACACTGCCCACGTCATCGATCTGCCCAGGCATGGCCAGCAGCGGCGTGGCCTCGCCGCGGTACTGGGCATCGGTGATGTAGCGGTCATGGGCCGGCTCCTGGAACAACGCCCAGAAGTTGTCGCGGATCACATCGGTGGCGATCTGCCCACGGCACACCGGGCCGCGGATGAAGGTGCGCACGAAGTACTCGGCGTTATCCAGCATGAACTGGTAGCGCGCCACCGCCGGAATCGCCTCGAAGGTCTCGAACGGGTTGGCCCGGTGGCGCGGGCCGTAGCCTGGCAAGGCAGCGGCATGCCAGTCGCCGGCGTAGAACAGTTGCTTGACCCGCTTGAGCTTCTGCGGCCCCATCGGGTAGGTGATGTGGGTCTTGTGCACGATCACGCCCTGCACCGGAATCAGGCGGTAATAGAAGTCGGTGCCCGGCGGGTCGTTGGGGCGGCGCGTGGCGATCAGGTCGACCGGCTGCCCACTCGGCGTGCGCGAGCGCACCCACTGGAAGAAGTGGCCCTGCTCGCCTCCGGCGAAGTAGATGTGGGCCAGGAACAGGTGCTCGTACAGCCAGCGGCCGACCAGCGCCTCGGTGGAGCCGGGGCGGTTGAGCAGTTCTTCCCATTCGGCGATCTGCGTGGCTTCGATCGCGCTTGGCTTGACTGGCTGGTATTCGACCGGCGCACCGGCAGCCAGCCAGCGGCGCAGGGTGGCGTATTCCTGGTCGGTCAGGCCGGTCACCGCCAGCGGCATGCCCTCCTTGGGGTGGGCGCCGGCATAAGCGTCGAACTCCTCGGGCAAGGGGCACATATTGTTGCGGTTCAGGCCCAGGACGATCTCTTCAGGCAGCTTGGCGTTGGGCGTAAGCGGGGTCTTGTGCCCCAGCTCCAGCATGCGTGCCATCAACGCGGCCTGGCTGCCCTGGCTGTCGAGCACCGAATAGAAGCCTTTCTTGCGCCACTCGCCCTCGCTGTGGGCGTCGTAGAACAACCGCGTGGTGGGCACCGCCCTGCTGCGCTCGCCCTGGTAGACCGGGACCTTGGTCGCACCGCGCACGGCGCCCTCGGGGCTTTCCAGCTTCAGCTGGCAGGCGGCATCGTTGCAGGCGTGGCAGGCCACGCATTTCTCGGTGAAGATCGGTTGGATGTCCCGGGTATAAGAGATAGCCGGGCTCGACTGTGGGGCTTGCGCGAACGCCACGCTACTGATGAACAGCGCGACAGCGGCGGCAAGAATACGATGCACCATGTGCGGAAAGTCCTGGGAATTGAAACCATCACGTTTTTGCCTGATCGTCCTTGGATGCGCTGCCTGCAGGCCTGCCCAACATGAGCAGTTTTCATGCAAATGGGCGACATGCCTAAAAACCGCGCAGCTTTGTTATGATTCGGCACCTTCTGAAATTTGCCCGACCAGGTAGTTCCTATGTCCGACCGTAGCGCTCGTCTCCAAGCACTCCAGAACGCCCTCGAAGAGCGCATCCTGATCCTCGACGGCGGCATGGGTACTATGATCCAAAGCTACCGGCTCGAGGAACACGACTATCGTGGCACGCGCTTCGCCGATTGGCCAAGCGATGTCAAAGGCAACAACGACCTGCTGCTGCTCAGCCGCCCCGATGTGATCGCCGCTATCGAGAAGGCCTACCTGGATGCCGGGGCCGATATCCTCGAAACCAACACCTTCAACGCCACGCAGATCTCCCAGGCCGACTACGGCATGGAAGCGCTGGTGTACGAGCTGAACGTCGAAGGCGCACGCATCGCCCGCCAGGTGGCCGACGCCAAGACCCTGGAAACCCCGCACAAGCCGCGCTTCGTCGCCGGCGTGCTCGGCCCGACCAGCCGCACCTGCTCGATTTCCCCGGACGTCAACGACCCTGGCTACCGCAACGTCACCTTCGACGAACTGGTGGCCAACTACATCGAGGCCACCCGCGGCCTGATCGAGGGCGGCGCCGACCTGCTGCTGATCGAGACCATCTTCGACACCCTCAACGCCAAGGCGGCGATCTTCGCCGTGCAGCAGGTGTTCGAAGAAGACGGTATCGAACTGCCGATCATGATCTCCGGTACCATCACCGACGCCTCCGGGCGCACGCTGTCGGGGCAGACCACCGAGGCATTCTGGAACTCGGTTCGCCATGCCAAGCCGATTTCCGTGGGCCTGAACTGCGCCCTCGGCGCCAAGGACCTGCGCCCGTACCTGGAAGAGCTGGCGACCAAGGCCGACACCCACGTCTCGGCCCACCCCAACGCCGGCCTGCCCAACGCCTTCGGCGAATACGACGAGACCCCGGCGGAAATGGCCGCCGTGGTCGAAGAGTTCGCCGCCAGCGGCTTCCTCAACATCATCGGCGGTTGCTGTGGCACCACGCCAGGGCACATCCAGGCCATCGCCGAGGCCGTGGCCAAGTACCCGCCGCGCAAGATTCCACAGATCGCCAAGGCCTGCCGCCTGTCAGGCCTGGAACCGTTCACCATCGACCGCCAGTCGCTGTTCGTCAACGTCGGCGAGCGCACCAACATCACCGGCTCCGCCAAGTTCGCCCGGCTGATCCGTGAAGAGAACTACACCGAAGCCCTGGAAGTTGCCCTGCAGCAGGTCGAGGCCGGTGCCCAGGTGATCGACATCAACATGGACGAAGGGATGCTCGACTCCCAGGCCGCCATGGTCCGCTTCCTCAACCTGATCGCTGGCGAGCCCGATATCTCGCGCGTGCCGATCATGATCGACTCGTCCAAGTGGGAGGTGATCGAAGCGGGCCTCAAGTGCATCCAGGGCAAGGGCATCGTCAACTCGATCTCCATGAAGGAAGGCGTCGAGCAGTTCAAGCACCATGCCCGCCTGTGCAAGCGCTATGGCGCCGCGGTGGTGGTGATGGCGTTCGACGAGGTCGGCCAGGCCGATACCGCCGCACGCAAGAAGGAAATCTGCCAGCGCAGCTATGACATCCTGGTCAACGAGGTGGGCTTCCCGCCGGAAGACATCATCTTCGACCCGAACATCTTCGCCGTCGCCACCGGTATCGAGGAGCACAACAACTACGCCGTCGATTTCATCGAGGCCTGTGCCTACATCCGCGACCACCTGCCGTACGCACTGAGTTCGGGCGGCGTGTCCAACGTGTCGTTCTCGTTCCGTGGCAACAACCCGGTGCGTGAAGCGATCCACTCGGTATTCCTGTACCACGCGATCCAGAACGGCCTGACCATGGGTATCGTCAACGCCGGCCAGCTGGAGATCTACGACGAGATCCCCGCCGAGCTGCGGGAAAAGGTCGAGGACGTCGTGCTCAACCGCACCGCGCATGGCACCGATGCACTGCTGGCCATCGCCGACGACTACAAGGGCGGCGGCGCAACCCGTGAAGTGGAAAACGAAGAGTGGCGCTCGCTGCCGGTGGAAAAACGCCTGGAGCATGCGCTGGTGAAGGGCATCACCGCGTTCATCGTCGAAGACACCGAGGAATGCCGCCAGCAGTGCGCGCGCCCAATCGAGGTGATCGAAGGCCCGCTGATGAGCGGCATGAACGTGGTCGGCGACCTGTTCGGTGCGGGCAAGATGTTCCTGCCGCAGGTGGTCAAGTCGGCCCGCGTGATGAAACAGGCGGTGGCCCACCTGATTCCGTTCATCGAAGCCGAGAAAGGCGACAAGCCGGAGGCCAAGGGCAAGATCCTGATGGCCACGGTAAAAGGCGACGTACACGATATCGGCAAGAACATCGTCGGCGTGGTGCTGGGCTGCAACGGCTATGACATCGTCGACCTTGGCGTGATGGTACCGGCCGAGAAGATCCTGCAAACCGCCCGCGAGCAGAAGTGCGACATCATCGGCCTGTCCGGCCTGATCACGCCGTCCCTCGACGAGATGGTCCACGTGGCCCGCGAAATGCAGCGCCAGGGCTTCAACCTGCCGTTGATGATCGGCGGCGCCACCACCTCCAAGGCGCACACCGCCGTCAAGATCGAACCCAAGTACAGCAACGATGCGGTGGTCTATGTCACCGACGCTTCACGTGCCGTGGGCGTTGCCACCCAGTTGCTGTCCAAGGAGCTGAAAGCGGGCTTCGTCGAGAAGACCCGCGAGGAATACGAGCAAGTGCGCGAGCGCACGGCCAACCGCAGTGCCCGCACCGAACGCCTGAGCTACGCCCAGGCCATTGCAGCCAAGCCGCAATACGACTGGGCCGGCTACCAACCGGCAGTGCCCTCCTTCACCGGCGTCAAGGTGCTGGAGAACATCGACCTGCGCACCCTGGCCGAATACATCGACTGGACGCCGTTCTTCATTTCCTGGGACCTGGCCGGCAAGTTCCCGCGCATTCTCACCGACGAGGTGGTTGGCGAGGCGGCCACGGCGCTGTACCAGGATGCGCGCGAGATGCTCGACAAGCTGATCGATGAAAAGCTGATCAGCGCCCGTGCGGTGTTCGGCTTCTGGCCGGCCAACCAGGTGGGCGATGACGATATCGAAGTGTACGGCGACGACGGCCAGGCCCTGGCTACCCTGCATCACCTGCGTCAGCAGACCATCAAGCCGGACGGCAAGCCCAACTGGTCGCTGGCCGACTTCGTCGCGCCGAAGGCCAGCGGTGTCACCGATTATGTCGGCGGTTTCATCACCACCGCCGGCATCGGTGCCGAGGAAGTGGCCAAGGCCTATCAGGACAAGGGTGACGACTACAGCTCGATCATGGTCAAGGCCCTGGCTGACCGCCTGGCCGAAGCCTGTGCCGAATGGCTGCACGAGCAGGTGCGCAAGGAACACTGGGGCTATGCCCGCGACGAGCACCTCGACAACGAGGCGCTGATCAAGGAGCAGTACCGCGGCATTCGCCCGGCACCGGGCTACCCGGCCTGCCCGGACCACACCGAGAAGGAGACCCTGTTCCGCCTGCTGGACGGCACGGCCATCGGCGAAACCGGGCCGAGCGGCGTGTTCCTCACCGAACACTTCGCGATGTTCCCGGCGGCGGCCGTCAGCGGCTGGTACTTTGCCCACCCGCAGGCGCAGTACTTTGCCGTGGGCAAGGTCGACCGCGACCAGATCGAGAACTACAGCGCGCGCAAAGGCCAGGACATCAGCGTGAGCGAGCGCTGGCTGGCGCCCAACCTCGGCTACGACAGCTAAGTCCTCTGGGCCGCCTTGCGGCCCATCGCGACACAAGGCCGCGCCTGCAGGAACATGCAAGCCCTGGCAGGCGCGGCCTTGTGTCACGACGGGCTGCGCAGCAGCTCCAATAGCTACCTACACTGTCCCTGATTGCCTCTGATTCCCCAGGAGCCACCATGGACGATTCCAGCCAGGGCAAACCCCCAACCTTCTGGCAGATGCTGCACAGCATCCTCGCCGCCGCCTTCGGCGTACAAAGCGGCAAGAACCGCGCCCGCGACTTCACCCACGGCAAGGCCAGCCATTTCATTGCGCTGGGGACGCTGTTCACCCTGGTGTTCATTGCCGTATTGATCGGCCTGGTGCAACTGGCCCTGCACCTTGCCCGCTAGCCGCCAGCGCTCTGTTCGCTGGCGCGATGAAGCGCCTGCGGGATTCCCTCCCGCAGGCGCCCTGGCTGCATCATGGTCTTGAAGACAAGTCTACTGGTGGCTGACCCAATACACGGCGGTGACCACCACCAGGACGATCAGGCAGAGGATCGCCCAGGCATCGACACTGCTGTCAGCTTTACGGACCTTGGTTGAGTTTCCCATTGCATTGCCTCTTGTAGTGGTTATGGGAATGCACTTCACACCAGCAGTTAAGACGAGCAATGCCCTTCGCTCAAGCAGGGTCTTTCAATAATCGATCGGCGACAGCAGAAACGGGTACTGGTAGCTGGCCGGACGCCCTTCGGCGCTGTACTGCTGGAAATCGACGCCGTAGTCGGCCCGTTCCTGCAGTTGCAGCCAGTGCCTTGCCTTGGCCTGGTCGATCAGCTGCAGCACCGGCACGCTGTGCACGCGCAGGCCGTCGCGGTTCACCGGCAGCCCCTGGGCGTCATCGTGCAGCAGCACCATGGCCCAACCGCCGAGGGTGAAATGCCCGCCCATCAGCACGCTCAGGCGCCCGTCGATACGCGCGCGCAAGGCCTCGGGCGAAGCGTTCACGGCGGCGAACAATACGTCATGCCCCGGTCGGCGGCCTGCCTGCTCGAATGCCTGCATGGCGCCAAAGGCCATCTCGTCATTGGCCGCCCACACCAGGCGCGTGCCCGGGTAGCGCTCCAGCAGTTGCCGCGCCTGCTCGTAGGCACGCTGACGGTTCCAGCCGCCATACACCACCTGGCGCAGGCGCACCTGGGGATGATCGGCCAGGGCCCGACGCATGCCCTGTACGCGCAACTGCGAGGCCGGCGTGGTCTTGACCCCGGCGAAGGCCACCAGGTCCACCGGCCCGCTGTCACGGGGCAGTTGCGCGGCCATCTGCTGCAACATCTGGAAGCCGGCCTGCTCGTCGTTGCTGACCAAGGTACCCAGGGGCTCGGCATACTTGTCGGGCTGGGCCTCGATACTGGTTGCCTGGCTGGCGGTCAGGCCGTTGTTGACCAGGAACAGCTTGACCCCGGTGCCACGCGACAGGCGCATGATTTCCGGGGCTACATACTGCTCGTTGACCAGCACCAGGTAGTCCGGCCGCTGCGGCCCGCTCAGGATCGCCCTCGCGCGGCTCAGTGCCAGGTCGGCACGGCGCTCGCTGTATTCCACGCGCAAGGTCATGCCCAGCTCGTCTGCGGCGGCCTGCATGAAACGGGTATAACTGGTCCAGAACGTCTCGGAGGACAACCCCGGGTTGAGAAATACCACCGAAGCCGGTTGCGCTGTGGCCGTCAACGGCAAGACAAGACACAAGCTTTGGCATAACGCCTTGAGCATGGGGAGAAAACCCTGCGAAGCAAACAGCGGATTATAAACGCCGGGCCACGGCCAGCGCACAAATGGCAGTCAATCTCACATAGTCCGTTTGGTTCTTTTCATATGCAAAAACATCACTTTAGCGCATAAACGCAACCTGCTATCGTTCCCCGGCTCCGAACCGGAGTGCGCGGCCGTGCGCGCGAATAGCTGCATGCCTGAGACAGGACTTTTATGTACGTATACGACGAGTACGATCAGCGGATCATCGAGGACCGCGTCAAGCAGTTCCGTGATCAGACCCGCCGCTACCTGGCCGGGGAACTGAGCGAAGAAGAATTCCGCCCTCTGCGCCTGCAGAACGGCCTTTACATCCAACGTTTCGCACCGATGCTGCGTGTCGCCGTGCCGTACGGCCAGTTGAACGCCCGCCAGGTCCGCACCCTGGCCAAGATCGCCCGCGATTACGACAAGGGCTACGCCCACATCTCCACCCGCCAGAACGTACAGTTCAACTGGCCGGCGCTGGAAGACGTCCCGGACATCCTCGCCGAGCTGGCCACCGTGCAGATGCATGCGATCCAGACCAGCGGCAACTGCCTGCGCAACACCACCACCGACCAGTTCGCCGGTGTCGCTGCGGACGAAATCATCGACCCGCGCCCGTGGTGTGAAATCGTCCGCCAGTGGACCACCTTCCACCCGGAATTCGCCTACCTGCCGCGCAAGTTCAAGATTGCCATCAACGGCTCGCAGGAAGACCGCGCCGCCATCGAGGTGCACGACATCGGCCTCGAGCCGGTGCGCAATGCCACTGGCGAACTGGGCTTCCGCGTCCTGGTCGGCGGTGGCCTGGGCCGTACGCCGGTAGTCGGCTCGTTCATCAACGAGTTCCTGCCCTGGCAGGACCTGATCAGCTACCTCGATGCCATCCTGCGCGTGTACAACCGTTACGGCCGCCGTGACAACAAGTACAAGGCGCGCATCAAGATCCTGGTCAAGGCCCTTACCCCGGAAGTGTTCGCCGAGAAGGTCGAGGCCGAAATGGTCCACCTGCGCGGCGGCAGCACCACCCTGACCGAAGCCGAAGTCCAGCGCGTTTCGCGGCACTTCGTCGACCCGGACTACCTGGCCCTGGACAACGTCGACTACAGCGCCCTGGATGCCGAATACCCAGGCTTTGCCCGTTGGCGTTCGCGCAATACCCGCGCCCACAAGCGCCCGGGCTACGTGGCCGTGACCTTGTCGCTGAAGCCCACCGGCGTTGCCCCGGGCGACCTGACCGACAAGCAGCTGGACGCCGTGGCCGACCTGGCCGAACGCTACAGCTTCGGCTTCCTGCGCACCTCGCACGAGCAGAACATCATTCTCGCCGACGTCGAGCAGCGCCAGCTGCACGCGCTGTGGCTGGAGCTGCGCGAAGCCGGCTTCGCCACCCCGAACATCGGCCTGCTGACCGACATCATCTGCTGCCCGGGTGGTGACTACTGCTCGCTGGCCAACGCCAAGTCGATCCCGATCGCCGAGTCCATCCAGCGCCGCTTCGACGACCTGGACTACCTGTTCGACATCGGCGAGATCGACCTGAACATTTCCGGCTGCATGAACGCCTGCGGCCACCACCACGTGGGCCACATCGGCATCCTCGGCGTGGACAAGAAGGGCGAGGAGTTCTACCAGGTATCGCTGGGCGGCAATGCCGCGCGTGGCGCGAGCCTGGGCAAGATCCTCGGCCCGTCCTTCGCCCAGGACGACATGGCCGATGTGATCGAGAAGCTGATCGCCGTGTACGTCGAGCAACGTACCGAGGAAGAGCGTTTCATCGACACCTACCAGCGTATCGGCATCGACCCCTTCAAGGAACGCGTCTATGCAGCGAATCATTAAGAACAACCAGATCGTCGACGAAACCTGGCACCTGCTGCCCAAGGACACCTCGTTCGACGAGCTGACCAACTGCGACGACTATATCGTCCCGCTGCAGATGTGGCGCGACCATGCCCATGCCCTGAAAGCCCGCGACGGTGGCCTGGGTGTGTGGCTGGACAGTGACGAGGAAGCGGAAGAAATTGGCGACGACGTGCAACACTTCCAGGTCATCGCGCTGAACTTCCCGGCCTTCACCGACGGGCGCAGCTACTCCAATGCACGCCTGCTGCGTGACCGCTACGGCTACAAGGGCGAGCTGCGTGCGATTGGTGACGTGCTGCGCGACCAGCTGTTCTTCATGGCCCGCTGCGGCTTCGATGCGTTCGCCATCCGTGCCGACAAGGACCCGGAAGACGCGCTGCAAAGCCTGAAGGACTTCTCGGTGACCTACCAGGCCGCCGCCGACGAGCCGCTGCCGCTGTTCCGCCGCCGCTGACCGTCCCCGGCTGTACCAGACGGCCCTCCTTCCTGGCGGGCCGTTGCGTTTCGGTGCCAGCATTCCCCTGGCAACAGTCACAGCACAACGGCCTATTCTTGCATCTCGGTCAAAGGACCTTGGCCGCGCCCCACCTTAATCAATCCGCTACAAACCCGCACACTGCTCCCCACATGAAGAGCGATCGAACCGGGCGCACAGGCTCGGTCCGGCCCCACCTCACTCACCAGGAACAGAACATGAGCATTCCATCCTTCGGCCTCGGCACCTTCCGTCTCACCGGCCAGACCGTCATCGATTCGGTCAAGGCAGCCCTGGAACTGGGCTATCGGGTCATCGACACCGCACAGATCTACAACAACGAAGCTGAAGTCGGCCAGGCCATCGCCGAAAGCGGCGTGCCGCGCAGCGAGCTGTTCATCACCACCAAGATCTGGGTAGCCAACTACGCGGCCGACAAACTGATCCCCAGCCTGCGCGACAGCTTGCAGAAATTGCGTACCGACCATGTCGACCTGCTGCTGATCCACTGGCCAGCCCCGGGCAACGGCGTTGAGCTGCCCGAGTACATGGCCGCCCTGGCCGAAGCCAAGGCGCTGGGCCTGACCCGCCAGATCGGGGTGTCCAACTTCAACATCGAGCTGACCCGCCAGGCCATCGACGTGGTCGGCAAGGGCCAGATCGCGACCAACCAGATCGAGCTCAGCCCGTACCTGCAGAACGGCAAGCTGGCTGCATTCCTCAAGGAGCAGGGCATTACCGTCACCTCGTACATGACGCTGGCCTACGGCAAGGTCCTGAAAGACCCGGTCCTGGCCGACATCGCCGCCAGGCACAAGGCCACGGTCGCCCAGGTTGCCCTGGCCTGGGCCCTGCAGCAGGGCTACGCGGTGATCCCGTCGTCGACCAAGCGCGAGAACCTGGCCAGCAACCTGCTCGCCCAGAGCCTCAAGCTGGACGCCGAAGACATGGCCCGGATTGCCGGGCTGGAACGCAATGGCCGCGAAGTCAGCCCCGACGGCCTGGCCCCAGCCTGGGATTGATCGCCATGACCTCTCAAGCCATGAAAAGCGGCCGGGTACTCTTCGCCCTGGCCATCGGCGCCTTCGGCATCGGCACCACCGAGTTCACCCCGATGGGCCTGCTGCCAGTGATCGCCCAGGGTGTCGAGGTGAGCATCCCCAGTGCCGGCATGCTGATCACCGCCTATGCCATTGGCGTGATGGTCGGCGCCCCGGTCATGACGTTACTGTTCAGCCGTTTCGGCAAGCGCGCAGCGCTGATGGCGCTGATGGCCATCTTCACCCTGGGCAACCTGCTGTCGTCGTTGGCACCGGACTATTACACCCTGCTCGCCTCGCGGCTGGTCACCAGCCTCAACCACGGCGCGTTCTTCGGCCTTGGCGCGGTGGTGGCGGCCAGCGTGGTGCCCAAGGAGAAACAGGCCAGTGCCGTGGCGACCATGTTCATGGGCCTGACCATTGCCAACATCGGCGGCGTACCGGCGGCCACCTGGGTCGGCCAGCAGGTCGGCTGGCGCATGGCCTTTGCCGGCACCGCCGCACTGGGCCTGCTGGCCATGGCCGCACTGTGGTTCGCCCTGCCCAAGGGTGAGCGCGGCAGCGTGCCGCATGTGCGCAAGGAGCTGGCGGTCATCGCCCGCCCCAGCGTATTGCTGGCGATGGCCACCACGGTGCTTGGCGCCGGTGCCATGTTCACCTTGTACACCTACGTCGCCCCGGTGCTGGCCGAACTGACCGGCGCTTCGGACAGCTTCGTCACCCTCGGCCTGGTGCTGATCGGTGTGGGCTTCACCCTGGGCAACAGCCTGGGCGGGCGCCTGGCCGACTGGTCGCTGGACGGTGCAGCGCGGATCTTCCTCGCAGCGCTGGCGGCCATCATGCTGCTGATGCCGCTGGTGCTGGGCAGCCATATCGGCGCCGCCCTGGTCTTGCTGGTGTGGGGCATGTTCACCTTTGCCGTGGTGCCACCACTGCAGATGCGGGTGATGATCGCGGCCATCGAGGCACCGGGGCTGGCGTCGTCGATCAACGTCGGTGCGTTCAACCTGGGTAACGCCCTGGGCGCTGCGCTGGGTGGTGCGGTGATCAGCCTGAACCTGGGTTATGCGGCGGTGCCAATGGCCGGGGGCGTGCTCGCGGCAGCCGGGCTGCTGCTGGTTTGGCTGGGCGGGCGCCGCAAGGCGGTCGAAAACACCGCTGCCGACGCGGCCTGATCGCGACCACCTGCAGAAGCGGGACTGTGCCTGGCCTGGCAGCCAGGCATTGTTCCAGGCAATGCAATTAAGAAGTGCCAGGCACATCCATTCTCTGGCCACGCAGCGGCGGCTAAGCTCCTCACCAGCCAATCGAACCGAGGAGTAGCCCATGTCCCGCCCACCCCTGCCGCCCTTCACCCACGCAAGCGCCATCGAAAAGGTCCGCCTGGCCGAGGATGGCTGGAACAGCCGCGACGCGGCCAAGGTCGCGCTTGCCTATACCGTCGACACCGTGTGGCGCAACCGCGTCGAGTTCCCCCGCGGCCGCGCCGAGGTCGAAGCCTTCCTGACGCGCAAATGGAACCGCGAACTGGAGTACCGCCTGATCAAGGAGTTGTGGGCCTTCACCGGTAACCGCATTGCCGTGCGTTATGCCTACGAGTACCACGACGACAGCGGCCAGTGGTACCGCGCCTATGGCAACGAAAACTGGGAATTCGCCGACGACGGGCTGATGCAGAACCGCCATTCGAGCATCAACGAACAGCCCATCAGCGAAGCCGAGCGCAAGTTCCACTGGCCATTGGGCCGGCGCCCGGATGATCACCCCGGGCTCAGCGAGCTGGGGCTCTGATCAGCCTGTCGGCAGCGTGACCCTGACTTCCAGGCCACCCCCTGGGCGGTTGCCCAAGGTCACGCTGCCGCCCTGCTCCAGCACGATGGCCCGTGCTGCCGGCAGGCCCAGCCCGACGCCACCGGTATTACGGTTGCGCGAGCCTTCGATGCGGTAGAACGGCGCGAACACCTGCTCGTGCAGCTCCGGCGCGATACCCGGGCCACGGTCCTGCACGCTGATTTCGATCTGCCCGGTACCTAGCGCCAGCGACACTGTGGGGTCACGGCCATACTTCGCGGCATTGTCGATCAGGTTGACCAGCACCCGCCTGATACCCATCGGCCGCCCCTCGTACACGCAACGACGTGGCCCGCTCAGCCCCACCTCCACGCCGGCATCCCTGAAATCGTCCACCACGGTCGACAGCAACTCGCCCAGGTCGAACACGGTGGCCTGCTCCAGCCGCGCATCGTCGCGGAAAAACGCCAGCGCCGCTTCGACCATCGCCTGCATCTCGTCAACATCCTTGAACAGCCTGGCCTGCAGTTGGGCATCATCAATGAACTCGGCGCGCAAACGCATGCGCGTCAAGGGCGCACGCAAGTCATGGGAAATGGCCGCAAGCATCTGGGTGCGGTCGTTGAGAAAGTGCTTGAGCTGCGCCTGGGTGGCGTTGAACGCAAGAATCGCCTGGCGCAGGTCGTGCGGGCCGACCACCGGAATCGGTGGCGCGTTGAAGTCCTTGCCAAAACGCCGTGCGCCTTCGGCAAAACGCTCCAGCGGCTTGGCCAGGTAGCGCGTGGCCAGCAAGGCAACGGCAAGGCTGGAGAGCAGCATCAGGGTCAGGATGATCAGGTTGCGTGGCAGCTCATCCAGCCCCCAGCTGCGGGCAGTGGCGCGGAACAGCACCCAGGACTTGTCGCTCAGCTCGATCATCAGCGCATAGCCACGCTCAGGTGCGTATTCCGGCATGTCGGACGGTTCGAAGGCTTCGATCCTGGCATCCGGGCGCTTGAGCAGCGCGCGCAGGATAGGCGTGCCCTCGCTGAACTCGGCATCGACCAGCGCGGGCACGCCGGCTTCGTCATGGCGGCGTAACCAGCGCACCGAGTAGCTGCCGTCGCCCGCCGCGCTGGCGATGCTGGCCCGCTCTGCCAAGGACGCGACATCGAGAATGCGGGTAACCGCTGCGACCTTTTCGATCACGCCGCTTTCCAGCAGCGGTGGCTGCGCCCAGACACTCAGCAGCAGGCTGAACAGGCCTTTGAGCAGCAACAGGAAGAGCATCGCCGTCAGGGTGGTCAGCGCGATCCAGCGGGCAATGGTGATCTTCGGCCGTGGCAGGGCCTGGCGAACCCGGGCAAGCAGGCTCATCGCCTGGCGACCGTGGGCGTGAACAGGTAACCGGCGTTGCGCAAGGTGCGGATCAAGGGCTCGTGGCCGTGCTCGCTTTCAAGCTTGCGGCGCAGCCGGCTCACCTGGACGTCAACGCTGCGGTCATAGGCCTCGTAGGCATCGCCACGGGCCAGGTCCAGCAACTGCTGGCGGCTGAGCACCCGGCGCGGATGCTCGGCGAACACCAGCAACAGTTCGAATTCACCGTTGGACAAGGGGATCATGACGTTGGCCGGCGAACGCAATTCGCGCCGCACCACGTCCAGCCGCCAGCCGGCAAACTCGAGGATCGCGCAGGCATGGCCCGCGGCGCCAGCGGCTGCGCGACCAGCCGCTTCGCCGGCACGCCGCAGCACTGCCCTGACCCGCGCCAGCAATTCACGCGCGGCGAACGGCTTGGTCAGGTAGTCATCCGCGCCCAGCTCCAGGCCCACCACCCGGTCACTCAGCTCGCCCATGGCGGTGAGCATGATCACCGCCACCTTGTGCTCGGCCAGCAAGCGCTGGCACAGCACCAGGCCGCTATCACCCGGCAGCATCACGTCGAGAATCACCAGGTCTGGCACCCGCCGTTCGACGGCCTGCCAGAGCGCTTTGCCGTCCCTGGCCACGTCCACCTCGTAACCGTGCTGGCGAAGAAACTTCTGCAGCAGGTCGAGTACTTCGACATCGTCGTCGACTATCAGCAAATGGCTCACTGGAACCCACCAAAACAAGAAATCCAGCGGTACTTTAAGGCCATCTCCCGCCAGCCGTCATATATTTCAACCCGGTAACAAAGTGTCGACGCCGAGACATTCCGGACATCACCCGGCAAACAAAACTGCGCAGCATCGCCGCCAGTTCTTGCCAGGAAGCAACCTATGTCCCGTTCATTTTCCGCCTCCCGTTCAGCGCGCTCTGCCGTGCTGGCCCTGTCGCTGCTGGCCGCGGGCGGCTGCAGCCAACGCGCTCCCGCCACGGCGATGTGCGGCAACGTCGCCTATCAGCTCAGCGACCCGGCAGAACCCGCCAACCGCGCGGTATTCGCCTTCAACCGCAGCGTCGATGACTACCTGCTGGCCCCCGTCGCCCGGGGCTATGCAGCGCTGCCCGGTTTCGCCCGCCAGGGCCTGCACAATTTTGCCAGCAACTTCGCCGAGCCCAAGGTGTTCGTCAACGATGTGCTGCAGGGCAATGGCGAGCGGGCGATGACCAGCCTCACGCGCTTCATCTTCAACACCACCCTGGGTGTGGCGGGGCTGGTCGATGTGTCGGGGAAAATGGGGCTGAGCCAGCACCGTTCGGACTTTGGCCAGACCTTCGGCGTGTGGAACATCGCCAATGGCCCGATCGTCGAGCTGCCGCTGCTGGGTTCACACAACCTGCGCGATGCCACCGGCACGGTACTGGGCATGGCGCTGGACCCGCTTGGCGGCAACAGCGATACCGTCGCCACCCTGGGCAACGTCGCCACGGCGGGTGGCATCGTCGACGCACGGGCCGAAGCCCTGCCATTGACCGACCTGCTGCGCACCTGGCCGGATTACTACGTTGCGCTGCGTGACTACACCGCGCAACGGCGCAGCAACCGGGTGGCAGAAGGCAAGGCCGGCGAGCCGGGCGCATGGCAGGTCGATTGTGCCGGGGGTGGCCGTGGCAACTGATAGCCAAACCGCCGTGCTGTTGTTCAGGCGCCTGGAAGGCGCCGCCCGACAGCCGCTGCTGCTGCATGAGCTGGAAGCCCGCCTGTCTGCCGATGGCCGCAGCCTGGTGCTGAGCCGCTACCGGGAACGCTTTACCGGCGACGGCAAACCCTGCCGCCACGAGGCTCACCGCAGCGTACCGATTGCCACCTTGCTGCGCTGGATGGCTCGCCAGGAAGCGTGAAGGAAGCGCAGCGGATTGGGCAATGTCCGAAACGCGACAGTGGCTGCCCGTTCGGCGTGAGACAGGCAAGCAGGGCGCTGGCTACCCTCCTCTGGCAATGCCTTGCTCCCTTTCGACAGAAGAACTTCGCCCATGACGATTCCCTCCGCCTCCATGGCCGCCAACACGCCTGCCGACCGACCCCAGGGCTTTCTGGTCCGCATCGTCGGCGCTGCCGCGTTCGCCCATCTGCTCAACGACCTGATCCAGGCCGTGCTGCCGTCGATCTACCCGATGCTCAAGAGCGATTTCGCGCTGAGCTTCGCCCAGGTCGGCTGGATTGCCCTGGTCTACCAGGTAACCGCCTCGCTGTTGCAACCCTGGGTCGGCCTGTACACCGACAAGCACCCGCAACCCTACCTGCTGCCGGCTGGCATGCTGGTGACCCTGGTGGGCATCGCCCTGCTCGCCTGCGCCGGCAGCTACACCATGCTGCTGGTGGCCGCCGCAGTGGTCGGCGTGGGCTCGGCCACCTTCCACCCGGAAGCCTCACGGGTGGCGCGGATGGCCTCCGGCGGCCGCTTCGGCACTGCGCAATCGACCTTCCAGGTGGGCGGCAACACCGGCTCGGCGCTTGGCCCGCTGCTGACCGCCGCCATCGTCATTCCGCATGGCCAGCCCGCCATCGCCTGGTTCATGCTGGCAGCTGCGCTGGCGGTGTGGGTGCTGTGGCGGGTGACCGGCTGGACCATGAGCCACGGCCAGACCCGGCTCAACACCTTCGCCGGCCAGCAGCCGCCCGGGCTGGCACGTGGCGCCATGTGGCGCGCGGTGGCGGTGATCGCCGTGCTGATGTTCGCCAAGTTCGTCTACATCGCTTCGTTCACCAACTTCTTCACCTTCTACCTGATCGACCATTTCGGCCTGAGCGTGCAGCACAGCCAGCTGTACCTGTTCGTGTTCCTCGCAGCGGTGGCGCTGGGCACCTTCGCCGGCGGCCCGGTGGGTGACCGGATCGGGCGCAAGGCAGTGATCTGGGTCTCGTTCCTTGGCGTGGCCCCCTTCGCCCTCGCCCTGCCCCACGCCAACCTGGCCTGGACGGCGGTCCTCGCGGTGCTGATCGGCCTGGTGATGTCATCGGCCTTCGCCGCCCTGGTGGTGTATGCCCAGGAGGCCGTGCCGGGCCGGGTCGGCATGGTGTCGGGGGTGATGTTCGGCTTGATGTTCGGTATCAGCGGCATCGGTGCCGCCGGGCTCGGCGAGCTGGCCGACCGGCATGGCATCGAGTGGGTGTACCAGGCCATCGCGTTCCTGCCGCTGCTGGGGCTGGCCACTGCGCTGCTGCCGGCAACCCGCTCGCAAGCCCGCCCCGCCCGCTGCTGTTAAAGTGGCCGGGCCCGGCAGCCTGAACACGAGGTAGCAATGCTCAAACCGCAGCAGGAATTGCTGGTGGAGGTCGATGAATGGACCTGGGAAGTGGGTAGCCGCGCAACCGACTACCCGACCGACTGGTTCATCGAGCCGCACAGCCATGCCAAGCATCAGCTGATCTATGCCATCAAAGGCCTGATGATCGTCGAATCCGGCAATGAACGCTGGACCGTGCCACCCAGCCGCGGGGTGTGGATGCCCTGCGGCCAGGTGCACGCGATACGCTGCGTGGGCGAGGTGAAGATGCGCAGTGTGTTCGTGCGCACCGACACCGCCGTTCAGTTGCCCGGGCAGAGCAAGGCGATCAGCATCTCGCCGTTGCTCAGCGAACTGATCAAGGCCTCGGTGGGCTTCGCGGCGCCGTTTGCCGATGACTCGCGCGAAGGCCGGGTGATGCGCCTGATCCTCGATGAGATCTGCGTGCTGCCCACCCTGCCGCTGAAGCTGGCGCAGCCCGGCGACAGGCGCCTGCGGGCGATCTGCGCGGCATTGCAGCAACGCCCTGACGATAACGCCACCTTGGCCGACTGGGGCCTGCAACTGGGGGTGGATGAAAAGACCATCCAGCGCCTGTTCCGCAAGGAAACCGGCATGACCTTCGGCCAGTGGCGCCAGCAGGCGCGGCTGATGCAGGCGCTGGAACGGATCGCCCTGGGCGAGCGGATCATCGATGTCGCGGTGGCGCTGGGGTATGACAGCCCAAGCGCCTTCGCCAGCATGTTCAAGCGCCAGTTCGGCACCACGCCCAGCCAGTTCTTCAAATGACCGGCAAAACAAACATTGCACGATCTCACGCAGCAACCCGGTCATGGCGTGTACAGTAGGCTCACAACAAAGCCCAGAAGGAGCCCGGCACATGACCGCAACGCTGTCCCCCTTGCAGATCGACTGCGATTTCGACTCCGGCAACATTCAGGTACTGGATGCCAGCAACCCGGCCCGGGTGCACCTGGCCATTCGCCCCGACACCCACAGCGGCCACTACCAGTGGTTCCACTTCAAGGTCAGCGGGCTGACGCCAGGCCAGGTCCACCGCTTCAGCCTCGACAACGCCTCCGGCTCGTCCTACAAAAATGCCTGGAGCGGTTACAACGCCGTGGCCTCCTACGACCAGCAAAGCTGGTTCCGCGTACCCAGCCAGTACGATGGCACGGCGCTGTCGTTCGAGGTAACCGCCGAACAGCCGCAAATCTGGTTCGCCTACTTCGAACCCTACTCACGCGCCCGCCACAACCAGCTGATCGAACGTGCCCGGCAACTGCCAGGGGTCGAGTTGCTGGCCAGCGGCCGCAGCGTCCAGGGCCGCGACATTCCCCTGCTGCGTGCCGGCGATGGCGCCGCAGGCAAGCGCAAGCTGTGGCTGATTGCCCAGCAACACCCGGGCGAACACATGGCCGAATGGTTCATGGAAGGGGTCATCGACCGCCTGCAGGCCGACGACGCGGTGATCCGCCAATTGCTGGCCAAGGCCGACCTGTACCTGATCCCCAACATGAACCCCGACGGTGCCTTCCTCGGCCACCTGCGCACCAACTTCAAGGGCAAGGACCTCAACCGCGCCTGGCAGGACGCCAGTGTCGAGTTCAGCCCCGAGGTGTTCTTCGCCCAGGCGCAGATGAAGCAATACGGGGTGGATGCGTTCATCGACGTGCATGGCGACGAAGAGATTCCCCATGTGTTCACTGCGGCCTGCGAAGGCAACCCGGGCTATACGCCGCGGCTGGCGCAGCTGGAAGCGCAGTTCCGCAGCACCCTGTGCAGCCTGACCCGTGACTTCCAGACCGTGCACGGCTACACCCGTGACGAGCCGGGGCAGGCCAACACGACACTGGCCTGCAATGCCGTGGGGATGGCCCATGACTGCCTGTCGCTGACCCTGGAAATGCCGTTCAAGGACCACGACGACGCGCCCGACCCGGTCAGCGGGTGGTCGGGGGCACGGTCGAAGGCGCTGGCCGGGGCAGTGCTGGAGACCCTGGCACAGATGGTGGACGATTTGCGTTGAGCCGTGCCTGACCTCGGTTGCTGTCGGCGCAACTGTCTCGCCCGGCACCTGAACCTTGCACCGTCCTTGTGGGAGCGGGCATGCCCGCTCCTGAAGCTGGAAGTGCGTGGGTTGCTTCAGAACTGCACATCCAGAATCACACTGTCGGCGTAGCTGCCCGCTGGCGGTGTCGCCTGGTCGGTGTAGACCTTGGCGTTGTAGTTGAACACCTGGCTACCGGTCCCGGTACCCGCACCGGGGTTCACATCGGCATCGGCACTGGCCCGCCGTGCGGCCCCTACCGAACCCCAGCGCTGCGCCCCGGCGCTCTTGAAGATATCGTAGGCAAGGTAGTTGTTCGCCGCCGACTTCATGCGCCGCCGCCCGCCGGCCACGTTCTTGCCATCGTCCAGGCCAACGGTGTAATCACTGCCCTTGGTGCACGACACGCTGAGGTTCTGGCTGACCGTACCGAACCCCGCCACCACCGGTGCACTGGCGAAACTGATGTCGGGCGTGGTGATCTGGCAGTCATTGGTCACCGTCAGGCTCACCGTCAGGGTCTTGCTGCCGCTGCCAGTGTCCCGGCCTATGCAAAGCCCGCCAAGCCCGATCCCCTCGCAATAATCCCAGGCCCATTCGACGTTGAGGGTTTCCTGGTAGGCCCCTGCGGCAACGTTGCTGCCCACCTGCGTGCGCATGTAGAGCGGCACGTTCCTGGGGGTACCGTTGAGCAGGCCCAGCAGATCGAGGATGCCGGTGGAGCGGTATTCGAAGGCGCTGCCACGGGTGATCGGATAGCTGGTGGTGGCGTCGGCATACAGCGTGTAGGGGATGACATCCCCGGTTGGCCCCACCAGGCCGCTGGTGGTGGCAGTGATCTTGATCTTGAACGAGTCAGTGCTGCTGAGCACGCTGACCACCGAACCATTGCACTGCAGGCCCGAATTGGTACTGGAGGCCATCTGCACCGTACTGCGTACCTGAGTCGAGTTCAGCGAGCCGAATGCCGCTGGCGCGGTCACCACGGAAGTGCACTTGGCCCAGGCCGTACCCGCCCCCAAGCACAAGGCGCAGGCCAGCAATCCGCGCCAGCAGCCCATCACTTGCATTCCAACGGGCCGATCAGGGGGATCGAGCCCTGCGCTTCAGGCAGGTCGAACGCTACCCGGCACTGCCCGCCGCCGGCCAGCTCCACCTGCAGGCTGTTGTGCGGCGCCAGGTTTTCCAGGTACACCAGGCCATCCCATCCGACGACGGCCTGGCTGCCAGTTTCGACATGGGTGACGCGGCTGCCCAGCGTGAGCACCTGCCGGTTGGCGTCCACCAGTTCGACGCTGGCCGCCAGCACGCGCCGCAGCGGGAACTCCAGCAGGTAGCCGCTGCCACGGCGCACCGCCACGCGCTGCTCCACTTCGGTGGCAAGGATATCCGGCGGCAAGTCCATCGGGTCGATTTCGTACTTGCCGCGGTAGTAACCGCTGCTGTACGGCACCAGCAGATGGCCCCCGGCATCGGTGCGGCCGACCTCCTGGTTTTCATAGCGCACCGGCACATCGGCGTAACCATCGGTGCTGACCAGCACGAAGGCATCGTCGATGCGGTTGGCGGCGAACAGCCCTGCATCCATCCACACCAGCGATCCGCTGGCATCGGCCCAACGGGTCATCTCACCCGTGCTGCCATACACACCTGCCTGCAACTGCACCGACTGCAAGCGCCAGGTGACATCGGCCTGGCGGTAGGCATCGCGCTCGCTACCGGCGGCATAGCCCAGGTTGTAACCGACACCGCCACCAACGGGCACCGCGCGGCTGTAGTTCACGCGCTGCAGGCGCTCGCCCTGCTGGCTGCGCTCCAGGGCCATGGCCAGGGTGCCGTGCAGGTCGAACGGTATCACCAACTGCGCCTGCACCGCCCACTGGCTGTCCCCCAGTTCGCGGTTGGCCGACAGGTACAGGCTGCTGCTGCCCCACAGTGGCTTGCTGTAGCTGAGGTTGAGCAGCCGGGTACGGGTGCCGTCGCCCGCCCGCACGTCGAAGTAGCCGGCGCCGAGGTTGCCGTACTGGTTCAGGTTCAGGCTGAACGTGACCTGTTCGCTGCGCTGGCTCAGTTGCAGGTCCTGGCTGTCGACACGGGTCAGGTCGGCGTAGCTGCCGTAACGCTGCAGGCGCTGGTAGCTGAAGCCGATGCGCTGGCTGTTGTACTGGTAGCCGAGGGCGACCTGATGCCCGTTGTCCCCCTCGAACTGGCTCTGCGCCAGGGCCGCGTTGAGTACACCCAGGTTGCCCAGGCGCATGTTGCCGCCCATCCCGCCCAGCATCAGCGATTCGGCGCTCTCGGCATGGCTTTCCAGAGTGAAGCTGTCGCTGACCCCGTAGCGCAGGCTGGCCGAGCTAACCCCGGGGCCGTAGGCGAAATCGCGCACGCCATAATCCCGGCGCAGGCTACCGCCAGACATCGAATAATCCACCAGGCCTTTTTGCAGCAGGCTGCTGGTGACATAGAACGGCAAGGTGGTCGACACCTGCCGGCCAAGCGCATCGGTGGTGACCACTACGGCCTCCCCGGCACCATTGATGAACGGTACGTTGGTCAAGGTGTAGGGGCCAGGTTGCAGCTCGCTGGTGCTGGCCTTGTAGCCATTGATGAACAGGTCGAGCGAGGTCGGTACCGCCGCTTCGCCAGCGAACGCCGGCAACGGATAGGTGACCAGGTCGGGACGTATCGCGAAGTCGCGAGACAGGCGCAAGCCGCCCACCCGCACCGAACTGCTCCAGGGCAAGGCGCCGGTCACCAGGTCACCGGCTTCGTAAGTCAACAGGCGCTGCTCGTCGGTAAAGCGCCAGCTGGTGTCGTAACGCAAGAAGCCCTGCTGCGTCTCGCCGCCCGGCGCACCGTTGAACGACTGGCGCCACTGCCCGGTGCTGGAGAACGTGCCCCAGCTGTCGAACAGGCGCAGCTCATTCCAGGCCGCCAGGTAGCTGCCAGCATCATCGCTGTCGTTGAGGTACAGGTCGTAGTTGAACAAGGCACCGAAGCTGCTGCGCGCCTCAGTCGCCGGGTACAGGTTGCGCTCGCCCACCTGCTGGTCGGGCAGCCAGGCGGGCGGTACCTGTAGCTGCAGCCGCTGGTTCTGGCTGTCGTAGTCGGTGTGCAACCCCGCGATGGCCTCCAGGGCCAGTTCACCCTGGGGGTTGCCTGGCAGCGAGACACCGGCCGCGCGCAACACCTCGCTGTCCAGATAGAGCCGCCCGGCGCGCTGCTGCACCGCCACCAATTCAGCCTTGGGCATCTGGTTCACCAGCAGCTCGAGGTACAGCGTGGCATCGGCGATGGCGGACACTTCCGTGGGTGGCGGCGGCAGCTCGTCGGCCAGCACCAGGCCGGAGCCGAGCATGGCCAGCCGCAGGCACCAGCGGGGCACCCTCGTCAGCCACCTCACACACGGATTCCTGCCATTGCCGGGTCCCCCCTGGCCCACGAGCAACATTCAGGCGCTGGCTCATTGGCCCTGGCGGATGGCGTCCGCGCTGCTCTGGCCGTTCACCCGCCCTTTCAACTCGCTGCCCGCATGCACAGCCAGCGGCGCCGGCCAGCGCATGCTGGCCCCCGGCAGTACATAGCCCAGCAGGCCCTCGGCCAGGGCCTTGCTCTGGCTACCCTGCTGCACCACCACATCGGTCAGGCGTGCGTGCACCGGGCCGGTATTGCGCAGCTCCACATAGGGCTTGCCCTGCACGGTCACCGCACGCCAGCTGAGTTGCGGCTTGCCCATGCCCTCGGCAGTGCGCTTGCCCTCCGGGTCGGCCCTGCTCCACAGGCCTTCGCCGTAGACGAACAGCGGTACCGAATAACGCATCTGCAGGCGGATTGCCGCCGTGGTGCCAGGCTCGGCCTTGTCGACCGCAATGGCCGGCGGGATTTCGTCAATGATGATGCGGTAGGCCTGCTCCTGGCCGACTGGCGAGGGCGCGGTGCGGGTCAGGCGGATCAGTTGCCTCTGCCCGGGCGCGATGCTTGCCACGGGCGGGCTACCGATGATCTCGCGCTGCGCCTGGAACTGCTCCTGGTAGTCAGCCTGGCGCCAGGCGAACACCCGCACCTGCAGGTTGGCCGCCGTGGTGCCGCGGTTTTCCAGCCACAGCGCGCCGGCTTTCTGGTCAGCTTCCAGGACCGGATCGATCGGCCAGATCAGCACCGAGGTGGCCGCGCCGGCCGGCAGGCTCGCCAGCCACAACGCTGCTATCCACCCACGCCCCCAACCACGCGCCCACTTCGCGCCTGCCCCCATGAATCTCTCCTTGAATACTGGTTTGCTGCCGCTGTGTTCACCAGCTCACCGTCACTTGCACCACGTCGGTATAGGCCCCGGCCGGCAGCGTACCGGTCAGCTGGACCCGCCCGTACACCGGCAGCTTGATCGCCGTCGGGTCGCTGTAGCTCACGGCCACGCTCTGGCCGATCCCCAGGTTCTGGCTGTAGGCGGCATCCTGGTACAGCTGGTATGCCAGCACCTGGGTGCCGCCAGTGCGCTTGAGGTTACGTGTGCCGCCGGCACTGTTCTGCCCGCCATCCACGCTCATGTTCAAGGCCACCCCCGGGGTGCACTGGAAGGTCACCGTGGAGCCGCCCAGCGAGGTGCCGAGAACCCCGCTGGCCAGCGCCGACTGCGAGCCATAGTCAAGCGTTCCGTAGCTGCTGACACCCCCCACCACCAGGCACCCGGCGACGATCTGCGCGGTTACCGCAAAGCTGCTGGAGGTCGCCGCATCCAGCGGCGCGGCCAGCAGCACGCCAAGGCAGGTCAGCCCACCCGCCAGCCAACTGCGCATGGCTCAGAACGACAGCTCGACAGACACCGTGTCGGTGTACACCCCTGCCGGCAGGCCCGCCTTGCCACGTGCCTGGCCGTACAGGTTGACGGTCTGGGCCACGCCGGTGCTGGTCGGCAAGGTGATGGTGCCGTCGATGGCCAGCAGTTGCGAGTGCCCGGCATCGGTGTAGAAGTCGTACGGCACGTAATGGCCGGCGCCATCGGCCAGCGCACGCGTGCCCCCGGTCGACTGGCCGTCGTTGAGGCCAGCCCGCACCCGGATCACCGGGATCGTACCGGCCGAACACAGCACGCTCATCGCCCCCCCGCCACCGCCCAATACCTGGGCGCCGGCGGTGGTGAACAGGGCATCCTGCGTGCCGAAATTCAAGCTACCGAAGTTCATCCCCGAGGTGCCCGAGCTGCCATTGACCTGGCATGCCGCGGTCAGGGTCAGCGTCGAGCTGATGGTCCCGGTCGTGGCGGCATGCGCCTGGAAGGCCAGCGCCAGGCCCAGACTGGCAAGGATGCAGCATGAAAGGTTCGATCGCATCGGCGTCTCCTAAGCGTTGTTACCAGTCCAGGGTCACTCTCAGGGTGTCACGGTACAGCCCGGCCGGCAGGGCACGCGGATGCGCCACCACCACACCGTAAATAGGAATAGGCACCTGGCGGGTGCCGCTGATGGTGAAGGCACGCGCCTGGCCGATGCCGTAGCGGCTGTTGCCACCCGGGTCGATGGCCAGTTGATAGGGAATCAGTTCGCGGCCGTTGCTCAGCCGCCGTATGCCATCGCCGCCATTCAGGCCGCCGTTGATGCGCACGTTGAACGCCCGAACCCCAGGGGTGCAGCTGATCTGCAGGCTACCCTGGCCACTCAGGTCATCGACCTGGCTGCGCAGCGGCTGGTCCCAGCCAAGGCCGCGCTCGCCGAAATCCAGCACGCCGGGGTTGCCCACCACGGTCGCTTGCGTGCCGTTGCTGCTGACCTGGCAGGCTGCGCTGATCACCAGGCGTGCCTGGATGAAGCCGGTGCTGGTGCCATGCGCGGCACCGCTGGTGACCAGCAATGGGCCCAGGGCAAGTAGCAGGATCGAGGTTCGGCTCATGGCCGTCGAGTTGCTGTGCATGACGGCAGCCCTACCAGGTGAGGGTGATCTTGAGCAGGTCGGCATACCTGCCCGCCTGCGGTACCCAGGCCAGCTTGTCGATGCGTGCGTACAACGGCAGCTCGGCCGAGCCGCTGTCCGGCACCCGCGCCGAAAGCGCCACATTCACTGCCAACGGTTCGCGCCAGGCAGCATCGCGGAACAGCCGGTAAGGGATCGGCCGGGCCTTGTCATCGTCGCTGGCGAGAAAACGCAGCTCGCCGATGCCGCCATGCTGGCCTCCATCGACGCGCACCTGATACGGAGTTTGCGGATTGCATTCCAGGCGTGGCGGGCGCTGGCTCAGCAGCACACCGCTGAGCGGCGCACCTGGGCCGTCAAGGCGGGCAGCCGCGCCCAAGTCGACAAGCCCCAGCGCCTGAGCGCCGGCGTCGCGCGGTTGGCCGACCAGCATGCAGCCGCGCTGCACCAGCACGCGTACCTCCACCAGGAAGTCCGTCGCCGTGGCGCTGGTGCTCACCATCAGGCCCAACAGCGCGGGCAGGAAGCGCTCCGTCACCTTGATTATCCTTGTCGATGTGTGCAGACCTGAGCGTAGCAGCGAGTTGACATCATTGAGGTGGCGTACAGCCACTTTTTTTGTGTTAGCAACAAAGCGATAGGGCCCCGATAAAAACAGCCGGCCGGGTGCAGAACCCACCGCCGCTTCAGGCCTCCAATGCTCAAGGCCGGCACTGGTGGCGATAATCTGTTAGGGTGAAGCACTCTTATCCTGCACCAGGCACCTACGGCACGCATGGACAGACATGACAGGAGCGTTTCATCGATGACTGCACACAGCACGCTCACCCAGGCCCTTGAACGCTGTGCCCAGGAGCCGATCCGGCTGCCTGGCAGCATCCAGCCCCACGGGTTCCTGCTGGTGCTGGACGAAGCCGATCTGCGCGTGCTCCAGGCCAGTGAAAATGTCGAGCAGTGGCTGGGCATACCCGCCAGGGAAATCCTCGGTTGCAGCTTTGCCGAGCTGGTCAGCGCTGACTTCGACCTGCGTCTGCACCTGGCCCGCCAGCCCGAGGACGAAGCGTTTCCGTTCCATATCGGTGACGTGCAACTGCGCCAGGGCGCACCGTACAGCCACACACTGCACCTGCTGACACACCGTCACGACCAGGTCCTGATTGCCGAGTTCGAACCCCCACGGCTGCCGGACGACCTTGCCGCACAGGGTGATTACTACCCGCTGGTGCGCAGCTTCGTCGGCCGTCTGCACCAGGCCGCCAGCCTTGACGAACTGCTGCAGCAAACCGTGCTGCAACTCAAGCGCATTACCGGTTTTGGCAGGGTCAAGGCCTACCGTTTCGATGCCGAAGGCAACGGCCAGGTGCTGGCCGAAGCGGTCGACCCGGGCTACCCCAGTTACCTGGGCCTGTGCTTCCCGGCGTCCGATATTCCGCCGCAGGCGCGCGAACTTTACCGGGTCAACCGCATCCGTGTGATCGAGGATGCCAATTACCAGCCCTCACCGCTGCTGCCCGCGGCCAACCCGCGCACCGGCAAGCCGCTGGACCTGAGCTTTGCTGCGCTGCGCAGCGTTTCGCCGGTGCACCTGCAATACATGCGCAATATGGGCACCCTGGCCTCGATGTCGCTGTCGATCGTGGTTGACGGGCAATTGTGGGGGCTGGTGTCCTGCCACCACCAGCAGCCACGCCCGGTGGACCTGCGCACCCGCACCGCCTGCGAACTGCTGGCCAGCGTGCTGTCGTTGCAGATCGAGTCACGCGAGTCGCACGCCAACACGCGTCAGCTGCTGCAGCTGCGCCAGCACATCGTGCGCATGATTTCCTCGATGGCCGACCATGACAGTGTCAGCGACGGCCTGCGCGATCTGCCAGATGTGTTGCTGGCCTTCGCCGGTGCCCAGGGGGCTGCGGTCATCTCGGCCGAACGTTGCGACCTGATCGGCAAGACCCCGCCCGCCGCGCAAGTCACTGCGCTGGTGCACTGGCTGACGCAACGGGGCGAAGAGACCGTCTTCCACAGCGACAACCTGCAGCGCGACATCGACGAACTGCCCGAGCTCGCCGCCCATGCGGGTGGTGTGCTGGCCGTCGCCATCTCGCAGATCCATTCGCATTACCTGCTGTGGTTCCGCCCCGAGCAGGTGCGCACGGTTAACTGGGCCGGGCAACCGACCAAGCAGGTCGGGCCGCAGGGCAACCTCGACCCACGTCACAGTTTCGAACGTTGGCAGGAACAGCTGCGCGGCTACTGCGAGCCCTGGCACCCACTGGTCATCGAAGGCGTGCTGGAGCTGCGCACCGCCGTGCTCGGCATCGTCCTGCGCAAGGCCGAGGAGCTGGCGCAGCTGGCCGGCGAACTGCGCCGCTCGAACAAGGAGCTTGAAGCTTTTTCCTACAGCGTATCGCACGACCTGCGTGCGCCGTTGCGGCATATTGCCGGCTACACCGAACTGCTCGCGGAAATCGAGGAGCAGAGCCTGAGCGAGCGTGGCAAACGCTTCCTGCACCACATCCATGAAGCCGCACACTTTGCCGGCAGCCTGGTGGACAACCTCCTCAACTTCTCGCAAATGGGCCGCTCCGCCCTGCGCCTGTCGGACGTCGACCTCAATGCGTTGGTCGAAGCCGTTCGCAGTGAGCTGGCCCCCGACTATGAAGGCCGTGAAATCATCTGGGACATCGCCCCGTTGCCCAAGGTGATCGGTGACCCTGCCTTCATCAACCTGGCCTTGCACAACCTGCTGGCCAACGCCATCAAGTACACGCGTGGCCGCACCCCGGCGCGCATCGGCATCAGCGCCGTGCAGCACCCGGACGAAATCGAGGTGTGCATTCGCGACAACGGTGTAGGCTTCGACATGGCCTACGCCAACAAGCTGTTCGGCGTGTTCCAGCGCCTGCACCGCATGGAAGATTTCGAAGGCACCGGCATCGGCCTGGCGAGCGTGCGGCGCATTATCGAACGTCATGACGGCCGGGTCTGGGCCCACGGCAAGGTCGACCAGGGCGCCACCTTCCACTTCACCCTCCCGCGCCACCCCGCGACCACCTGAGGCACCGCTACCATCATGCTCAAACCCATCCTGCTGGTCGAAGACAATCCACGCGACCTGGAGCTGACCCTTCTGGCGCTGGAGCGCAGCCAGTTGGCCAACGAAGTCATCGTGCTGCGTGACGGTGCCGAGGCACTGGACTACCTGCTGCGCCGCAATGCCTACGCCGAACGTGACGACGGCAACCCCGCCGTGCTGTTGCTCGACCTGAAACTGCCGAAGGTCGACGGCCTGGAGGTGCTCAAGGAAGTGCGCGCCACCGCCGAACTGCGCAGCATCCCGACCGTCATGCTGACATCGTCGCGGGAAGAGCCCGACCTGTTGCGCGCCTATGAGCTGGGGGTGAACGCCTATGTGGTCAAGCCGGTGGAATTCAAGGAATTCGTCGCCGCCATCTCCGACCTGGGCATTTTCTGGGCAGTACTCAACGAACCCCCACCCGGCTCGCTGCGCCTGAACCGGCGCGGCAGCAACTGAGGCCGCCGCGACGATGCAGCCAACGCCGCTGAAACTGCTGATGGTCGAAGACAGCTCGATGGATGCCGAGCTGACCCTGATGCGCCTGGAGCGCAGCGGGCTGCATGTGCAGGCGCAACTGGTGTTCGACCATGTCGGCGTGGAGCACGCCCTGCGCGAGGCCCGCTACGACCTGATCCTGTGCGACTGCGTGCTGCCGGGCTCGTCCGGCACCGAAGTGCTGGCCATCGCCCAGCGCCTGGCCCCGGACGTTCCGTTCATCTTCCTTTCCGGCATCTATGGCGAAGAGCATGCGGTGGAAATGATCCGCCTGGGTGCCACCGACTATGTGCTGAAGAAAAACCTGCCACTGCTGCCCAAGGCGGTGCGCCGCGCCCTGACCGAGGTACAGGAACGCCAGCGCCGACGCCGCGCCGAAGAAGCCCTGGCCGACGTCGAGGCACGGGCACGCTTTGCCATCGACGCTGCCGGCATGGGCACCTGGGACATGCGCCCGCAAGAGGGCCTGTTGTTGTGGGACGACCGCTGCAAGACCCTGTTCGGCCTGCCCACCAGCACCGAAATGACCCTGGACGTGTTCTACGCCGGCATCTACCCCGACGACCTGCCGCTGGTGCGCGAGGCGGTGGAGCGTGCCATGCGCCCGGAAAGCGGCGGCCAGTACCGGGTGGAATTTCGCATCGAGCAGCCTCATGGCCGGGAGCCGCGGTGGTTGCTCAGCAGCGGCCAGAGCCAGTTCGTCGGCAGCCAGTGCGTGCGCTTCTCCGGCGTACTGCAGGACATCCATACCCAGCGCCTGGCCACCCAGGCACTGCGCCAGCTCAACGAGATGCTCGGGGAACGGGTCGAGCGTCGTACCCGTGAGCGCGACCGCGCCTGGGAACTGTCACAGGACTTGCTGGCGGTGCTCAACAAGGACCTGACCCCGGTCGCGCTGAACCCCGCCTGGGAGGCCAGCCTGGGCTTTTCCCGCGAGCGCCTGAGCCAGTCCTCGCTGCTGCACCTGCTGCCCGAGCCCGACCAGGAACTGCTGCTCACCGAACTGGCCGCCCTCGCCCATGGCCGCACCAGCGCCCGCTTCGTCGGGCGCGTCTTGCATGCCGGCGGCCAGCAGCGCTGGTTGTCGTGGGTGGTGGTGCCGGAAGACACCTTGCTGTACGTGGTGGCACGCGACATCACCAGCGAACGCGAGGCCGCCATGGGCCTGGCCGAAGCCAACGCGCGCCTGCGCGAACAGATCGACGAACGCGAACGCATCGAGGCAGCGCTGCAACAGATGCAGCGCCTGGAGGCGGTCGGCCAGCTGACCGCTGGCGTGGCCCACGACTTCAACAACCTGCTGACAGTGATCCTCACCGGTGCCAGCTTCCTCGAACGCGACCTGGCCAAGGGCAACCTGGACAAGGCCCGCTCGCGCCTCACGCACATCCGCGAAGCCGGCGAACGCGGCGCCAAGCTGACCTCGCAGTTGCTGGCTTTCTCACGCCGTCAGCGCCTGGAGCCGGTGCCGCTGAACCTCAACCGCACCCTGGCCGGCCTGGAGGAGCTGCTGCGCCGCACCTTGGGCGGCAATGTCTCGGTACGCCTGGACCTGGAGCCGACCCTGTGGCAGGCACTGACCGACCCGACCCAGACCGAGATGATCATCCTCAACCTGGCGATCAATGCCCGCGATGCCATGCCTGACGGTGGCCAACTGACCCTGGCGACCCGTAACACCCGTGTTGAGGCCCGCCCGCAACGCCCCGAAGACCCGGACCCGGGCGAATACGTGGTGCTGAGCATCCGCGACACCGGCTGCGGCATGAGCGAAGAGGTGCTGGCCAAGGTATTCGAGCCGTTCTTCACCACCAAGGACATCGGCAAGGGCTCGGGCCTGGGCCTGGCCCAGGTGTTCGGCTTCGCCAAGCAGTCCGGGGGTGGCGTGCACATCGACACCGTGCCGGGGCGCGGCACGCAGGTGGCGGTGTACCTGCCGGCGGTCAAGGATCAAGCGGTGAGTGAACCACTACCGCCGCTGCTCAGCCACTCGATCAGCGCAAGCGGCGGCAACCGGACGATACTGCTGGTGGATGACGACCACCTGGTGCGCGACATGCTTGGCGATGTGTTACGCCAGTATGGCTACCAGGTGCGCCAGGCACACAGCGGCGAACAGGCCCTGGCCTTGCTGGACGAGCGCATCGACTTGCTGCTGAGCGATTTCGCCATGCCCGAGTTCAACGGCGCACAACTGGCCTTGGCCGCACGCGAACGGTATCCGCACCTGCCAGTGGTGTTGCTTACCGGTTACGCGGAATTGCAGGGGCTGGAGCTGCCGGGCAGCCTGGTGGTGCAGAAGCCGGTCCAGGCCGATGAACTGGCCCGGGTGCTGAACGAGATGCTGACGACCAGGACCGCGTAGGCGCGGTCTTGTGTCGCGCCTGCAAGGGAACGCAAAAGGCAGATACGGCAAAGCCCGGCGCTTACTGCCCAAGCACCGGACCAAGATACGTTTGAAACTGGAAAATGGCAGGGGCGGCTGGATTCGAACCAACGCATGGCAGGATCAAAACCTGCTGCCTTACCGCTTGGCGACGCCCCTGTATCGGATGCAGCAGTTGCTGCTCAGACAATTCCAACTGAGTGACAACTGGGTTGTTGTCTTGGAATGCGCGGCACTTTAACAACAAACTTTCGGTCTGTGAACCCCCTGATGAAAAAAAATTGCCAGAAAACAGCGAGTTAGTCGTTTTCGTGGTTTACCCAGTGACCATCCGTCGCTTTCCGCCCGCCTCGCTTCAACACAATCGCATTCCTCCCTTCCAATCAGATGAGGCAACTGCATCGACCATGGAGGACTCCCATGCCTGTTTCTCACGATCTCTACCAGGACCTGCATTACCCACGTGAAATCGTCCAGCAACGCCGCCAGCAGGACAAGAAACTGGACCGGCTGCTCGACGAGTACGTGGACATCGACAACCAGGTGCTTGCCGCCGAGTCGATCTCGGCCGGCAACTTCGAGGACGAAGACCTGCGTCACCTCAAGGAACGCCGGCTGGCCGTGAAATACATGATCGAGCGCCAACTGGAGCGCAAGCGCTGAGCTAACCTGCCAAGGCGGCCAACGTCAGGGGGTCTGGCTTGCCGTCATAGAACTGCACCAGCGCCCGCTGGAACAACGGGTTGTCGGGCGCTGCCCGGGCGAACAGGGTCAGGCACGAACGCAGCTTGAGGTCATCGGGGCTGCCGAGTACTGCCCTGGCACTCTTGTCGCGGTGTTGCAGCAGCGCACTCAGGCAAGCTTGCAGGCGCGGCCCCAGCAGTGGGTGAGCAAGGTAGGCCCGGGCTTCGTCGATCCCGGCCAGGGCATAACGCTCGGCCATGGCGCTGCGGCCCAGGCCATCGAGCTGCGGAAACACATACCACATCCAGTGGCTGCGCTTGTGCCCGGCCTGCAGCTCCTGCATCACCTGGTCGTACACCCGGTTCTGCGCCTCGACGAAGCGCTCCAGATCATGGTCGGCATGCATGCTTGTCCCTCCTCGGTGTCGGTCATGTCCTTCACTGTACGCCTGCAGGGCCGACCTATCTCGCCAGGCGATCATTGCCGGGCACCTTCTGTATTAGTCAAATTGGCCGCCCTCGGGCAAGCTGCACGCTACCCCGCCGTCGCCCGAGGAGCATTGCTTTGCCTGCCTGGATCCCTACCCCGCTACGCCAGCTCGGTCAGCGCCTGCGTGGCAGCGCCCGGCCAAGCGAACTGCTCGGCTGGTTCGAAGAAAAGGCACGCAGCCGCGGTTATCAGCTCAGCGACGGCCAACGCCGGGTGATCCAATGCATGGCCCGGCAACTGGCACAGCTCGAACACGGCCAAGCGCGCAGCCTGTACCTGTACGGGCCGGTGGGGCGCGGCAAGAGCTGGCTGCTCGATGGTTTCTTCCAGGCCGTGCCGATAACGGCCAAGCAGCGCCTGCATTTTCATGACTTCTTTGCCCGCCTGCACCAGGGCATGCACCGCCACCGCGCGCTGGATGATGCACTGGGCGCGACTCTCGACGAACTGCTGGGCGGCTGCCGGGTGCTGTGCTTCGACGAATTCCACGTCCACGACATTGGCGATGCCATGTTGCTAACGCGCCTGTTCAACGCCCTGTTCAGCCGCGGGGTGTGGTTGCTGGTAACGTCCAATTATGCGCCCGCAGGGCTGCTGCCCAACCCGTTGTACCATGAGCGCTTCCTGCCGGTGATCCACCTGATCAACAGCTCGATGGAAGTCCTTGAGGTGGGTGGCGACACCGATTTCCGCAGCCTGCCAGCCAATCGCGAGCACCAGCGCTTCACTCGTGGTTGTTATGCCTGGCCAGGCACGGCGGCACAACGCCAGGCGCTCAGGGTTCCGCACCCGCAACCGGTAATGCTGGAAGTGAACAAGCGCCCGTTGCGCGCGCTGGCCAGCGATGGCCGACGGGTGTTGTTTGCCTTTGCAGACCTGTGCGAGAACGCCACGGCGGTCATCGACTACCTGGTGCTGGCCGAGCGATACGATGAGTGGATCATCGACGGGCTGGACGATCTGACGGAATGCTCGCTGGCGGCTCAGCAGCGCCTGGTCAACCTGGTGGATGTGCTGTATGACCAGGACCGGGAGGTGGTAGTGCTCGGTAAACGGCCGCTGGAACAGAGCCTGGACGGGCCGCTTGCCGACTTGATGCGCACGCGCAGCCGGCTGGGGCAGTTGCGTCAGCTTGGGCCCCAGGATCGGGTGGCCTGACAGGCCTGTTCGCGGGCGCCCCCGCGAACAGGCGCGCAAGCTCACATGCTCAGCCGGCCCTGGGCAAGTCCGCCAGTACCGCCTCGATTTCTCCCAGCACCGCCGGGTCATCCAGGGTCGAAGGCGGCACGTAGTCCTGCCCGTCGGCAATCTTGCGCAGCACGGCCCGCAGGATCTTCCCCGAGCGGGTCTTGGGCAGCCGCTTCACCAGCCGCACCCGGTTGAAGCAGGCCAGCGCGCCGATCTCTTCGCGCACGCTGCCTACCAGTTCCACCAGCAACTGCGCCTCGGCAATGCCCTCACCATCCTTGAGCACCACCAGGGCCAATGGCACCTGCCCCTTGATCTCGTCGTGCACGCCAATCACCGCGCACTCGGCCACCGCCGGGTGACGCGCCACCAGGTCCTCCATCTCGCCGGTGGACAGGCGGTGCCCGGACACGTTGATCACGTCATCCGTGCGCCCCATGATGTAGACGAAACCTTCGTCGTCCAGGTACCCGCCATCACCGGTGTGGTAGTACCCCGGGTAGGTGCGCAGGTAAGCCTGCAGGTAACGCTCGTGATCGCCCCACAGCGTCTGGCTGCACCCGGGTGGCAGCGGCAGGGCAATGACGATCGCGCCCTGGTGGTTCGGCCCCAGCAAATGGCCGTCGTCATCCAGCACCTGCACGTGATAGCCCGGCACCGCGCGGTTGCTGGACCCCGGCTTCGCCGCGCTGCCCGCCAGCCCGACGCAGGGTGCGGTGACCGGCCAGCCGGTCTCGGTCTGCCACCAATGGTCGTGCACCGGCTTGCCAGTGACCCGCTCCAGCCATTCGTGGGTGCTGGAATCGAGTTTCTCACCTGCCAGGAACAACTGGCGCAGCGAGCTCAGGTCATGCTTGCGGATCAGCTCACCGTCCGGGTCCTCCTTGCGGATGGCGCGCATGGCGGTGGGCGCACAGAACAGCGCATTGACCTGGTATTGCTCCACCACCCGCCAGTAGGCCGAAGCGTCCGGGGTACGGATCGGCTTGCCTTCGTAGAACACCGTGGTGCAACCACTCATCAGCGGCCCGTAGACGATCAGCGAATGGCCGACCACCCAGCCGACATCGGAAATTCCCCACCACACGTCGCCCGCCTGCATGCCGTAGATGTGGCGCATGGCGTAGCACAGCGCCACGGCGTTGCCGCCGTTTTCCCGCACGATGCCTTTGGGTTTGCCGGTGGTACCCGAGGTGTACATGATGTACAGCGGGTCGCCCGCCTCCAGCTCGACCGGCGGCACCGGGTCGGCGCTCGCCAAGGCCGCCTGCCAGTCCAGGTCACGACCCGCTTGCAGTTCGGCGTGGGCTTGCGGCCGTTGCAGCACCAGCACGTTGCGCGGCTGGTGCCGGGCCAGCTGCAGGGCGCGGTCGACCAGCGGCTTGTAGGCGATCACCCGGTCGAACTCCAGCCCGCAGGATGCCGTCAGCAGCAACGTTGGCCGGGCATCGTCGATGCGCACGGCCAGTTCGTTGGCGGCAAAGCCACCGAACACCACCGAGTGCACCGCACCGATCCGCGCACAGGCCAGCATGGCCATGGCCGCCTGCGGCACCATCGGCATGTAGATGATCACCCCGTCGCCCTTGTTCACCCCCAGCTGGCGCAGCAAACCGGCCAGGCGTGCCACCTCGTCACGCAACTGATGGTAGGTATATGCCTGCTGCACGCCGGTTACCGGCGAATCGTAGATCAGCGCCAGCTGATCGCCACGGCCCTGCTCGATCTGGTGATCGAGGGCCAGGTAGCAGCTGTTCAGGCGGCCATCGGCGAACCAGCGGTGGGTACCGTCGGCGTTGTCCTGCAAGGTCAGGGCAGGCTTGCGGTGCCAGGCCAGGTGCGCGGCCTGTTCCGCCCAGAATGCGGCAGGGTCGGTAATGGAGTGGGCGTAGCTGTGCTGGTAGCTCATATCGAGGGAAACCCGGTATTTGTTGTTATTGAAGGGCGAAACCTGAGTATGGACCGCTACACCGCCACCGCCACGGGACTAAAGTCACAACCGACCTGCAAATTTGCAGACAACGCAAAAGCGCCCCATGACGGTGCAAAGCCTCTAGAATAGGCCACCCTTCTACCCGCGAGCAGCTCATGGATATCGACCAGGCCCGGACCTTTCTGGAAATCGTGCGCTGCGGCAGCCTGGTGGCCGCCGCCGAGCGCCTGTTCGTGTCGCAGACGGCGATTACCGCGCGGGTGCAGCGCCTGGAGCAGCAACTGGGTTGCCAACTGTTCGTGCGCAGCCGTAGCGGCGCCAGCCTGACCAGTGACGGCGAGGCGTTCGTCAGTTATGCCAACCAGCTGGTACAGACCTGGGAAGCCGCGCGCCGCGACCTGCCCCTGCCGCAAGGTTGCCAGCAAGTGCTGCATGTCGGCGGCGAGGTCAGCCTGGGCAACCCGATGCTCCTCGACTGGGTCAGTGCCCTGCACCGCGAGCTGCCCAGCCATGCCATCCGTAGCGAGGTGAGCGATGGTGACGCGCTGCTGCGCAAGGTCGAGATGGGCCTGCTGGATGCCGCGCTGGTCTATCAGCCGAGCTACGGCCCGGGCCTGCAGGTGGAGCAGCTGATGGAAGAAAAGCTGATTCGCGTGCGCCGGGTCGACCGGCCAGAGCCGTACATCTACATCGACTGGGGCGAGGCCTTCCGCCGCCAGCACGATGCCGCCCTGCCCGACTGCGCGCGCCCGGCGCTGAGTTTCAACCTGGGCCCGCTGGCCTTGCAGTTCATTCTCGACCAGGGCGGCAGTGGTTACTTCCGCACGCGGGTGGTGCAAGCCTACCTGGACAGCGGTGTGTTCGAGCGGGTACCGCAGGCGCCGGAGTTCACCTACCCAACCTTTCTGGTGTACCCGCGCAAACGCGACAGCGACGCCCTGCAACAAGCCTTTGCCATCCTCCGCCAGCTGATAGCCGCCGGCAGCAGCGACTGGTCACAACGTTGGGATCCGCTGGCCTGAACCCTCTGTGCGGCTGAGCAACTGGCGCTTGAGGCCGGCGATCAGGTCGGTCTGGGTGATCACCCCCACCAACTGCTCGTCATCGACCACCGGCAGGCAATGCAGGCCCTGCTCGCACAACAACGGCAGCAATCGCTCCAGCGGATGCTGGCTGCTGACGCTGACGACCCGACGGCTCATTATCTGTTCCACGCGCACGGCCTTGCGGCCGAACAAGCCGCGCCAACTGAAACGGCCACGCAGCATGGCCGGGCCGACCAGGTCGCTGAGGCTGACGATACCCACCAGCTTGCCGTGCTGCAGCACCGGCAGGGTTTTCAGGTGATGGCTGGCCAGCATCCGCCAGGCCTGCTCCAGGGTGGTGTCGGGCGAGGCGAACTGAACATCGCGGGACATGACCGAGGCTGCAGTGATACCGCCGAGGCTGCGTTGCAGGGCGTGCTGTTCGGTGGCCAGGATGATGCGTTCCAGCTCGTCACGGGTGACATCGACGAACTCGCCCAGTTCATCCAGCGCCTGGTCCAGGTCTTCACCACGGATGCCGACCCGCTCGCTGGGCAGCGGGTCATGGGTATGGTGCAGGTCCTTGCGTGGTGCAGCGCCTTTCGGGTAGCGCACGCCCGTCAGGCGGTTGTAGATGATCGCCACCGCCACCAGGATGAGCGCATTGAGCACTACCGGCTCCAACAGCCGATCGCCCATGGCGCTCAGCCCCGAGTCGGCCAGCACCGCGCTCACCGCCACGCCGCCACCCGGTGGGTGCAGGCAGCGCAGCAGGCACATCACCAGGAGCGAGATAGCCAAGGCTGTGGCGGCCACCCACAACTCCGTGCCGAAGCCCTGGCGCATGGCCAGGCCGACCACGCCGGCGACGGCGTAGCTGCCCAGCACCGGCCAGGGCTGGGCCAACGGGCCGGAATGCACGGCGAACACCAGCACCGCCGAAGCCGCCAACGGGCCGAGCAGGTGCAAGGCGATGCCGGGGCCAAAGGCCATGCTGGTCAGCCAGCCGGCGAGGAACAGGCCGAGCAATGCACCGATAGCGGCACGCAACCATTCTCTGGGGGGTATGTTCAGCGGTGCAGGCAACAGCCGCTGCAGACGATTTTCGGAACGCGAGGCAGACATTTGGATAATCAGGATCTTTGGTTTTTCTGGCAGGAGAGAAAGCCCGGTACTGAAGGCCGGATTTCGTGCAGGGGATTTTGCCGAGCAGGTTGAGGTAGGGCTAATTCAAAAAAATGCGGCTGTACTGCATTTTTTTTGCATTGGTGATATCACAGCCCATCGATTCGGACTGTAGGCGCGGATTTTATCCGCGATGCAGGCGACACGGCGGATGGCACCGGCTTTGCCGGTGATCGCGGCTGAAGCCGCTCCTGCACGTTTCGCGTCGATCCGAAGCCAGCGCTTTACCTGTTGGCCGGCAAGCGGCGCCGGCATTATCGAGGCTTGCGCGGCAGGTCGATGCTGACCCGCAGCCCACCCAACGGGCTCTCCAGCAACGCCAGGCGCCCGCCCCAGGCTTCGATGATATCGCGCACGATGCCCAACCCCAGGCCATGCCCGTCAACCTGCTCGTCCAGCCGCGAACCGCGTTCCAGCACTTGCTGCCGCTGCGCCTCGGGGATGCCCGGGCCATCGTCATCGACCCACAGCCGGTAGCCCTCGGCATGCGCCGCGATGCCCAGGCGCACCTCGCTGTCGGCCCACTTGCAGGCATTGTCGAGCAGGTTGCCGAGCAATTCGAGGACATCCTCGCGGTCCCATGGCAGCAAAAGCCCGGGCGGCACGTCGCTGGCCAGCAACAAGCCCTCGCCATGGATCATGCCCAGCGTCCCCAGCAGCCCCGGCAATTCGGCGCCACAATCGAACTGCGCACCTGGCAGCGCGTCACCCGCCAGCCGCGCCCGGTTCAGCTCGCGCGCCAAGCGTTGCTGGATCTGCTCCAGTTGCTCGCGCATCTGCGCACGGACCTCGGGCAAGTCGTTCAGGCGCTCGCTGGAAGCCAGGCTCAGCAGCACCGCCAGCGGTGTCTTCAGCGCATGGCCAAGGTTGCCCAGGGCATTGCGCGAACGGCGCAGGCTGTCTTCGGTATGCGTCAACAAATGGTTGATCTGCCCCACCAGCGGCGCCAGTTCGCTGGGCACCTGGGCGTCCAGCTGTGAGCGCTGGCCCTGCTGCAACTGGGCAATCTGCTGGCGCGCACGCTCCAGCGGCCTTAGCGAGCGGGTCACGGTGATGCGCTGCAACACCAGTACCAGGATCAGTGCCACCAGGCCCATGCCCAGGCCGATCTGCTGCATGCGCCGGAACCCTTCGCGGACTGGCGAATAGTCCTGCGCCACGCTGATCGAGATGTCCTGGCCCAGGCGCCGGTAGTCGGCGCGCAAGGCCAGCAATTGCTGGCCTTCGGGCCCCAGCGCGTGGCTGTCGGAAAGCCCCGGAGCGGCAGGCTTGGGCATGTCCAGGTCCCACAGCGAGCGAGAACGCCAGGTGCCTTTATCGAAATCGATGCGGAAGTAATAGCCGGAAAATGGCCGCTGGTAAGCCGCCGAGATACGCCGCTCATCCAGCTGCAGGCCCGAAGGCCCGCGCACCAGCGCCATCAACAGGTTTTCGCTCTCCTTGCGCAGGCCATTTTCCAGGTAGCGCTGCAGGCCGGCCTCGAATAGCCACAAGGTCAGTTGCGCCAGCACCAGGCCGACCACCACCAGTACCGCCACCAGGCCCAGGCTCAGGCGCGCCTGGATCGACTTCACGCCGCGCTCCCGGCATAGATGTAACCTTGCCCGCGGCGGGTCTCGATGACACTGCGGCCCAGCTTGCGCCGCAAATGGTTGACGTGCACTTCCAGCACGTTGGAATCGCGCTCGGTCTCACCGTCGTAAAGGTGTTCGGCCAGATGGCTCTTGGACAGGATCTGCTGCGGATGCAGCATGAAGTAGCGCAACAGGCGGAACTCGGCGGCGGTCAGCTGGATATCCACGCCATCCCGGATCACGCACTGGCGGCTTTCATCCAGCTGCAGGCCGGCCGCTTCCAGCGTCGGCTGGTTGGCCAGCCCACGGGCACGACGCAGCAGTGCCTGAATGCGCAGTTGCAGTTCTTCAGGGTGGAAGGGCTTGCTCAGGTAATCGTCAGCCCCGGCCTTCAACCCTTCGATACGCTCGGCCCACGAGCCGCGCGCGGTGAGGATCAGCACCGGCGTGGCCAGGCCGGCGGCGCGCCATTGGGCCAACACCTCGAGGCCCGGCAAGCCTGGCAAGCCAAGGTCGAGGATGATCAGGTCGTAAGGTTCGCTCTGGCCCTGGTACACGGCGTCACGGCCATCGGCCAGCCAATCGACAGCATAGCCCTGGCGTTGCAGGCCGCCGGTCAGTTCATCGGCGAGCGGGACATTATCTTCGACTAGCAACAGGCGCATTCAGTCGTCTTCCTCGTCCTTGAGCAGGGCACCGGTGCTGGCATCGAGCTTGATCTCGCGTACCACACCTTCGGCCGTCAGCAACTCGACCTCGTATTCGTAGCGATCATCATCTTCTTCCAGCTCGGCCTCCAGCAGGCGCGCCCCGGGGTGACGCCCCAGGGCGGCTTCCAGCAGGTGCTCGAGTGGCAGGATGATGCCTTTCTGGCGCAGCTCCAGGGCTTCATCCTGGTCAAGGTCGCGGGCCATGGCCAGCGAGCATGCGGCCAGCAGCGTCAGCGCAAGGTAGCGTGCCGACCGCGGTAGGTGGATCATCAGTTGTCCCGCTCGTCCTTCAGAACTTCTCCGGTCTTGGCATCCAGGTCGACGTCCCACTCGACATTCTGCGTATCACGCAGCTCGACCTTGTAGATGTAGCGGCCGTATTCGTCTTCCAGCTCCGAGTCGGTAACGGTGGCGCCGGGGTGCTTGGCCACGGCGGCGGCCTTGAGCTCATCCAGCGACTTGATGGTCTTGGCATTGACCAGTTTGACCACTTCGTCGGGCTGCACGTCCTTGGCAAAGGCGGCGTTGGCGCCCACGGCAAGGGCGGCGGCGGTGAACAGGGCAGTCAAGGTTTTCATCGTTCTTCTCTCCTGAGAACTGTACAAGTTGTCTACGGGGTTAAGATTAACCACCGGTCCTTAATTCAACCTGAAAACAACTGGCGGCATGATAGCGCAGGTCAAGGCGGCAACGGGCTTGTCCGCGCCCAGATCCCGGTGCCATCCCTATAATGCCCGCTTACCGCCGAAGAGACCTGCCATGAGCGCCATCCACGTCAAATACCCAGCCCTCACCTTCAAGGCCGGCCAGCGTGCCCTGCGGCAGATCCGCGAACGCGGCCTGCAGGCGCTCGACGTGGGCGTGCTGCCGGGTGCCGCGGGCGGGCCGAAGCCGTTGGGTATCCAGGGCCTGGACCTGGCACTGTTCGGTGAATGGCTGCCGTCGGCACCACGCCAGCGAGCCCTCATTGGCGCCTCGATCGGCGCCTGGCGCTTTGCCAGTGCCTGCCTCGACGACCCGGTCGCGGGTATCCGGCGCCTGGGCGAACTGTACACCGAGCAGGATTTTGCCAAGGGCGTCACACCCGCCGAGATCAGCCGCAGCTGCCAGCGCATGCTCGATGATCTGCTGCAAGGTCGCGACGGTGAGTTGCTGGCCAACCCGAACTATCGCCTGAACATCCTGGTGGTGAAGAGCCATGGCCACCTCGCCCATGACCACCGCGGCCGCCTGGGCCTTGGCCTGGGCTCGGTGGTGGCCAGCAACCTGCTTGGCCGGGCGCGGCTGGCCCGCCACTTCGAGCGCATCATCCTGCACGACGGCCGCGCTACCCCGCCGCTCGAGGCACTCACCGATTTCCCCTCGCGCTGCCTGCCGCTGGAGCTGGCCAACCTGCGCCAGGCCCTGCTCGCCTCAGGCTCGATTCCGCTGGTCATGCAAGGCGTCCGGGACATTCCTGGCGCGGGCGCGGGCACCTACCGCGACGGCGGCCTGCTCGACTACCACCTCGACCTGCCCTACCGCGGCGACGACCTGGTGCTGTACCCGCACTTCACCGACAAGGTGGTACCCGGCTGGTTCGACAAGGCCCTGCCGTGGCGCAAGGGCGACGCCACGCGCCTGCAGAACGTGCTGCTGCTGACACCGTCGCCGCAATACCTGGCCGCCCTGCCCTATGGCAAGCTGCCCGACCGTAACGACTTCAAGCGTTTCATGGGCGACGCCCCAAGCCGCAAGCGTTACTGGTACAAAGCCATTGCCGAAAGCCAGCGCCTGGGCGACGAGCTGCTGGAGCTGATCGCCACCGGGCGGTTGCACGAACGCCTGCAAGCCTTGTAGCGGCCATGCTGGTAGACTGCGCGCATTGTTGATTCACAAAGAGTTACGACAGCGTGGAAATTTTCAAGGAATTCACATTCGAATCGGCCCACCGCCTGCCCAATGTCCCGGCCGGGCACAAATGCGGCCGCCTGCACGGCCACTCGTTCAAGGTCGGCCTGCACCTCACCGGCCCGCTCGACCCGCATACCGGCTGGATCCGTGATTTTGCCGAGGTGAAGGCGATCTTCAAGCCGATCTACGAGCAGCTGGACCACAACTACTTGAACGACATCCCCGGCCTGGAAAACCCCACCAGCGAAGTGATCGCCAAGTGGATCTGGGAGCAGGTCAAGCCGCTGATGCCGGAACTGTCCAAGGTGCGCATCCACGAAACCTGCACCAGCGGCTGCGAGTACACCGGCGACTGATGCAGCCAGGGCTGGCTCCGGCGCTGACGCTACGCCCGCAAACGGGCTGAATGGATAGCGGCCTGGCGCTGGCCGGGCCGACCGCTGGAAACCACTATTCCAGCGTGCTGTTCAGGAACGCCGGCGCGATGTAGCGCTGGTAATGGGCTTCCGACAACAGGAAGAACTCGCGGTCGATGGCGTCGCGCAACTGCGGCAGCTCCCAGTCGCGGAATTCCGGCAGCAGGACCATGCCGTAGGCTTCCAGGTCACGGATCATCCGTGCGCCGCGGGCGATCAGCTGGTACGCCCAGCAATATTCCGATTGCTGTTCGACAAAACGGATGGAGCGCTGCTCCAGCTGCTGGCGCAGCAGCCCTTTGTCGAACACTTCCAGCTTGGCCATCATCACCTGCACCAGCAACTGCTCCAGGCGCAGCCACACGGCGCGCTTTTGCGCATCGTCGTAGCCATTCCAGTGGATCACTTCGTGGTGAAACCGCTTGCAGCCACGGCACACCGTGTCTCCATAGACCGTGGAGCAGAGGCCGACGCAAGGGGTCTTGATGGACTTGTTGGACATGAAAAACAACAGCTTGGCGGTGGAACACGAGCCCATGTTAGCCCTTTGTCTAACCAGGGTCACTCGTTAAAGTCATCTTCGCCGCCTTACCTTCGGGCTTTTTTTGCCGTAGAATCATCCGGCCTTTTCAAAGGCAACAATGTCCGTTGGAAGCTGTTTTCAAAGCGTCACGAGCACAGTTCATCCGGTAGAACGGCGTTGGCCCGGGCCATGCATCCCTCGCATGCCCGTGCCAGCCCTCATCAGCTTTCCGTTCTGCAGGCGTAAAACTTTGAAAGCAGCTTCTGTAAGGATTCCTTGCGACTCTGGCTGGGCGGCCCACAAAGCCGTGGCAGCGCATGGGTGCATTGAATGCTGGATGAGCGTCCCGGACCCCCTTTAGGGACCACTGATGAGGGAAATAACTGTGCTTGAAGCCTACCGCAAACACATCGAAGAGCGTGCCGCCCTGGGCATCGTGCCCCAGCCGCTGAACGCCGAACAAACTGCAGGCCTGGTCGAGCTGCTGAAAAACCCGCCGGCCGGCGAAGAAGCCTTCCTCGTAGACCTGATCACCCACCGCGTACCACCAGGGGTCGACGAAGCCGCCTACGTCAAGGCCGCTTTCCTGTCCGCCATCGCCAAGGGCGAAGCCAAGTCGCCACTGATCGACCGCAAGCACGCCACCGAACTGCTGGGCACCATGCAGGGCGGCTACAACATCGAAACGCTGGTTGCGCTGCTGGATGACGCCGAACTGGGCGCCGTCGCGGGCGAACAGCTCAAGCACACCCTGCTGATGTTCGACGCTTTCCACGACGTGGCCGAAAAGGCCAAGGCCGGCAACGTTCACGCCAAGGCCGTGCTGGAATCCTGGGCTGCCGGCGAGTGGTTCACCTCGCGTCCGGCGATCGCCGACAAGTACACCCTGACCGTGTTCAAGGTGCCTGGCGAAACCAACACCGACGACCTGTCGCCTGCCCCGGACGCCTGGTCGCGCCCTGACATCCCGCTGCACGCCCTGGCCATGCTGAAAATGGCCCGCGACGGCATCGAGCCGCAGCAGCCTGGTTCGGTCGGCCCGCTGGCCCAGATCGAAGCGGTCAAGGCCAAGGGCTTCCCGGTGGCCTACGTCGGTGACGTGGTCGGTACCGGTTCCTCGCGTAAATCGGCTACCAACTCGGTACTGTGGTTCTTCGGCGACGACATCCCGTACGTACCGAACAAGCGTGCCGGTGGCTTCTGCTTCGGCACCAAGATCGCCCCGATCTTCTACAACACCATGGAAGACGCCGGCGCCCTGCCGATCGAATTCGACTGCACCAACCTGGCCATGGGCGACGTCATCGACGTTTACCCGTTCAAGGGCGAAGTGCGCCGTCACGGCAGCGACGAACTGGTCACCACCTTCCAGCTGAAGACCGAAGTGCTGCTGGATGAAGTCCGCGCTGGCGGCCGTATCCCGCTGATCGTCGGCCGCGGCCTGACCGAGAAGGCCCGCGCCGAACTGGGCCTGGGTGCTTCCGACCTGTTCAAGAAGCCGGAGCAGCCTGCCGATTCGGGCAAAGGCTTCACCCTGGCGCAGAAGATGGTCGGCCGTGCCTGCGGCCTGCCGGAAGGCAAGGGCGTGCGCCCAGGTACCTACTGCGAGCCGAAGATGACCACCGTCGGTTCCCAGGACACCACTGGCCCGATGACCCGCGACGAGCTGAAGGACCTGGCGTGCCTGGGCTTCTCCGCTGACCTGGTAATGCAGTCGTTCTGCCACACCGCGGCTTATCCGAAGCCGATCGACGTGACCACCCACCACACCCTGCCAGACTTCATCCGCACCCGTGGCGGCGTGTCGCTGCGCCCGGGCGACGGCATCATCCACAGCTGGCTGAACCGCATGCTGATGCCCGACACCGTGGGTACCGGTGGCGACTCGCACACCCGCTTCCCGATCGGCATTTCGTTCCCGGCCGGTTCCGGCCTGGTAGCCTTCGCTGCTGCCACCGGTGTCATGCCGCTGGACATGCCGGAATCGGTACTGGTGCGCTTCAAGGGCAAACTGCAGCCAGGCATCACCCTGCGTGACCTGGTCCATGCCATCCCTTACTACGCCATCCAGAAGGGCCTGCTGACCGTCGAGAAGAAAGGCAAGAAGAACATCTTCTCCGGCCGCATCCTCGAGATCGAAGGCCTGAACGACCTGACCGTCGAGCAAGCCTTCGAGCTGTCCGACGCCTCGGCCGAGCGTTCCGCTGCCGGTTGCACCATCAAGCTGCCGGAAAAGGCCATCGCCGAGTACCTGCAGTCGAACATCACCCTGCTGCGCTGGATGATCGGCGAAGGCTACGGCGATGCCCGCACCCTGGAGCGCCGCGCCCAGGCCATGGAAGCCTGGCTGGCCAAGCCTGAGCTGCTGTCGGCCGACGCCGATGCCGAATACGCTGAAATCATCGAAATCGACCTGGCCGACGTCAAGGAGCCTGTGCTCTGCGCGCCGAACGACCCGGACGATGCCCGCCTGCTGTCCTCGGTACAGGGCGAGAAGATCGACGAAGTGTTCATCGGTTCGTGCATGACCAACATCGGTCACTTCCGCGCCGCCGGCAAGCTGCTGGACAAGGTCAAGGGCGGTATCCCTACCCGTCTGTGGCTGGCTCCGCCAACCAAGATGGACGCTCACCAGCTGACCGAAGAAGGCTACTACGGCATCTACGGCAAGGCCGGTGCGCGCATGGAAATGCCAGGCTGCTCGCTGTGCATGGGTAACCAGGCACGTGTGCAGACCGGTTCGACCGTGGTATCCACTTCGACCCGTAACTTCCCGAACCGTCTGGGCGACGCCACCAACGTGTACCTGGCATCGGCCGAGCTGGCTGCTGTCGCTTCGATCATCGGCAAGCTGCCGACCGTCGAAGAGTACATGCAGTACGCGAAAGACATCGACAGCATGGCTGCCGACGTCTACCGCTACTTGAGCTTCGACCAGATCGCCGAGTTCCGCGAAGCGGCAGCCAACGCAAAGATCCCAGTGGTCCAGGCGTAAGCTGAACGGCAAGTTGTAAGCTGCAAGCTACAAGAAGAAGCCCCGGCAGAGATGCCGGGGCTTTTTTGTGAGGGTTGTGTCGGTTTTACCGGCCTCTTCGCGGGCAAGCCCGCGAAGAGGCCGGAACAGGCCGATTCAGATCACAAACAGATCCACAAACCTGTGCACCGCCATCCCCTCCAGCTTCTGCTGGTTCTTGCACACCTCAAGAATTTCCCCACACCGCTGCCGCGCAAAGCGCGTCGCCAGGTTGTCCCTGAACTTGGCCTCCAGCAAAGGTATGCCCTCCCCTCGCCGCCGGCGATGCCCAATCGGGTATTCCACCACCACCTGCTCGGTACTGCTGCCATCCTTGAAGAACACTTGTAGCGCGTTGGCAATCGAGCGCTTGTCCGGTTCCAGGTATTCGCGGCTGAAGCGCGGGTCTTCCACCACCTCCATCTTCTCGCGCAGGCGGTCGATGCTTGGGTGGTTGGCATGGAAGGCGTCTTCATAGTGCTCGGCCACCAGATGACCGAAAATCAGCGGCACCGCCACCATGTACTGCAGGCAGTGGTCGCGGTCGGCGGCATTGGCCAGCGGGCCGCTCTTGGAAATGATGCGGATCGCCGACTCCTGGGTGGTGATGACGATACGGTCGATTTCGTGCAGGCGGTTACGCACCAGTGGATGCAGGGTTACCGCCGCCTCGCAGGCGGTCTGGGCGTGGAACTCGGCCGGGAAACTCACCTTGAACAGCACGTTTTCCATCACGTAGCTACCCAAGGCTTGCGGCACCCGCAGCGCTTGCTGCTCGGAAGGCTTGAGTGCCAGGTCCTTGTTGGTGTGGCTGAACAGCACATCGTAAAAGCCCCACTGCGGCGCCGTGAGCACACCCGGCACGCCCATCTCGCCGCGCAGGGCGATATCAGCCAGGCGCACGCCGCGGCTGGAAGCATCGCCAGCGGCCCACGACTTGCGCGAACCGGCGTTGGGCGCATGGCGGTAGGTACGCAGCGCCTGGCCATCGACGAAGGCGTGGGACAAGGCGCTCAGCATCTGCTCAAGGTTGGCCCCCATCAGCCTGGCGCACACGGCGGTGGAGGCCACCTTGACCAGTATCACGTGGTCGAGGCCTACGCGGTTGAAGGCGTTTTCCAGCGCCAGCACGCCTTGGATCTCGTGAGCCATGACCATGGCTTCGAGCACATCGCGCATCAGCAGCGGTGCTTCACCTGCGGCCACGCGCTTTTGCGACAGGTGATCGGCAACCGCCAGGATGCCCCCCAGGTTATCCGAGGGGTGTGCCCATTCGGCGGCCAGCCAGGTGTCGTTATAGTCCAGCCAGCGCACCGTGCAGCCAATGTCCCAGGCCGCCTTGACCGGGTCGAGGCGGTAGCTGGTACCTGGGACGCGCGCGCCGTTGGGCACCACGGTGCCTTCTACCTGGGGGCCGAGGAGCTTGGTGCATTCGGGAAAGCGCAAGGCCAGCAGGCCGCAGCCGAGGGTGTCCATCAGGCAGTTGCGGGCGGTGTCCAGGGCTTCGGCGGAGTCGACCCGGTACGTGAGGGCATAGTCGGCGAGGGTTTGCAGCACCCGGTCGTAGTCCGGGCGGGCGTTGAGGTCTACGTTGGCGCTCATATGCAGCTCCCTTAAGAATTGCCGGGGCTGCGTTGCAGACCTTCGCGGGCTCGCCCGCTCCCACAGGTACACCACAGCCTTCGGAGCCTGCGATTACCTGTGGGAGCGGGCAAGCCCGCGAAGGGGCGCAAAGCGGCCCCAACGAACTAAAGCCGAGCGCCGGTGGTGCGTTAGAAGCTATCGCCAGGTACGCGAACCCAGCCCTCCATCAGCACCCGGGCACTGCGACTCATGATTGCCTTGGTCACTGTCCATTCACCCTTCGCCTGGCGCGCCTCGGCCCCCACCCGCAGGGTGCCCGAGGGGTGGCCGAAACGCACGGCGCCAAGCTCGCCCCCGCCTGCGGCGAGGTTCACCAGCGTCCCCGGAATGGCCGCCGCAGTGCCGATCGCCACTGCGGCCGTACCCATCATGGCGTGGTGCAGCTTGCCCATGGACAGGGCCCGTACCAGCAGATCGATATCACCCGCTTGCACAGCCTTGCCACTGGACGCAGTGTAGGTGCTCGGTGGCGCGACGAAAGCTACTTTCGGCGTGTGCTGACGCCCGGCAGCCTGGTCAACGTTGTCGATCAGGCCCATGCGCACGGCGCCATGCGCGCGGATCGTCTCGAAACGCAGCAGCGCCTGCGGGTCAGCGTTGATGGCATCCTGCAGTTCGGTGCCGGTGTAGCCGATGTCTGCCGCATTGAGGAATATGGTCGGGATGCCGGCATTGATTAGGGTCGCCTTGAAGGTACCCACCCCCGGCACCACGAGGTCATCGACCAGGTTACCGGTGGGGAACATCGCCCCACCGTCGCCGTCTTCGTCGGCCGCCGGGTCGAGGAACTCCAGTTGCACCTCGGCGGCCGGGAAGGTCACCCCGTCCAGCTCGAAGTCGCCGGTTTCCTGCACTTCACCCTCGCTGATCGGCACGTGGGCGATGATGGTCTTGCCGATATTGGCCTGCCAGATGCGAACGGTGGCGATGCCATTGCGCGGGATGCGTGAGGGGTCGACCAGGCCGCTGCTGATGGCGAACGAACCGACTGCGGCAGAGAGGTTGCCACAGTTACCGCTCCAGTCGACGAAGGCCTTGTCGATGCTGACCTGGCCGAACAGGTAGTCGACATCGTGATCGGGCTTGATGCTCTGCGACAGGATCACGGTCTTGCTGGTGCTCGAGGTGGCGCCGCCCATGCCGTCGATCTGCTTGCCATAGGGGTCGGGGCTGCCGATCACCCGCAGCAGCAGGGCATCGCGAACCGGCCCGGGGATTTGCGCCCGCTCGGGCAGGTCCTGCAGGCGGAAGAACACGCCTTTGCTGGTGCCGCCACGGAGGTAGGTGGCGGGGATTCTTACTTGCGGTACATGAGCCATTGATGTGCTATCCCGTCTGAAATGCAAATTACCCTGGGGCCGCC